>NZ_JBIUAW010000006.1:0-529175 GCF_044593195.1 Streptomyces sp. NPDC052396
TACATTCCGAACCCGGAAGCTAAGCCTTTCAGCGCCGATGGTACTGCATGGGGGACCGTGTGGGAGAGTAGGACGCCGCCGAACAATTATTAGCCGTAAGGCCGGTCCAGGATATGGATCGGCCTTACGGCATTTTTGCGTTTAAGGCCCATTCGGGCCGGCCGTTCACGCCATCCGGTGCAATTCCTCCGGCCTTACCAGGCCCAATAGCATTTCTCCGCGCACCAGCCGTTCGATCTCCCGGACCGCGAACAGCCCCAGCCGCCGGGCCTCGCTGCCCTGGGCGCCCGCGATATGCGGGGTGACCAGCACATTGGGCAGGCTGAGCAGGGGATGCCCGGCCGGCAGTGGTTCGGGGTCGGTGACATCCAGGAAGGCGTCCAGGCGGCCGGCGGCGCATTCCCGGGTGAGGGGTTCGGTGTCGATCAGCGAGCCCCGGGCGGTGTTGATGACCGTCCCTCCGTCCGGGATGAGGGCCAGTCGTGCGGCGTTCAGCAGCCCGCGGGTGGCGGGGAGTTCAGGGGCGTGGAGGGTGAGCACCTGGCATTGCCGGCACAGCGTTTCCAGGTCGAGGAGGCGGGCACCCAGTCGCGCTGCCTCGGCGGGTGAGACATAGGGGTCGTATAGCAGGAGCCGGTAGCCCGCCTCGGCCGCGTGCAGCCGGGCCAGCACCTTGCGGCCGACCCGGGAGGCGCCGATCACCCCGACCACTGTGCCGTCCGCTCCCCGGCGTGCGGCGAACCGCGGCCAGCCGCCGGCCGCCGCACTCAGAGCCTTCTTGGCGGCCAGCAGGACGGCCGCCACCGTGTAGTCGGCCACCGGGCCCGCATTGATGCCGGCGGCCGCGGAGACCAGGATTCCGCGCTCCCAAGTGGCCTCGGTGACCAGGCTCTTCACCGATCCGCCGGTGTGCACCACCGCCCGCAGGGCGGGCGCTCCGGCCAGGGTCGGCCGGTCCAGCACCCAGCGGTGCCCCCAGCCGGTGAGTAGGATCTCGGCGTGCTCCGGAGTATCCGTGGGGTCGGTCAACCGCCCCAGCCGGGCCCGTAGTTCGGGGGGCAGGACAGCGGCGGCGACGTCGTGGGCCATGTCCACCAGGACGCGCATGCTCCGGCCCTGCCCGCTTCGTCCGGCGGGAAATCCTGGGAGCCCTGAAAAGTCTTGCGAGTGCTCGTACCGCCGGGTAACCATCGGCGGATGCACCACATCATCAGAGCCGTCCGCGCCGCGGAGTGGCACCAGGTCAAGGAACTGCGGCTGACGGCCCTGGCCGACCCCCTCGCGCCCCTGGCGTTCCTCACCACCCATGCCCAGGCGGCCGCCTACCCCGATGAGCGCTGGCAGGAGATGGCGCGGCGCAGCGAGGAGGGCATCTCCACGGTCACCTTTGTCGCCGAGGCCCCGGACGGCACCTGGGACGGCTCGGTGACCGTGCTGGTGGAACGGCCGGGCGAGGAGGGCGTGCTGGGGACGGAGATCGGCGTGCCCCAGTCGCACCTGGTGGGGGTCTATGTACGGCCCGGGCAGCGGGGCACCGGTCTGGCGGCGGAGCTGTTCCGGGCGGCCGTCGACTGGTCCTGGGCGCTGGCCGACCCGCGGCTGGAGCGGGTGCGGCTCTTTGTGGACGAGCGGAATGAGCGTGCCGAGGGGCTCTACCGCAAGCTGGGCTTCCAGCGGACCGGTGAGACGCTTCCGGTCGGGGATGCGGCGCAGTGTCACCGGGATTATGAGCTCGCCCTGGCCCGTCCCGCCGTCCCGACCCGCCCCGCCCGGTGAGGTCCGGTCCGGTGAAGGTCCGTCTGCCGCGCACTCCGGCCGCCGTCGATGCGCTGATCGCCCTGCTGGTCCAGGCGGCCGTGACCATTCCCTTTGTCGTCCCCCGGGATGCCTCGCTGCCGCCGGCGACCTGGGCCGCGTTCGCGGTGACCACGCTGTCCGTACTGCCGCTGCTGGCCCGTTCGCGGGCGCCGCTGACCGTGCTGTTCGCCATCGCCGCGGCCCAGTTCGCCTATCTGCCGCTGCACGGCCCCGGACAGCCGTTGCCCTATGCCCCGTTGGTGATGATGTTCACCATCTCGGCTCAAGGCCGGCTCTGGCAGCGGCGGTTCACGGTGTGGGTGGTGCTGCCGCTGGTCGTCGCGGCGCCGGCGCTGCACACCAACACGGTGCGGGAGTACCTGTTCACCGTTTTTGTCTTCGGTATGGCCTATGTCCTGGGAGTGCTGGCCCGCACCCGGCAGGCGTACACCCGGGCCGTGGAGGAGCGGGCCGAAGAGCTGGAGAGGTCGCGGCAGGCGGAGGCGGAGCGGGCCGCCGAGCGGGAACGGGCGCGTATCGCCCGGGAGATGCACGACATCCTGTCCCATGCGGTGAGCCTGATGATTGTCCAGGCGGAGGCGGGCCCGCTGGTGGTGCGTTCCGATCCGGAGCGTGCCGAGCGGGCCTTTGACGCCATCGCCGATGCCGGGCGCGATGCCATGGTGCAACTGCGCCGAATGCTGGGGGTGTTGAAGGAGGAGCCGGCGGGTGAGCGCAGACCGCAGCCGACCCTGGAGGGGCTGGCGGCGCTGGTCGCTGAGGTCCGGCGGGCCGGGCTGCCGGTCGCGCTGACCGTCTCCGGTGAACCGGGGGCGCTGGCCGCCGATGCGCAGGTGACCGTCTACCGGGTGGTGCAGGAGGCGCTGACCAATGTCCTCAAGCATGCCGAGGCCACCGAGGTGTCGGTATGCCTGGACTGGTCGCCGCGGCGGCTGGCGGTCAGGGTGGAGAACGACGGCGGCCGCTCGCGCCGGTCGCGTACCGGCAGCGGTCAGGGTCTGATCGGGATCCGGGAGCGGGCCGCGGCGCACGGTGGGACGGCCAGCGCCGGTCCCGGGCCCGGCGGCCGGGGCTTTCGCGTTGCCCTGGAGCTGCCACTCATGATCTCCTCCCGGGCGGAGGTAGTGAGTTGACGATCCGTGTGGTGGTCGCCGATGACCAGGAGCTGGTCCGTGGCGGCTTTGCGATGATTCTCTCGGCACAGCCCGATATCGAGGTGGTGGCCGAGGCCGGGGATGGCGCGGCGGCGCTGGAGGCGGTACGGGCGCACGCACCCGATGTGGTGCTGCTGGACATCCGGATGCCGCGGATGGACGGCATCGAGGCGGCCCGGGCGGTCTGCGCGGAGACGGACACCAAGGTCGTCATGCTGACCACCTTCGACCAGGACGACTATGTCTATGAGGCGCTGCACGCGGGCGCCAGCGGCTTTCTGCTGAAGGACGTCCGCCGGGACGACCTGGTGCACGCGGTACGGGTGGTGGTGGCCGGGGACTCGTTGCTGGCCCCCTCGGTGGCGCGCCGGCTGGTTTCGGACTTCACCAGCCGGGGGACGGTGGCGCCCTCGGCGCTGCTGGACACCCTTACCGCCAGGGAGCGGGAGACGCTGGTGCTGCTGGGCCGGGGGCTGTCCAACGCGGAGATCGCGGCCGAGCTGGTGGTCAGCGAGCACACGGTGAAGACCCATGTCAGCAGCGTGCTGTCCAAGCTGGGGCTGCGGGACCGGATCCAGGCGGTGATCTGCGCTTATGAGACGGGGCTGATCGCTCCCGGAAGCTGAGCCGGATCCCTCGCACGGGGGAGGAGGGAGCCCCGGCATACCCCTCGCGTCGGCGATGTGGCGGACGGCGCTGATCACAAGGATGGAAGCCATCAAGGACCTGGATCTCTGGGGGTAACCACCATGGCCGTCACGCGCAAGAGCCTCGCCGTCATCGCCACCGCCATCGCCGTACTGAGTGTGGGCGACATGATCGCCCCGGCGATGGCCTCCGCGCTGCCGTCCGGCAAGGACCCGCTGGGGCAGGCGATAGCCGGGCTGCCCAATGATGCGGCCACCGGCGCGCAGGTCCGGGTCGGCGGCACCAAGGGGCCGCACCGGGTGGCGGCTTCGGGCGTGGCGGACCTGCGCACCAAGAAGTCCGTCAAGGGCGATGAGCGCTTCCGCGCCGGCAGCATCACCAAGTCCTTCACCGCCTCGGTGGTGCTCCAGCTGGTCCACGAGAGGAAGCTACGACTGGACGGCACCGTGCAGCACTACCTGCCCGGGCTGCTGCCGGCCTCCTATGACAAGGTCACCGTGGCCGAGCTGCTGAACTTCACCAGCGGCCTGCCGAGCGCCGACGACTACGGTGACTTCCTCAAGGACCGCTACAAGACCTATGGCCACTGGCAGCTGTCCAAGAGCCACTTCAACAAGCCGATGCTGTTCAAGCCGGGGACCGAGCAGCACTACGCCAACATCGACTACAACGTCCTCGGCCTGCTGATCGAGAAGGTGACGGGGCGGTCCTATGAGCAGGTGGTGCGGGAGCGGATCATCAAGCCGCTCGGTCTCAAGGACACCTACTCCCCGGGCAATGAGGCGAAGATCCGTGGCCGTCACACCGAGGGCTACCAGGCGGTCAAGGACCCCAAGACCGGCAAGAGCCACCTGGTGAACGTTACGGACTGGAACATGTCCTACACCTGGGCGTCCGGTGACCTGATCAGCACCACCGCCGACCTGGAGCGGTTTATGACCGCGCTCTTCAAGGGCCGGCTGGTGCCGCAGACCGAGCTGAAGCTGATGTTCACGGTGCCCAAGGTGAAGATGCACGAGGACGGGCAGACCGACCCCAGCAAGGCCCAGGACGCGCACTACAGCAGCGGGATGAGCCGGGTGCAGATCGGCAAGGACACCTGTATCTGGGGCAAGACCGGCTCCACGATGGGCTACCTCAATGCCTTCGGTGCCACCCGGGACCTGTCCCGGACGGCCGTTTACTCGGTGAACGCCACGGACGCCAAGAGCCAGACGCCGCCGGCCATCCTGGGGAAGATCATCAAGGCGGCGTTCGTCGAGTAGTCGCTTGCTACCCGGTCAGGGCGCGCTGTGGCCAGCGCGCCCTGGCCTGTTCCTCGGACCGCAGCAACGCCCAGGTGGGCAGGCCCAGTTGGTCGCCGGTGCGCAGCAGGTCGGGCAGGGCGGGCAGCGGGGCCACGGCGGCCACGTCCTCCAGCACCAGGGTCAGTGGTGGGTCGAGCCGACCGGAGGATGACCGTTCGGCCATGCCCCGGCCGCGCTCGACCACGCTCGCGGCGAGTGCGGTGAGCAGCGGCATCGCACCCGGGTGGGTGCGGGGATCCTCAATCGCCTCACCCACCACGTACAGGGTTCCCATCTCCGGGATGAATGATTCCAGCGCCGGGGCATCTCCCCGATGCGGATTGCAGGCGTCCCTGATATGGACCGAGCCAAGGGAGTTGAGTGCCCGGGCCACCAACTCCTGCGATATATCGCGTCGTTCGGGGTGGCCGGTGAGGGCGGACTCCAGCTCGCCCGCCATGCCGGCGGCCGCCTTGGGGTTGGTGCGCAGGATCCGTACCGGCTCATGTGCCGAGGCGCCCTGGGCCCAGCGGTGCACCTGGCGGAACGGCCGTCCGTCCACCGCGGCGGCGTGCAGCCAGCAGCGCAGCAGGGTCTGGGCGGTGTCCGCGGTGAGCGAGTCCAGGGTGCTCAGCGGACGCACCGGGGCCAGCAGCGCGGTGGCCCGCGCGGCGGCGGTGTCCCGCACCTCACAGCCGGTGGTGGGGTTCCAGCGCAGCCGGTCCGGGGTGTCCAGCAGGTGCCCGGGGTCGAAGACCCTGACCGGGCCCAGCTTGGCGCGGGCGTCCTTGGTCTCCGCCCAGAGTCCGGGGTCGCTGGTGGTGACCAGTACGGGGCCGGGCGCCTCCAGGATGGCGCGGGCGGCCAGCTCCCGCCGGTCGGTGCGGTAGACCAGGCGGGGGCTGGGGAGGGGCGAGCGGGGGGCAGGAACGGTCGCGAACGAGCTGGTGGCCAGGGGTGGTTGTGGGTCCGGGGCGGTCGGCGGCACGGGTGTGCTCGGTACGGGTTGGGGCGCTCCGGTGGCTGCCGGGGGCATGGGTGCGGCCTCCCCGGCGGCGGGCATGGGTGACGGCGGCGCCTCAACCGGACTCTCCGGCAAGGGGTTTGGGGCCGCCTGCGTCGGCTGCGGGATGGCACCGCCTTGAGGGATGGCACCCCCCGCCGCTTGCGAGGGAGCCGCCACCGCTCCGGAGGCCAGGCCCCCGCCCGTCGCCCGCCGGGCCTTGGTGCCCCGCCGCCAGCGGGTGACGGTGCCGATCGCGAACACCGCCAGCACGGTCAGCACCAGCGCCTCGCTGATGGTGATGCCCCAGAACAGCCCGTACCCGGACAGCGAATGGGCCGGCGCGTCCGGCCAGGCGCCCGGCAGGTCGCGTGGGTCCGACATCAGATGGCGCACCGCCAAGGGCGTCCGCAGCAGGGTCACCCCCTCCGGCCAGCTGCCATGGGTGAAGAAGGCGGCCAGGCCAGTGCCGGTCCATACCAGGAAGGTGAGGCCGAGCAGAAAGGCCAGCGCGCTCACCAGCAGTCCATCGGGCACCCCGCCGGTGCCCTGCCCTCTCGCCGGGCCGGAGCCGTTGACCGCCACCTCAGGCGACCGTCGATTCCGAGGAGTCATAGGCGGCCGGTGCCGGCAGCGACTCGGTGGGCAACTCCCGGTGCAGCACGCCCTCCTCGGTCATGGCCCGGTCCGTGTAGACCAGTGGCCGTTCCGCGTCCGTGATCAGGTGCTTGACCACCTGGACATTGCCATTGACATCCCAGACGGCGATGCCGGGGGTAAGGGTGGGGATGATCTCCACGGCCCAGCGCGGCAGCCCCAGCACCCGCCCGGTGGCCCGGGCCTCGTCCGCCTTCTGGGCATAAATGGTCCTGGTGGAGGCCATTTTGAGGATGGCCGCGGCCTCCCTGGCGGCCGCCCCGTCCACCACGTCCGACAGGTGGTGCACCACCGCCACAAAGGACAGCCCCAGCCGGCGGCCGAACTTCAGCAGCCGCTGGAACAGCTGGGCGACAAATGGGGAGTTGATGATGTGCCAGGCCTCTTCCACCAGGAAGATGCGCTTCTTGCGGTCGGGGCGGATCCAGGTGTGCTCCAGCCAGACGCCCACGATCGCCATCAGGATAGGCATGGCAATGGAGTTGCGGTCGATATGCGAGAGGTCGAAGACGATCAGCGGGGCGTCCAGGTCGATGCCCGCCGTGGTCGGACCGTCGAACATGCCCCTGAGGTCACCGTCCACCAGCCGGTCCAGCACCAGGGCGACATCCAGTCCCCAGGCCCTTACATCGTCTATGTCGACGTTCATTGACTCCGCCGACTCGGCCTCCGGATGGCGCAGTTGCTCCACGATGTCGGTGAGCACCGGCTGCCGGTCGGTGACCGTCTCATTGACATAGGCGTGCGCCACCTTGAGCGCGAAACCCGAGCGCTCGTCCAGCCCGCGCCCCATGGCCACCTCGATGATGGTGCGCAGCAGGGCCAGCTGGCCGGTGGTGGTGATGGAGGGGTCCAGCGGATTGAGGCGGATGCCGCCGTCCAG
The DNA here is from genome assembly GCF_044593195.1 of Streptomyces sp. NPDC052396. Classification (NCBI taxonomy): domain Bacteria; kingdom Bacillati; phylum Actinomycetota; class Actinomycetes; order Kitasatosporales; family Streptomycetaceae; genus Streptomyces; species Streptomyces sp. NPDC052396. Next base: position 7,450 of record NZ_JBIUAW010000006.1, read on the forward strand.
GGCGGCCATCGGGTCCAGCCGGATGGGAGTTATGCCCAGCTGCTGGGCGATCAGGTTCCACTCGCCGACACCGTCCTCGCCCTGGGCGTCCAGCACCACCACCTGCCGGTCCCGGAACCGCAGTTGGCGCAGGACATAGGTCTTCTCCAGCGCGGACTTGCCATTGCCGGACTCGCCCAGCACCAGCCAGTGCGGGGCGGGCAGTTGCTGCCCGTAGAGCTGGAACGGGTCGTAGATATAGCCCTTGCCGGAGTACACCTCCCGACCGATGATCACGCCCGAGTCACCCAGCCCCGGTGCGGCGGTGGGCAGGTAGACGGCCTGCGCCTGGCCGGTGGAGGTGCGCACCGGCAGCCGGGTGGTCTCCACCTTGCCGAACAGCAGGCTGGTGAACGCGTTGGTGAGAAGGGTGAGCGGTTCGAGCACGGCGATAGCCCCTAGCGTCTAGCGTCGGATGCCGGTCGCGAACGGCAGCGTGTTGACGAAGGCCCGGTGGTGCTCGCGGTCGCACCACTCCAGCTTGAGGTAGCTCTTGCCGGCCGACGCTCTTATCGTCCGCTTGTCCCGTGCCAGTTCCTCGGGGGAGCGCGAGGAGACGGTGATGTATCCGACCAGGTTGACGCCGGCCGCGCCGCTGGCCAGGTCCTCGCCGCGCTGGTCCACCCGGGAGTGGTGGGCGACGTCGCGCGGGTCGACCACCCGGTTCATCTTGGCGGCGCGTGAGGCGTCCGCGTCGTCATTGGTCTTCTCGGTGAGCATCCGCTCGATGGCCACATCGGTGGGCTCCAGGTCCATGCAGACCGCGACGGTACGGATCACATCCGGGGTGTGCACCAGCAGCGGGGCAAGGAAGTTGACGCCCACCGGGGTCATCGGCCACTCCTTGATCCAGGCGGTGGCATGGCACCAGGGCTCCCGGGTGGCCGACTCCCGGGTCTTGGCCTGGAGGAAGGTGGGCTGCAGGGCGTCCAGTTCGGCGGGCCAGGCATTGCGCTTGGTCATCGCCTGGATGTGGTCGATGGGGTGGTCCGGGTCATACATGGAGTGCACCAGCGAGGACAGCCGGCTCTGGCCGAGCGGCTGGCGGACCCGGATGTCGGCCTCCGCCAACCGGGCGCAGATGTCGGTGAGTTCCCGGGCCATGACCACGGCCAGCCCGGCGTCCCGGTCCAGCCCGCGCTTGCCGCCGTGGTGGCGGGAGGCACGGGAGATGGCCTGGGCCTCGGCGGCCAGTTCCCGGGTGTAGTGCATACAGGCCACCAGATAGGCCCGGTGCTGCTCGGAGGAGGTGGACACCATGGACTGCAACTGGTCGTAGGAGTCCTTCAGCCACTCCGGCGACCCCTCGTCGCCGCGCCGCTCCACATCCTTGGCGTGGGCGTCGGGGTCGGCGGGCAGGGTACGGGCCAGTATCTGCAGCCGGGTGACATAACCGTCGCCGTTGGCCACATGCTTGAGCAGGGTGCCGAACCGGTCGACCAGCGCCTCCTGATCCTCGGAGTCACGCAGGCCCACGCCCGGGCCCTCGATCTCGATGGCGGCGGTGACGGTGCGCCGGTCGGCGTGCAGCAGCACCGCGATCTCGTCCGGGCCGAAGGGGGCGGCCAGCCAGTTGATCCGGCCGATCCCGGGCGGCGGCCCGATCTCGACCTCCCGGCCGTCCAGCCGGGTGCCGGCCTCGATCACTCCCGAGCGGTAGGCGGTGCCGCGCCGCACGGTGCGCTTGTAGGTGCGGTTGATCTCGAACCACTTGTAGAAGGTGCGCTGTTTGTACGGCACATACACGGCGGCCAGGGCCAGCGCCGGGAAGCCGGTGAGGGTGATGATGCGCAGCGGCAGGATGGGCACCAGCAGCCCGCACATCATGCCCAGGAACGCGCCCGCGATGATCAGCGCGATCTCGCCGGTCTCCCGGTTCTTGCCGACCACCGCGTTGGGGCGGGCGCGGCCGATGAGATACGTACGGCGGGGCGCGACCGGCTGGGACTGGGCCTGTGTCGTCAACTCCGCTCACCTCCAGAGGATGTGCCGTTGTTCTGTGCGCGGGGCGCACGGGGTGCGGGGGTGGCGGAGGGGGCACTGCCATTACCGCCGGAGGCGGCGGGCTGGCGGGTGCTGTGGGCGGCGACGCCGCCGGAGACCGGGTTGGCGGGGCGGGGCGCCTGGGTGGAGGTGCTTCCGCCGTCGCCCCGGGTGCTGTGGGTGTTGATGCCCTGCTTGACCAGGCTGGCGGGGGAGGCGATCACGGCGGCGGCCTGCCGGGAGGCCACGTCCTTGCTGGCATTGCGGCTGCTGATGATCTCGTCGCCGAAGCCGGGGACAAAGCGGTAGATCATGGCGCTGGCCAGGATGGCGAGGATGATGATCGCCAGCCCGGAGATCACCGCGTTGAGCGAGCCATGCCCCTGGCCGGAGGAGAGCGCGCTGGCCAGGGTCAGCACGATCACGATGATCGGTTTGAGCAGGATGACCGCGATCATGATGCCGGCCCAGCGGCGGACATGTCCCCACATGTTCTTGTCCACCAGGCCCGCGTAGACGGCGGTGCCCAGCAGGGCGCCCACATAGAGCAGGGCGGCCCGGATGACCAGCTCCAGCCAGAGCACGCCGGCGGCGATGATGGACACGATGGAGAGCACGATCAGCATGATCGGGCCGCCGCCGATGTCATTGCCGGTCTTGAGCGCGTCGGAGAACCCGCCGAAGAACCGGTCCTTGTTGGCGTCCTGGCCCGAGGCGATCACATCGGTGACGGCATCGGTGGCCTGGACCACGGTGTAGAGGATCAGCGGGGTGAAGGCGGAGGCGAGCACGGTCAGCCAGAGGAAGCCCACGGCTTCGGTGATCGCCTCGGTGAACGGCACACCGCGCACGGCACGCTTGGCCACGGCCAGCAGCCAGAGGATGAGGGTCAGGATGGTGGAGGCGGCGAAGACGACGGCGTACTGGCGCAGGAAGTTGCCGTTGGTGAAGTCGACGTTGCTGGTGGCGTGGACGGCCTCGGAGGTCTTCTTGACGATCCAGGAGGCGGCTTCGGCGCAGCCTTTGGCCAGGGAGGCGGCGGGGTCGAGGGCGCCGGGGGGGTCTGTGGGGGGTTTGGCGGCGTGGTCGCCGCCGGGCGCCTGGCAGTACTGCTTGGCAGGGCCGATCAGCAGGTCACAGGGATTGTTGCTGCTGCTCGGCGTGGGTGTCGCGGTCGCGCCCGGGGTCAGCGTCGGCGCCACGGTGGGCGCCGAGGTGCCGCTCGGAGGAACGGGCGTGGTCGGGGTGGGCGTTGGCACGGCCAGCGCACGTGTTGCCACGGCCATGGCCGACACCTGCAAGCTGACCACCAGTGCGGTAACGGAGAGCGTGCGGCGCCTTCGGCTACCGGGCATAAGTGAAGCCTCCGTACTCCTGAACGGCCTTGGTGATCTCATCCGAGCTTGCGGCGGGTACGTCACCCTGTACGGGGGCGGGGCCATTGGTCTGTGAGGCGGCGGTGACCTTCCAGTCGCCGTCCATCCACTTCAGGTCGAATGTCCAGGTTTTCCAGTCCGAACGCACCGGGTCGGTGGAGCCGGAACCGGCCATGCCGATCAGCCCCAAGTACCAGACGGACACCTTGGCGTTGTCCGAGCTGTAGTCCACGACCTTGGTGCCGATCGGGACGGTGCGCGAGATAAAGGTCTTGCCCTTGGGCGAGTTTCCGGATGCGTCCAGCCCGAGCTTCTTGAGGAAGTCCGCGGAATACGCCTGGTCCTGCGGCCCCTTGAGCTGGGACGCGGCATCGGGCGCATAGACCGTGTCCACGATCGCGTGGCGGCTGTCCGCCCGGAACATCCCATCCCCGCCCAACGCCACCGCATAGTTGGACGCAGCCGACTGCGCCCCCTGCTCCGTATGCGCGAACCCTGCCGGGATCCCCCCGTTCTTGCCCCCGACCGGCTTCACACCGGACGGAGCCGTCGCGGAACTGCTACCGCTCTTACCGGACTTCGACGTTCCGTTCGTCGCGGAATCGTCGGATCCGGAGGAGCCGGAACCCCCTCTGTTCGCGAAGGCGATCGCCGCGAGCAGCAGGAGCACCACACCCACGACCGTGACCAGACTCCGCCTGGGCCGGCCCGCACCCCGTCGCCCCGGAGCGGCGTATGGGTCGACCTCGCCCTCCGGCAGCCGGGTACGCGTCAGATGCGCATCGCCTCCGTACCCGCCCGGACCGCCGCCGTAGCCGTCGTCGCCGAGACTCATAGCGCGCCTGCTTCCTCTCCCATAGCGGAGCGTCGCCGCTCCCCGCCCTGAGATGACGGTAGCGGGGTGCGCGGTTTCCGGGGGGAGGGCCAAAGGGAGTGAGGGGGCATCAGGAGGCAGCCTCGGGTGGGGGGACGCGGGAAGCGAGCGGGGTCTGCGCGGGCGGACGGCTCGGGGATCCGCTCGGCGGACGGGTCAGACGGCCATGCCGTAGACGATGGTGAACAGCGTCCCCAGCGAACCGATGATGAAGACGCCGGTAAGCCCGGCCACGATCAGCCCCTTGCCCTGCTCCGCGCTGAAGGTGTCCCGCAACGCCGTCGCACCGATGCGCTGTTTCGCCGCGCCCCAGATGGCGATGGCCAGGCAGAGCAGGATCGATACGGCCATGATGACCTCGATCATCACCCGGGCCTCCTTGCCCAGGCTGCCGAACGGACCCCAGTTCGGGGCGATTCCACCAATAATGGTGTTGATGTCGCCCTTTCCTGCTGCCAAAAACATTCGTAACTCACCGCCCCATTAAGGGTAGTTGCGCCGCCCATGCCGCTCGCATAGGTCGATACCTATCTTCTCCGAAGACGCCGCCCGCGGATGTCGACTTGGCGGCAATTTTTGGCCGGACCGAATATGCCGGTGGCGTCTTCAGCTCCGTCCCGCGACCGGCCGTTGTCCGTGGGTGGCCCTACGGTCACCGTGTGTATCACTTGTGCGGCCCCCGGGCAACGGCGCACGGAAGGGGGAGTCGTGCACTTGTTCAAGTGGGAGCACGTTCGGTCGGTAGGCTGTGGTGACCGCCCTCGCACGCGCCGCGCCCTGCGGCGGCCGGGCCGGTTCATTGGGTTCATCGCACTCATCGTCCGGTTCGTCGGGTGCGTAAGAGATCAAGGGTGGTAGGGGTGCTGGTTGCCGAACGCTACCGGTTGACGGAGTTGCTCGGTCGCGGTGGCATGGGCGAAGTCTGGTGCGGCCAGGACGAGGTGCTGGGCCGTCAGGTGGCGGTCAAGCTGCTGCTGGGCGACGACGGCGACGAGTCGGCGACCCAGCGATTCCGCCTGGAGGCGCAGACGGCCGCCCGTCTGAATCACCCTCAAGTGGTCGCCGTCTATGACTTCGGTTCCTGGGACGGGCGTTTCTACCTGGTCATGGAGCTGGTGAACGGGCCCAGTCTGGCCCAGCAGCTCTCCGCGCGCGGCCCGCTCTCCCCGGCAGGGGTGGCGGACATCGCCGCCCAGGCCGCCTCCGGACTGGCGGCCGCCCATGAACAGGGCGTGGTCCACCGCGACATCAAGCCGGGCAACCTGATGCTGGACGCCAACGGCACCCTGAAGATCGGTGACTTCGGCATCGCCCGCTTTGTCGACGAGACCTCGGCCGGGCTGACCAGGGCCGGACAGATCGTCGGCACCAGCACCTATCTGGCACCGGAGCGCGCGCTGGGCCGGCTGGCCGGACCGCCCTCGGATGTCTACGCGCTGGGCTGTGTGCTGTACCACCTGCTGGTGGGCCAGCCGCCGTTCTGGGCGGACAGCCCCACCTCGCTGCTCTACCTCCATGTGGACACCCCGCCGGTGCCGCCGCGTCAGCACCGGGCCGATGTGCCGCCCGCCATGGACGCCTATCTGCTGCGGATGCTGGCCAAGGAGCCGGAGGCCCGGCCGTCCACCCGGGAGGCGGCCGACTGGTTCGCCGGCGGTGCTTGGCGCGGCGCCGCGCTGGCCGCTCCCGCGATGGTCCCGGCCCCGCCGTCCGTACCCCCGGTCGCCGCGCCCGCCCAGGCCGCCCCGGTCGCCGCGCCGCCGATGCCGTCCGCCGCGCCCATGCCGTCCGCCGCGCCGGCCCCTGTGCCGTCGTCCCCGCCCATGCAGGCGCCGTCCATGCCGTCGGCCCCGATCCACCAGGAGAGCGTGACCACCTACGCCCTGCCGGGCTCCCCGGCCACCCGCAGCACCCCCGCCATCGGCGGGCGGCGGCATGGTGCGGGCGGGCGGAGCACCCCGGGGCCGCGCATCCGTACGCCCAAGACGCTGGGCGGCGTGCTGGCCGGGGCGGTGGCCTTCGCGGTGGCGACGGTCATCGGCGCTTCCGTGTTCACCTCGGGGGGCGGCGGCAAGCCGGCCGGCAGCCGGCCGGACGCCCAGCCGTCCGAGACGGTGCGGGACGGCTCGGCCCGGCAGTCCACCACCGGCAGCCACGCTCCCAAGCACCCGGCCCAGCCCAAGCGCCAGTCCACCGGCAAGCCGCACCAGGGCGGCGGCAAGCACCACCACAACGAGCCGGCGGACAACGGCGACGAAGGGGACGACAACGGGGACTGAACCGCCGCCCCGGGCGGGCCGGCCGGCCCGTCAGTCCTCGAGGTCCGCCACAAAGTGGTCGAACTCGCCCGCCTGGACGCCGAGTACAAAGGCGTCCCACTTGCGCTGGGTGGTGATGACCACCTTCTCCGGGTGGAGGTTCTCCCGGATGTAGACGTTGTCATCGCCCTCGTTCCCGAAGGCGACCTCCAGATACTCCGGCATGGACGGATCATCGGTCGCCGGAATCCAGTGCAGACCCTCTGGCACGCGCGGAGCCACCGTCTTCCCCCAGGGATGTCGTTCGGCTGACGTCGGCGCCCACCCTAGGGCAGCGGGCGCCCGGCGCACGATGGGGCGAACCGGCGACGGCCGGCGCGTACTCCTCCGCTCCGGCGGAAAGAGATGCGCCGTGATCGCCCCCAACCCCCGCCCCGCCCCCGCGGGCGACCGCCGCTTCGGCCGGCCCCGGCGAGCGGTGGTGCTCGGCGCGAGCATGGCCGGCATGCTCGCCGCGGCCGCACTGCGCGGCCATGCCGAGGAAATCGTCGTGGTCGAGCGGGACCGGCTGCCCGCCGAAGCCGGGCCCCGCAAGGGCCTGCCCCAGGCCCGGCACGCGCATCTGCTGATGTCGGGCGGGGCCCGGGCCATCGAGTCACTGCTGCCCGGTACCACCCGGCGCTGGCTGGGCGCCGGGGCGCACCGGATCGCACTGCCGTCCAGCCTGGTGGCGCTCACCCCCAGTGGCTGGGCGCGCCGTTGGCCCGAGTCCCAGTTTATGATCGCGTGCAGCCGGGATCTGCTGGACCAGGTGGTCCGTCAACAGGCCCTGGCCCACCCGGAGATGGTGCTCCGGGAGCGCTGTGAGGTGCTGGCCCCGCTGGGGGACGCGGTGCGCGTCACCGGGGTGCGTCTGCGTCACCTGGACTCCGGCCATACCGAGAGCCTGGCCGCGGACCTGGTGGTGGACGCCACCGGCCGCGGCTCACCGGCCGCCCGCTGGCTGTCCGGCCTGGGGCTGCCCGCGGTGCGCGAGGAGACCGTGGACTCCGGACTGGTCTATGCCAGCCGGATCTTCCAGGCGCCGCCGGGGGCGGAGGCCATCCCGGTGGTCTCCGTACAGCCCGTCTCCGGCACCTGCCGGCCCGGTCAGGGCGGCACCCTGCTGCCCATCGAGGGCGGCCGCTGGCTGCTCACCCTGGCCGGCACCCGGGGCGGCGAACCCACCGATGACGCCGGGGAGTTCGAGGGTTTCGCCCGCTCACTGCGCCATCCACTGCTGGCCGATCTGATCGCCCGGGCCGAGCCACTCACCGATGTCCACCTCACCCGCACCACCATCAACAGGCGTCGCTTCCATGAGCGTTCACCGTCCTGGCCCGAGGGCTATCTGGTACTCGGTGACGCCGTCGCCTCCTTCAACCCCATCTATGGCCAGGGCATGACCGTCGCCGCCCAGTGCGCCCTGGCGCTGCGCACCGAGCTGGAACAGGGCGGCGGGCTGACCGGCCCCGGCCTCGCCCGGCGGGCCCAGCGGGCCGCCGCCCGGCCGGTGTCCGGCGCCTGGAGCCTGGCCACCGGCGACGATATGCGCTACCCCGGCGCCACCGGGAACCGTTCGGCGGCCGCGGTCCGGCTGACCCATGGCTATTTCCAGCGTCTGGTGCGCACCGCCGCGTCCCGGCCCGCGGTCTCCCAGGCCCTGCTGGATGTGATGACCCTGTCGGTGCCCTGGCCCGCGCTGGTGCGTCCCCGGATGCTGCTGCATGTCCTGCGCGGCCCGGACTCGGGGCGCAGCCCCGCGCCGGACCCGCCGATCACGGCCGCGGAGCGGGAGCGCTGGGGACTTGCTGCGGACGCCCCCTGAGCCGGCGCAGCATCCGCGCGTCCTGGAAGCCCACGCTGCGGGCCGCCGCCTCCACGGTCGAGCCCTGGGAGATCAGGTGCTCGGCATGTTCGATGCGCAGTTCCTGCTGGTAGCGCAGCGGGGTCAGGCCGGTGGCGGCGGTGAACCGGCGGGTGAGCGTGCGTTCGCCGAGCCCCACGGCGGAGGCCAGCCGGCACAGCGGCAGCGCGCTGGTGTACCGGGCGTCGATCAGATCCTGTGCCCGGTGCACGGCGTCGCTGAGGTGGGTACGGTGCCGCAGCATGGCGCTGGCCTGCTGCTGGTCGCCATTGCGCCGGGCGTAGACGACCATGCTCCGGGCCGTCCGGGCGGCGGTGGCGGCGCCATGGTGGACGGCTACCAGGTGCAGCGCCAGGTCGATGCCGCTGGCGATGCCGGCCGAGGTGACCACACGGTCGTCGGTCACATAGAGCACATCGCGCACCACGGTGGCCCTGGGGTACCGGCGGGCCAGTTCCTCCTGGACGTCGTGGTGGGTGGTGCAGCGCCGCCCGTCCAGCAGGCCGGCCCGGCCGAGCGCGTCGGCGCCCGCACAGACGCTGGCCACGGTACCCCCGTTGGCGTGGTGGGCGACCAGGCGGTCCAGCGTCGCCGCGCTCAGTGCGCCATTGCCGCCGGCGCGCAGGGTGGGTGCCCGCCAGCCGGGCACCATGATCAGATCCCGTTCGCCGAGCTCCGGCCACTCGGTGGCCGCGCGCAGCGGCACGCCCTGCGCGGTCGGGATGTCTTCCTGCTCGGCGACATAGCTGAGCTCATAGCCGCAGTTGAAGTCGCGCGCGGTGGAGAACACCTGGGCCGGACCGGCCAGGTCCAGCAGGTGCAGCTGCGGTACGAGCAGGAAGACGACCCGTCTGGCGGTCACGATCCGGTCAGCTCCTCCACGGTGGCGATACGGGCGAAGCGACCGGCGAGCGCGTACTCGGTGCGCTCGATGACCGCGTCCGTGGTGAGGGTACGCGGGTCCGCCAGGATCTCCGCCAGGCTCCGCCCGGCGGGGGCGTCCCGGTGCTCGATGGGGTGGGTGACGGTGGCGTCGATGACAAAGGTGACTTCGTAGCCGAGGTCGGAGGCGACGCGGGCGGTGGTCTCGCAGCACTGCTCGGTACGGATGCCGCTGATCAGCACCTCGCCGATGCCGTGCTGGGTGAGCAGTTGCTGGAGGTTGGTGGTGGTGAACGCGTTGTGCGAGGTCTTGGTGAGGGCGGGCTCCCCGGCCTCGGGCTCCAGCCCCTCGATCAGCCGGTTGAACCCGCGCTCGGGGTCGAAGACGGTGCCGGTGCCGGGTTCGGTGTGCGTGACCCACACCACCAGCTCGCCCTTGGCCCGCTGGGCGGCCACCAGGCGGTTGACCTTGTCCACGATGTCGGGGTTGGAGGAGGCGGCCCAGTTCTCCCGCTGACGGAAGGATTCCTGGACGTCGATGACGATCAGTGCGCTGTTCATGGCTACAGCTTGTGGGGTGGACGGGGCCGCCCTGAAGGGATGATCGGGTCCGGGGGCGGAACGATCTGGTCGGGGACGGATGGTCTCTGGGTTCGCTGTGCGGGTGGGCGCCGGCTGGGGTGGGTTTCCGTACCGGCTGGGCTCCTGGGGTGAGGGTTTCCCCTCCGAGGTTGGGCGGTGGCGTCCTCTCGGCGAGCGGGTGCGGCCGCTTGCGTTTCGGGTGCGGGCTGCCTGTGGCCGGCCGCGCAGTTCCCCGCGCCCCTTAGGGGGCGCCCTCCGGTTCTGGGCCCCGGGCGTAGCCCAGGAACGCCCGCAGGGCGGCGCGGCTGAGGGTGAGGACGGTTTGGGGGGCGTCGCTCTCGCGGAGGGCGATGGTGTGGTTGGGGGTGGCGGATGCTTCCAGGCACTCGCCGCTTCCCCCGCCGCCGCTGAAGCTCGACTTCTGCCATCGAGGGTCCGACATCGCGTGACCTCTCACAAGGAGTAGAGGAGATGCTGGATGACACCGAGGGAGCTCAAGTCAGTATGGTGCTCGGCCGCAGTGTCGATCGCCGGCAAGGCGACGGTGCAGAGCCCATCGAAGGTCGCTGAGAAATCGACGACTTGACGTGGCTCGCTAATGAACGGTGGCGAGACGGGGTGCTCGACGTAGACCGTGCTGAGCTCCGGGACATCGCCCTCGAAGAAGACGAACGGCGTGCTGAAGCGGACCGGGACGAATCGAGCTTTCATCGGCATGACCTGGATGCGCACATGTGCGAGCAGCGCCACCTCTACCAGGTGTTCGAGCTGTTGGCGCATAACGGTGGGGGACACGAACTGCGTGTGCAGCGCTGTTTCATGGATCAGCGCGTGAAATCGCAGCGAGCCGTCTGTGAGGACCTGCTGTCGCTGGAGGCGGAACGTGACGTACTTGTCCAAGAGGGCGGCATCGGCGTCCGGTTCGCCGCATTCGATGAGGGCGCGAGTGTACGCGGGTGTCTGCAACAAGCCCGGAATGTACAGCCATTGAAACGACCGGCATTGGCGTGCGGAGCTCTCAAGCTCAGCAAGATCCAATGCGTGCGGCCCAAGAACGTCCTTGTAGGCAGACCACCAGCCGCGTCCCGTGGCCTTGCCCATCGTGATCAGGGCGCGGATGAACCCTTCGTTGTTGCAACCGTAAGCGGAAGCCAGCGCCCGTAGCTTCACCTCTGGGATGCCTGTTCGGCCCGTTTCGACGTGGCTCATGTGTGCCGAACTGATGTCGACGATGGCGCCTGCCTTGGCGGCGGACAAGCCGCAGGCGTCACGCATGCGCCGCAGCTCAAGCCCCAAACGGCGTTGCCTGTAACTGGGGTTCGTGCGCAGGCCCATGCCAACCCTTCCTGTCCGACCGAAAGCATTCTGTCCAGCGTGGAGCAGGCCGGGCCACTCGATGGGGGGCAACGCCCTCGATTGGGTTGCAGCGTATAAACCGTTGTCTCTACCGTCGAAGACGAACCGCCCCGGCACCCCCAAAGCCGGAAGCGCACCGTTCGCACGCGCGCAGCGACACGGCAATGCCACCGCACTCGCCGAGGCAACCCTCCACCACAACCGGCCAGGAGCCGCCGATGTGCCGCACCGCCCGACCCGACTTCTCCCTCGTCTTCCCACCCGCCCCGCGCTGGGTCCGCACCGCACGCGAAGCGGTCCGTACCGCGCTCACCGCCGCGCACCGCGAGGAGCTGGCCGATACCGCCCTGCTGCTCACCTCCGAAGCGGTGACCAACGCCATCAACGCCTGCCGCACCAGCGGCTGTTCGGCACCAGTCACCCTGCACGCCGACTGGGCACCCGGCGGCGAACTCCAGGTCCTGGTCCACGATGACGCGCCCGGCGCGCCCCGCATGGGCCGGCCGTACCCGGAGCGGGGGGAGAGCGGGCGCGGCCTGCTGCTCATCAGCGCATGCGCCACCGACTGGGGCGTCTGCCAACACGGACCGGGTCCGGGCGAGGCGGTGTGGTTCCGGCTGGCCCGGTGAGTGCGTCACTTTCCCGGCGGGCTCCTCTTCCTACTCCCGGGTAAACGACGTCAATACGTATGACTGTCCACAGCGCGGGGCGGGTTATGCACAGGGCGATGCGGGGTTGGGTGATATGCGGTGTGCTGAGGGCAGGGAATTTGCGCGCAACCATCCCTTGCGTCAACTGGCCATCAAGCAAGGTGGAGTTGTGCTTACAAGGCAGGCCGTCGCGGCGGGGCTGCGGAAGCAGGACGCGGCGGATGTGCTGCGTGGGGCAGGTTGGGCCCAGGTGCACCGTGGCGCATGGGCTGAGCCGGGGCGAGCGGTGACCTTGTGCATGCGGGTCATGGCGATACAGCTGAGGCACCCCCGGCTGGTCGCCAGCCACACCACGGCCGCCAGCGCCCACGGCATTGAACTGATCCGCCCGTGCTCCGTTGAGCTGACCGGACCACCCTCAACAAGGGCGCCCCGGCTGCGGGGTTACAAGTACCATGCCCTCTCCCTGCGAGAGGAGGAAGTGACGGTTCGCGATCGGCTGCGGGTCACCACGGCTGTCCGCACCACCTGTGACCTGCTGCGGACTCTGCCACCGGACGAGGGCGTGATCGCCGCTGATTCGGTGTTCGCCAAGGGACTGGCGAGCCGGCAGGAAGTGGCTGTGGCGCTGGAAGGTAGCCGAAGCCAGAACCGTAAGGCGGCGCTGGAGCTCCTGCCCATGACCGTGGTCAACTCCGGTTCCCCGGCCGAGACCATGGCGCGGTTGCATATGCGCCGGGCAGGGCTACGGCCGGCGCTCCAGGTTGAAGTGCGGACCCGCAGCGGGCGTAGGCGCAGGGTTGACTTTATGTTCACCGATGTGGGGCTGGTGGTGGAGGTGGAGGGGTATGCATGGCATGGCAGCCGGGGAGCCCATCAAGCGGATACCTTCCGGTTCAACGAACTTGAAGGGTGCCCGGAGATCCGGCGCATTCTCCGGTTCACCCGCGATGATGTCTTCCGGCGGCCGAGGTATGTGATCCGCACTATTGAGAGCACGCTGGCCGAGCTCCGCGCGGACCGAGAGCCGATCGGCGATCCTGGGTGGCCGTGATCGAACCTCGTTGCCAATCGCTTGGCTTCCGCACCGACCTGATGCTGCGCACCATGGGTGGCTCGCACGTCATCGATCACGGCACCCATCTCACCGTGCACACCCCGGGCAACCCCGATTATTGGTGGGGTAACTTCCTGCTGGCGCCCGCCGGGAGCGAACCGGCTGACTGGGCCGAGGAGTTCGCGGCCGCGTTTCCGGGCGTCGCGCACCGGGCCATCGGAGTGGACACCGCCTGGGCCGAAACCTTCGACCCCGGAGAGCTGGCCCGGCTTGACCTCACCCTCCAGGAGGACGCGGTGCTGACCGCCTGCGCCCTGCCGCCGCCGGTCGAGCCGCCCGGTGCGGAGATCCGCCCCCTGTCCGGGGATCAGGACTGGGGGCAGGCCGCCCAACTCCGCTTCGTCATGGAAGAGTCGGCGCACCTCGCCGTGCACCACGCCTTCCTCACCCGCAAGCTGGCCGAGTACCGGCGCATCTGCGAGGCCGGCCATGGCGCATGGTTTGGGGCCTTTGTGGACGGCCGGATGCGGGCCGGGGCGGGCGTGTTCAGTGACGGTGGTGGACTGGCTCGCTTCCAGAACGTGGAAACCCATCCGGAGTTCCGCCGCCGGGGGCTGGCCGGGGCCGTGGTCCGGCATGCCGGCGCCTGGGCGTTGACCAGGCCCGGTGTCCACACCCTGGTGATCGTCGCCGATCCCGGCTACCACGCCATCCGGCTCTACCGCTCCCTGGGCTTCACCGACACCCAGCGCCAGGTGTCGCTGCTCCGGCCCGCCTACGTCTGCTGAACGGATCAGGGGATCAACTGAAGGCGGCCGAGACGGTCTTGTTGACCAGGGCCGCGTCATTGCCGCCGGCCGATATGGGGTTGAAGGAGTAGACCAGGCGGCGTTGCAGATCGCGAGTGGCGAACATGCCGTCGGTGTAGCCAAAGGTGCTGCCGGTCTTGCCCCAGACGGTCACCCCGTTGGGCAGGGTGATGCGCATCAGGCCCGCGCTGTAGGCGATCCGGGGCTTGCCTGCGGGTGTGCTGCTGTTCTGCTGCTCGGCTATGGCCGGAACGGTGAACAGTTCCTTCTGCTGGGCGGCGGGCAGCAGTTGCCCTCGGAACAGGGCGGTCAGAAAGCGGTCCAGGTCGGCGGTGGTGGAGATCAGGCCGCCGGCGCCCGGGTTCTGCTCGGTGACGTCCGCCAGTTCCATGCTGCCGTCCGGCTGGGGAACGGCCAGGTAGCCGTGGGTGTGTGGGCCGTGAATGGCGGTGTCCGTCTGCGGGGCGGTGGTGTGCCGCAGGTGCAGCGGGCGCAGGATGCGGCGGGTGATCTCCTGCTGGTAGCTGTGGCCGGTCAGCTTCTCTATCAGCATGGCGGCCACGTAGTAGCCGGTGGAGCCGTAACGCTGCTCGGTGCCGGGGGCGTAAGGCGGGGAGTGTTTGACTGCCATGGCGACCAGCTGGGCCATGGGGTGATCGTCGAAGCGGTGCTCGACCATCCCCTTGGGGTCGGTGGGCAGGTCGTCCGGGGTCAACTCGGGTAGGCCGCTGGTGTAGTTGAGGAGTTGGCGCACCTTGATGGCTGGGGATGGGGGGAGGGTGCCCGGTAGGTAGTCCTGGACCGGGTGGTCGAGATCCACTCGGTGTTCGGCGGCCAGCTGGAGGATCACGGTGGCGATGAAGACCTTGGTGACGCTGCCCAGCCGGAATCTGCCGTCCACCGGGACCGGTGCCTTGGTGGATACGTCGGCCGTGCCGAAGGTGCCCGTCCAGTGTCCGGCCGGTCCGCTGACTCGGGCCAGCATGGCCGTGGTCCGGGTGGGGGCGCTGGAGATGGCCGTCCGGAGTGCGTCTTGGTTCAGGGGTGGGAGTGTGTCGTTGTAGTTGGCTGTGGCTGTGGCTGTGGTTGCGGGTTTGTTGGCGGGGGAGGCCAGGGCCGGGGTGGCGACCGTGCCCAGGGTCACCGCCGTGAGTGCGGCACAGGCGGCCGCCGCCACGGGAAGCCGACTGCGGCGGAAGCGGGGGGAGTTGGCGGGAGCGGGTGCGCTGGTCATGCAATAGAGCCTGACGCAGTGCGGATCGGCGGCCATCCGGGAACGGCCCGGAAGTGGCCCTGAGTTGGCCTGGATGGGAGATCGGGGTTTGGGCTCGGGGTCGGACGCCGGGTTTCCGCCGGTCGGTGGGCACGCCCCTGCGGGGAGTAGGGATCCCACCCGCCCTTGATCCGGCTACCGTTGTACGACAGGCCGCCGACGTCGCCGTTCCCCCGCCGGCAACCGCAGATAGGTGAACACCGCATAGCCGGCGAGGGCGAAGGGCACCGCGAAGAGCGCTCCATGGGGGCAACCCAGGCAGATGGCGAGGAGCAGGGACGGCAAGGTGGTGCCCAGGGCGATGACGGCACGGGCGTAACGGGTCATGAGCGGGCCTTTCGGGCGGTGTCCAGGTAGTCGGCCAGGGTGGACCAGTTGTCGGTAGCCGGTGCCGGGTCACCGGACATGGCGGCCGGCTCCGCACGCCAGGCTGCGCGGACCCCCTGGGAGATTGCCTGGTCACCACCGGTGAGGAGGGTGCTCAGCTCGTCCATGCGGGATACCAGCCGCTGGACCCGGCGGTCGGTGGGGCCGGCGCCCTCGGTGCGCAGCCGGTCGGCGCGGCGGTAGAGCTCCGGCCATTCGACCTCCAGCAGGTAGTGCAGCGCGGGGCCCAGGGAGGCGGCCCTGGTGCGCAGTACCTCGATCTGGTCGTCCGCCAGCTGCTCCTGGAGCGCGCCTTCGGCCTGTGGGGTGGCCGAGCCGATGGCGCGCAGGGCGTTGAGCAGGGCATCGGTGTCGGGGGCGTGGCCGGCGGAGAGCGCGTCCAGCAGGGTGGTGAGCCGGGTACGCAGCAGGTCAAGTGCGTTGGCCGTCTCCTGGACCCTGGTCAGGTGGTCCTGGATCAGCCGTACCGGATCGACACCGGAGTCCAGGCAGGTCGCGATGGTCTCCAGGCTCAGGCCCAGGCTGCGCAGGGCCAGCACCTGGTAGAGGCGGATGAGGTCGGCCTCGGTGTACTCGCGGTGTCCGCCGGTGGTGCGCCGGGAGGGGCTCAGGAGGCCGATGGCGTCCCAGTGGTGCAGGGTGCGTACGGTCAGCCCGCTGGCCTGGGCGAGCGGGCCGACCTTCCAGGAGGTGTGCATACGCCCTACCTTGCAGGCTTACGCGGCGTCAGGTTCAAGGGGGCTGCGGCGGTGAATGACGCTGGTGTGTGGCACAGTCAGGGCCTGTGGAAGCGCTTCGTCCCCAAGATCCGGCCCGAATAGGTGCCCATACCGTGCTGGCCCGGCTGGGTTCGGGCGGTATGGGGCAGGTGTATCTGGGGCGGTCGCCGGGCGGACTGCAGCTCGCCATCAAGGTGATCCGGGATGATTTCGCCCAGTCCCAGGAGGCGTTGACGCGGTTTCGGCGGGAGGTCGAGACGGCGCGTGCGGTGCACGGTGCGTACACCGCGCAGGTGGTGGATGCCTCGCTGGCGGCGGCCCCCTACTGGCTGGCCACGGAGTATGTACCGGGTCCAACCCTGAGTCAGGCGCTGGCCCTTCGGGGTCCGCTCCCGGCGGAGACCTGCTTCCGGCTGTTCGCGGCGCTGGCGGAGGCGCTGGCCCAGGTGCACGGTTTTGGCGTCACCCACCGCGACTTGAAGCCGCACAATGTGATGCTGGCGCCGGGCGGGCCCAAGCTGATCGACTTCGGGATCGCGCGAACCGCCGAGCAGACCGCGCTGACCCAGCTGGGGACCGCGCCGGGTACGCCTGGGTATGCGGCGCCGGAGGTCATCACCCGTAATGAGGTCGGCCCGGCGGCGGATGTGTTCGCGCTGGGCGCGACGATGGCCTGCGCGGCGACGGGGCGGCCCCCGTATGGCGAGGGCTCGCTGGAGTCCGTCACCTATCGGGTGGTGCACGACAGCATTGATGTGGACGGTGTGGCCCCGGAGTTGGCCGCGCTGATCGAGGACTGTGTGGCGGCTGATCCGGAGCGCCGGCCGGATCCGGCGCGGATCATCGAACGCTGCGGGGTCGCTTCGGCGCTGGCGGACGATCCGGCGTACGGGGCGCTGACCTTGCTGGGTGAGCGGGCGCCGGCGGATCTGGCGGCAGCCAGGGCGGCGGGGCTGGTGCCGCCGGGGCATGGGACGGAGCTCGGGGGTGGACCCGTCGCTCCGGGGGCCGGGTACATTCCTACGCTGGCGCCGGGGACGGCTGGTGTTCCGGGTACGCCCGGATCTTCCGGTACCGCGTCGCCGCAGGCCGCCGCCCCTCGCCGCTCACGTCGGGGATTGCTGCTGGGGGTTGGGGCGGCGTCCGTGGTGTTGGGGGTGCTGGTGGGGTTGGTGGTCTTGCGGCCGGATCACAAGGGGGACGGGCAGGCGTCGGCGTCGGCGGGTGGCGCGGCGCGCGGCGCCGTCCCCACAACGGCCGGGCGAACGCCCGGTGTTAAGGCGACCGGGGCCGCTACGGCTTCGTCGGGCCCGTCCACGTCCGGCCCGTCGCCCGTTGATGCTGCCGAGCCGATTCCCCAGTACATCGAGCAGAAGGACGTCAACCGGGACTTCTGGCAGCCCCGGCAGGGAGCGGTCGACCTGCGCGACGGCCAGTGCAGCATGCCGCCGGAGGAGCGGGCCGACCTCTTCCAGATGGGCGTTGACGGCGACCGTGATGCGTCCGGCGCGCTGACCTCCGACAAGGCGACGGTTTCGTTCCGGCTGAAGATGGACCTTGGCAAACTGCCGAGGCCGTACTACGTCGCGGTGGCCGTGAAGTCATGGCACGCCCTCGACCCCGCCACCGGCAAACCCTGGCTGGGCTCGCCCAACCTCGGCATCGGCTGGACCAGCAAGCCGGTGGACCTCTTCGCCAGGGACCCCCGGGAGTTCGTCAACCTCAGGTATCCCCAGGACTTCCAGCGGGTCACCGACGGCAAAACGGACCAGGCCGCCCCACCGCTCAGTCGTGACCCGGGCAACTGGACGGTCCTCTACTTCCACGTCAAGGGCCCGAAGGACTACGCCTCCATCGGCTGCGACGGCTTCGTGGCGAAGTAGCGGAACGCGTCGATACCTGGAAATGGCGAGTGAACTCGCTCTCCTTGGGGGATGGTTGAGCAGTGCGCAAAGTGTGGGTTGTCGGAGGGATCGGCGTCGGCGCGGTGGCGTCGTTCGTTGCGCTGCTCCTGTTCGCCACCTACATGATCGCGGCGAACATGGGAGGCGGGCTGGGCGTCGGCAATCTCGGGCTGGCCAAGGGCGCGGCACCGGCCGAGTACCAGCCGATGATAGAGAAATGGGGCAACCTCTGCCCCGCCATCAGCCCGCCGCTGCTGGCCGCGCAGTTGTACACCGAGAGCAGCTGGGACCCCAAGGCGCAGAGCCGCGCCGGAGCGCTCGGCCTCGCCCAGTTCATCCCCGAAACCTGGGCCCAATACGGCGTCAGCGCCACCGGAACCGGCAAACCAGACATCTGGAACCCCGCGGATGCCATCGCGTCCGCGGCCACCTATGACTGTGCGCTCGCCAAGGACGTCAAGGGTGTTCCCGGTGACGCCACCAACAACATGCTCGCCGCGTACAACGCGGGCGCGTATCGCGTCATCAGCGCCGGCGGGGTGCCCGCCATCAGTGAGACCCAGGGCTATGTGAAGGACATCAGGAGCCTGGAGAAGTCCTTCGCCCGCCCGGTGGGCCGGGTGGCGCCCTCGCAACAGGCGGCCGGGGCCATCTACTTCGCCCAGGAGCAGCTGGGCAAGCCGTATCTGTGGGGCGGCGAGGGCGGCAAGGAGGACAACGGGCGCTTTGACTGCTCGGGGCTGACCAAGGCGTCCTATGCCTCGGTCGGGATCGAGCTGCCGCGGGTGGCCAACGACCAGTGGAATGCCGGGCCGCACCCCAAGCGTGACGAACTGATGCCGGGGGACCTGGTCTTCTTCGCGAACGATCTCAACGACCCGCGCAGCATTCACCATGTGGGTCTGTATGTCGGCGGGGGATACATGATCAACGCGCCGCATCCGGGGGCCGTGATCCGGTTCGACAAAATCGACACACCGGACTACATCGGTGCCACTCGTGTGACCGATGCGGGGGCGAAGGCGTTGCCCAAACCGAACAGCGTATGAACCCCGGGCCGCGCCGTTCCGTCCCTGGTCACCCTTGGATAACGTCCTGGTGATCATTGAGTGGAGAGTGGAACGCCGGGTGGGAGCGGCGCGTTCCATGGGGTGGTTGGACCGTGCCCGTCGCATGGACGGGTGCATGGACCACGGGGGTCGGACAGCTGCATTAGGTGACAGGCGACAGATAGGGGCCACGCATATGCCCGGAGCGATGATGGGCTTTCCCCTGGCGGAGGCCGGCGGCGGCTCCAGCGGCGCCAATCCGGATGTCAGCCTGCTCTATGACATCAACGGCCTGGCCAAGGACGCCCCCGGCTGGTTCGACCACACCATGGCCTTTGTCGGCGAGTACGGGATCGTGCTGGGCATGGCCGTGCTGATGGCCGTCGCCTGGTGGAGCGTACGGCGCGACCGGGACTCGGCCTCGGGCATGGCGGCCCTGCTGTGGGCGCCGCTGGCCGCGGGGCTGGCGCTGCTGGTCAATATGCCGATCCGGGACTTCGTACGGCGGCCCCGCCCCGCTCTGCAACACCAGGGGCTGGACCTCCTGGTGAAGGGAAAGACCGACTTCTCCTTCGTCAGCGACCACGCCACCTTAACCATGGCGCTGGGCGTGGGCCTGTTTGTCGCACACCGCAGGTATGGGCTGATCGGCATCGGCCTGGCGTTCCTGGAAGCCTTCTGCCGGGTGTTCATGGGGGTGCACTACCCCACGGATGTGATCGGCGGACTGGCCCTGGGCACCGCGGTGGTGCTGCTGCTCGCACCGGTGGCGATGATGCTGCTCACCCCGGTGGTACGGCGGATCGGTGTGTCCAGGGCCGCCCCGCTGGTGCGCTCCCGGCGGCGGCCGGCGCGGCTGTCCGTACCGGAGGCGGATGGTGCGGTGGACGCGGCGCGTTCCCGGCACCAAGACAACGGGCTGGCGGCGTAGCGGGATCGCCGCGCCGGCCGTGAGGTTGGGTTGCCGCGGGCCGTCTGTGGCTGGTCGCGCTCACGCGGCGGAGCCGCATAGGGCGGCTGCCCCGCGCCCCTGATGGGGCGCGCGGTACCGCATCGCTCAGAGGGCCTGGGGGAAGTCGAAGACGCGGCTGGGGTCGTACTGCCGCTTGAGCTTGGTGAGCCGGTCGGCCGCGTCCCCGTAGTACGCGGTGCGCCAGTTCTTCAGGGTGGGGTCGGTGTAGTTCTGGTAGGCGGCGCCGGAGGCGTGGCGCCGCATGGCCGACTGGATGCCGTCCAGCCAGGCGGTCTGGGTGGTGCCGGACCTCGCGGCGGACCAGGAGGTCAGGTACTGGGCCAGGAAGCGGGAACGGCGGTGGACGAAGGCGGTGTCCAGCGGCTTGACCCGGTTGACGGCGCCGCCGAGCGCGGTGAGCTGGACCGAGGCGCCGCCACTGCCGCCCTGTCGGCTGAATCGTTCCAGCTGGTCCAACAGCGCGCGGGTGCCCGCTGAGTTGAGGGAGCGGTCGTAGAAGTCGGAGCGGGCCGCATAGGTTTCGCGGTCCAGCTGTCCGGAGCGGTCGCGGCCGGGGGTGCGGCCCGGGAGGTGGCTCTGGGCCAGGGTCTTGTCCGAGCAGCCGGCGTAGGCGCGCATGCTGTCCAGGTAGGAGCGGCGGTGCAGGGAGACCTTCGCCTTGGTGCCGCCGACCTTGCTCACCAGTTTGTCCATGGCGTTGGCCAGTTCGCCCTGGGAGCCCAGGCTGAAGGCGGCCACGGATATGTGCGGGGTGCCGCCGGCGCTCGCGGACAGGTCGCAGGCGGACCACACGGCGTCCGGCTGGCTGGGCCCCCACTCCTGCCAGGCGCGCAGCACCTCGGCCGCCTTGGACCAGGGCCAGCTGACATAGGCGCTGACGCCCTCGCCCACCCGGTGGGTACGGAACCGCAGTTCGGTGACCACGCCGAAGTTGCCGTTGCCGGCGCCGCGCAGGGCCCAGAAGAGGTCGGCGTGGTTCTTGGCGTCACAGTCCACGGTCTTGCCGTCGGCGGTGACCAGGGTGGCGCCGGTCAGGCTGTCGCAGGCCAGGCCGAAGGCGCGGGAGAGCACGCCGTGACCGCCGCCCAGGGTGAGGCCGGAGACGCCCACGGTGGGGCAGGAGCCGCCGGGGATGGTCACGCCATGCCCGGCCAGGCCGGTGTAGACATCGATGAGTTTGGCGCCGGCGCCCACGACGGCGGTGGTGGCGGAGGGGGTGCGCACGGTCTTCAGCCGGGAGACGTCAATGATCAGTCGGTCCGTGCCGCCGGACCAACCGGCGTAGCTGTGGCCGCCGTTGCGGATGGCGACCGGTACCTTGTAGCGGCGGGCGAAGGCCAGGCAGGAGGCGATGTCGCCGGTGCCCTGGACATAGGCGATGCCGGCCGGCCGCTGGCCGTCGAAGCGGGTGTTGTAGAGCTGGCGGGCGGTGGCGTAGTCGGCGTCGCCGGGCCGGATCAGGCCGCCGGCCAGGCCCTTGCCCAGGGCGGTCCAGTCGGCGGCCTTGGGGGTGGTGGTCCTGGGAGTGGGGGTCTTGGCGGAGGGCGCGGCGGTGGCCGGGGTTCCGGTGGCCCAGGTGCCGGTGACCGCCAGGCCGGTGGCGGCCGTCAGCAGGGTGCGGCGGTTGATGGACGGCTTGGGTGCGGACGGCCTGGATATGGACGGCCTGGATATGGACATGCGTGCCCCCAATGGAACGGTGATCCCCGGCTTGTTGATCACTGAGATGCCCGGGAACGGGGGGTTGGTTCCGTTGGTTCCGTTGGCGCCCTTGGCACCCCTGGGCATTCATGGCCCAAGGGGTGGGTCGCGGTCAGTGTCCGAGCTGCGCGCGGTGGGCGTCGGCGTCGGCACGGGCCAGTGAACGGGCCCGCCGGGCCGGGCCGTACCAGCCGCAGGTGCAGCGGGCCGTGCAGAAAGGACCGCGCTCGGTGGTGCTGATGTGGTGGCCCGCGGGGAGGTGAGCGGGCGATGGCTCGGCCATGGCCCCCACGCTACCCGGCCGTGACGGCGGTGTGCGCACGGTCGTTGAACCGGCGGGTTCATGGTGGTTCTGGTGATTCGCATGAGTTGGCGGGTTTTCGCGAATTCTCATGGGTTCTCACGGGATTTCGGCAGGGGCTGAGGGCTGATGGCGGTGCGGGGTCATGGACGGGGTCGGGTCGCGGCCACGGTGGCCCTGGGGGTGCTGCTGGGTGGCTGCGCGCTGCCGGGGGAGCGGGACGGGGGCGCGGGTTCGGCGGAGTTGACGGGCAGCGCCGAGGATCCGGCCCGGGCCCTGGCGGCGGTACGGGCGGTGCCGGCCGTCCTGGCCAAGGCCGGCGGAGCATGGGTGCGCACCTCCATGGAAACGGTGAGCGGCGGCACCCGGCTGACCATCCGGGGCACCGGGGTCTATGACTTCGCCCGCCCGGCAGGGCAGTTGACGGTGCTGGCGCCGGGGGACGCGGCGGGAACGGTCGAACACCGGCCCGTCACCGAGGTGTTCATCCCCGGGGCGCTGTATATGAAGAACCGGGGTGCCGGGGTGCCCGCCGACAAGTGGGTCCGGCTGGAGACCGGGGCGCTGCGCGACGGGGACCTGCTCACCAGCGGGGCCACCGATCCGCTGGCGGCGGCCGAACTGCTGGCCGGGGCAAGGGAGGTGGCATATCTCCGGGACGAGGGCGTGGACGGGGTGCGGGTGCGCCACTACTGGGGGACGGTGGATCTGAGGGACGCGGCCCGGCGGGCCCCGGCGCGGGACCGGGCGGTGCTGCTGGCGGCCGCGAAGGGGTTCTCCGGTGGCACGGTGGCCTTTGACGCCTGCCTTGACGAGCGGGGCCGGGCCCGGGTGTTGCGCTACCGGTTCCGGGTGCGCAACCGTGACGCACGGGGCAGGGCGCTGCCGGGAACGGTGATGTCCACCGTGGAACTGGTCTCTTTCGGGGCGGTACGGCCGGACGTTCGGCTGCCGGTTCCCGGAGATATCTATGCGGGAAGGGTCGCGGCGCCGCAGAAATAGCGCGGGGCAGCGTAGTTGGCCATGGAAATGGTCCTTCTGTGCCATGCGCGGAGTCTGTGCCGATCCCTAACCTGGAGGCGGGAACGCAAGACCCGAGGAGGTGAATCACGTGGTTTCGCGACGCGGTTCGTCGGGCGGACCGGATCCCGTGGCCCTCATCGAGATCGATCTCTACGGGGAGTTGATGATCGCCGCGTCCAGCGCGCAGGAGGAGCGGCTCAGCCCGGACCGTATCGATGAGGTGCTCCGGGTGGTCCGGCTCCGGCGGTCAGGTGAGGGTGCGGCGGAGGGCTGAACGGGGCGTCCGGCCCAGTGGTGCGAGGACGCCCCTGGGGGTGCGGGGCGGTTCGGTCGCATGGGAGAGCCGCCCCGCGCCCCTTACCGGGGCTAGGAGCGCAGCAGCCGCGCCACCGCGGCCGTCGCCTCGGCGACCTTGGCGTCGATCTCGTCCCCGCCCTTGATCGCGGCGTCGGCCACGCAGTGCCGCAGGTGTTCCTGGAGCAGCTGGAGCGCGAAGGACTGCAGGGCCTTGGTGCCCGCCGAGACCTGGGTGAGTATGTCTATGCAGTAGACGTCTTCCTCGACCATGCGCTGCAGGCCGCGGATCTGCCCCTCGATGCGGCGCAGCCGCTTGAGGTGCGCTTCCTTGTCATGGCTGTAGCCATGCGGGCCGGTGTGGGTGGGGGCGTCCTGGCCGTGGCAGGCGCCCGTGCCGCCGTCGGCGGTCTCCGTGGTGGTCATGGCACCCTCCGTGTTCCGCGCGGCAACGCGCCCTTATACCTCACCGGAATACCCCTATGGGGTATAGCGTACTGGAATTCATGACCGGGGGCGGTACCGGTTTCCCCAGCACTGTGCCCGATGGGCGACACTGAGGGAATGCCAGTTAGCTGTGGCCCGATGATGCGCCTAGCATCAACGAGACCGAATCCGCTGCACCCCGAGGATCCCACGTGCGCTTTCGTCTGACCCCCAGGGAGACGAGCTTCTACGACATGTTCGCCGCGTCCGCGGACAACATCGTCACGGGCTCCAAGCTCCTGATGGAAATGCTCGGTGCGGACTCGTCCGGCCGGGCCGAGATCGCCGAGCGGATGCGGGCAGCGGAGCACGCCGGGGATGACGCGACGCACGCGATCTTCCACCAGCTGAACTCCTCTTTCATCACGCCGTTCGACCGTGAGGACATCTATGCCCTCGCGTCCTCGCTCGACGACATCATGGACTTCATGGAAGAGGCCGTCGACCTGGTGGTTCTCTACCAGATCGAGGACCTGCCCAAGGGCGTGGAACAGCAGATCGAGGTGCTGGCACGGGCCGCGGAGCTGACCGCCGAGGCCATGCCCAACCTGCGCACCATGACGAATCTCACGGAGTACTGGATCGAGGTCAACCGGCTGGAGAACCAGGCGGACCAGATCCACCGCAAGCTCCTCGCGCAGCTCTTCAATGGCAAGTACGACGCCATCGAGGTGCTCAAGCTCAAGCAGATCGTGGATGTGCTGGAGGAGGCGGCGGACGCTTTCGAGCACGTCGCCAATACGGTCGAGACCATCGCGGTCAAGGAGTCCTGACCCCCGGTGGATACGTTTGCGCTTGTCGTGACCATCGCGGTCGCGCTCGGCTTCGCCTATACCAACGGCTTCCATGACTCCGCCAACGCCATCGCGACCTCGGTGTCGACGCGGGCGCTGACCCCGCGTGCGGCCTTGGCCATGGCGGCAGTGATGAATCTCGCCGGTGCCTTCCTGGGCAGCGGGGTCGCCAAGACGGTCAGTGAGGGCCTGATCGCGACGCCCACCGGCAATCAGGGGATGCTGATCCTGTTCTCCGCGCTGATCGGTGCGGTGGTCTGGAACCTGGTCACCTGGTACTTCGGCCTGCCGTCGTCGTCCAGCCACGCGCTGTTCGGCGGCCTGGTCGGCGCCGCGCTCGCCGGGTCGACGACCGTTCACTGGTCGGGCGTCTGGGACAAGGTCGTGCTGCCGATGTTCCTCTCGCCGCTGGTGGGCCTGGTCCTCGGCTACTTCGTCATGGTCGCCCTGCTGTGGCTGTTCCGCCGGGCCAACCCGCACAAGGCCAAGCGCGGCTTCCGGATCGCGCAGACCGTCTCCGCGGCGGGCATGGCGCTCGGCCATGGCCTCCAGGACGCCCAGAAGACCATGGGTGTCGTGGTGATGGCCCTGGTCATCGGCGGTGTGGAGAGCCAGGGCGATCCCATTCCGGTCTGGGTCAAGCTGGTCTCCGCGCTGATGCTCTCGCTGGGCACCTACGCGGGCGGCTGGCGGATCATGCGGACGCTGGGCCGGCGGATCATCGAGCTGGACCCGCCGCAGGGCTTCGCGGCCGAGACCACGGGCGCGGCCGTCATGTTCACCACCGCCTTTATGTTCAAGGCGCCGATCTCCACCACGCATGTGATCACCTCGGCGATCATGGGCGTCGGGGCGACCAAGCGGGTCAACGCGGTGCGCTGGGGTGTCGCCAAGAACATCATCCTGGGCTGGTTCATCACCATGCCGGCCGCGGCGGGGGTCGCCGCGCTGGTCTACTGGGTGGGGAAGCTGGCCTTCGGCTGATCCGCCTTCGGCCGACCTGCCGCCGAGCACGAGAACGGGCCCGCCCCTGCGCCCCAGGGGCGGGCCCTTCGTCTCGCGGCGGCACCGCCAAGCAGCGCCGTGAGACGAGCCCTGGTCAGCCGAAGCGTCCGGAGATGTAGTCCTCGGTGGCCTGGACCGAGGGGTTGGAGAAGATCCGCGCCGTGTCGTCGATCTCGACCAGCTTGCCGGGCTGGCCGACCCCGGCCAGGTTGAAGAAGGCGGTGCGGTCCGAGACCCGGGCCGCCTGCTGCATGTTGTGCGTCACGATGACGATCGTGAACCGCTCCTTGAGCTCGCCGATCAGGTCCTCGACGGCGAGGGTGGAGATCGGGTCGAGCGCCGAGCAGGGCTCGTCCATCAGCAGCACCTGGGGCTCCACGGCGATGGCCCGGGCGATGCACAGCCGCTGCTGCTGGCCGCCGGAGAGTCCGGCACCCGGCTTGTCCAGGCGGTCCTTGACCTCGTTCCAGAGGTTGGCGCCCTTGAGGGACTTCTCCACGATGCCGTCCAGCTCGGACTTGCGCACCCGGCCGCCGTTGAGGCGGATGCCGGCCGCCACGTTCTCGTAGATGGACATGGTGGGGAAGGGGTTGGGCCGCTGGAAGACCATGCCGACCACCCGGCGCACCGAGACCGGGTCCACGCCCTGGCCGTAGAGGTTCTCCTCGTCCAGCAGCACCTTGCCCTCCACCCGGCCGCCGGGGGTGACCTCGTGCATACGGTTGAGGGTGCGCAGGAAGGTGGACTTGCCGCAGCCGGAGGGGCCGATGAAGGCGGTCACCGAGCGGGGCTCGACGGTCATCGAGATGTCGTCGATGGCCTTGTGGCTGCCGTAGTAGGCGGAGAGGCCGCTGACGTCGATTCGCTTGGCCATGGGGATCACTGCTCTTTCGTAAAACCGCCGTCAGCGGCCGGACTTGGGGGCCTTCCAGCGGGCGATGCCGCGGGCGACCAGGTTGAGGATCATGACGAAGGCGATCAGCACCAGGGCCGCCGCCCAGGCGCGGTCGTAGCTGGCCGCGTTGCCGGCCGCCCACTGCTCGTAGATGTAGTACGGCAGCGAGGACTGGGCCCCGTTGAAGGGATCGGTGTTGATCATCTGGGAGCCGAAGACCAGCAGCACGATCGGCGCGGTCTCGCCGGCGATGCGGGCGACGGCCAGCATCACGCCGGTGGCGATGCCGCCGATCGCGGTGGGCAGCACCACCTTGAGGATGGTGCGCCACTTGGGCACGCCCAGCGCCAGCGAGGCCTCGCGCAGCTCGTTGGGGACCAGCTTCAGCATCTCCTCGGTGGACCGGACCACCACCGGCATCATCAGGATGGCCAGCGCCATCGATCCGGCGAAGCCGGAGTAGCTGAAGTCCAGCATGATGATCCAGAAGCTGAGGACGAACAGGCCGGCCACGATCGACGGGATGCCGGTCATCACGTCCACGAAGAAGGTGACCGCCTTGGCCAGCTTGCCCCGCCCGTACTCCACCAGGTAGACGGCGGTCAGCAGGCCGATGGGGGCGGCGATGGCGGTGGCCAGGCCGACCTGTTCCAGGGTGCCGATGATGGCGTGGTAGACGCCGCCGCCGGGCTGGATGGTGAGCACTCCGGCCATGGAGTGGCTGAGGAAGCGCCCGTCCAGCACCTTGCTGCCGCGGTCGACGGTCTCCCAGATCAGCGAGACCAGGGGGACCACGGCCAGCAGGAAGCAGGCCCAGACCAGGCTGGTGGCCAGCCGGTCCTTGGCCTGCCGGCGGCCCTCCACAAAGGCGGTCACCGCGTAGGTGGCGACGATGAAGAGGGCTCCGGCGATCAGGCCCCACTGGACCTTGTTGCCCAGTCCGGCGGCCAGGCCGATGGCGGTGGCCACCGCGATGGCGCCGACCGCCAGGGCCGCGGGGGCCCAGCGGGGCAGCCGGGGACGGTGCAGGCTGACCGCGGGCAGGGGCGCGAGGTCGGCGGCCATGGGCTGGCCGATCGTCATGTCGCTCATGCCGTGTACTCCTTGCGGCGCGCGATGATCAGCCGGGCGGCGCCGTTGACCAGCAGGGTCAGGACGAACAGGACCAGGCCGGAGGCGATCAGCGCGTCCTTGCCCATGTCACCGGACTCCTTGAAGGAACTGGCGATGTTCTGGGCGAAGGTGCCGCCGCCCGGGTCGAGCAGGCTCTTGGAGATCAGGAAGCTGGGGGACAGCACGGTCGCCACGGCCATGGTCTCGCCCAGCGCCCGGCCCAGGCCGAGCATGGAGGCGCTGATCACGCCGGAGCGGCCGAAGGGCAGCACGGACATCCGGATGACCTCCCAGCGGGTGGCGCCCAGGGCCAGCGCGGCCTCCTCGTGGATCCGCGGGACCTGGCGGAAGACCTCGCGGCTGACGCTGGTGACGATCGGCAGGATCATGATCGCCAGCAGGATGCCGATGGTCAGCAGCGAGCGCGCGGCGCCGCCGTTGTAGGAGAGCACCCCGGTCCAGCCGAACCAGTCGTTCAGCCAGGTGTAGAGGCCGGTCAGATGCGGCACCAGGAACAGCGCGCCCCACAGGCCGTAGACGATGGACGGCACCGCGGCCAGCAGGTCGATGACATACGACAGCGGGGCGGCCAGCTTGCGCGGCGCGTAGTGGGTGATGAACAGCGCGATGCCGATGGCGACCGGGACGGCGATCAGCATCGCGATCAGCGAGCTGACCACGGTGCCGAAGGCCAGCACCGCGATGCCGAAGACCGGCGTGGTGTCGTTGGCGTGCCACTCGAAGGTGGTGAGGAAGTTGCCGTGGTCCTTGGAGATGGCGCTGGCGGCGCGGACCGTGAGGAAGGCCGCTATGGCGGCCATGATCACCAGCAGCAGCACTCCGGAGCCTCGGGAGAGACCGAGGAAGATCCGGTCGCCGATCCGGGAGGCGGGCTTGGCGGTCTTGAGGGGCGGGGCTGGAGGTTCGGGGCTTATGTCCATGTCATCCACGGGAGTCTCCGGTCTGCGGAGCCGGGCGCCGGCCCGGCTCCGGCGCGGCGGTGCACCGGATGGTGCGGCCCGTCGCCGGGACGGGCCGCACTCGGGTCAGGAGGTCAGGAGAGGCCGGCGATGTTCTCGCGGACCTTCTGGGCGATCTCGGCGGGCAGCGGGGCGTAGCCCAGGCCCTTGAGCACCGACTGGCCGTCCTCACTGGCGATGTAGGTGAGGAAGGACTTGGCGGCCGGGAGGGTGTCCGACTTGTTGCCCTTGTCGCCGATGACCTCGTAGGTGACCAGGGTGAGCGGGTAGGCGCCCTCGGCCTTGGTGTTGTAGTTGAGCTTCAGGGAGAGGTCCTTGCCGGTGCCCACGATCTTCGCCTCGGCGATGGCCTTGGAGGCGTTGTCGCTGGTGGCCTCGACCGGGGTGGAGGCTCCGGTGTTGAGCTTCACCGTGTGGATGTTGTTGGCGGTGGCGTAGGACAGCTCGAAGTAGGAGATGGCGCCCTTGGTCTGGTTGACCTGGGAGGAGACTCCGGCCGAACCGTCCGCGGACTGGCCGCCCTTGACCGGCCACGCCTTGGCGGGGGCGTAGGACCAGGAGCTGCCGGCCGCCGCCTTGAGGTACTTGGTGAAGTTGTCGGTGGTGCCCGACTCATCGGAGCGGTGGAAGGGCTGGATCTTCAGATCGGGGAGCTTGGCGCCGGAGTTGAGCTTGGCGATCGCCGGGTCGTTCCACTTCTCGATCTTGCCGTCGAAGATCTTGGCGAGGGTGTCGGCGTCCAGCACCAGGCTGTCCACGCCCGGGACGTTGTAGCCGATGGCGATGGGGCCGCCCACCATGGGCAGGTCGATGCCCTGGCCGCCCTTGACCACGTCCTTGGACTTGGTGACCTCCTCCGGCTTCAGCGGGGAGTCGGAGCCGGCGAAGGCGGTCTTGCCGGAGAGGAACTCCTGGATGCCGGCGCCGGATCCGGTGGCCTTGTAGTTGATCTGGATGTCCGGGCAGGCCTGGGTGAAGTTCTTCACCCACAGGTCCATGGCGTTCTTCTGCGCGGACGAGCCGGAGGCCAGCAGCTGGCCCTTGCCCTCGCACTTGATCTTGCCGGCGGCCTTGGTGGAGCCGTTGCCCCCGCTGCCGTTGTCGCTGTTGTTGTCGGAGCCGCACGCCGTGAGGACCAGGGCGCTGGAGACGGCGATGGCGCCGAGAGCGACGGCCCGGAGCCGGTTCTTGCGCTGAAGCTTCACTTTCTGGTGTTCCTTCCAGAGGCCGCCGCTGGGGCGGCGTGCGAGAGGTCCTTGACTGACTACGGCCGAAATTAAGCAGATCAGGTGAAGGGGTCGATGGGGTGAGGTGAACTGGGGGTGAACCTCGTCGGTCGGTGTGGTGGCCGCCCCGGCTGCCCGGTGAACTCCGGGAATTGTGACGCAGATCTCTGTCGGTTTCGCCGTGGCCGTGACACGATCCGGTCCTTGCGTGGCGATAAGTGATGGCGCGGGGGACGAGTCGCGGAGGTTTCCGGTGGGGTGGATCGGAGAGGACGCCGCGCTTGCGGGCGGGACGGCCGGAGCTGGCGCCGGGCACGGCGGGACGGGCAGGTCCCGCGGCGCGCGCGCGGCGCGCGGCAGACGGCTACTGACCGCGACGGCGCTGGTCTGCGCGCTGACCACGCTGGCCGCCCCGGCCGTCGCCTGGGCCGACCCGACGCCTCCGGAGCAGCCGGCCAAGAGCGCCGAGCAGCGCCGGCTGGAAGAGGTCCACAGCCAGGTGGAGACCCTCTACCGGCAGGCCGAGTCGGCCACCGACGCCTATAACGCGGCGGATGAGCAGACCCGGCTGCAGCAGAAGAACGTCACCGAGCTGACCAAGAAGGTGGCCGACGCCCAGCACCGGGTGGACACCCTGCAGAACCAGATCGGCGCCCTGGCCCGGGCCCAGTACCGCGAGGGCGGGATGCCCCCGCAGGCCCGGCTGCTGCTCGCCGACTCCCCGGAGGCGTTCCTCGAAGGCCTGGTGACCACCCACAACGGCCAGGAGGCCACCCGGCTGCTGCTGGCCGAGGCCCGGACGGCCAAGTACGAGCTGGACGGCTATGCCAAGGCGGCCGGCGAGCGCTGGAAGCTGCTGGACGCCGAGAAGAAGAAAAAGGCGGACGCCAAGAAGGACATCGAGGCCAAGCTGAAGGCCGCCCAGGACCTGGAGTCCAAGCTGGCCGCCCAGGAGAAGGAGCGGCTGCGCAAGCTGGAGGAGGACCAGGCCCGCCAGGCGCAGCGCCAGTGGCTGGCCTCCGACCCGCTCAAGGGCCTGGACCTCAAGGGCCTGGACGCGGCCTCCCCGGCGGGCCGGCGGGCGGTGGAGTTCGCCACCGCGCAGATAGGCAAGGACTACGTCTGGGGCGCGGTGGGGCCCCAGACCTATGACTGCTCCGGGCTCACCTCCACCGCCTGGGCGTCGGCCGGCCACCCGATACCCCGTACCTCGCAGGAGCAGTGGCAGCAGCTGCCCAAGGTGGACCTGAAGGACATGCGCCCCGGCGACCTGATCATTTACTTCCAGGACGCCAGCCATGTGGCGATGTATGTGGGCAACGGCACCATCGTGCACGCTCCCCGGCCGGGCCGGCAGGTGACGCTGGCCGGGGCCGGCTCGATGCCGATCCTGGGCGTGGTCCGGCCGGGCTGACGGACTGGCCGACGGACTGGCCGGCGGACGGTCCGGCCGTGCCCGGTGGGTGTGCTGTGACGGTGTGACGTGGCAGACGTGACCGCACTCTCACCCGGTCCACGAACACCCGCCTGGGGCGTGACCTTGGTCATGCCCGGCTTTATCCTCTGCTGCCCCAAAAGCGCCTTTGGCGACGGCATATGACAGAGGCGGGTGGCTCCGTACCATTCCGTTGGCCCGCGCCCGCCCGCTAGGGTCACGTCCGGTGCCGCCCCGAAACGCGGCGCCGCCCTCGGGGGGAGGGAAAGGAAAAACGACGATGATGCCCGTATCCGTGCCGCGGCCCGCGGAGCGGACCGCCGCACTGCCTGACGGCGGGCTGACTCTGCTGGTCATCGAGAACGACCCGGCCGGTTCGCTGTCCATGCCGGACGTGGCGGAGATGACCTCCGCCTCCGGCAAGCCGGTCCGTATCCGCACGGCCCGCAACCTCACCGAGGCCGAGCGCCTGCTCACCCCGGACGTCCAGTGCATCCTGCTGGACCTCGCCCTGCCCACCGCGGACGGGACCGCCGACGAGCTGGCCACCCTGCGCCAAGTGCTGCGGCTGGCCCCGCGCCAGGCCGTGCTGGCCCTCACCGCCCAGGGGGACGCCGAACGCGGCGCCGAGGCGGTCCGGGTCGGCGCCCAGGACTACCTCTTCCGCGATGAACTGGACGGCCGGGTGCTCAGCCGGGCCATCCGCTACGCCGTGGAGCGCAAGCGCGCCGACTGCGCCCAGCGCCAGCTCACCGAGTCCTTCCTGCACGCCCAGGAGAACGCCCGCCTGGAGCGCGGGCTGCTGCCCACCCCGCTGCTGGCCGGCTCCGAGCTGCGCTTCGCCGCCCGCTACCGGCCGGGCCGCAGCCGTGCCCTGCTGGGCGGCGACTTCTACGACACCGTACGGACCCCCGACGGCACCGTGCACGCCATGATCGGCGACGTCTGCGGCCATGGCCCCGACGAGGCCGCGCTGGGCGTCGAACTGCGCATTGCCTGGCGGACGTTGACCCTGGCCGGGCTCTCCGGCGACCGGCTGCTGAGCACCCTGCAGCAGGTGCTGGAACATGAGCGGTCGGACGAGGAGATCTTCGCCACCCTGTGCACCGTGGACATCGCCCCGCACGGCCGCTCGGCCGCCCTGCGGCTGGCCGGCCACCCGGCCCCGCTGCTGGCCGCCGCCGGGGAGCCGGCCCGCCTGCTGCCCCAGTACGGCGGACCGGCGCTGGGCCTGCTGCCGCAGACCCACTGGCCCTGCCTGGATGTCCAACTCGGCGATTCCTGGAGCCTGATGCTCTACACCGACGGCCTGATCGAGGGCCGGGTCGGCGATGACGCCCGGCGGCTGGGCCAGGAGGGCATGGTGGAGATGGTCGCCCGTCAGCTCAAGGAGGGGCTGCGTGGCGAGGAGCTGCTGGACGCCACGGTCGCCGAGGTGCACGCCCTCAACGGCGGGGAGCTGACCGACGACCTGGCCATGGTCCTGCTGGACCGCTGACGGCCGGCCGCCCCAACTCCCGGCTCAGCGACCGCCGTTGTACGGACCGTAGGGGCCGTCCGAGCTGGAGCCGCGCCGCCGCGGGCCGCGCCCGGACACCTGCTTGAGCGCCGGGCGCACATCCACGAAGTAGACGATGGCGGCGATCAGCCCCAGGAT
Organism: Streptomyces sp. NPDC052396; assembly: GCF_044593195.1. Taxonomy (NCBI): domain Bacteria; kingdom Bacillati; phylum Actinomycetota; class Actinomycetes; order Kitasatosporales; family Streptomycetaceae; genus Streptomyces; species Streptomyces sp. NPDC052396. The sequence continues at coordinate 40,437 of NZ_JBIUAW010000006.1, forward strand.
CGGCAGGAAGTTCAGGATGCCGAAGAAGATGTGCACCGCCACCGCGATGCCCAGCACGATCAGCCAGAAGCCCTTGTTCTGCTTGTCGGCGGCCCGGTAGGCGTCCTCGCGGCGCACGGCGGCATCGATGAAGGCCGCCAGCGTGAACACCAGCAGCCCGATGGAGACGAAGTACAGAACCTGGCCGAAGCCTTCTACCAGCATGCCGCCCACCTCTTGTCCGTCTTCTGGCATTGGCGCGTAGTCAGCCCTGCTGCCCACCGTACCGGGAGAACGGCCCGGACACGGGCGGGGTGCCCGGACCGTTCCCTTCCGTCACGGCTCCATGCTCACTGCTCCTTGGGCTCCGCCCGCTTGGCGGCGGGCTTGCGGGCCGTGGTCTTGCGCGCGGCGGGCCGGGCGGCGTCCTCCTGGGGCTCGTCCGCGGGCTCCGTCTTGGCCTCTGCCGCGGCCGGCTCGGTGGCCACCGGGGTCTCGGCGGCCGGCGCGGCCGGCTCGCCCCGCCAGGTCTTCACGGCCTCCCGGCCGCGCTCGGCCAGCTTGTCGCGCGTCTCACCGGCCCTGGCCGCATAGCCCACGGCCGCCCCCACGCCTTGCAGCGCCAGGTCCTGCACCTGCTGGCCCAGCTTCTTCAGGTCGGTGTCCAGGCTGCCGACCATGCGGATCGCCTTGTCGCTGAACTGCGCCTGGGCCTCCTTGGCCCCCTTGGTCACCCGCTGCCCCAGCTCCCTGGGGTCCGTCCGGCGCAGCTGCTCCAGCCGCGCGGGCGCCTCGGCGGCCAGCTGCCCGAGCTTCTCGGCGGTGAGGTCCGCGGCCCCGGCCGCCGCGTAGGCGGTGTCAATGGTCGCCTTGCGGATGTCCTGAGTGATCGCCATGGCGTCGTTCTCCCGTCTGGTCAGCTGGAAGGCTTGCTGTCGTCGTCCTTCGGGAGCCCGTTCTCCCTGCGGAAGGACTCATAGATCTCGAGCAGCACCTGCTTCTGCCGCTCGTTGATTGAGGGATCGGCGAGGATCACGCTGCGCACCTCCGCCTCGTCCCGGTCCCGCTCATCGAGGATCCCGGCCTGTACATAGAGCGTCTCCGCGGAGATCCGCAGCGCCTTGGCGATCTGCTGCAGGATCTCGGCGCTGGGCTTGCGCAGGCCGCGCTCGATCTGACTGAGGTACGGGTTGGACACTCCTGCCGCGTCAGCGAGTTGACGCAGCGTCAGCTGGGCGTTGCGCCGTTGCTCGCGCAGGTACTCGCCGAGGTTGCCGACGTTGAGTGAGGCCATGGGGCCGATGCTGGCGCATCTTGCTAACTTTTGCAAGCGGATGCTTGCAGAAGTCTCGGTTTACAGAGCATCCGCATCGTGCTCGACAAGGGACAGCTCGGATACCAGCGCGCGGGCGGTGTCGGCGAAGTACTGCTCGTCGGCATCGGGGGCGAGGCCGAGGGTGACGCCCTGGCTGAGGCCGACGAACAGTGCCCTGAGCGCGGTGGTCAGGCGTTGTGCCTGATGCGATGTCACCACGCGCCCGCTGTGCGGTCTCCCCGTGAACAGCGCGATCAGGTGGTTCTCCTGCGACCGGATGGACGTGGCCAGCTGGGCCCCCAGCTCGGGGTCGTGCAAGGCCATATCCAGCAGGGTGATCTGGAGCGAAAGGCCGGCCAGCGCGTCGGGGGCGTCACAGCTGCGCCGGTAGTACCTGGCGAAGGCGTCGACCGCTTCGAGTAGATCCAGTTCGGCCGGCACCGCCTGCTCGATCTCCTCGTAGTACGGCCGCAGATAGTCGGCGACGAGGGCGACCACCAGGCCGTTTTTGCTCCCGAACAGGGAGTAGACGGCGCCGGTGGTCAGCCCGGCGCGTTCCACGATCTCATCGAGCCTGGCCCGGTACCCGTCTCGGGAAACGACCTGGAACGCGGCATCCAGCAAGGCGCGGCGGTTGCGTTCCCTGGCCTCCGCTCTCGTCATTCTCATAATTTGATTATTGCCGTAATCTCGTTATGGAACCAGTCGGGACGGGCTGCAAGGGGGAACGTTCATGGCCCAGGTTGTTGCACCGCGGGTGACCCGCCGGACGGTGGGGGTCATCGCCGATGGCGCCTTCAAGGTGGTGCTCGCCGCTGTCTTTATCGCCGGCGCCGCGCCGCTCGGCCGGCTGCTCGGGACGCCCGCCTGGCTGCTGGTGGTCTCCGGCGTGGCCCTGCTGATCGGCGGTGGCATCGAGATCGGATATACCCGCAGCCGGTCGACTGCCACTTACACGCGGCTCATGGTCGCCTACGACAGCGGCTGGGTGCTGGCGGCCCTCGCTGGTTTCCTGATGGCGTGGCGGGGCAGCGGCGCCGGAGGTGAAGTGTGGATCGGGTACCAGACGGCGGCCCCCCTCGTGTTCGCCGCACTGCTGGCCGCCGCCACTCCCGCGAAGATGTGAAGACCTCCTGCGGCCTTCCGGGCTGAACCCGGCAGGTTCACTCCTGCGGGTGGCGCATCCCGCCTCTCCCGGCAGGACCGCGAGCGGTGCCCGTAGCGTGTGTGGGCCGAGACGAGGACGCACGGTAGGTGATGTCGGTGCTCGTGCCGCACTCGACGGCGGTCGACGATGGCTTGGCTCTCGCGCTCATCGACCCGGCGGGCCGTATCGGTTGGTGGACCTCCGGGGCGCAGGCGCTGACCGGCCACCCGCCGTCCGAGATCATCGGTTGTGATCTGTCGGTGCTCGCCGACCGGCCGGCCGGCCACGGCGGTGAACTCGTCGCCCGGCTGGTGCGGGCTGGTGGCGGTGTCCGCACGGACTGGCTGCGGTGCTCCGACGGCACCTGCCGCAGCGTCCGGTGGCATGCCGTGCCGGTCCCGCTCGCCGCCGGTGCGGGTCTGCTCGCGGTGGCCGGTCATGACGAGCGGCGGGTCCACCGAGGCGATCCCGCGGCGGCCGACCTCCTTCTGCACTCCGCACCGGTCGGCCTGGCCGTCCTCGACAAGGACCTGCGGTACCGCTTTGTCAACGACGCCCTCGCCCGGCTCAACGGTCTGCCCGTCAGCGCGCATCTGGGCCGCCGCATCCTGGACGTCCTCGATCTGCCCGACCCACGAGCGTACGAGGACATGCTGCGACGGGTGTCCGAAGACGGCGAGACCATCGGCAATCTGCAGGTGGCCGCGGTCAGACCCGATGGCACTCCATACGCGGCCAGGGGAACCCTCTTCCCGCTCAGGAGCGCCGATGGCCGCATCGTGGGCCAGGCCGGGGTGGTGCATGACCTGGGCAGTACGAGGGCGGAGTTGCTGGACACCACGCGAAGCCAGCGCCGCCTGGAACTGCTCAGCCGGATCAGCGCCGGCCTCAGCCAGGGGCTGGATGTGGCGAGCGTCGCGGCGAAGCTGTCCGCGGTCTGTACCCCGGCGTTCGTCCGGACTGTCACCGTCGATCTCCTCGCGAGCGCGGTGCGGCCGGACCCGGACCCGCCGGTGTGCGCCGCGACGGCACCCGCCCGACCATGGGTCCATCCGCTGAGCGCCTCGGCCGGCAGCGGCCCGGACCGGCCGGAGCGGGATCTGCCGCGGCCCCTGGTGGCAACGGGCCCGGTGAGTGAGTGCATCCGCTCGGCCGAGGTGGTGGCCTTTTGTGTGGCCGAGGCCCGGGAAGGGCCGCACCATGCCATCGCCGTACCGCTCCTGGCCGCCGGGCAGGTCCTGGGAGCGGTCACCTTCGCCAGACCCGGCGGATTCGATCCCGACGATGTCCTCACGATGCGCGACATCACCGCCCGCACCGCGATGGCCATCGACAACGCCCTGCTCTACCGGCGGGAAAGGCTGGCCGCGCTGGCTCTCCAGCGCCAGCTGCTGCCCGCGCGCCTGCCCGACATCCCCTGGGCCGAGTCAGCACATCGCTATCTCCCCGCCCAGAACGGGACCCTGGCCGGCGGTGACTGGTACGACGCCGTGCGACTCCCCGGCGGCCGTATCGGGCTGACCGTCGGTGACGTCATGGGGCACGGGCTGGGCGCGGCCGCGGCCATGGGCCGCTATCGCTCTTCCGCTCGTGCTCTGCTGGCCGTGGGCCTGGAGCCCGGCCAGCTCCTCACCCGGCTGGACGGGCTGGGCGGCGGGGCGGACAACGACCTCCCGGCGACCTGTGTCTGCGTGGTCTACGACGGCGTCACCGGAGACCTCCGGCTCGCGCTGGCCGGACACCCGCCGCCGCTGCTGATCCACCCGGACGGATCGGCGGACACACTGGCGGCCGACCCGGGGCCGCCGGTGGGCATGGCCCTTGACCATGTCTATGAGGACGCCCGCCATGCCGTCCCGCCCGGCAGCCTGCTTGTCCTCTACACCGACGGCATGATCGAAGACCGCAGCACGCTGCTGGACCTCGACCAGGGGATCGCCATGCTCCGCCGGGCGGTTCAGCGCACCCAGGCTTCCCTGGACGAGGTCTGTGACGCTCTCCTGGCGGTGCGCCCCGCCAACTCGGCGGATGACGCCACCCTGTTAGTGGCCCGGCTCGACCGCGTCCAGCCGGTGGCCGTGGCCGGCGGTGCCGCACGTGCGGCCAACTAGCGTGCTGCGTCGCACTGGTGCAGGCGCCGGCCGGTCGGGGTGCGTTTCAGGCGCGGGTCGTTCGTGGCTGGTCACGCCCACGCGGCGGAGTCGCATGACATGGCTGCCCCGCGCCCCTTACGGGCGTCCCGGTAAGTCGCCCTGGGGGCGGGTGGGCTCAGGCGGCCTGGGTGGCGCCCAGGCGCTGGGCGAGGCCGTGGCCCTTGGCTGTCGCGTCCGCCAGTGCCTTGGCGCGGGACTCCTCGGCCAGCGGGATGAGCTCGGCCATGGCGGGGTTGCTCTTGGCCATCGTCAGCTCGGGAACGATGAAGTCGACGTCCATGGCGAGCCCGTCCCCCAGCACGGCCTGGAGCAGGTTCTGGACGTACTCGAAGCCCTCGCGCGGGGTGCCGGGGGCGTAGGAGCCGCCCCGGCTGGCGACCACGGTGACGGGAGTGCCCTTGGTGGTGGGCTCCGGGCCAATGGTGCGGCCCATCAGGATCACCTGGTCCAGCCAGGCCTTGAGGGTGGAGGGGATGGTGAAGTTGTACATCGGGGCGCCGATCAGCACCGCGTCGGCCTGCTCCAGCTCCTCGATCAGCTTCAGCCGCTCGGCGAAGGCGGCCGCCTGCTCGGGGGTGTGGGTGGCCGGGTCGGCGAAGCCGGCCGAGGCGGCCAGGCCGTCCAGGTGCGGTACGGGGTTCGCCGACAGGTCGCGGTAGATCACCGTCCCCTGCGGGTGCTCCTCCTCCCATGCCTGGCGGAAGGCGGCCGTCACGGCGCGCGAGGCGGAGGCCGAGGCGGGGAACAGGGACGAGTCCAGGTGCAGCAGCGTGGCCATGGTGAGCTCCAGGGGAGAGGAGTGCGGGGTGCTGATTCGTACGTCGCTATTGATAACACAGGTACTTACTTTTTTTCATCCCCGTACGGGACGGGCAGTATCCTGGGCGCATGGCAGACGGCGCGGTGCGGCACGGCGAAGAGACGTGCAAGAAGGTTGATTCCGGGATCACCCGCGTCTTTCAGCTGCTGGGCAAGCGCTGGACCGGGATGGTGGTGGCCGCGCTGCTGGAGCGCCCGGCGTACTTCACCGATCTGCGCCGGGCCATCCCCGGCATCAGTGAGCGCATGCTCTCCGACCGGCTCACCGAACTGGGCGCCACCGGCCTGGTCCTGCGGGAGGTGGACGAAGGCCCGCCGCTGCGGGTCTCCTACCGGCTGACCGAGTCGGGCGTCGCGCTGGAGCCCGCGCTGCGTGAACTGGGCAGCTGGGCCGAGCGGTATCTGCCCGAGGGCGGGCAGTGCCCGGAGCGGCTGCGGAAGTAGCCCCCGGGCCGCCGGACGGCCGTCAGGCGGGCATGGCCAGCAGGGCCAGCCCGGTCAGCACCGCCATCGTGCCCAGCCCCAGGAAGGCGTACTCCAGCCGGGTCCGCTCCCGTCCCGGCACCAGGACCCGCCCGGGATCGGCCGGATCGTAGGCGATCAGCACCTCCCGGCCGTCCTCCAGGGGACGGGACCGGCTGGCGGCCACCGGCGAGAACAGCTCCACGATCCGGCCGTCCTCGGTGGCGAACTGCAGCAGCGGCCGGCCCTCACCCGGCAGGTCGTCCGGTCTGCCCGGCGGGTACCGCACCAGGGCCCGGGCCGGTACGCCCACCCGGCGCAGCCGCCGGGTCTCGCGAAGGCCGAAGGCCCCGGCCAGATAGACCAGCGCGCCACCGAACAGCAGAGGTGTCACGCCCACCGCGACCGCCAGCCACATGTTCCGCCCCTCTCCGCATCGCCCCGCACCACTGTGCTCCTCCATGGCGGAATCTGCCTACGGAGCCGCATGACCCGGCTCAGTCCGGCACCCGCACCTCCAGTGCCCGCAGCCGGGCCGGCTCCGCGATCACCCGGTACGCGGCGATCCGGCCGCCCTCGATGGTGAAGGTCAGGGCGAGCGCCAGCCGGCCACCGGGCGCCACCACCGCGCCCACCATCCCGTCCAGCAGGGCCGGTTCGGCGAAGCGGGCCCGGTGGCCGAAGGCCAGGACGCCCTCCGCCACCGCCCGCAGGCCCCGGACCACGGCCGGGGCGCCGGCCGGGAGCGCGGCGGGGTCGCTGTGGCGCACCACATCCGGGGCCAGCAGGGTGAGCAGGGCCGCCAGGTCGCCGCCCCGGGCGGCGGTGAGGAAGGCCGTCACCAGGTGCCGGTGGGCCGCCAGTTCGGCGGCGGGCAGCGTGGGGGTGCCCCGGACCTTCGCCCGCGCCCGGCTGGCCAGCTTCTTGGCGGCGACCGGGGTGCGGTCCACGATGGGGGCGATCTCGTCGAACGGCACCGCGAACAGGTCGTGCAGGACAAAGGCCACCCGCTCGGCCGGGCCCAGGGTGTCCAGCACCACCAGCAGCGCGCGGCCCACCGACTCGGCCAGCAGCGTCTCCTGTTCGGGGCCGGCCTCCTCGGCGGCCGGGTCGGGCACCTGCCGCCCGGCCGGCTCCTCATGCCGCGCGACGCCGGACCGCAGCATGTCCAGGCACACCCGGGACACCACGGTCCGCAGCCAGCCGGGCAGGTTGCGCACCTGGGCGGCATCGGTCCGGCTGAGCCGCAGCCAGGTCTCCTGGACGGCGTCCTCGGCCTCGCTCGGCGAGCCCAGCATCCGGTAGGCCACCGCGCGCAGTTGGCCGCGATGGGTCTCAAAGCGTTCCGCCAGCGCGGCCTGCCCGTTCATCGGTCACCTTTTCCCGCCGCGTCTCGACAACGTGCTGACCCATCAAAACGCGACCACCGGTACAGGGAGCAAGCACACATGACCGACATCACAGGCCGTCAGGGCTTTCTGCTGCATCTGGACTCCAGCGCCGATGACGCGGCCGACTCCGTCACCCGCCGGCTGACCGCCCGGTTCGCGGCCGTGTGGCGGGCGCACCATGAGCAAGCCGGGTACCGCTACCGGGACTTGGCCGCCGACCCGGTGCCGCTGCCCGCCGCCGCCTACGCCACCCTTGGGCGCCGGGTGGAGCGGCAGGGTGTCGTTCCCCTGGCGGCGGTGGCCCGGCTGGCCCGGGGTGCGGCCGAGGAGCGGGAGTGGGCGCTGACCCGCCCGCTGATCGAGGAACTGCGCGGTGCCCACACGGTGTTGCTCGGTGTCCCCATGTACAACTTCACGGTGCCCGCCGCGCTGAAGTCCTGGATCGACCGGGTGACCTTCCCCGGGGCGTTCACCGCTCCGGAGAGCGGGGCGAGCCTGCTGGCCGGCACCCGGGTGGTGGTGGTCGTGGCACGGGGCGGTGGATATGGGCCCGGCACGCCCAGGGAGGCGTATGACTTCCAAGTGCCCTACCTCCGGGCGTACTTCGGCAATCTGGGCGTGGCCGAGGACAGGCTGCGCTTTATCAAGGCCGAGCTGACCCGGGCCGGGGACATTCCGGCCCTGACCCGGTTCCAGGACCTGGCGAAGGAGTCGCTGGCCGCCGCGCAGGCCGAGGTGAGCGCGCTGGCGGCGGGCCGCTGATCCGGTGCCGCCGGTGGCCTACGATGCCCGCCCATGACTGTTGAACCCATATCCGGTTATGAGATATCCACCGACCCGGCCCGCCTGGACCTGGCCCTGGTGCACCACTGGCTCTCCACCGACGCCTACTGGGCGCTGGGGCGGGACCGGGAGACGGTGGAACGGGCGGCGGCGGGCTCGATCAACTTCGGGGTGTACAAGTCCGGTGGCGGGCAGGTCGGTTACGCCCGGGTGGTCACCGACCGCACCACCTTCGGCTGGCTCTGCGATGTCTATGTCGACCGGGACCACCGGGGGCGGGGACTGGGCCTGCGGCTGGCCCGGGAGGTACGCGACCACCTGGCGCCGTACCGGCTGAAGCGGCTGCTGCTGAGCACCGGTGATGCCCACGCGGTGTACGCCAAGGCGGGGTTTGTGCCGCATCCCAGCCCGCAGAGTCTGATGATTCTGGGCTGAGTCCGACAGGGGCGGTGACGCCGCCGGGCAGGTCGCACTCTCAAAAACCTATGTATATTAGGAATCAAGCTAGGAGGTCTAGCTCAGGGAGTGAGGGGGATTCGATGTCCGCCCAGGCGTCGACCGCACCACGGGCCGAGCGGCCCGGCCTGGACCGTTCGCTGACCGGGATCGCGCTGATCCTGGTGCTCGGCGCGTTTGTGGCCCTGCTGGACACCACGGTCATCGGGGTGGCCGTGCAGGCGCTGGCCGAGCGCTTCGGCGCCGGCCTGGCCGAAGTGCAGTGGGCAACCACCGCCTATCTGCTGGCACTTGCCGCGGTGATCCCGGTCACCGGCTGGGCCGCCCAGCGGTTCGGGGCCACCCGGGCCTGGACCGGCTCACTGGTGGTGCTGCTGGCCGGCTCGGCGCTGTGCGGACTGTCCTGGTCGCTGGGCAGCCTGGTCGTCTTCCGGGTGGTGCAGGGGCTGGGCGCGGGCGGGCTGTTCCCGCTGTCCCGGCTGATTGTGCTGGAGGTGGCCGGCCGGGAGCGGATGGGCCGGATGATGGCGCTGATGGCGGTGCCCGCCGTGGCGGCTCCGGTGATCGGCCCGGTGGTGGGCGGTGTGCTGGTGCAGGAGCTGTCCTGGCGCTGGGTGTTCCTGCTCAATGTCCCGGTGCTGCTGGCCGCGATCGTGCTGACCCTGCGCTTTGTCCCCGCCGCAGCCGGCTCGGGCACCGGACGGCCGGATGCCGCCGGGCTGGTCGCGGTGAGCGGTGGACTGCCCTTGCTGCTCCATGGGTTGAGCCGGCTGGGAGCGCGGGCCCCGGTGGTGTCCTGGGCCTGGCCGCTGGCGGCGGGGACGGTGCTGCTGGGCGGGTACGGGCTGTGGACCGCCCGCTCGGGCAGACCGGGCCTCATCCGGCTGGGCCTGTTCCGGGACCGTGCCTTCGCTGCCTCCTGCGCACTGGCCTTTCTCGGTAACTTTGTGCTGTTCGCCGGGGCGTTCCTGGTGCCGCTGTTCTTTCAGCAGGGCACGGGCCAGGGGGCGCTGGGCGCCGGACTGGCGCTGGCCCCACAGGGGCTGGGCATGCTGGCCGCGGTGCTGGTGGCCGGACGGCTGATGGACTCCGGGCCATCCGCACGGAGCATGGTGCTGGGCGGGCTGGCCCTGGTGTCGGCCGGTACGGTCCCCTTCGTGCTGGCCCAACCCAACGGCCATCGGGCGCTGTTGGCGGTGGCGCTGTTCGTCCGGGGTGTCGGTCTGACCTTCGCCATCTCCCCGACCATGAAGACGCTCTACCACTCGCTGCCCGCCGAGCGGGTGTCGGACGCCACCACGGCCAATGCCATCGGCCAGCAGGTGGGCGGTGCGCTGGGCACGGCGGTGGTGGCGGTGGTGCTCCAGCGGCTGCTCGACCGGGGCTCGGTGGCCGCCGGGTTCCATGCCGCGTTCTGGGTGACGGTGGTGTGCGGGGGAGTGGCCTTTCTGGCCGCCCTCACTCTGCCGCGGGAGGCGTGAGCGGGGGCGCGGACGGCGTGAGCGCGTCGGTGTCCGGCAGCGCCCCGAACACCTCACGGACCTGGGCGCGCAGCCAGCGCTGCGCGCCGTCGGCGTCATTGCGCGGGTGCCAGGCCATGCCGACGGACAGCGGCGGCAGGTCCAGCGGAACCGGGAAGGTATGCATGCCCAGCGCCTCGGGGCAGTGCCGGGCCAGGGTGGCGGGGGTGAGGCACACCAGATCGGTGGCGGCGGCCAGGAACAGCCCCGCGGTATAGCTCGGCACCACGGCCGGTACCCGCCGCCGCAGCCCCAGTTCGGCCAGTCGCCGGTCGATGGGGCCGTGCGCCCTGCCCCGCCGGGAGACGGAGATGTGCTCGGCCGCGGCGAAGGCGGCCGCAGTGACCGGACCGGCGGCGGTCAGCGGGTGGCCGCCGCGGACGGCCGCCACCAGCCGGGTCTCGCCCAGCGGGGCCACCCGGGTCTCCGGGTCGGTGTGCTCGATCACCCCGAGCTCCAGGTCGACCCGGCCGTCCCGCAGCGAGGAGCCGCCCTCCAGGCTCTCCGGCAGGAAGCACAGGGTGACGCCGGGGGCGCGGCGTCCGATCAGGGCGGTCAGCGGGGCCGCCAGCGCGGCCAGCAGCATATCGCCGGCCTGGAGGGTGAACCGCCGGTGCAGCGCGGCGGGGTCGGGGGCGGCGTCGTCGGCGAACAGTGCCCTGGTCCGCTCCGTCAACTCCCGGGCCTCCCCGCGTAGTTCCAGTGCCCTGGGGGTGGGCACCATCCGGCGTCCGGCGCGCACCAGCAGCGGGTCGCCCAGGGCGCGCCGCAACCGGCCCAGGGTGCGGCTCATGGCCGGGGCGGAGGTGTTCAGCCGGGCCGCGGCGCCGGTGACGCTCTCCTCCGTCAGCAGCGCGTCCAGCGCCGCCAGCAGGTTCAGGTCCAGCGATTCCATCCCGTCCGCCCCCCTGGGAATTGCTCAGATGAATTGCCTCAGGCGGAAAGACTAGTTGCCGAGGATGCACTGGAGTTAAGGGTTCCCCGGGTGAAGACTCGGCCGGGACGGACAACGCCCCAGAGAGGACGCCGAGATGACCGATCTGCTTGCCGTGGTCAGCCAGAGCGGACCCACCGTGACCTTCTTCGACGCGCACACCCACCGGCGGGTGGCGGTGATCGAAGTCCCGCCCCAGCCGCATGAGTTGTGTTTTGACCCGGATCACGGGCTGCTGTACTGCACCAGCGCCTACCGGTCGGGCTACTACCACGCCAATTCCGGGCGGGCCAGCGAGGTGAGCGTCATCGATGTGGCCTCCCGGCGCCTGGTGGAGGTCCTGGACCTGGCCCCCGAGCACGGCCCGCATGGGCTGGCCCTGGACCGGCGGCGCGGGCTGCTGTACGTCAGTGTGGAGGCGGGGGGTGAACGGCCGGGCGGTGTGGTGGTGCTGGACACCGCGACCCGCAAGCGGGTCGGCCGGGTGGACACCATGGCGCCGGGCCCGCACTGGTTTGTGCTCGGCCCGGACGGGCGCCGGGGCTACGCCGCCAACAAGGAGGCCCCGTTCGTCTCGGCCGTCGACCTGGAGGCCGGTGTGCTGACCGGCCGTATCGAGGTGCCCGGCAGCGAGGGGCTGGCCGTCTCCCCGGACGGCCGGCACCTCTATGTGGCGGCCCCCAAGGCCGACTTCAGCCGCCCGCCCGCGCATGCCCCGGGTGTCCGGGTGATCGACACCGGGACCGGCCGCACCGAGCGGATCCTGCCGGCCGAGGGCCCGGTGATGCCGGTGCACACCACGGTGGACGGTCTGGTCCTCGCCGGTGAGCTCCGGGTGGACGGCGCGGGCGACTCCGCGCTGGGCACCCAGCGGGGCGGCACGCTCCAGGTCTTCGCGCCGGGCGGCGATGAACTCCTGGCCCGGGTCGGGGTGGGGGCGTTCCCGCTCACCATCACCTCGTCACCGGACGGCGGGACGGCCTATGTGGCCTGCGTCGTCTCCTCCACGGTGTCCGTGGTGGACCTGCGCACCCTCGAGGTGACCGGCGAACTGCCGGTGGACCGGGGAGGAGAGGCCGGGGCGCATGGGCTGGCGTACCTGCCGGGTGCTCTATAGAGGGCATGGAGCGGCGGTGTCCTGCGGTTCCGCCGCTTCGAGCCGCTCCATCCGGGACCGCCCCCACGCGCTCAGCGGGGCCAGCGCGGTGTTCAGCCGCAGGCCCTCCTCGGTGAGGGAGTAGACCACCCGGGGCGGCACCTCGTCGAAGAGCTCGCGGTGCACTATGCCGTCCGCCTCCAGCTCCCGCAGCTGCTGGGCCAGGACCTTTTCGCTGATGCCGGGCAGCAGCCGCCTGGTCTCACCGAACCGGCGCGGCCGCTCGGCCAGCGCCCACAGGATGAGGACCTTCCACTTGCCCTCGATCACATGCATGGCGGCGTCGATGGGGCAGTGGTACGGCTGCTGCTTGGTCATCTCGCCAACATAGGCGAGCGAGAGATCAGTTGGCGAGGTAGGGGCGGGTGGCACGGGCCTCGCGCAGTGAGACGGCCCACCAGCTGAGCTGGTCCAGCATGGACTTGGCGGCGCCGGCGGCCGCGTTGCCCGCCTCCTCGTCCAGGTGGCGGCCGTCCTCGTCGAACTTGCCCCAGGGGCCGTGGAAGCTGACCGTCTCGCGGATGGTGACCGCGTGCACCTCGGAGAAGACCGGCCGCAGGTGCTCCACCGCGCGCAGGCCGCCGGAGAGGCCGCCGTAGGAGACAAAGGCGACCGGCTTGGCCTGCCAGGGGTCGCGGTGCCAGTCGATCAGGGTTTTCACCGAGGCCGGGTAACTGTGGTTGTACTCGGGGGTGATGACGACAAACGCGTCCGCCTGCCGCAGCCGGGGCGTGACGGCGCCCAGCGCCGCCAGGTCCGCCTCGCTGGGGCTGGAGCTGAGGTCGGCCGGCAGCGGGGTCTCGGCCAGGTCGATGACGTCCACCTCGATCTCCGGGCGCTGGCCGGTGTGGTGGGCCAGCCACTTGGCGATGGTCGGGGCGAAGCGGCCCTCGCGGGTGGAGGCGACGATGACCGCGAGGCGGTACGAGGTGTCCGACATGAGAGCGATCCTTTGATCCGGTGGTCCAGGCGGTGACTTCACTCATGATGGTGTTTCCTCAAGCACGCTTGAGGTCAAGGGTGATTCAGAACACGTCGGGGCACCAAGGGCGTTGGGCGGTCCGCAGCAGCAGTTCCGCGCGGGCGGCCGCGCCGGGCCGTTCTTCGGTGATCCGGCCGAGGGCGGCCAGCCGTACCGCGGATCCATCGCCGAGGGCGAGCGTGCCCAAGTCGCCCACGGACAGGGTGAGATCGGCCTCGCGGGTGGTGGGGGCGCAGTGCGCGCCGTCCGGTCCGGCCTCCAGCAGAAAGCGGCCGCCGGCCGGGCCCGATGGATCGGTGACCGCCAGCACCAGGCCCCCGGTGGTGGCGTAGGTACGGGCCGCCAGGAGGCGGGGGATGTCGAGCGGGCGCACCCACAGATAGTCGGCCTGGGTGGTGATCCTGGCCGCCCGGGGGTCGGGCAGCAGATCGGGCAGCAGGTCGTCGGGGGCCCGGTAGCCGGTACGGACGGTGGCGGCCCAGTCGATGGTCAACAGGTAGTGCCACAGGGCGCGTTGGGCGCGCGGGGTGACGGCGATCAGGTCGCGGACGGTGACGGTGTTCTGGGGGCGCTTGGCGTCCCAGCGGTCGTCGGCGCCGTAGGTCAGCAGCCCCTCCGGCGCACCGCCGGGGGAGAGATAGAGGGCGTGGAACGGCTCCGTCCATGGCTTGCCGGGGCGGTACAGCTGCCCGGTGGCCTGCTGCCACCAGCGCTCCGGGCGGCTCACCACGCCGGGGCGCGAGGCGCTGAGCCGCCGGTGCAGCCCGGGTCCGTGCGCGCGGACCGCGGCGCCGTCCACCAGGGCCACCCGGCCGCCGCAGGACGGGCCCGCATAGCGCCGGTCCAGGCCGGTGCGGTGGACGTCCACCTCCCACTCGGTGACCCAGGCGGCCGGGCCGAAGCCATAGCGGCCGTAGATGGGGTACTCGGCGGCGATCAGGGTGGCGGCGATGTCCCCCCGGTCCCGGGCCGCCCGCAGATCGGCGGTCAGCATCCGGCCCAGCAGCCCACGGCGGCGATGGGTGGGGGAGACGGTGACGTTGCTGACCGCGTCGGCGGTGACCGAGGCGCCGCCGGGCAGGCTCAGTTGCTGGGTGAAGCTGCGGAGGGTGCCTACGCAGCGGTCGTCGTCGAAGACGCCTTGGGTCCGGGTGAAGTCGATGGTGGCGCGGCGGAAGTCGAGCTCTTCCTCGGGGACCTCCGGGGAGGCCAGGAAGCCGGTGTGGAGGGCGCGTATCCAGTGGGGGAGGTCGGCTTCGGTGATGGTGCGGATGTTCATTCCGGCACGCTAGGCGGGGGTTGGCGGCCGGCGCAGGTGAATTTGGGCGGTGCGGCGCCGGGTTGGGGGTTTCGCCTGAGGCGGGCATCGCCCCACCCGTTGCGCGGCACGGGGAGGTTGCCCTCTCCGGTGGGGGGCGCCCGCCGTTGGCGGCTTTCCGCCTTACGAGAGGAGGTCGTCCACCTGGGCCTCCCCCTCCCGGTACCGGCGGGTGATCTCGGCGCTGCAGTCGTCGGCGGTCTGCTGGAGCTGGCGGCGGCGGGCGGAGACCTGGCGTTCATAGCCGGACAGGCGGGCCAGGCCGGCGCGCAGCTCGGTGTCGGTGCGGGCCGCCAGGTCGGAGAGCTCGACCTCGCCCAGCATGTCCTCGGCCAGCCGCCGGTACTCCTCGCGGTGCGGGGTGCCCAGGGTGACATGCCGGGCCGAGGAACGGTGCTCGGAGGGGCCGTCCGCCAGGATCTCGGACAGCCGGTCCAGCAGCAGCCGGGGCGTGGCCGGGGCCTCCCGGCGGGCCAGTTCGGCGCGCAGGATGTCGATCCGGCCCTGGAGCAGGCGGCGCACATAGCTCAGGTCCGCCTCCTCGCGCTGGGCGTCCCGGCGCAGGGCGCGCAGCTCCGGCAGGCGCAGTTCGCCCAGGTGCCGGACCGGGGCGTCGGCCAGCCGGCCGGAACGCTGGCTCGGCGGCCTCGCGGGCAGACTCTCCACGGTCTCCACCCTGTCCAATGCGTCGTGTGCGGTCATCCCGGCTCCGTCCCCTCACGCCGCGTGCGGCCGTCTGCACGCATCGTGCCACCGCCGGTGCGCCGGGCGCAGGCCGTCGCCACCCGAACGGCCCTCAGGGGGCACCGGGCATCATGGTCGGCATGCGTGCTGTGGTGCAGAGGGTGGACGGGGCGAGTGTCGCCGTGGACGGCCGGACGGTCGGGGAGATCGCCGGGGAGGGACTGTGTGTGCTGGTGGGCGTCACCCATGACGACACCCCCGCCAAGGCGGCCCAACTGGCCCGCAAGCTGTGGTCGCTGCGGATCCTGTCCGAGGAGCGGTCCTGCTCCGACGCGGCGGCGCCGCTGCTGGTGATCAGCCAGTTCACCCTGTACGGGGACGCCCGTAAGGGCCGCCGCCCCAC
This sequence comes from Streptomyces sp. NPDC052396, assembly GCF_044593195.1. Lineage (NCBI taxonomy): Bacteria > Bacillati > Actinomycetota > Actinomycetes > Kitasatosporales > Streptomycetaceae > Streptomyces > Streptomyces sp. NPDC052396. The sequence continues at coordinate 55,939 of NZ_JBIUAW010000006.1, forward strand.
CTGGAACGCGGCCGCCCCCGGCCCGGTGGCCGAACCCCTGGTGGACGAGGTGGTGGCTCAGCTGCGGGCGCTGGGGGCGAAGGTGGAGACCGGCGTCTTCGGTGCGCAGATGCGGGTGTCGCTGACCAATGACGGGCCGTTCACGGTGCTGGTGGAGGTCTGAGCGGGGCGCTCGGCGCCGCTAGGGCTCGACCACGACCTCCTGGGCCGCTGCGGTGCCGTCCGCGATCAGCGGGGCGTCCACCGGGACGTTCCGCTTGACCAGGGCCAGGGCGATCGGGCCCAGCTCATGGTGGCGGGCCGAGGTGGTGATGAAGCCCAGCTGGCGGCCGTCCGGGCCGTCCGCGGCCAGCCGGACGGGGGTGCCGTGCCCGGGCAGGCGGACCTCGCTGCCGTCCAGGTGCAGAAAGACCAGGCGGCGCGGCGGCTTCCCCAGGTTGTGGACGCGGGCCACCGTCTCCTGGCCCCGGTAGCAGCCCTTCTGCAGGTGCACCGCGGTGCCGATCCAGCCCAGCTCGTGCGGGATGGTGCGGTGGTCGGTCTCCAGGCCCAGCCGGGGGCGGTGCGCCTCCACCCGCAGGGCCTCATGGGCCAGCACACCGGCGGCCGGGCCATGGCCGGCGGCGAACTCCGTCAGCCGCTCCCGGGGCAGGAACAGATCGCGGCCATGGGCCGTCTCCCGCACCGCCACCCCCTCGGGGACCCCGGCGATCGAGCCGGCCGGCAGGTGCACCACCGCGAAGTCATCGGTACGGTCGGCGACCTCGACCCGGTAGAAGAACTTCATGCTCTCCAGATAGCCGAGCAGCGCCTCCTGGGTGCCCGGCTCCACATGGGCCCAGGTGGTCTCGCCGTCGTCCACCAGGTAGAGGGCGTGCTCGATATGGCCGTGCGGGGAGAGGATCAGCGCCTCGGTGGCCTGCCCGGGCGGCAGCTCGCTGACGTGCTGGGTGAGCAGCAGGTGCAGCCAGCTCAGCCGGTCGGACCCGGTGACGGTGACCACGCCCCGGTGGGAGAGGTCCACAAAGCCGGAGCCGTCGGCGAGCGCCCGTTGCTCCCGGAACGGGTCGCCGTAGTGGGCGGCCACGCCTTCGTCCGGGCCCTCGGCGGGGACGGCGCCGGGCAGCGACAACAGAGGGCTTTTCGATCGCAGCATGCGCCCAGCCTACGGCCCCTGCGGCGGTCGCTTCGAGGTGCAGGAAGCGCACCGGCCGAAGATCGCGAAGTGCTTCATATCGGTGTCGAAGCCGAACTCCTCGCGCAGCCGCTCGGTGAACGGCTCGGCCACCGACAGATCCGCCTCGATGACCTCGGTGCAGTCCCGGCAGACCAGGTGAATGTGATGGTGCCGGTCGGCCAGGTGGTAGGTGGGCGCGCCATGGCCGAGATGGGCATGGCTGACCAGGCCGAGCTCCTCCAGCAGCTCCAGCGTCCGGTAGACGGTGGAGATGTTGACGCCGCCCGCGGTCTTGCGGACCTCGGTCAGGATGTCGTCCGGAGTGGCGTGCTCCAGCCGGTCCACCGCCTCCAGCACAAGCTGGCGCTGGGGGGTCAGCCGGTAGCCGCGCTTGCGCAGGTCGCTCTGCCAGTCGGTGTCCACCACGCCCCCAGTCTAGGCAGCGCGCGCCGGTCGCAGATTTACTGCTCGGGGTTCTCGGGGTTGTACGGAGTCCCGTCCGGCCGGAAGAAGGACACGCCGTCCGGCAGGTCGTCGGGCAGGTTGCGGGCCCACGCCTCCAGGTCCTGCGGGACCTTCTTCAGCTGCGCGGACATATAGGGGCGCAGCGGCACCTCGGGGGTGGCCTTCTCGCCGACCCACATCAGGTCGCCCTTGACATAGCCGTACAGCCGCTTGCCGCCGGAGTAGGGGCCGGAGGCGGCGGTGCGGGCCACGGCGTCGGTGGCCAGGTCGATCTGCGGCTTCTTGTCCGCCAGTTCGCCGTACCAGACCTCGGCCACGCCCTGGTCGCGCACCATCACGACCTCGATCTTGCGGTCGGCGTCGATCCGCCAGTAGCCGCTCTCGCTCTCCAGCGGGCGGACCTTGTTGCCCTCGGCGTCGAGCACCCAGCTGTGCGAGACGTACTCCAGGAAGTCCCGGCCGTCGTGGCTGAAGGTGACTTCCTGCCCGAAGTTGCACTTCTCCCCGCCGGGGAAGTCGGCGACGCCGGCTCCCTCCCAGGTGCCGAGGAGGAAGACCAGGGGCACCAGGTCGCGGTGGAGGTCGGAAGGAATCTCGATCATGGGCTCAGGCGATCTGTAGAGGGATCCGCGGACGGATCTCCAGCGGGTGGGACGAGGTGGGTCAGCGCTGGCCCTGGTACAGCTTCTTCCAGGTCAGACCGGCGAAGGCGAGAACGCCTACGGCGACCAGAACCAGCAGGGCGGTGAAGAAAGCCTCAAGCACGAGCGCGCTCCTCGGTCGGAGTGAGGGATGTTGTTCCACGGACTTCGGCCGAGTCTAGTAGGGACCCCGCCGGGCGGCTCTGTGAGGTGGATCCCCCGCCCGCTCCGCCCGCCCTAGAGTGGGCCGCATGAAGAAGAAGCTCGTGCTCAAGGTGACGGCGGGCGCGGACGCCCCCGAGCGGTGCTCACAGGCGTTCACGGTGGCGGCCGTGGCGGTGGCCAGTGGCATCGAGGTGTCTCTCTGGCTGACCGGGGAGTCGTCCTGGTTCGCACTGCCGGGCCGGGCGGCGGAGTTCGAGCTGCCGCACGCGGCCCCGCTGCCGGAGCTGATCGACGGGATTCTGGCCGGCGGCGGCCTGATCACGGTGTGCACCCAGTGCGCGGCGCGCCGGGACATCGAGGAGAAGGACCTGATCGAGGGGGCCCGGATCGCCGGTGCCCAGGTCTTTGTGGGCGAGGCCATGGCGGACGGCGTGCAGGCGCTCGTCTACTGAGGCCGCTGTACTGAGCCGTTGTCCTGAGCAGCTTCGGGCCGGCCTACTTCTTGCCGTCCAGCTCGTCCCACCACTCGTCCGACTGCGGGTCGCCGGACGGATCGTCCCACCAGCGGTCGTCCGGCCCCCGGCGGTTGGCCATGATGGCCGCCACCGGCGGGATCACCATCGCCAGCAGGCACATTCCAATGGCCGCCGGGACGGAGAACAGCCGCACCACCGCCCAGGCCAGGACGAACAGCCCGATGCAGGTGCCCATCATGACGAAATAGACGTGCCTACGCCGTGCGTACACAACTCCACCGTACGACGGCATGGAGGGCCGCGACTCCCCTGTGGCGTCCAACCCCTGGGAGCGCGGCCCTCCGGCCGTTCGCAAGTGGATGGCGTCAGACGGCGATGGCCACCTCTGCCAGGTCGCCCTTGCGGGCCACCACCACCTTGCGGTCCGCGGTTCCGCCCGGCACCAGCGCCCGTACCGTCCAGGTGCCCTCGGCGGCGTAGAAACGGAACTGTCCGGTCGCGGAGGTGGGCACCTCGGCGGTGAACTCGCCGGTGCTGTCCAGCAGACGGACATATCCGGCGACCGGCTCGCCGTCGCGGGTCACCGAGCCCTGGATGGTGGTCTCACCGGTCTTGGCGCCGGAGGCGTCCGGACCGCCGGCCTTGGCTCCACACATGTCGATCCTAACTGTCGGTGGGGGCGGGTCAGTTGGCGCCGAGCTCGATCGGCACGCCGACCAGCGAGCCGTACTCGGTCCAGGAGCCGTCGTAGTTACGGACGTTGGCCTGGCCCAGCAGCTCGTGCAGGACAAACCAGGTGTGCGCGGAGCGCTCGCCGATGCGGCAGTAGGCGATGGTGTCCTTGCCCAGGTCCACGCCCGACTCCTGGTAGAGAGTGCGCAGTTCGCCGTCCGACTTGAAGGTGCCGTCGTCGTTGGCCGCCTTGGACCAGGGGATGTTGCGCGCGCTGGGCACATGCCCGGGCCGCTGGGACTGCTCCTGCGGCAGGTGCGCGGGGGCCAGCAGCTTGCCGCTGAACTCGTCGGGCGAGCGCACATCCACCAGGTTGAGGCTGCCGATGGCGGCCACCACATCGTCGCGGAAGGCGCGGATGGAGGTGTCCTGCGGCTGGGCGCGGTACTCGGTACGGGCCCGCTTGGGCACCTCGTTCACCAGGTCGCGGGAGTCCAGTTCCCACTTCTTGCGGCCGCCGTCCAGCAGGCGGACGTCGCGGTGGCCATAGAGCTTGAAGTACCAGTAGGCGTACGCCGCGAACCAGTTGTTGTTGCCGCCGTAGAGGACCACCGTGTGGTCATTGGCGATGCCCTTGGCGGACAGCAGTTCCTCGAAGCCGGCCCGGTCGACGAAGTCCCGGCGCACCGGGTCCTGCAGGTCGCGCTTCCAGTCGATGCGGACGGCGTTCTTGATGTGGTTCTTGTCGTAGGCCGAGGTGTCCTCGTCGACCTCGACGATCACGGTGTGGGGGTCGTCGATGTGGGCCTGTACCCAGTCGGCGTCCACCAGGACGTCACTGCGGCTCATGCTGTTCTCCTCCGGGGCAGTTGCGGATTGGCGCCGGGATGTGATGGAGCGCATGGGGACGGGCGGGCGGTCCCCGCCGGGAAAGGGGTCCCCGTCAGAAGGGGCGACACAGCATGGCGGCCACGCGGCACAGGTCGACTGCCCGCCGCTTGGTGAGATCCGCCTGTCGCTTCATGTGACCGATCGTAGGGACGGGCGCGGATGCGTGTCACCAATGTGTCGGATGGCGAGACGGAATTGACCGGTATGTGAGACAAGGATGGCCGGAGGTGGGTTTGCCGGTCACCGGTGGTGCCTCGCCCGGCGGTGGTTCTCCGCTGCCGGACGGGGCGTCTCGGAGGGTGGACGTGCGGTCAGTGACCCGCCAGCCGGACGTCCGTGCCGCCCAGCGTGATGTCCACGCCCTTCTCGGTGGCGGTGACCTTGTCCAGCTTGATGCCACGGGGCAGGCCCGTGATCTTCCGCTCCATGTCCACCTTGCCGCTCAGCAACGGCATCCGGGAGGCGTCCATCCGGATCGCGTCGCCATGGGCCACGCTCAGCGTGGAGGTGGTGGTGAAGCCCAGCATCCCGGCCTTGACCTTGCCGTCGCCCGCGTAGGACATGCTGACGCCGGGGCCCAGCGCCCGGCCCAGGTCGGCGTAGTCGAGGTGGGCGGTGCCGCTGGCCCGGTCGGCCACCGCGGAGGAGAAGCTGCTGTCGATCTCCACGCCGTGCAGCTGGGCGTCGAAGGAGGAGACCCGGACGGCGTGCCCGTCGCCGGTGCCGGCCGTCACCCCGCCGTTCAGCGAGACATCGACCTCGTCCAGCTTGGAGTCGGCGAGCTGGGTGAGGAAGGGAAAGCCCTTAATGGATACGTCCGGGGTGCCGGAGAGGTTCTGGCTGCTGCGTATCTTGTCCGCGGCCTTGTTCTCCGCGAAGTAGACCGCGGCGCGGTCCGCGGCCACGAACAGGCCGCCCAGGACCACGACGACGATCAGCAAGGTGCGTATCGCGCGCATCGGATGACGTTCCCCCGGGTGTGGTTGGGCCGCTGTTGCCTTTCCGCGAGCCTAACGCGGGGCCCGTCCTTCCCGGGATTCAGAGCAGTGTCCGGCCGATCACATAGACGGCCGGCGCGGCCAGCGCCAGCGGCAGCGCCACGCCCGCCGTCATATGCACAAAGCGGGACGGGTAGTCGTAGCTGGCCACCCGCAGGCCCACCAGGGCGCAGACCCCGGCGGCCAGCCCCAGCAGCGCGGCCGACGGGCCGGTGTGGGTCAGCTGACCGCCCAGGATCCCGGCCCCCGCCGCCGCCAGCAGCGCGATCACCGGGGAGATCATGGCGGGCAGCGGCACCGCCCGGGCCAGCACGGTGACCGCCACCGCCAGGGCGCCGATCACCACCGCCTTGTGGTCCGCCGCCAGATGACCGGCCGCCAGCACGGTCAGCGCGGTCGAACCGGCGGCACAGGTCAGCCCGTACATCCGCTCGTCCGCCGAGGCATGGCTGCGCAGTTGCAGCACCACCACCAGCAGCAGCCAGCAGCCCAGGGTGCCGATGAGCACGGTGGGCGCCTGCCCGGCCCTGGCGGCCAGCAGGCCGGCGTCGGCGACCAGACCGCCCAGGAAGGCCAGCGCGATGCCCTGCCGGGCCGGCCACATGCCGTTGAGCCGGAACCAGCCCGCGGCGGTCACCGCCTGCAGCAGCACCACCGGCGCCGCCAGCGCGGGCCGCGCCAGCGGAGCGGTGAGCGCCAGCAGGCCGGCCAGCACGGCGGTGATCACCGCCGGCCGGAAACCGGGCGGCAGGATCTGCGCCCGCCCCTCGGCCTTGGCCTTTTCCGCCGCGGTCATCGGCCGCGCGGCCTCGGGCGCGGACTCCGCCTCCGGGCGCGCCACAACAGGCGCGGGCTCCGCCTGGAAGGGAGCGGGCTCCGGCAGAGGGGCGTGCGCATCCACCGCGAGCGCGGGCTCATAGCCCGCCGCCTGCCCGGGCAGCTGCACCCCACCATCGGGCCAGGGGCTGCCGCCGTAGGAACCGGCCGTCCCATAGGCATCGGATGCCCCGGGGGAACCGAACCCGCCGTGGGGGCCGGCCGTCCCATAGGCGTCAGGCGTCCCGGAGGAACCGAACTCACCGTGGAAGCCGGACGTCCCATAAGAGCCGGACCCGCCGTAGACGTCATGGGAGCCGTACGAGCCGTGGGCGTCAGGCGAGCCGTACGGGTCATGGGACGGCTCGGCGGCCGGCCCGGGGGCCGGTGTCTGCTGCTGCGGCTGCTGCCAGGTGTGCGTGTCCCAGGTGCTGGTCTGCCAGGTCTGGGTGGACGGATCGTCCACCGGCGGATAGCCGTGCAGCCCGCCGGCCGTCGGCCAGGCCGACTGACCCTGGTGACCCTGCCCCTGACCGTCCTCGCCCTGATAAGCCTGCGGCTCCGGCTCCCGAGGCGGGTAGGGGTCGTAGGCGGCGCCGTCATAGGGGTCACGCGGCTGGTGCCGATTGCCGTAGTGGTCGCTCATGGTGCCGGGATCACCCTCCTGCGAAGGGCGGGAGCACCTCGACCGTGCCGCCCTCGGTCAGCTGGACCGTCGTGTGCTCGCGGGCGCCGACCGGGTCGCCGTCCACGAGAAAGGAACAAAGGGACAACACCCGGGTGAACTCGGGCCGCGCGTCGTGCCGTCGGCGGGCCGCCTCCAGCGCCTGGGCCAAGGTGACGGCCGCGTACGGCTCTTCGGCCGTGCCGGCGGCGGCCTTCGCCGCGGCCCAGTACCGGATGGTGCCCGCCGGTACCGGCCCTGCCGTGTGTGCGGTTGTCACGGCTGCCCTTTCTCCCGGATGTTTCCCTGAATGCTGCCTCCATGATGACGGGTGACGGAGCGCGCCAAGCCCCCAGCCGAAAAACCGGACCCCTCTTCGGCCGGTGCTCGCATAGGCTGCTGGTGTGTTGGTACGACTTCTCCGGGCCTATCTGCGGCCCTACTCCCGGCCGATCGCGCTGATCGTGCTTCTCCAGCTCGTACAGACCCTTGCCACGCTCTACCTCCCCACCCTCAACGCGGACATCATCGACAAGGGGGTGGTCAAGGGCGACACCGGTTACATCCTGACCACCGGCGGCATCATGCTCGCCATCACCCTGGCTCAGATCGTGTGCTCCGTGGGTGCCGTCTACTTCGGCGCCCGGACGGCCATGGCGGTGGGACGTGATCTGCGTGGCGCGGTCTTCGACCGGGTGCAGTCCTTTTCCGCCCGTGAGATGGGTCACTTCGGCGCGCCCTCGCTGATCACCCGGACCACCAATGATGTGCAACAGGTCCAGATGCTGGCCCTGATGACCTTCACGCTGATGGTCTCCGCGCCGATCATGTGCATCGGCGGTCTGCTGATGGCACTCAACCAGGATGTTCCGCTGTCCGCCCTGCTGCTGGCCATCGTCCCGGCGCTGGCCATCGTGGTCTCGCTGATCGTCTGGCGGATGCGGCCGCTGTTCCGCGGCGTCCAGGAGCGGATCGACACCGTCAACCGGGTGCTGCGCGAACAGATCACCGGCATCCGCGTGATCCGCGCCTTTGTCCGCGACACCCGTGAGCGGAAACGATTCCGGGCGGCCAACACCGAGCTGATGGACATCTCGCTGCGCGCCGGGCGGCTGATGTCGCTGATGTTCCCCTCGGTGATGCTGATCGTGAACCTGTCCTCGGTGGCCGTCCTCTACTTCGGCGGACACCGCATCGACAGCGGCCATATGCAGATCGGCGCGCTCACCGCGTTCCTCAGCTATCTGATGCAGATCCTGATGGCGATCATGATGGCCACCTTTATGTTCATGATGGTGCCGCGCGCCGAGGTCTGCGCCGAGCGCATCCAGGAAGTGCTGACCACCGACTCCAGTGTGGAACCGCCGCTCGCCCCGGTCACCGAGCTGCGCCGCCGCGGCCAACTGGAGCTGAGCGCCGTGGAGTTCCGCTTCCCCGGCGCCGAGGAGCCGGTCCTCAAGGATGTCTCGCTGCTGGCCCGGCCCGGCGAGATCACCGCCGTGATCGGCTCCACCGGCAGCGGCAAGTCCACCCTGCTGGGCCTGATTCCCCGCCTGTTCGACGCCACCGCCGGCGAGGTGCTGGTGGACGGCGTGAACGTCCGCGAACTCGACCCGGTCGTCCTCTCCGAGGCCGTGGGACTGGTCCCGCAGAAGCCCTATCTCTTCACCGGCACCGTCGCCTCCAACCTGCGCTACGGCAAACCGGACGCCACCGACGAGGAGTTGTGGCACGCGCTGGACATCGCCCAGGCCCGCGACTTCGTCGAGTCCATGGAGGACGGCCTTGACGCGCCCATATCCCAGGGCGGCACCAATGTCTCCGGCGGACAGCGGCAGCGACTGGCCATCGCGCGCGCCCTGGTCCGCAAGCCGGAGATCTACCTTTTCGACGACTCCTTCTCCGCCCTGGACTACGCCACCGACGCCCGGCTGCGGGCCGCGCTGGCCCGGGAGACGGAGGACGCGACCGTGCTGATCGTCGCCCAGCGCGTCTCCACCATCCGCGACGCCGACCGCATCGTGGTGCTGGACGAGGGCCGCGTCGTCGGCAGCGGTACCCACCACGAGCTGATGGCCTCCAATGAGACCTACCGGGAGATCGTGCTCTCCCAGCTCACCGAGGAGGAAGCAGCGTGAGCACCGCACCAGCGCGCCGGGGCCCGGCGCCGGCGACGGGCATAGCCCGTCATATGGGCGGCCAGCCCACCGAGAAGTCCATGGACTTCAAGGGCTCCAGTCGCAGACTGCTGGCCCAGCTCCGCCCGGAGCGGGCGCGGATCCTCATCGCGCTGTCCCTGGGCGTGGGCAGCGTGGCGCTGGCCGTGGCCGGCCCCAAGGTCCTCGGCCATGCCACCGACCTGATCTTCTCCGGGGTGATCGGCCGGCAGATGCCCTCCGGCGAGACCAAGGACCAGGCCATCGCCCAGATGCGGGCGGCCGGCCATGGCAAGGTCGCCGATGTCATCTCCGGCGTGGACTTCACCCCCGGCCATGGCATCGACTTCGGCGCCGTGGGCACGGTGCTGCTCTGGGTCGCCCTGATCTATCTCTGCTCCTCCCTCTTCTCCCTGATCCAGGCCCGGATCGCCACCAACGCCATCCAGAGCGTGGTCTTCCGGATGCGCGAGCAGGTGGAGGAGAAGCTGGGCCGGCTGCCGCTGAGCTACTTCGACAAGCAGCAGCGCGGCGAGGTGCTCTCCCGGGCCACCAATGACATCGACAACATCGCGCAGACCCTGCAGCAGACCCTCAGCCAGATCGTCACCTCGCTGCTGACCATCGTCGGTGTGCTGGCCGTGATGTTCTGGATCTCCTGGCTGCTGGCCCTGGTGGCGCTGGTGACCGTGCCGGTCTCGGTGATGGTCGCCACCGCCGTCGGCAAGCGTGCCCAGCCGCAGTTCGTCGCCCAGTGGAAGTCCACCGGCAAGCTCAATGCGCACATCGAGGAGATGTACACCGGCCACTCGCTGGTGAAGGTCTTCGGCCGGCAGCGCGAGTCCGCGGAGGCCTTCCGCAAGGAGAACGACGCGCTCTACGCGGCCGGTTTCAAGGCCCAGTTCATCTCCGGTGTGATCCAGCCGGCGATGATGTTCATCGGCAACCTCAACTATGTGCTGGTCGCGGTGGTCGGCGGTCTGCGGGTGGCCAGCGGCTCGCTCTCCATCGGTGACGTCCAGGCGTTCATCCAGTACTCCCGCCAGTTCAGCCAGCCGCTGACCCAGGTGGCCTCGATGGCCAACCTGGTCCAGTCCGGCGTCGCCTCCGCCGAGCGGGTCTTCGAACTCCTCGACGCCGAGGAGCAGTCGCCGGACGCGGCCGACGCGCCGCGGCCGGCCCATGTGCGCGGCGAGGTCTCCTTCGAAAAGGTCTCCTTCCGCTACGAGCCCGACAAGCCGCTGATCGAGGACCTGTCGCTGTCCGTCCGCCCCGGCCAGACGGTCGCCATCGTCGGCCCGACCGGCGCGGGCAAGACCACCCTGGTCAACCTGCTGATGCGGTTCTACGAGGTGAGTGGTGGCCGCATCACCCTGGACGGGGTGGACATCGCCCGGATGTCCCGCGAGGACCTCCGCTCGCATATCGGCATGGTCCTCCAGGACACCTGGCTGTTCGGCGGCACCATCGCCGAGAACATCGCCTATGGCTCCGAAGGCGCCTCCATGGACAAGATCGTGGCGGCGGCCAAGGCGACCCATGTGGACCGCTTCGTACGGACGTTGCCCGACGGCTATGACACCGTGATCGACGAAGAGGGCTCCAATGTCAGCGTCGGCGAGAAGCAGCTGATCACCATCGCGCGGGCGTTCCTGGCCGAGCCGGAGATTCTGGTCCTGGACGAGGCGACCAGCTCGGTCGACACCCGCACCGAGGTCCTCATCCAGCAGGCCATGGCCGAACTGCGGACCGGCCGCACCAGTTTTGTGATCGCGCACCGCCTTTCCACGATCCGCGACGCGGACGTCATCCTGGTGATGGAGTCCGGCCGGATCGTGGAACAGGGCAACCATGACTCGCTGTTGACGGCGGGCGGTGCGTATGCGCGGCTGTACCAGGCGCAGTTCGCGGAGGCGGTGGTGGCGGAGGAGGCGTAGGGATCCTTCCTTTGCATTGACGTGCGAGCGCCGGGCGGATTGCCCGGCGTTTGCCGTTTCGTTCGGCGGTGCATCGGCGCTTGACCGGCTGCGGGCCGTCTGTGGCTGGTCGCGCAGTTCCCCGCGCCCCTTTGGGGCGCGGTACCGCACACCGGACTTCGACGATTTCGCTAGTCCGTAATGAAGGGTGCGTATCCCGTCGGGACCTCAGTGACTTCCAGCTCCGAGAAGAGCAGGGTGACACGGTGCGCGTTGGTCTCGATGCGGACGTCGTGGAAGTCGATACCGAGGGCCTCGGCCCAGCGGCGAGCTGCCTCCGACTCGGGGAGAACCTTCGCGCCCGGGTAGAGACAGTGCCACTTCACGCCCCAGACGTATCCGTCGAGGTCGACACCGGTCTCGTAGTCGATGAGACGGTCGTCGAGCGAGACACGCCACGTCTCGGGCGGCACGGTTGATTCGCATCGGGCCTCCACGCAGTGCTTGAAGAGATAGCGCAGATGGACGGGCTCCAGGCCGGTGCGGGGGTCGGCTGTCGCGTAGACGATGACCTCGTAGTCGCGCATATAGCTGGTGTATCCGTGGTGCACGACGGCGTGATCGAACGATGCGTCCAGCATCTCTTCAAGTGCGGCGGAGTCCATGCCGCTGTTCTATCAGGGGGTATGTGCTGCTGCGCTACGCACTGCGGTCAGCGGTGGCGGTGCCGGGCGGGCGGCGAGCGTGCCGGTGAATGCCGCCCAGGTGGTGGCGGGGAGGGTGAGTTGGGGGCCGGAGGGGTTTTTGGAGTCGCGGATCCGTATGGTGTGGGGGGAGGCGGCGACTTCGACGCAGTTGCTGCCGTGTTCGCCGCTGTAGCTGGAGATTTGCCAGCCGTGGACAGCTTCTATGTGTGCGTCGCCCTCCTTGGTGTGCGGCTCATAGGAGATCTCGACACAGTTGTCTCCTTCTTCACCGCTGTAGCTCGATTTGAACCACATCGTAGGCGTGCGCTCGTTCATCTCTCTCCCAGCAACCGATCCAGCATTTTTCTGGTCTCATCAGCACTGAGCGCCTGCATTCGTAGCATCCCGAACTTGTGAGTAAGGCGACTGATCTCGTCTGGACTGGTAAGGAAGCGGCTGGTGAGCTGGGCTTCCGTGTATGCGTGGGTGCGGTAATCAGGGGTCTCCAGGAGAACAAAAGGCCCGCTGATTCCGGCGTGGAACTCGCAGTCCAGGGGCAGGACTTGAATGGATACCCCAGGCAGATCCGCGCAGGCCCGCAGGTGACTGAGCTGCTCGTGCATGACCTCCTGGCCGCCGATCCGAGCGATGACAACCGCCTCCGAGATGACGAAGGTGGCCGTTAGCGGTACCTCTCGGTGCAGGATCACCTGGCGCTTGAGACGCGTTTCCAACCGGCGTTCAACTTCCGCCTCGTTGATGGCGGGGACCGAGCACCGGAAGACCGCACGGGCGTACGCGGCAGTCTGGAGCAGGCCAGGCACCACCGCGTTCTCGTAAGAGGACAGGGCGATCGCTTCCTGCTCCAGTTGCATATAGGCCTCGGCCCATACCGGAAACTTGTCCTGCCCGGGCATATGCCCGACCACCACGGCCAAGACCCCGCCCGTACCCAGCACACGATCGATCTGCTCAGCCGTATCCGGCAGCAAAGCCCGCCGCCCCTGCTCGATCGACGCAACCGTCTCCTCACTCACACACAACTCGTCCGCGAGCCCCCGCTGAGTGAACCCCGCATTCGTTCGCAACAGCGCCAGCAGCGCGCCCACAAGCCGCGCTGAAGACTGCGGCGGCTTCTTGCCATGCGTCCGCACCGGTGACCAACCCCGCCCGTACCCGAGCCGTACCCTGGGCGTACCCAGCCCGTACGCCCCATCCGTACGAGCCCCGCCCCTGGTCCACCGTAGTTATCCGCTGCGACCGTTGTCGCATGAACGACCCGACGCAACTCCCCCTGTTCGGAAAGCGTTTCGGGCGCCGCAGCGCCAAAGCCGTACCGCTCGCGAGGGAGTTCGCGCACCGTACGCTCGACGTATGGCAGGTACGCCGCACCGATGACGTACTCCTCTGCGTCAGCGAGCTGGCCACCAACGCCCTGCGGCACGGCGTCCCGTCAGGACGCCAGTTCCTGCTGCACCTCTGGCTGCTGGAAGACCGCACGCTGCGCGTCGAGGTGCACGACAGCGGCCCCAGCTTCCCGCAGATGCTGACCCCCGCCGGCGGTGACCGGGAGTCCGGGCGCGGCCTGGTGCTGGTGGACGCGCTGGCCGACAAATGGGGCGTGGGCGAGCGCGACCCGGGCAAGGTGGTCTGGTGCGAGTTCACCGAGGCAGTGCCGTGGTGAAGGTCTGGGGCCGGAGTGTGGTCGGAAACCCGTCCGAGAACGTGCTCTCTCAGTAGGGTTTCCGACCACAAGTAGGCCCGTGCACCGGCTCCTCCCCGATCGCCCACCCCGCGATCCGCCGCAGCAGCCGCTCCGGCGCCGCGTTCTCGGCGTGGCCGAAGCCGGGTTCGATCCACAGCTCGGAGGAGCCGGGGTCGGCGGCGGCCGCGAGGCTGCGTGGGTGGTCCAGGGGGAAGTAGGGGTCCTGGTCGCCGTGGACGATCAGGAGTGGGCGCGGGGCGATCAGGGGCACCGCGTCCACCGGGGGCAGCGGTACCGGATCCCACTCGCGGGAGTGGACCCGGGTGCGCAGGGCCGCGCGGGCGACCAGGCGGCCCACCGGGCGGGTGACCGCCCAGTGGACGCGGCGCATGGGGGCCGTACCCCGGTAGAACCAGCGCGCGGGGGCGGAGACCGAGGCCACCTTGTCGGCGTGGGCGCCGGAGCCCGGGGCATAGAGCGCACCGTGGCGCAGGGCGACCGAGCCGCCCATGGAGAAGCCGACGGTGGTCACGGAGGAGTGGCCCAGGGAGCGGGCCCATGCCACGGCGGCGGCCAGGTCGAGGACCTCGCGGTCGCCGACCGTGGAGCGGCCGGCCGAGCGGCCGTGTCCCCGGAAGGAGAAGGTGACCACGGGGGCGTGGCGGGCGAAGACCGCCGCCGTGCGGCGCAGCGCGGGGCGGTCCAGGGAACCCGTGAAGCCATGGGCGAGCACAATGGCAGGGTGACGCGATGGTGCGGGACCGGGGTCGTAGGCCGCTTCCAGGCGGACTCCGTCAGCTGTCAAGAGGGCGGTGCGACGACCACCCGAAGTGATCGACGAAACACAAGACCGTGCAAAGTCCCCCGGGCCGGGAAAAGTCATGTGGGTTATTCTGCTGGGCAGGAAGGATCCGGGCAGAGTCGCCCCCGGGTCCTTTTGTGCATTCGGACGCGTGGCGCCGCACCGCGCGTAAGGGCGCACGCGTGCTTCCGGGCGCGCAACCGCACACTCCCCCAGGCCCCGCCTGGGTGGTACCCCCGTCGCAGGGACCGAGGAGGAACCGACGTCATGGGTGATGGAAGCGCGCATCGTGGTGGTGACCGCCGATGAGTTCGCTGTTGCTGCTGACCAACGCTCTTCAGCCGTCCGCGGAGGTGCTGCCCGCGCTGGGGCTGCTGCTGCACAGCGTCCGGGTGGCGCCGGCCGAGGGTCCGGCCCTGGTGGATGTGCCCGGGGCCGACGTCATACTGATCGACGGGCGCAGGGATCTGCCTCATGTGCGCAGCTTGTGTCAGTTGCTGCGGTCGACCGGCCCGGGCTGTCCGCTCCTCCTGGTGGTGACCGAGGGCGGGCTGGCGGCGGTCACCGCCGACTGGGGCGTGGACGATGTGCTGCTGGACACCGCGGGTCCGGCCGAGGTGGAGGCCCGGCTGCGGCTGGCGATGGGGCGGCAGCAGATCGCCACGGACGACAGCCCCATGGAGATCCGCACCGGGGACCTGTCGGTGGACGAGGCCACCTACAGCGCCAAGCTCAAGGGGCGGGTGCTGGATCTGACCTTCAAGGAGTTCGAGCTGCTGAAGTACCTCGCGCAGCATCCGGGACGGGTCTTCACCCGGGCCCAGCTGCTGCAGGAGGTCTGGGGCTACGACTACTTCGGCGGTACGCGGACGGTGGACGTCCATGTCCGGCGGCTGCGGGCGAAGCTGGGGCCGGAGCATGAGTCCCTGATCGGGACGGTGCGGAACGTCGGTTACCGGTTTGTGCTGCCGGAGAAGCCCGAGAAGGCGGACCGGGCGGAGAAATCCGCCGGGGCGGAGCGCAAGGAGCAGCGGCGGGAGCGGCCGGGGGAGGCGGATCCGGCCGGGGAGCCATCGGTGGCCAAGGGGTCGCGGGCCGCCAAGCACTAGGGGCCCTTCAGGGGTCCCCCGGGGTTCCCGTAACGCCGGTAACCGATGCCGTTCCGTGAGAAAACAGCCGGTCTAGCCGCACGTGGACCCGCGTAGACTGCCCGCCGTGGCCAAGGTGACGCGGGACGATGTGGCGAGGCTGGCGGGGACATCCACCGCGGTGGTCAGCTATGTCATCAACAACGGTCCGCGCCCGGTGGCGCCGGCGACGCGGGAGCGGGTGCTTGCCGCGATCAAGGAGCTGGGTTACCGGCCGGACCGGGTGGCGCAGGCGATGGCCTCCCGGCGTACTGACCTGATAGGTCTGATCGTCCCGGACGCGCGCCAGCCGTTCTTCGCGGAGATGGCGCATGCGGTGGAGCAGGCCGCGGCCGAGCGCGGAAAGATGGTGCTGGTCGGCAACTCCGACTATCTCGATGAGCGCGAAGTCCATTATCTGCGGGCCTTCTTGGGGATGCGGGTGTCCGGGCTGATCCTGATTAGTCAGGGGCCCAGTGAGCACGCCGCGTTGGAGATCGACGCCTGGGACGCCCGGGTGGTTCTGATGCACCGGCGGCCGGATGCGATCGACGATGTGGCCGTGGTGACGGATGACATCGGGGGCGCCCAGCTGGCCACCCGGCATCTGCTGGAGCACGGGCATCCCTATGTGGCCTGCCTGGGCGGCACCGAGCGGACGCCGGTGATCGGCGACCCGGTCACCGACCATGTCGAGGGCTGGCGACGGGCCATGCGCGAGGCCGGCAAGCCGCTGGACGGGCGGCTGTTCGCGGCCCCGTACGACAGATACGGGGCGTATCTGGTGGCGCTGGAGCTGCTGGCCGGGCCGGACCGGCCGCCGGCGTTGATCTGTGCCACCGACGACCAGGCCATCGGCGTGCTGCGGGCCGCCCGCGAGCTGCGCATCGATGTGCCGGGGGAGCTGGCCGTGGCGGGCTTCGACGACGTCAAGGAGGCGGCGCTCACCGACCCGCCGCTGACCACGGTGTCCTCGGACCGGCAGGCGATGGCCCGCTCGGCGGTGGACCTGGTGCTGGACGACGGGCTGCGGTTCACCGGGACGCGGCGGGAGCGGCTCAAGCAGTTCCCCTCCGCGCTGGTGGTGCGGCGGTCCTGCGGCTGCGGGGCGTAGCCGGCTCCGGATAACCGACCCCGCTTCTGCACCGGTTTTCAGCGGCCGCTCAGACTGTTCTCATGAACGCGGAGGACAGTTTTTGACATGACGGAGAACAGCCACCCCCAGCAGCAGCCTCAGCAGCCGCAGGCGTACCCCTACCCCGCCCCTCCCGGGCACCCTCCGCAGCAGCCGGTCACCACTGCCGGCGGGATCACCGTGTGGCCCGGGGACGCGGGACACGGCGACGCCGGACACGGCGGCGGTGGTCACGCCGGGTTCACCCAGCAGGCCGCGGAGGAGCCGCCGGCGCCGCGCCCCCGCCGCACCGGTGCGCTGGTCGTCGCCTGCGCCCTGGTCGCGGCGCTGGTCGGCGGCGGGTCCGCCGCCCTGGTCGGCGGGCTGGTACACAAGTCGGACAGCACCACCGTGTCCACCCCGGTGCAGAACGCCTCCGCCAAGAGCAGCGGGGTCGCGGCCGTGGCCAAGGCGGTCAGCCCCAGCATCGTGGAGATCAAGGCGGCCACCTCCGGCGGGCAGTCCACCGGCTCCGGCGTCATCGTCACCGGCGGCGGCGAGGTGATCACCAATAACCATGTGGTCGCGGGCACGGACACGGTGCAGGTCACCCTGCATGACGGCACGGTGAAGAACGCCAAGGTGGTGGGGACGGACCCGGCCAAGGACCTCGCCCTGATCAAGATCCAGGGAGCGAGCGGACTGAAGGCGGCCACCTTCGGTGACTCCGGCAAGCTCCAGGTCGGCGACCAGGTGGTCGCCATCGGCTCCCCCGAGGGCCTCACCGGCACCGTCACCAGCGGCATAGTCTCCGCCCTCAACCGCGATGTGACCGTGGCCAAGGAACAGGGACAGAGCCAGGACGACCAGGGCCAGAGTCAGGGTCAGGACCAGGGCCAGGGCCGGCAGCACGGGCGGGGCGGCTTCCCCTGGCCGTTCGAGTTCGGCGGCAACCAGTACAACGGGGACACCGGCTCGTCCAAGACCACCTACAAGGCGATACAGACCGATGCCTCGCTCAACCCGGGCAACTCCGGCGGCGCCCTGATCAACATGAATGGCGAGATCATTGGGATCAACTCGGCGATGTACGCGCCCGCCGGGGGCTCCTCGGACGGCGCGGGCAGCGTGGGCCTGGGCTTCGCCATCCCGGCCAACACCGTCAAGGCCGACCTGGCCAAGCTGCGCGCCGGCGGCAGCGGGCAGTGAACGGCGGACCGTCCCCGTGTCCCATGCGAGGCTGGGGACAACCGCCGTTCCGACCGTTCCGACCGACTCGATGAGGTAGACCGATGAGCTCCGCCGACCACGGCGACCCCAGCGCCCGCATCCTGATCGTGGACGACGAGCCCGCCGTCCGCGAGGCGCTGCGCCGCAGCCTGGCCTTCGAGGGATACGCCACCGTACTGGCCGTGGACGGGCTGGACGCGCTGGACCAGGCAGCAGCCCACCAGGTGGACCTGATCATGCTGGATGTGCTGATGCCACGGATGGACGGACTGACCGCGGCCCGGCGGCTGCGGGCCTCCGGGGTCACCACGCCCATCCTGATGCTCACCGCCCGCGACACGGTGGGGGACCGGGTCACCGGACTGGACGCGGGCGCCGACGACTACCTGGTCAAACCCTTCGAGCTGGACGAACTCCTGGCCCGCATCCGGGCGTTGCTGCGCCGCAGCTCCTATGCCGTGGCCCCGGCCGCCGAGGAACCGCAGGTGCTCGCCTTCGCCGACCTGCGGATGGACCCCGCCACCCGGGAGGTCACCCGGGGCAGCCGCCGGGTGGAGCTGACCCGTACCGAGTTCACCCTGCTGGAACTGTTCCTGGCCCACCCCCGGCAGGTGCTCACCCGGGAGCAGATCCTCAAGACCGTGTGGGGCTTCGAGTTCGAGCCCTCCTCCAACTCCCTCGATGTGTATGTGATGTACCTGCGGCGCAAGACCGAGGCGGGCGGCGAGCCCCGGCTGGTGCACACGGTGCGCGGCGTGGGCTATGTACTCCGGGCGGACGGCGCATGATCCGCCGGTTCCGTGCCCTGCCGCTGCGCTCCCGGCTGGCGCTGCTGACCGCCTGCGCGGTGGCGGTGGCGGTGGCGGTGGCCGCGGGGGCGTGCTGGCTGGTGACCAAGCAGCAGTTGTCGGACCAGCGGGATTCCACGCTCAGCAGCCAGCGGGTGGATGAGAAGTCCACCAGGACGCTGCTGGACCTGTGCGGCACCGGGGCGCCGGTGCCGCAGACCGCCTATCCGAACCTCTACACCATCCAGGTGGTCACCGCCGAGGGCGTGGTGTGCACCGCCCCCGGCAAGTCGCCCGTCGCCGCGGACTCGGTCGATCTGGCCGTGGCCCGTGGCGGGTTGGACCAGACCGTCCTGCACAACGCCCGGGCCAAGGACGGCACCGAGATGCGGGTGGCCACCTCGCCCAGCCGGGACCAGGGCATCGCGGTCTCCATCGCCCAGCCCGTCAGCAGCGTGGACAAGCCGTTGCGCGCACTGGCCCTGATGCTGGTGTTCACCGCCGGTGTGGGTGTGCTGGGCGCGGCCGCCGCCGGACTGTGGGTGGCCCGGGCCGGACTGCGGCCGGTGGACCGGCTGACCGGCGCGGTGGAGCACATCGCCCGCACCGAGGACCTGGCGGTGCGCATCCCGGTGGAGGGCAAGGACGAGATCGCCCGGCTGTCCGCCTCGTTCAACTCCATGACGGCGGCGCTGGCCTCCTCCCGGGACCGTCAGCAGCAGCTGATCGCCGACGCGGGGCATGAGCTGCGCACCCCGCTGACCTCGCTGCGCACCAATATCGACCTGCTGGTCAGAAGTGAGGAGACCGGGCGGGCCATTCCGCCGGAGGACCGGCGGGAGTTGCTGGCCAGCGTCAAGGCGCAGATGACCGAACTGGCCGGGCTGATCGGGGACCTGCAGGAGCTGTCCCGGCCGGACTCGGCGCCGGGCAGCGGTCCGGTGCAGGTGATCGGGCTGCATGAAGCGGTGGAACGGGCGCTGGAGCGGGCCCGGTTGCGGGCCTCCGGGCTGACCATCACGGCCGACCTGGAGAAGTGGTATGTGCGCGCGGAACCGGCGGCCCTGGAACGGGCGCTGGTCAATCTCCTCGACAACGCGGTGAAGTTCTCCCCGCCGGGCGGGGCGGTGGAGGTGCGGCTGGCCGGCGGTGAACTGACCGTGCGCGACCACGGTCCGGGCATCGCGGCCGATGAACTGCCGCATGTCTTCGACCGGTTCTGGCGTTCGCCCTCCGCGCGCAGTCTGCCCGGCAGCGGGCTGGGGCTGTCCATTGTGGCCCGCACCGTGCACCGCGCGGGCGGCGAGGTCGCGCTGCGCCCGGCGGAGGGCGGCGGCACGGTGGCCTCGGTCCGGCTGCCGGGCGCGGCGACGGAGCCACCGACCCTGTAGGGGAGATCCTGGGGTCCGGTCCGGGTCGGGAGTACTGGCTTCCGTCCGGGCCGGCGGCATAGCGTGAAGTCATCGGATGTGAGAGCGCCCAACTCAGGGAGTGATCCTCATGATTGTCGTCACCGGAGCCACCGGGAACATCGGCCGCCCGCTGGTCGGACAACTGCTCGCCGAGGGTGCCGAGGTACGGGCGCTCACCCGCGATCCCCGGCGGGCGCACCTGCCCGCCGGAGCCGAGGTGGTGGCGGCGCAACTGGGGCCGGGATCCGAGGAGCGGCTGGCGGAGCTGTGCCGGGGTGCCCGGGTGCTGTATCTCCATCTCTCCGCCACCCAGGGGGCGTCCATCGCCTCGCTGGCCGCGGCGGCGGTGGGGGCCGGGGTGCGGCGGATCGTGCTCAACTCCTCCATCTCCGTGGAGTACGGGGAGGACGGCGGCCCGATCGGCCGGATCCACCAGGAGGCGGAGCAGGGGGTACGGGACTCCGGCGCCGAGTGGTGCTTTGTCCGCGGCGGGATGTACGCCACCAACGCCCTGGCCTGGGCCCCGGAGATCCGGGCCACCGGAGTGGTGCGCGGCGCCCATCCCGGCGCGGTGGCCTCGCCGGTGCACGAGGCGGACCTGGCGGCCGTGGCCGCCCGCGCCCTGCTCGACGAGAAGGGCGAGCACACCGGGCAGGCGTATGCGGTGACCGGTCCGGCCAATCTCACCATGGCCGATCAAGTGGCCGAGATCGCCCGGGCGATCGGCCGCCCCGAAGTGCGCTTCGAACAGGTCCCGGTGCCGCAGGCAGTGGCCGCCATGGCCGCCCAGGGCATACCGGAGCAGATGGCGGAGGCCCTGATCGCCTTCTTCGGCCGCACGGTGGGCACGAATCCGCCGATCAGCGACGCGGTGGAACACGTCAC
Source organism: Streptomyces sp. NPDC052396 (assembly GCF_044593195.1). Classification (NCBI taxonomy): domain Bacteria; kingdom Bacillati; phylum Actinomycetota; class Actinomycetes; order Kitasatosporales; family Streptomycetaceae; genus Streptomyces; species Streptomyces sp. NPDC052396. The sequence goes on from NZ_JBIUAW010000006.1 coordinate 76,725, forward strand.
CGGCCGCCCGCCCCGCACCTTCGCCCAGTGGGCCCACGACCACGCCCAGGACTTCCGCTGAGGGTGCCCCCTCAGGGGCGCGGGGCTGTGGTGTCATGCGGCTCCGCCGCGTGGGCGCGACCGGCCACGAACAGCCCGCAGTCGCTCCCGAACAGCAACTCCCGTGGCGCGGAGCAGGGCGGGATGCCCGGGCCCGGTGCCTGAGTACCGTGCCTGAACACCCCGCCGGATACCGCTACTTGATGACCGTGATGCGGTCCGCCTTCGGCGGGGCCATCGGGTGCGCCTTGGAGGAGTGGGCGCCCAGGAAGCCCAGGAAGCAGTCCAGGTCCGAGGAGCCGGTCCGGACGTTCTTGGCGTCCTTGAAGGTGGTGAAGCCGTCACCGCCGCCCATCAGGAACTCATTGGCGGCGACCCGGTAGGTCTGCTTGGGGTCGATGGCGACGCCATTGAGCTTGACCGAGGAGGCGACGATCTGGTCCGCGCCCTTCCTGGTCAGGTCCAGGGTGTAGGTGAAGCCCTTGCTGACCTGGAGGATCTTGGGGTCGGTGGTGTTGGCCTGGCCGGTGACCTGCTGGCGCAGCAGCGACAGCAGCTGGGCGCCGGTCAGGTCGGCGGTCTTCATGATGTTGTTGAACGGCTGGACGGTGTACGCCTTGCCATAGGTCACCACACCGTCGCCCTCGTCGCCCGCCGCCTTGTAGGCGAGGTCGGAGCGGATACCGCCCTCGTTCATAAAGGCGATCTGGGCGCCGCCCTTGTCCTTGGGGGCCAGGCCCTCCAGCTGGGCGTCGGCGATCACATCACCGAGCGGCCGCTCCTCGGTGTCCGCGCCACGGCCGTTGATGTCCGCGGAGATGTAACCCACCGGGCGGTTGGCCTTGTAGGCGGCCAGCTTCTTCCAGTGGTTGATCAGCTTGGTCATGTCGGGCGCCTTGGGCACATCGCGGCGTACGACATGGTTCACCGCGTGCGGCGCCTTGGTGGCGGTGCGCACGATGCGGCCGGTGTTGCGGTCGTAGGTGAGCGTGGTCTCGGTGTAGAGACGGCCGAAGGACGCCGCCGAGGAGACCGTGCGCGGGTGGCCGGCCGGGTCCGGGATGGTGCAGGCGTACGCCTGGTGGGTGTGCCCGGTGAGCAGGGCGTCCACCTTGGGCGTGACGTGCTTGGCGATATTGACGATGGCGCCGGAGAGGCCGCTGCCCGGGCCGCCGCTGTCGCAGTTGTAGTTGTACGCGTTGGAGGCCGGCATGCCGCCCTCGTGGATCAGGGCGACGATCGACTTGACGCCCTTGCGGTTGAGCTCCTTGGCGTACTTGTTGATCGTCTGGACCTCGTCACCGAACTTCAGGCCCTTGACGCCCTCGGCGGTGACCACGTCCGGGGTGCCCTTGAGCGTCACCCCGATAAAGCCGATCTTGACGCCCTGGTGCTGCCAGATCATGTACGGCTTGAGGATCGGCTTGCCGGTCTTGGCGTCGGTGACATTCGCCGCCAGGTAGGGGAAGTTCGCGCCGGTGAACTTCTTGCCCTTCTCCGAGCAGCCGTCCGTCGGGTGGCAGCCGCCGCGCTGCTTGCGCAGCAGCTCGGCCCGGCCCTTGTCGAACTCGTGGTTGCCGACCGAGGTGACGTCCAGCTTCAGCTTGTTGAGCGCGTCAATGGTCGGCTCGTCGTGGAAGAGGGCGGAGGTCAGCGGGGAGGCGCCCACCATGTCACCGGCGCCGGCGGTGATCGAGTAGGGGTGGCCCTTACGGGCGTTGCGCAAGGCGGTGGCCATGTACTCCATGCCGCCCGCCGGTATGACCTTCTTGGTGCCGTCCGGCTCGGCCTCGGTGACGGTGCCGGAGGAGCCCTGCGGCGGCTCCAGGTTGCCGTGCAGGTCGTTGATGGACAGCAGTTGTACGTCGACCGTGCGGCCGTGGCCCTTGCGGGCGTCGGAGGCCGAGGCGATGGGCGCGGTGGTGGTCAGCACCCCGGCGGTGGCGGCGAGTACGGCCGCGCCGGCGGTGAGCCGTATGGCGAGGCGGCGCTCACGGGGAGGCGTCGCGGGCATTTCGGTCCCCCTGCTAGGAGATCAAGCTGGTCAGGTCGGGCGCAGCTTACGTTCAACGCGCGTAGCCGGTCAGGAGGGTTGAGGTAACGGAAGGGTGACGGGTGGTTTCGGGCGGCCTCCCGGGCCCTGCGGAGGCCGGGCTCCGAAGCCGTAGGCTCGCCCCATGAGCGACATGCTGAATGACGTGAGCGGTCAGCGGCGGATCGAGGTACTGGCGGAGCTGTCCCCGGATCAGGTGGCCGAGGTGCTGGACCTGTTGCGCGAGGCGGCGGCCGAGGACGGTCAGCCGGCTGTCTCCGAGCAGGGCCGGCTACAGCTGCGGGGGCGCCGCGAGGGGGTGCGCCATGTGCTGGTGCATGACGCGGCGGGGGCGTTCGTCGGATATGGGCAGCTGGAGGAGAGCGACCCGGTGGAGGCCCCGGCGGCGGAGCTGGTGGTGCGGCCCGCGTACCGGGGGGTGGGCCATGGACGCGCCCTGGGCAACGCGCTGTTGCAGCAGTCGGGCAAGCGGCTGCGGGTGTGGGCGCACGGCGGGCACCCGGCGGCCCGTCACCTGGCCCAGGTGCTGGGGATGACGCTCTTCCGGGAGCTGCGGCAGATGCGGCGCCCGCTGGGCGATCTGCGGCTGGCGGAGCCGGTCTACCCGCCGGGGGTGACGGTGCGCACCTTCCGTCCCGGCGTGGACGACGCGGCCTGGCTGGCCGCCAATGCGGCCGCCTTCGCCCACCACCCCGAGCAGGGTTCGCTCACCCAGCGGGACCTGGACGACCGCAAGGCGGAGAGCTGGTTCGACCCGGAGGGGTTCTTCCTGGCGGAGCGGGAGGGGCGGATCGTCGGCTTCCACTGGACCAAGACGCACACCGAGGAAGGCGGTCTCGGTGAGGTCTATGTGGTGGGCGTACGGCCGGAGGCGCAGGGCGGCGGCCTGGGCAAGGCGCTGACCGCCACCGGGCTGCGGCATCTGGCGGCCAAGGGGCTGCCCACCGCGATGCTCTATGTGGACGCCGACAACGCGGCGGCGGTGCGGGTGTATGAGGGCATGGGGTTCCTGGTGCACGAGGTGGACCTGATGTACCGCACCGAGAGCTGAGCGCCGGATGGCATCCCCGGTTTGACAGCGCACCGGCACTGGCCGCACGCTTTCACTAGTCAAGTAGTGAAAGGGGCGATGCGTGATCGAGTTCCGCATCGACCGGCGCAGCGGGGTCGCCACGTACCTGCAGATAGTGCAGCAGGTCAAACAGGCCCTGCGGCTCGGCCTGCTGGCGCCCGGGGACAAGCTGCCGACGGCCAAGGAGGTTGTGGCGGCCACGGCGATCAATCCCAACACCGTGCTGAAGGCGTACCGCGAACTCGACCGGGAGGGGCTGGTGGAGGCCCGGCCCGGCCTGGGCACCTTTGTCCGGCGGTCGCTGGCGCGGCCGGGGGCCGGGGCGGACTCGCCGCTGCGGGCCGAGCTGGCCGAGTGGACGCGACGGGCCCACGCGGCCGGGCTGGACCGGGAGGATGTGGCGGCCCTGATGGCCTCCGCGCTGGAGGAGGGCTTCGGCGGGACGGGCGCGGCCGGATGACCGAACTGACCTTCCTGCCCGGCCGGACCGCCCTGGAGGCGGTCGGCCTGGGCGTGCGCTACCGCCGCCGCTGGGCGCTGCGCGACTGTTCGTTCCGGGTGCCCGCCGGGCGGGTGTGCGCCCTGGTGGGTCCCAACGGGGCGGGAAAGTCCACCCTGTTGTCGGTGGTCGCCGGGCTGCGCCGGGCGGACACCGGGGTGCTGGGCGTCTTCGAGGGACGGCCGGCGGACCCGGACAACCGGCCCCGGGTGGCCTATCTGGCCCAGGACAAGCCGTTGTACCCGCAGTTCACGGTGGCCGACACGCTGCGCATGGGCCGTGAGCTCAACCCCGGCCGCTGGGACCAGGGCCGCGCCGAGGGGCTGATCCGGCAGGGAAACCTTTCCCTGGACGCCCGGGTGGGCGCGCTCTCCGGCGGTCAGCGCACCCGGGTCGCGCTGGCCCTGGCCTTCGGCAAACGGCCCGAACTGCTGCTGCTGGACGAGCCGATGGGCGATCTGGACCCGCTGGTGCGCCATGAGATGACCGCCGCCCTGATGACCGAGGCGGCGGAGAGCGCCACCACCATCCTGCTGGCCTCCCATGTGCTGGCCGAACTCGAGGGCGTCTGCGACTATCTGCTGCTCCTGGCGGACGGCCGGGTGCGGCTGGCGGGCGAGGTGGAGGACCTGCTCGCCACCCACTCACTGGTGGTCGGCCGGCATGAGGAGGCCGGTGAGCCAAGGGAGTTCCGCAACCACACCGTGATCGAGTCCCGGGTCACCGGACGGCAGCTCACCGCCCTGATCCGCACCGAAGAGGGCCCGCTCGCCGGACGCTGGGCGACCTCGGAACCGTCCCTGGAGGACCTGTTGCTGGCCTATCTGCGCTCTCCCGGGGCGCCCGCGCTGCTGACCCCGAGCGCCGAGCCACGGCTGCGCAAGGCGGTGGCATGACCGCCGCCCCGGCAGTGGCCGCCGCCGGGCGCCGCCGGCCGGGCGGACTGGCCTGGCTGGTGCTGCGACAGCACCGGGGCACCGTGCTGACGGCCTCGGCGGTCCTGCTGGTGGCCGTGGCCCAACTGGTGTTCCTGCGGCTGGCGATGGTGAGCGTCATCGACGGCATGGACCTGCGCCAGGCCTGTGCCCCCACGGGCCTGGACTGTGTGCGGAGCTGGTCCGGGGCGGACCGTTTTATCGCCGGTTATGGCGACGCCCTGCACTACAACGGGCTGCTGGTGGAGATCCTCCCGGCGCTGATCGCCGCGTTCACCGCCGGGCCGCTGATCGCCCGGGAGCTGGAGAGCGGCACCTGCAAGCTGGCCTGGACCCAGTCGGTGACCCCGCTGCGCTGGCTGGCGGCCAAGCTGGCGCTGCCCCTGACGGCCTCGCTGGCCGGGGCCGGGCTGCTCTCGGCGGTCTATACCTGGACCTGGTCGGTGGTGCCGCCGGCGCTGCTGCCCGGCCGGCAGTGGTACCAGTCCTTCGACATGATCGGCGTGGTGCCGGTGGCCGGCGCGGTGCTGGGCACCGGGGTGGGCGCGCTGGCCGGAGTGCTGGTACGGCGCACCCTGCCCGCCATGGCCGTGGCCCTGGCCGGCTATCCGACGCTCACCGGGGCGCTGGCGCGGATGCGCCCGTACCTGCTCGGCGCCGACACCGCGACCTCGGCCGGGATGCCCGCCCTCACCGGGGACGACAGCTGGCGCTTCGAGCGCGGGATGACCGGCAATGGCGGGGCGCGGATCCCGGAGCCCGACTGCGGCGTCGGCGTCAGCCCGGAGAAGTGCCTGGCCCAGCACCATGCGGACCAGTGGTACCTGGACTATCACCCGGCCTCCCACCTGTGGCCGCTGCAGTGGATCGAGGGCGGGCTGCTGGCCGCGCTGGGGGTGCTGGCCGGCTGGGCGGCCCTGCGGCTGGTGCGGCGCCTTCAGCCGTGAGGGGGTGCGCTGTGGGGCCGGTCGCAGGTGGGGCCGGTCGCAGGTGAGGTGCGGGTCGGCTGTGGCTGGTCGCGCCCACGCGGCGGAGCCGCATCACGTAGCCGCCCCGCGCCCCTGGAGGGGCGTCGTACACCGTTCAAGCATTCGGCAGAGGTTGTCGCCCGGGGGTGGGCCCCGGGTTTCCCACACGCCATGTGGGCGTTACCCGTGATTCAACCGCGATTGCCAGGCTTGCCGAATGCAGCCGGTTGCCCCCCACCCCCGCGAACGCAGGCTATGTGCCGCCCCCGAGCCCCGCTCGGGCGAGCCCGGCACGGGTCCGGAGCGGCACCATGAGGGTATGGACCACAACAGCAGCGCCCAGGATCACGATCATCCGCACGGCGATCGGCCCGGTGGCGGGCGGCCCACCGTGGGGTTCATGGACACCCGGCGGTCGCAGCTGGCCTACTCCCCGGTCGTCCCCGAGCTGGAGCCCGACCTGGACGTCGATCTGGACGCCTACGCCAGCCCCGGCGACCCGGTCCGGTCCGGCGACGGTGGTGAGATCGACTTCGCGGACGGCTATGCCCAGGACGGCGACGACCCCGACCCGGCTGCCGGGCCCCTGCCCGAGGGCCGTTTCCTGGACCGGGAGCGCAGCTGGCTGGCGTTCAACGAGCGGGTGCTGGAGCTGGCCGAGGACCCGGCCACCCCGCTGCTGGAGCGGGCCAACTTCCTGGCCATCTTCGCCGGCAACCTGGACGAGTTCTTCATGGTCCGGGTGGCCGGCCTCAAGCGGCGCATCGCCACCGGGGTGGCCACCCGCTCCGCCGCCGGGCTGCAGCCGCGCGAGGTGCTGGAGTCCATCTGGACCCGCTCCCGTGAGCTGATGGCCCGTCACGCGGCCTGCTACCAGCAGGATGTGGCCACCGAGCTGGCCGAGCAGGGCATCCACCTGATCCGCTGGCAGGAGCTCACCGAGAAGGAACAGGGCCGCCTGTTCACCCTCTTCCGGCAGCAGATCTTCCCCGTCCTCACCCCGCTGGCGGTGGACCCGGCACACCCCTTCCCGTATATCTCCGGCCTCTCGCTCAACCTGGCCGTGGTGGTGCGCAACCCGGTCAGCGGCCATGAGCACTTCGCCCGGGTGAAGGTCCCGCCGCTGCTCTCGCGGTTCCTGGAGGTCTCCGCGCAGCGCTACGTCCCGCTGGAGGACGTGATCGCCGCACACCTGGAGGAGCTCTTCCCCGGCATGGAGGTGCTCGCCCACCACATGTTCCGGGTGACCCGCAACGAGGACCTGGAGGTGGAGGAGGACGACGCCGAGAACCTGCTCCAGGCCCTGGAGAAGGAACTGATGCGGCGGCGCTTCGGACCGCCGGTGCGGCTGGAGGTCGAGGAGAGCATCGACCCCTATGTACTCGACCTGCTGGTAAGGGAGTTGAAGATCTCCGACGCCGAGGTCTACCCGCTGCCCGGCCCGCTGGACCTCACCGGGCTGTTCGGCATCGCCGCGCTGGACCGGCCGGAGCTGAAGTACCCCAAGTTCGTGGCCGGTACGCACCGGGACCTGGCCGAGGTGGAGTCCGCGCACGCCCCCGATGTCTTCGCCGCGCTGCGCGAACGGGACGTACTGCTGCACCACCCCTATGACTCCTTCTCCACCTCGGTGCAGTCCTTCCTGGAGCAGGCCGCGGCCGACCCGGACGTGCTGGCCATCAAGCAGACCCTGTACCGCACCTCGGGCGAGGACTCGCCCATCGTGGACGCGCTGATAGACGCCGCCGAGTCCGGCAAACAGGTGCTGGTGCTGGTGGAGATCAAGGCCCGGTTCGACGAACAGGCCAACATCAAGTGGGCCCGCAAGCTGGAGGAGGCCGGCTGCCATGTGGTCTACGGCCTGGTGGGGCTGAAGACACACTGCAAGCTGTCGCTGGTGGTGCGCCAGGAAGGCGAGACCCTGCGCCGCTACTCCCATGTGGGCACCGGCAATTACCACCCCAAGACCGCCCGGCTGTACGAGGACCTCGGCCTGCTCACCGCCGACCCGCAGGTGGGCGCCGACCTGTCCGACCTGTTCAACCGGCTGTCCGGCTACTCGCGCCGGGAGACCTACCGGCGGCTGCTGGTGGCGCCCCGCTCGCTGCGCGACGGGCTGATCACCCGCATCGGCCGGGAGGTGGAGCACCACCGCGAGGGACGGCCCGCCTCCATCCGCATCAAGGTCAACTCCATGGTGGACGAGGCCGTGATCGACGCCCTCTACCGGGCCTCCCAGGCCGGGGTGCCGGTGGACATCTGGGTGCGCGGCATCTGCGCCCTGCGGCCGGGCGTGCCCGGACTCTCGGAGAACATCCGGGTGCGCAGTGTGCTGGGCAGATTCCTGGAGCACTCCCGGGTGTTCGCCTTCGCCAACGGCGGTGAGCCCGAAGTGTGGCTGGGCAGCGCCGACATGATGCACCGCAACCTGGACCGGCGTATCGAGACGCTGGTCCGGGTCACCCACCCCACGCACCGGGCCTCGCTCAACCGGCTGCTGGAGCTGGGAATGTCCGACCGTACGGCCTCCTGGCACCTCGGCCCGGACGGCGAGTGGACCCGGCAGGCGTCCGACGCCGACGGACAGCCGCTGAGGAATGTGCAGGAGATGCTCATCGATGCACGGAGGCGCCGGCGTGGCCCAGCAATCCCCTGACCCCTCGGGCACGGTGACCGTGCCCCACCTGCCCGGCGACACCACCACCGAGGCCGCCGGCGAGGTGCTGGCGCGCTATCTGCACACCCAGGCCACCGAGTTCCTGCGCGGCCTGCGGCTGCACGGCGACAGCGGAAAGGACGCCCAGGACCCCGAGAACGCCGCGGAGGCCGCCCGGCTGCTGCTCGGCGCGATCCGGCGGATCGCGGGCACGCTGCGGGTCTGCCGGCAGCTGACCGACGAGACCTGGGCCGACCAGCTCGGCCTGGAACTGGCCTGGCTGGCCGAGGTGGTGGGGCATGAGTACGCCTGCGCCGCCCGGCTGGCCCGGCTGCGCGGGGCACTGCACCGGCTCTCCGGGGCATCCGGCGAGGGCGGACCGAACACCCTGACCGTGGGCGCGGCCCGGGCCGGCGCCCTGCTGGAACGGCAGTTGACGCTGGCGCGCACCCGGGCCCACTCGGCGGCGCTGCAGGCGCTGGGCTCGGCGCGCTTCCACGCGGTGGCCGACGCGGTGGCGGTGCTCTCCTCGGAGCCGCCGCTGGACCCGGCAGCGCACCGGCTGCGCGCCCATGAGGTGCTGCCCGCGCTGGCCGGGCAAGTGCACCGGCAACTGGCCGAGGCGGTGGCGGCACTGCCGCTGTCCGTGGCCCAACTCCCCTACAACGCCGAGGCATTGGCCTGTGGGCTGGCCGCGACCGGGGCCGCCGACGCGCCGCCCGCCGAGGCGCGTCAGGACGCGCCCTGGCACCAGGTGCGGCGGCTGGTGCGGCTGCGCCGCTACGCCCAGGAGGTACTGGACGAGCAGCACCACACCGAGGCCGAACCGACGCTGTCGGTACGGCTGTTGACGGTCGGGCAGGCGCTGGACCGGCACCGGGACGCGGCCGCCGCCGCGGCCGCCGCCGCCTCGGCGGCCCGCACCCCGCGCATCGCCCCGGCCACCGCCTATGCGCTGGGGGTGCTGCACGCGGACCAGCGGCACGAGGTGGAGGCGGCGCGGTTCGCCTTCGGACGGGCCTGGCAGCGGCTGGCGGGCACCCCATGATCCGGGCCGCCGGGTGCGTGCTGTGGCGGCGTACCGCGGACGGGCCGCGGATCGCGCTGATCCACCGGCCCAAGTGGGACGACTGGTCGCACCCCAAGGGCAAGCTCAAGCGCGGTGAGTCCGCGCCGGCCTGCGCGGTGCGCGAGGTCCGTGAGGAGACCGGCATGGAGTGCGAGCTGGGCGACGCCCTGCCGACCCTCCGGTACGAGGCGGGCGGTCGGCCCAAGGAGGTCCACTACTGGGCCGCCGAGGCGCTGAGCGGCGCCTTCGTCCCCGGCCGCGAGGTGGACGAGCTGGTATGGCTGGCCCCGAGAGAGGCGCGCGAGCGGCTGACACACGAACACGACCGGCCCTTGGTGGACGCCCTGCTGGCGGTGGCCGGCTGGTGAGTCCGGGGGGCGCCCTTCAGGGGCGCGGGGCGGCTATGTGATGCGGCTCCGCCGCGTGGGCGCGACCAGCCACAACCGGCCCGCACCCGAAGAGCAACGCACCCCCTGGCGCACTCACCCCCGCGGCGCCAACGCCCCCCACCGCACCGTGACCTCCCCCTGCCGCCACCGCCGCACATCATCGGCCAGCGGCCAGTCGACGGCCAGCGCGGAAACCGTCCGTATCCAGCGCTGCCGCGCGCTGAGCGAGGCGAAGGGCGCGGCAGCCGCCCACGCACGGTCGAAGTCCCGCAGGAACGCATGCACCGGCTCCCCCGGCACATTGCGGTGGATCAGCGCCTTGGGCAGCCGTTCCGCCAGGTCGGAAGGGGCGTCCAGGGAGGCCAGCCGGGCCGCGAAGGTGACCGTGCGCGGGCCCTCCGGCCCCAGCGCCACCCAGACATGCCGGCGGCCTATCTCATCGCAGGTCCCCTCCACCAGCAGCCCGTCCGGCGCCAGCCGCCCGCACAGCCGGTCCCAGACCGCGGCCACCTGGTCCTCGTCGTACTGGCGCAGCACATTGGCCGCCCGTATCAGCAGTGGCCGGCGGCCCGCCGCCAGTGGCACCTCGAAGCCGCCATGCGCGAAGTCGAGCCCGTCCCGCCGGTAGGGGAGCGCGGCCGCCACCCGGGCCGGGTCTATCTCCACCCCGACCACCGCCGCATCCGGCCGCACCCGGCGCAGCCGCCCCAGCAGTTCCACCGCGGTCCAGGGCGCGGCGCCATAGCCGAGGTCCACCGCGACCGGATCCGCGGAGCGGCGTAGCGCGCCCTGGTGGGCGGCGGCTATCCAGCGGTCCATCCGGCGCAGCCGGTTGGGATTGGTGGTGCCGCGCGTCGCCGAACCGATCGGTCGGTGGGGCACGGGCGTACGAGCGGGCATGCTGGAGAGGGTACGGGGCCGCGGCGAAAACCGGACGCGTATCACTCTTCGGTAACGCAGGAAATGGGAGCCCGCCTCCGGTGTGTTGCAGCGTTGGGAAGCAGGCCCCTGTGCCCAGGCGGATGGAGAGGACACGAACGGTGAGCCAGTACGCGAACAGGCTCCGTGCCCGTACACCAGGCCGTACCCCAGGCCCCTTCGCCACATCGCAGCTCCTGCGCCGTGCGACGGCCCGCAAGCCGCGCCGGATCGCGATGCTGAGCGTGCACACCTCGCCGCTGCACCAGCCCGGCACGGGCGACGCCGGCGGCATGAACGTCTATATCGTCGAGCTGGCCAAGCGGCTGGCCGCCCTGGGCATCGAGGTGGAGGTCTTCACCCGGGCCACCACCGGCGCCCTCCCGCCCAGCGTGGAGCTGGCCCCCGGGGTGCTGGTGCGGCATATCGACGCCGGCCCCTACGAGGGCCTGGCCAAGGAGGAGCTGCCCGCCCAGCTGTGCGCCTTCACCCATGGGGTGATGCAGGCCTGGGCCCGTCACCGGCCCGGCCACTACGACCTGGTGCACTCGCACTACTGGCTCTCCGGCCATGTGGGCTGGCTGGCCGCGGAGCGCTGGGGCGTGCCGCTGGTGCACGCCATGCACACCATGGCCAAGGTCAAGAACGCGGCGCTGGCGGAGGGCGACCGTCCGGAGCCGGCTGCCCGGGTGATCGGCGAGACCCAGATCGTCAGGGCCGCGGACCGGCTGATCGCCAACACCGCCGATGAGGCCCGGGAGCTGGTGCACCACTACGACGCCGACCCGGACAAGGTCGCCGTGGTGCACCCCGGCGTCAATCTGGAGCGGTTCCGGCCGGCCGACGGCCGACGGGCCGCCCGGCAGCGGCTGGGGCTGCCGCAGGACGCGCTGGTGCCGCTGTTCGCCGGGCGGATCCAGCCGCTGAAGGCCCCCGATGTGCTGCTGCGCGCGGTGGCCGTGCTGCTGGAGCGGCAGCCCTCGCTGCGCTCGCGGATCGTGGTGCCGGTGGTGGGCGGGCCCAGCGGCAGCGGGCTGGCCAAGCCGGAGGAGTTGCAGAAGCTGGCGGCCCGGCTGGGCATCGCGGATGTGGTCCGCTTCCGGCCGCCGATGGACCAGGAGCAGCTGGCGGACTGGTACCGGGCGGCCTCGGTGCTGGTGATGCCCTCCTACAGCGAGTCCTTCGGGCTGGTGGCGGTGGAGGCGCAGGCCTGTGGCACACCGGTGCTGGCGGCCTCGGTGGGCGGGCTGCCGGTGGCGGTGCGGGACGGGGTGAGCGGCTTCCTGGTGGACGGGCACCGGCCGGCCGACTACGCCACCGCACTGGCCCGGTTCACCGACGAGCCGGCGCTGACCGAGGCCATGGGGGCGGCGGCGGCCGAACACGCCCGCTCCTTCGGCTGGGAGTCCTCGGCCGTGGCCACCGCCGAGGTGTACACCGCGGCGATCGCCGCCCGGCGGCTTCGCCTACGCTCGGGACATGTCTGACGCCAAGACCGTTATCGAGCGGACGCTGCGCGAGGCCGAGCTCGAGTGGGAGAGCCCGGCCGACGGGTCCTATGTGGTGAAGCTGCCCGGCACGCACAAGCTGTCCACCACCGTGTCGCTGATCGCCGGCCGGCACTCCCTGTCCGTCAACGCCTTTGTGGTGCGGCGTCCGGACGAGAACCACGAGGCGGTGCACCGCTGGCTGCTGGAGCGCAACACCCGGCTGTACGGGGTGGCCTACGCGGTGGACCGGCTCGGCGACATCTATCTGGTGGGGCGGCTGCCGCTGGCGGCGGTGACGCCGGAGGAGGTGGACCGGCTGCTGGGGGTGGTGCTGGAGAACGCGGACGGCGCCTTCAACACCCTGCTGGAGATGGGCTTCGCCGGCGCCATCCGCAAGGAGTACGCCTGGCGGACGGCGCGCGGTGAGTCCACCCGGAACCTGGCGGCCTTTGAGCGGCTGACCCGGGACGTGGAGTCAGACTGAGGCCGGGTCGGGCTCGGCCGCCGCCTTGGGCGCCGGGGTGATCCGGTCGTTCCCGGGCGGCAGTTCACGCATCAGCAGGGTGTATCCCGCGGCGGCCACGGTGCCCAGCACCGCGCAGCCGGCCCACAGGGTGTCCGGACCGAAGTGGTCGATCACGGCGCCGCCGGCCAGGGGCGAGACCAGGCCGGCCAGCGTCCAGGAGAGCGAGAACACGCCCTGGTAGCGGCCCCGGCCATGGGTGGGCGAGAGCCGGGCCACCAGGCCGGTCTGGGTGGGGGAGTTGATGATCTCGCCCAGGGTCCAGATGCCCACGGTCAGCATGTAGAAGGGGATGGAGCCGGCGACCGCGGTGAGCCCGAAGCCATATCCGGCGAGCAGCGCCGAGACCGTCAACAGCCGTTGTGGGCTGCGGTGTTCGATGAACCGGGTCACCGGGATCTGCAGCGCCACGATCAGGAAGCCGTTGACCGCCACCACGGTGCCGTAGTCACCGCTGGACAGCCCGTCGCGGCCCATGGTCACCGGCAGCGCCATCGACATCTGGTTGAACAGCAGGGCGATCAGGAAGGCCAGCCCGGTGACGCCCATAAAGCGGCCGTCGCGCAGCACGGTGCCCAGGCTGACGGCCTGTTGGTCCTCGGCGGTGTCACCTGCGGTCCGGTCCGGGCGGGTCTCCGGGATCCTGAAGAAGCACAGGGCGGCGCACAGCAGCAGCATCACCGACTCGGTGGCAAAGCCGATGCGGTAGCTGATCTCGGCCAGGAAGCCGGCCGCCACCGAGGCGAAGGCCCAACCCAGGTTGAGCGCCCAGTAGTTGAGGGCGAAAGCGCGCATCCGGTCCTCCGGGCGCACCACATCGGCCAGGATGGCCTGCACGGCCGGGCGGGAGGAGTTGCTGGTCAGGCCCACCAGGAAGGCGACGGCGGCGATGGCCGCCGGCTGCTGGACGAAGCCCAGCGCGGCCACCGTGAACGAGGTGCTCAGCTGGGCGAGGAACAGGGTGGGCCGGCGGCCCAGCCGGTCGGCCAGAACCCCGGCCCCCACCGAGGCGATCACCCCGCCGAGCCCATAGAGCGCGGCCACCAGGCCGGCATAGGAGGCGGAGAAGCCGCGCTCCTGGGTGAGGTAGAGCGCCAGGAAGGTGGAGACAAACGCACCCAGCCGGTTGACCAGCGTCGATGTCCATAGCCACCAGAACTCCCGGGGCAGCCCCGAGATGCTCTCCCTCGCTGCCCGGCCGACGCGCGCTATCACCGATGCCCCCTGATGTAAGTGGTGTGTCCGTGATGAGGACCTTACGGGAGCTGGCGTGTGCACGCCATTGAATTGACGGTTCCGGTCAACTGACGGGGGCGGCGCCACCCACGCGGTCGTTTAGGCTCAAAGGCATGGCCGACGCACCGTACAAGCTGATCCTCCTCCGCCACGGCGAGAGCGAGTGGAACGCCAAGAACCTGTTCACCGGCTGGGTGGACGTCAACCTCAACGAGAAGGGCGAGAAGGAGGCCGTCCGCGGCGGAGAGCTGCTCAAGGACGCCGGCCTGCTCCCGGACGTGGTCCACACCTCCCTCCAGAAGCGCGCCATCCGCACCGCGCAGCTGGCCCTGGAGTCCGCCGACCGCCACTGGATCCCGGTCCACCGCACCTGGCGGCTCAACGAGCGCCACTACGGCGCGCTGCAGGGCAAGGACAAGGCCCAGACCCTGGCCGAGTTCGGCGAGGAGCAGTTCATGCTCTGGCGCCGCTCCTATGACACCCCGCCGCCGGCCCTCGAGGACGGCAGCGAGTTCTCCCAGGCCCACGACCCGCGCTACGCCTCCATCCCGCCGGAGCTGCGCCCGCGCACCGAGTGCCTCAAGGACGTCGTGGTCCGCATGCTGCCGTACTGGTACGACGGCATCGTCCCGGACCTGCTGACCGGCCGCACCGTCCTGGTCGCCGCGCATGGCAACTCGCTGCGCGCCCTGGTCAAGCACCTGGACCAGATCTCCGACGCGGACATCGCGGGCCTGAACATCCCCACCGGCATCCCGCTGTACTACGAGCTGGACGCCGACTTCCGGCCGGTCGTCAAGGGCGGCACCTACCTTGACCCGGAGGCCGCCAAGGCCGCCATCGAGGCCGTGAAGAACCAGGGCAAGAAGAAGTAAGCCCCATGGATCAAGCCCCCTGCCCGCGGTTTCGCCGCGAGCGGGGGGCTTTCGGCGGTCCGGGGCCGGCTCCGGGCCGTCCGGCCGTGGTCGCTATGCGGTGCCGTCGTCCGGGCCGCGCAGCGTGAACCAGCCGATCCTGCGGCCGGACAGCCAGATCAAGCCCAGGTACAGGTCCGGGCCGACCTGTCGGATCTCATCCCGTACGCCTCCGAACACCAGGGAGGTGCGGGAGTAGTCGATGACCGTGCACTCCTGGTCGTCCAGCAGGCTCGGGCCGGGCCCGACCTTGGCGACGACGGCCAGGATGTCCAGCGGGGTGAGCCGGTTGCTGAGGTGGCCGTCCGGGCTGAACACCTTGCCCCGCCACCAGATCAGACGCACCAGATCGTCGAGCAGCCGCGCTCCCGCCGGCCCTGCCCCGGGGATGATCGTCCGGCCCTCCATCGGCCCTTTGGGGATCTCACCCGCCGGGCTCTGGCGGAACAGCTCCTCAAGCCGCTGATCGTCGGCGTTGACCAGTTCAGCCTCTGTCGTCATCACGGTCTTCCTCGGCCGGGCAGCCCCCGCGGCCATGGCCGCTGCCTCCATCGTGAACCCTTCCGGCGCGGCTCACCACCAGGGGCAGCGGGCAAAGGCCCCCGGCCGAAGCGGCCGGGGGCCTTCCTGTGAGAGACGTGAGTGATGAGGTGTGCTGTTGCTCAGCCGCGGGCGATCAGCCGCAGCCGCCGCCGCACTGGCAGGATCCGCCTTGCTGGCAGCCGCAACTGCAACCGGGTCCGCACTGACAGCCGCTCATTCGGTACCTCCTCGACAGGTGGTCCATCTCTGCCCAGTCAAAGGGCAGCACGCCTCGAGCGTCAATGCTCCGCACGTACGTATGTCCAGGTGTGAGGAGGGCGCACGGGAGCATGTGCCTGCGCTACGGTGCCTCGTTCGCGCCGGGCTGCTGGAGGTCGTCCGCGTGCTCGCCGGTCACCAGGTAGACCACCCGCTTGGCCACCGAGACCGCGTGGTCGGCGAAGCGCTCGTAGTAGCGGCCCAGCAGGGTCACATCCACCGCCGTCTCGATGCCGTGCTGCCAGCGGTCGTCCATCAGGTGCTGGAACAGCGTGCGGTGCAGCAGGTCCATGGCGTCGTCGTCCTGCTCCAGCTGGAGCGCCAGGTCGACATCCTTGGTGATCAGCACCTCGCCCGCCTTGGCCATCAGCCGCTGGGCGAGCTGGCCCATCTCCAGCACCGTGGAGTGCAGATCGCGCGGCACCGCCCGCTCGGGAAAGCGCAGCCGGGCCAGCTTGGCCACATGCTGGGCCAGGTCACCGGCGCGCTCCAGGTCGGCGCTCATCCGCAGCGAGGTCACCACGATGCGCAGATCGGTGGCCACCGGCTGCTGCCGGGCCAGCAGCGCGATGGCCCGCGCCTCCAGGTCGTGCTGAAGGCCGTCCACCTTGGCGTCGCCGGCGATGACCGCCTCCGCGAGCTTGAGGTCCGCGTCGAGGATCGCCGTGGTGGCGCGCCCGATCGCGGAGCCGACCAGCCTCGCCATCTCGACCAGGCCGTCGCCGATCGAATCCAGTTCCTCGTGGTACGCGTCCCGCATTTGCCTTACCTTCTCCCGCACTCATGCAGCAACAGCCGGTGGCGGGGGAGTGCTCGGAGCCCGCCCACGGTGCCACGTTCCGGCCCCAACGCGACGGGCACCGGCCCCCGGAGTGAACCGGCACCGACACCAAGGTGAACTCTCGGCAACGGATGTTCGAGGTGCCACCCATTTGGCTGTGGGCGTGTCCTTGCAGCCGCATAACCTGGATGCCATGAACGTGGATGCGGCGGTCGCCGCGGCGGCCGGTCTCGCCGGCCTGTGCACCGGTGTGATCGCCATGCTGGCGTTCCGCTGGAGCGAGCGGGACCAGGCCCGTCCCACCCGCAGCTCCCTGCACACCGACGCGGTGCTGCCACCCGGCGTGGACACCGTGCTCTCCGTGCTGCGCTCCTCCGCCGTGGTCCTGGACGAGGCCGACACGGTGGTCAAGGCCAGCTCGGCGGCGTACGCCCTGGGCCTGGTCCGCGGCGGCAAGCTGGCCGTGGAGCCGATGCTCCAGATGGCCCGGGACACCCGCCGGGACGGCGAGATACGCCAGGTCGAGCTGGACCTGGCCCGGCGCGGCACCGGCCGCGGCGACGCGCTGGCGGTCTCCGCCCGGGTCGCCCCGCTCGGCTCCCGCCTGGTCCTGCTGCTGGTCGAGGACCTCACCGAGGCCCGCCGTATCGAGGCCGTCCGCCGGGACTTCGTGGCCAATGTCAGCCATGAGCTCAAGACGCCGGTGGGCGCCCTGTCCCTGCTCTCCGAAGCGGTGATGGACGCCTCCGACGACCCCGAGGCGGTCAACCGCTTCGCCGGCCGGATGCAGATCGAAGCCACCCGGCTCACCAACCTGGTGCAGGAACTGATCGACCTCTCCCGGGTGCAGAACGACGACCCGCTGGAGGACGCCGAACCGGTCCGGGTGGACGAGCTGGTCGCCGAGGCCGTCGACCGCTGCCGCCACCAGGCCGGCACCAAGCAGATCGCCATGGCCTCGAATGTCCGGGCGCCCGAAGGGTCCGACCGGGGCAGTGGCGGGCGACGGGCGGGCGGCACCGCCGGCCTGACCGTCTGGGGCAACCGCAGCCAGCTGGCCGCCGCCCTGGGCAACCTGGTGGAGAACGCCGTCAACTACAGCCCCGCCCGGACCCGGGTGGGCATCGCCGCCCGCCGGGTGGCCGCCCCGGGCGGTGACCTGATCGAGATCGCCGTCACCGACCAGGGCATCGGCATCTCGGAGAAGGACCGGGAACGGATCTTCGAACGGTTCTACCGGGTCGACCCGGCCCGCTCCCGGGCCACCGGCGGCACCGGCCTGGGCCTGTCCATCGTCAAACACGTGGCGGCCTCGCACGGCGGCGAGGTTACCGTCTGGAGCGCCGAAGGCCAGGGCTCCACCTTCACCCTGCGGCTGCCCCAGGCGGGCGCCGGCCGGGACCGCCGCCACGACGGGGACCCGCTCCCCGTCGGGGAGCCCCTCTCATGATCCGCCGCAGCACCCAGTGACCCCCCACGTACCACCAGACCCGACCGGAGGTCATCCCGTGACCCGAGTGCTCGTCGTAGAAGACGAGGAATCCTTCAGCGACGCGTTGTCCTACATGCTCCGCAAGGAGGGCTTCGAGGTCGCCATCGCGACCACCGGGCCCGACGGGCTGGACGAGTTCGAGCGCAATGGCGCCGACCTGGTGCTGCTCGACCTGATGCTGCCGGGACTGCCGGGCACCGAGGTCTGCCGCCAGCTGCGCGGCCGCTCCAATGTGCCCGTCATCATGGTCACCGCCAAGGACAGCGAGATCGACAAGGTGGTCGGCCTGGAGATAGGAGCCGACGACTACGTCACCAAGCCCTTCTCCTCGCGCGAACTGGTCGCCCGCATCCGCGCCGTGCTGCGCCGCCGCGGTGAGCCCGAGGAGGTCGCCCCCGCCGCGCTGGAGGCCGGCCCGGTCCGGATGGACGTGGACCGCCATGTGGTCACCGTGGCCGGCGGCAAGGTCGACCTGCCGCTCAAGGAGTTCGACCTGCTGGAGATGCTGCTGCGCAACGCGGGCCGGGTGCTCACCCGGATGCAGCTGATCGACCGGGTCTGGGGCGCCGACTATGTCGGGGACACCAAGACGCTGGATGTGCACGTCAAGCGGCTGCGCGCCAAGATCGAGCCGGACCCGGGGGCGCCGCGCTACCTGGTCACCGTGCGCGGCCTCGGCTACAAGTTCGAGCCGTAAGCCGTAGCGGCCGGACAACGGGCGAGGGCCCGGAAGCGGATCGCTTCCGGGCCCTCGCTCTGTGCGCGTTTACTGGTGCGCCGGCGCCGAGGGGGTCTGCTTGCCCTGGGGCGTGCCGGACGGCTTCATCGAGGGCGCGCCGCTGGGCTTGCCCGCCGGGGTGCTCGGCTTGCCGGACGGCGTGGTGGCCGGGGCGGAGGGCGCCTCGGAGGGGCCCCACTCCTTGAAGTAGCTCTTGGCCGGGTAGACGAAGGCGCTGATGCGCACCTCGCCGGTGGTCTTGAAGCCGAAGGCCAGCTGCACCTGTCCGCCGTCGTTGAGCCCCTGGCGGTCCGGCAGCACCGCGGAGGCGTTGCCCTTGCCGCCCAGCAGCACCGAGCCATGCGCCGGGACCATCAGCGGGCCGGAGCCCTGGGCGGGGCTGAGCTTGATGGTGGTGCCCTGGCCGACCACCTTGATCGACTGCAGCTCCTGGGCGTCCTTGCCGTTGTTGAAGACCTGGCCGGTGATCACGGCCGGGCCGGCACCCATGTCCGGCTGGGTGATCACGGTCATGTTCTGCAGCTTGATGTCGCCGACCGCGGTCGCCGCGTTGTCCGGCTTGACCTCAAGGGTCTGCGAGTCGTTCCCCGCCGCGCAGGCGGAGAGCGTGGCGATCGAGAGCACGAGGGCGGTGGCGGCGAGAGCGCCGCGTCGAAGGCTGCTGCTCACGGCGGCGGCATCTCCTTGGACGAAGTCGAAGTAAGGGGTGTGTCAGCGCGCTTAGGTTACCGAGCCGTCGAGAGCCCGCCGCACCCGACCCGCCCCTGAGAGGATCACCCGCCCCCCGCCGTCCGTACGGCCGGAATTCATCCCCGCACCGAGAAGAAGAGCGGGAAGCGGCCGGCGGTCATGCGAAGACGGGGCGGGCGGATTATCAACAGGAGAATGTGAACGGACATCGGAACGCGTTCTCGGAATTGATCAAGCGCGCCTTGATCAATTCCGTAATCCGCCTCGAGAACATCCGGAGCGCCTCGAACGGAGTACCGGAAGTCCGCCGACCGGACCCCGGCAAAACGGGACGTTCCCTCGCTCGCGGGGCCGCCCCGGTGCGTGTAACGTGCCCGTTTCGCCCGCCCCGGACAACCGCTCCGACCTGCGAATACCCGCTTCCGGAAGCCTCCCTCAGCACGTCACGGCCGCTGTTGTCAAGCCCCGAGATATGCCCTGACCTGCGGAAACGCCATTCAGAACGGGCACTTCCCGTGTTAGACTGGATAGCCACGGAAGGGGTACCTGTCACATGACGTTCAAGGTTGGCGACACCGTGGTCTATCCCCATCACGGGGCCGCGCTGATCGAGGCCATCGAAACTCGCCAGATCAAAGGCGTGGACAAGACCTACTTGGTGCTGAAGGTCGCCCAGGGTGACCTGACGGTTCGGGTGCCGGCGGACAATGCGGAGTTCGTCGGTGTTCGCGATGTGGTCGGCCAGGACGGGCTCGACCGGGTCTTCGAGGTGCTCCGCGCGCCCTACGCGGAAGAGCCGACGAACTGGTCCCGTCGCTACAAGGCAAACCTCGAGAAGCTCGCGTCCGGTGACGTGATCAAGGTCGCCGAGGTGGTCCGCGACCTGTGGCGCCGCGAGCGTGAGCGCGGTCTCTCCGCCGGTGAGAAGCGCATGCTCGCCAAGGCGCGTCAGATCCTGGTCAGCGAGCTGGCGCTCGCCGAGAACACCAACGAAGACAAGGCCGAGGCTCTGCTCGACGAGGTCCTCGCGTCCTGACGCACCGGTGCCGGACAGCTTGACGTCTGGACACTCGACGTAGAAGTGCCGCGGTGCCCGCGCAATGGCCGAAAGCCATTGGACGGGCGCTGCGGCATCTCTGCTCAAACGTGGTATTCCGGACCGGGCGGCAGGACCAGTCGTCACGGAAGGGGCTGGTCCGAGCGGATCGCCCGGCACTTTGAGGCAATACCCAACTCGGCCGAGGAAGCAAACCTGAACGCCAACGCAATGTCTGATCGAGTCGAGACTTCCCCCTCACGCACTGCGGCGGTCATCCCGGCGGCGGGCCGCGGAGTCCGGCTCGGCCCGGGCACTCCCAAGGCTCTGCGGGCGCTGAGCGGTACGCCCATGCTGGTGCACGCGGTGCGCGCCATGTCCGCCTCCCGGGCCGTCTCGCTGGTTGTGGTGGTGGCCCCGCCGGACGGTGCCGCCGAGGTGCGCACCCTGCTGGACGAGTTCCCCCTGGCGGGTGACCGCACCGAGGTGGTGGTGGTCCCCGGGGGTGAGACCCGGCAGCAGTCGGTGCGCCTGGGTCTGAAGGCCGTGCCCGACGACTACGGCACTGTGCTGGTGCACGACGCCGCCCGGCCGCTGGTGCCGGTGGACACGGTGGACGCGGTGGTGACCGCGGTCCGCGAGGGAGCGCCGGCCGTGGTGCCCGCCCTCCCGCTGGCCGACACCGTCAAGCAGGTGGAGCCCGGAATCGGCCCGGAGCCGGTGGTGGGCACCCCCGACCGCGCGGTGCTGCGCGCCGTGCAGACCCCGCAGGGCTTTGAGCGCCACACCCTGCTGGAGGCGCACGAGCGGTATGCGCACGCCGCCCTGGAGGGCGAGGGCGCCACCGACTGCGCCGGACTGGTGGAACGGATGGGTGTTCCGGTGGTCGTGGTGCGCGGCCATGAGGAGGCGTTCAAGGTGACCCGGCCGCTGGACCTGGTGCTGGCCGAGGCCGTGCTCGCCCGCCGGAGGGCCAACGATGGCTTCTGAGACCCCGCTGCCCCCGCTGCCCCTGATCGGCATCGGCACCGATGTGCACGCCTTCGAGGAGGGCCGTGAGCTGTGGTGCGCGGGCCTGCTCTGGGCGGACGCCGGCCATGGCCTGGCCGGGCACTCCGACGGCGATGTGGCCGCGCATGCCGCCTGTGACGCGCTGTTCTCCGCCGCGGGCCTGGGTGACCTGGGCGCCCACTTCGGCACCGACCGCCCCGAGTGGTCCGGCGCCTCCGGGGTCACCCTGCTGGCCGAGGCGGCCCGGATCGTGCGCGCGGCCGGGTTCGGCATCGGCAATGTGGCCATCCAGGTGATCGGCGTACGCCCCAAGATCGGCAAGCGGCGCGAAGAGGCCCAGCAGGCGCTCTCGGCGGCCGTGGGCGCCCCGGTGTCGGTCTCCGGCACCACCACCGACGGGCTGGGCCTGACCGGCCGCGCCGAAGGGCTGGCGGCGGTGGCCACCGCTCTGGTGTTCCGTGGCGGCACCACCGGCTGACCCTTCTTCGGTGACGGTCCCTGTCATACGGTGACCGTGAACCGACGTGTCGTCAGGCGCGCCCGTGGCGGCGCCCGGCGCTGAAGGAAGGATCCGGATGGTGTCTGCCGAGCTCTCGGACGACCTGAAGAAGTTCCTGGACGACAGCCCCGTCTTCGCCGTGGTGGCCACTCTCCAGCCGGACGGCAGCCCCCAGCTGTCGGTGGTGTGGATCAAGCGGGACGGCGACGACCTGCTGATCTCCACCACCGTGGGCCGGCGCAAGGAGAAGAACCTGCGCCGGGACCCGCGCGTCACGGTCATGATCAACCCGCATAACGCGCCGTACACCTATGCCGAGATCCGCGGCTCGGCCACCCTCACCACGGAGGGTGGCCAGGAGCTCATCAATGAGCTCTCGCGGAAGTACACCGGCAAGGACTACGCCGACTTCAACCCGGCGGCCGGGGAAGACGCCGAGCGGGTGGTGGTGCGCATCACCCCGCGGAAGGTCGTCGGCTCGCTCTGATGGGCCCTCAGACGCCGTCCGGCTTGCCGACGGCGACCCGGCCGGCTTCCTCCCCCAGCCTTCGGCCGGGGGCGCCCCCGGGCTCGTAGGGCTCATAGGGCTCGGTCCCGCGGTAGTGCCGGGGCTCCTGCAGAACGGCCGTCAGCCCGTTCTGCAGGACGGTCCGGCCGGCCGGCGGGGCGGAATTGCGCCGCATCTCCTCGATGCCCTTGAGCACCGCCCGGCGCAGCCGCTTGGACAGCGGCTTCTCCACCCAGCGGTTGATCAGCCAGGCGGCCGCCAGCATCACCACGATCAGCCCGGCCACCAGCGCCGGCGCCGGCACACGGTCGCGCAGCCCGTAGATCACCGTCATGCCGATGTACTGGTGGATGAGGTACAGCGGGTAGGTGAGCGCGCCCGCGGTGGCCAGCCACCGCCACTGCAGCCGGTCGAAGGCTCCCACCGCGATCAGCGCCATCACCACATAGGCCAGCGTCAGGATCAGCACGGCCGGCCAGACCGGGACCGAGCTGTTGGTGTTGTCCGAGACACGCTTGGGCATGTGGTGCAGGGACAGCAGCAGCGAGGAGGCGGCGATGCCCCACAGCAGAGCCGTCGGCTTGAAGCGGTGCATCAGATAGAAGGCGATGCCCGCGATGAAGTGCGGCGCGTACAGCGGCATGGTCCACATGTTGAGCATGCGGTCGTCGGTCACCTGGGCGGTGAGCGCGGCCACCGTCCACAGCCCGCAGAACATCACGCACTTGCGGTAGGTGACGCCGGTGGCGACCACCAGCGCGAACAGCACATAGAACTTGAGCTCGATAAAGAGCGTCCAGTAGACGCCGTCCACATCCCAGACCCCCACGCCCTGCTGGAGCATGGTCAGGTTGGTGAAGACGGTGTCCCAGCTCTTGAGGTGGCGTACCTGGGGCCAGAGGGAGATCACCGCGCCGGTCAGCAGGACGCCGAACCAGTAGGCGGGGTAGATCCGGGAGACCCGGGAGGCGATGAAGTCACCCAGGGTCCGGCCCCAGGTGCTCATACAGATGACAAAGCCGCTGATCAGGAAGAAGACCTCAACGCCCAGCCAGCCGTAGCGGCTGACCAGGGTCAGATGCGGAAAGACCTCGGTGGGGCGCCGGCCCCAGCCGCCGTGCAGGTCGGTGTAGTGGTAGACCACCACCATCAGGGCGGCCAGCAGGCGCAGCCCGTCGAGTACATACAGCCGGGGGGCGGCATGCGGGACGGCTACCGGGCCGCCGTCGGGTCGGCCTCGGCTGGCGAAGCGCATGTCGTCCACTCCCATGGGTTAGTCGGATCTTCGTATTCGGCGGGCGTGCGCGCAGGAATGCTGACACAAGCGGAACCTGTGTCGCCGTGACGGCGATCTCCTGTCCTCATATTTCTGCGCGGTCTCCCCTGGATGGTGGTATTCATCTGCGCCCTGTGTGACCGTTCGGTGGCGAGTGGATGAAGGGTCCGGATGCGCATGGCCTACCCGGAACGGATGGCCGTCACCGCGTTCCGCAGTGAGCCGCCGACCCGGCGGGCCAGCGGACGTTCCACCCACCGGTGCACCAACCAGGCGGCCATCAGCATCCCCGCGACCAGTGCGGGCAACAGCACATAGCGCGGCAGGCGCCCATCGGCGTGCTTGATGATCACCCAGCCGATGCGCTCATGGAGCAGGTAGAGCGGATAGGTCAGCGCTCCGGCTGTGGACAGCCAACGCCACTCGAGCCGCTGTGTCCAGCCGAGGGCCACCGCCGCCATGGCGAGGAAGAACAGCATCAGGAGCAGGGTGGTCGGCCAATGCGGAACCTTGTGACCCATATATCCCTCCGCACGGGCCTGCGCGGCCAGCAGATCGTGCTGAGTGATCAGGAAACATCCGCCGATGATCAGCCAGAGCACCTGGTTCGGGCCGAACCGGTACATCAGGTAGAAAGCGATTCCGGCGATGAAGTACCAGCAGTCGCCCGGCATCAGCACCCCGTTCAGCAGCTCGTTGCCGCCGGCCCGGGCGGCGGTGGCGGCGAACGCCCAGACCAGGCAGAAGCCCACCGTCCGCCGGTAGGTCAGGCCCTGCCGGACCACCAGCGCGAACAGCAGGTAGAACCGCATCTCCACCCAGAGCGTCCAGTAGACCCCGTCGACCGGTTCCACCCCCAGGGGGTCCTGGAGCATCGTCAGGTTGACGGCGGCCTCCCGCAGCCCGGGCCGGGCGTTGACCTGTGGCCAGCGCCACAGCACCAGGGTGACCGCGAGCACCGCGAACCAGTACGCGGGGTAGAGCCGGGTCACCCGGGAGACCGCGAACTCGGCCAGGCCGCGCTGCCAGCCGCTCAGGCAGATGACAAAGCCGCTGATCAGGAAGAAGAGCTGGACGCCCAGCCAGCCGTAGGAGGCCGGCAGATGGCCGGTGGGGAAGAGGGTGTGCGGCGGCCGGGGCCAGGCGCCGCTGCCGAAGGCCAGGTAGTGGTACGCCACCACCATCAGCGCCGCACTCAGCCGCAGCCCGTCCAGCGCGCCCAGTCTGCGCCGCGCTCCCTCGGCCCCGGCTCCGGCCCCGGCCCGGCACGGTGGCGGGACCGGCCGGTCGGGATGCTCCTGCTGTACCGGCAGAGTGGAGTGCACCACCCCTCCTGGGGTCCGCGCGTGGCCAACGGGGCGAGCCGTGAAACGTGCCGGGAAGCTACCAGTGCGGGATTGTATTTTTGCCGCAAAACATTAAATAGTCGACAAAACCCACCACTTTGGCGCAGCCGCCGGATTCCGGCCCGCCCATGGGCCCGAGGCACTGCCATGGGGCCACTACCCTGGTTCCGTGACTATTCGCCTGTACGACACCAGCGCCCGGCAGATCCGCGACTTCACCCCGATCACCCCGGGTTGTGTCTCGATCTACCTCTGTGGCGCGACCGTGCAGGCCGCACCGCACATCGGACACATCCGGTCGGGTCTGAACTTCGACATCCTGCGCCGCTGGTTCACCTACCGCGGCTACGAAGCGACCCTGGTGCGCAATGTCACCGACATCGACGACAAGATCATCAAGAAGGCGGCCGAGCAGGGGCGTCCCTGGTGGGCCATCGCCTATGACAACGAGGTCGCCTTCAACGACGGCTATGACGCGCTGGGCTGCCTCCGCCCCACCGTGGAACCCCGGGCGACCGGGCACGTTCCCGAGATGATCGAGATGATGCGCGGGCTGATCGAGCGCGGTCACGCCTATGCCGTGAACGGCAATGTCTACTTTGACGTCCGCTCCTTCCCGGAGTACCTGGAGCTCTCCAACCAGGAGCTGGAGAACCTCCTCCAGCCCGCCAGTGAGGACGAGACCGGCAAGCGCGACCCGCGCGACTTCGCCATGTGGAAGGCGGCCAAGCCGGGCGAGCCCAGCTGGGAGACGCCCTGGGGCCGTGGCCGCCCCGGCTGGCACCTGGAGTGCTCGGCCATGGCCCACAAGTACCTGGGCACCGCCTTCGACATCCACGGCGGCGGCCTGGACCTGATCTTCCCGCACCATGAGAACGAGATCGCCCAGGCCAAGGCCTTCGGTGACGACTTCGCCCGGTACTGGCTGCACAACGCCTGGGTCACCATGAGCGGCGAGAAGATGTCCAAGTCGCTGGGCAACTCGGTGCTGGTCTCCGAGATGACCAAGCACTGGCGGCCCATTGTGCTGCGCTACTACCTGGGCACCCCGCACTACCGCTCGATGATCGAGTACAGCGAGGAAGCGCTGCGCGAGGCCGAGTCCGCCTTCGCCCGGATCGAGGGCTTCATCCAGCGCGTGGTGGAGAAGGCCGGCCCGGTGGAGCCCGCCGCCGAGGTGCCGCCGGCCTTCGCCGAGGCGATGGACGACGACCTGGGCGTCCCGCAGGCGCTCGCGGTGGTGCACACCACCGTCCGGCAGGGCAATGCCGCGCTCTCCGCGGATGACAAGGAAAGCGCCGTTGCCCGCCTGGCCGAGGTCCGCGCCATGCTCGGCGTGCTCGGCCTGGACCCGCTGGACGAGCGGTGGGCCGGCGGCCAGGAGCGCGGCCAGGACCTGCACGGCGTGGTCGACTCCCTGGTCCGGCTGGTGCTCGACCAGCGCCAGGCGGCCCGTACCCGCAAGGACTACGCCACCGCCGACGCCATCCGCGACCAGCTCCAGCAGTCCGGGCTGAGCATCGAGGACACCCCCTCCGGGCCGCGCTGGTCGCTCGCCTGAGCGACACTTTTACCAAGCACGTCTTTACCGAGCGTCAAACGCAGTAGCAGGAAACAGGTGACCCATGGCCGGCAACAGCCAGCGCAGGAACCGCCGTACGTCCAACAAGAAGGGCGCGACGGTCGGCAGCGGCGGCCAGCGACGCCGAGGCCTGGAGGGCAAGGGCCCGACCCCGCCCGCGCATATGCGCAAGGGCCACAAGAAGAACCGGGTCGCCAACGCCCAGGCCAAGCAGGCGGCCCGCCGCCCGGCCCCGCGCCGCGGTGGCCCCAAGGGTGCCAACGAGCTGGTCGTCGGCCGTAACTCGGTGGTCGAGGCGCTGCGCGAGGGCGTGCCCGCCAACACCCTCTACGTCCAGCAGTTCGTGGACAGCGACGAGCGGGTGCGCGAGGCGCTGCAGCTCGCCACCGAGCGTGGCCTCAACCTGATGGAGGCCCCGCGCCCGGAACTGGACCGGATGACCAACGGCCTGCACCACCAGGGCCTGGTGCTGTCCGTCCCGCCGTATGACTACGCCCACCCCGAGGACCTCACCGCCGCCGCCTTCGGCGACGGCGAGGACCCGCTGATCGTCGCCCTGGACGGCATCACCGACCCGCGTAACCTCGGCGCCGTGGTCCGCTCCGTCTCCGCCTTCGGCGGGCACGGCGTGGTCGTCCCCGAGCGCCGCGCGGCGGGCATGACCGCCAGCGCCTGGAAGACCTCGGCCGGCACCGCCGCCCGTACGCCCGTGGCCCGCGCCACCAATATGACGCGGACCCTGGAGGCGTACCAGAAGGAGGGCCTGATGGTGGTCGGCCTGGCCGCGGACGGTGACACCGAGCTGCATGAGCTGGACGCGCTGGAGGGCCCGGTGGTCATCGTGGTCGGCAGCGAGGGCAAGGGCCTGTCCCGGCTGGTCGGCGAGACCTGTGACTTCCGGGTGCGGATCCCCATGCCGGGCGGCGCCGAGTCGCTCAACGCGGGTGTCGCCGCGGGTGTGGTGCTCTATGAGGCGGCGCGCCGCCGCGCCTGATCTCCCGCTCCTCCCGGTGCGGCCACGGAAGATCATCTTCCGTGGCCGCACCGGCAGTTGGGGGCCTTGACGGGTCTCGGACACCTTGGGCCGGTCAAGGCAGTGTCCTTATCTCCGGTCACTCGGTTAGATGAGTGTGGACACCAGAACACCCCGCACACCCACGGGGGGAAGCTCTTCCGGGTACGACGACCAGCCCGCGCTGAGTACGGTGAAGGTTCCCTCCGACCCCGCGCAGGTCTCCGGCAACCACCTGAGCTTCCGCGTACAGCTCGCTCGCCCCCCGCGAGCCGCCCGGCGGATCGCCGTAGCCGTCGACGCGGCACAGCTGCCCACGGTCCCGGGTGCGGCCAGGCGCCGCCCCGTGGTGTGGAGCGGGCGGACCCAGCCCGGCGATGCGGCGCCCACCCAACTCCTGGACGCCGTGCGGGAATCCGGCGTCACCACGGCCACCAGAGCCGCCGGCGGCGATGTCGGCGCCACCCAGGTGCTGCCCCGTGTCGGTGTGGGCGCTCCGCCCCTGATCGGCCAGCGCGGTCCCATCGGTCCCGAGGACAGCACCCAACTGCTGTCCACGGTGCGTCCGTCGATGGATCTCGATGACGAACTCCCGTACGAGAACGATGAGTTCGACGAGGAGTTCGACGCCCCGCGCGGCGCCCGGCAGGGCGGCGACCCGGTCAAGCACGCCTATTACCCCGGGCGCCGGATGAACCTGGGCGTGGTCCTGCTCCCGCTGCGGATCTTCCTCGGGCTGATCTCCATCTGCGCCGGCATGGGCAAGCTCTGCGACCCGGTCTACTTCGACGGCGGCAAGCGCGGCTCCATGGTCACCTGGCTGACCGCGCTGCACCCCTGGAGCGCGGCCGCCCCGCTGCGGAGCCTGGCGCTCAGCCACCCGGTGGGCTCCGGGCTCACCGTGGCCTTCCTGCAGATCGTCGTCGGTGTCCTCACCATCTTCGGCCTCTGGCAGCGGCTGGCCGCCGGCATCGGTGTGCTGCTCTCGACCGCCCTGCTGGTCACCGTCAGCTGGCGGACCGTCCCGGTCTACGCCGCGCCGGACATCATCTACCTGGCCGCCTGGAGCCCGCTGGTGATCGCCGGGGCCCCGTTCTACTCGGTGGACGGCCGGCTGGCCGGCGAGGCCTGGCGGCGGTTGGGCCCGCGGGCCGGACTGTGGGAGCTGCGGCGGCGGGTGCTGCGCCGAGGCGGGGTGATGGCCACCGTGCTGATCGGCGTCTCGCTGATCGCCGGTTCGGTGCTCGGCGGGGCGGTGCGCTCCTCGCAGAACGCCCCGGTGCCCGGGCCGGCCGCGCCGCCCGCCAACAGCCTGCCCGGTTCGCCGCTGCCGATGCGGCCCAGCACCACCCCGCGCGGCTCGCACGGCCCGTCCTCGGGCGCCACGCCGCGGCCCGGCGCGAGCGGTCACAAGACCACGGCGCCCAGCCCCAGCGCCACCTCGTCCCGGGGCACCAGGTCCCCCCTGGGCTCCACGGCCACCGGCGGTCACCCGGGCACCAGCTCGGGCCCGCACTCCGCGCCGCAGACCCCGCACCACCAGCCCGTGGCCCCGGCCGCCCCGCACCACACCTCCGGTTCCTCCGGCGGTGCCGCCGGCTCCGGCGGGGGCTCCGGCGGCGGCTCGGACTCCTCCGGCGGCTCCTCCGGCTCCGGCGGGGGCGCGCTCGGCGGCCTGCTGGGCTGAGACCGCTCCCCACCCACGGTGGCCCCGCACCCGCGCGAACGGGTACGGGGCCACCGTGCTGTGCGCCGAGCCGCGCTGTGCGGTGGGCTCAGCCCGCCAACTCCCGTGCCGCCTCGGTCAGATCCTTGGCGGTGTCGATCGCCCGCCAGTAGGCGCCCTGCGGCAGCGGGAAGCCGGCCAGCCGGCGTTCCCGGGCCAGCCGGGGGAAGGTGGTGCGCTCATGGTCGCCCCGCTCGGGCAGCAGATCCGCGAAGCCGGCGGAGAACACATACACGCCCGCGTTGATCAGGTACGGGGACGGCGGGGCCTCGATGAAGTCCAGGACGTGCCCGAACTCATCGGTCTCCACGGCGCCCCAGGGGATGCGCGGCCGGGCCAGGGCCAGGGTGGCGGTGGCATCCCGCTCCTGGTGGAAGGCGGCCATCTCGCGCAGCGAGAAGCGGGTCCAGATGTCGCCGTTGGTGGCGTACCAGGGCCGGTCGGGGTGCGGCAGCCGGGCCGCCGCGTGCTTGAGGCCGCCGCCGCGGCCCAGGGGTTCGGTCTCCACCACGGTGGTCACCCGCAGCGGCAGATCGGCCGACACGAGCCAGGACTCCAGGACTTCGGCCAGATGGCCGCAGGAGACCACGGCGTCGGTGACGCCCTCGGCGGCCAGCCAGGCCAGTTGATGGCCGATGATCGGCATTCCGGTGCCGGGGATCTCGACCATCGGCTTGGGCCGGTCATCGGTGTACGGACGAAGCCGTGACCCTTGGCCTCCGGCCAGGATCACGGCTTGCGTGGGGCTGCTGCTGTGGTGCGTGCCGGTCATGCCCGGCACCCTATGCCGTACCGCGGACCGCGCTGCGGCAGGCCCTGGGTGGTGCGGCCCCCGGCGGTCGCGCTCAGTGCCCCTCGGCGACGCCCGTGGCGAAGGAGGTGTCGCAGACGGGCCGTGCGTAGGCCTGTGCCTTGCGGACCGAGTGGTACTTGGCGACCGCCGCCTGGCCGAGGACCCGGGCGATGTCCGCGCAGTAACGCGCCAGCGAGGGACGGCCGTTGGTGGCTTCCTGGAGGTGGGTGAGGGCCACGCCCGGGTTCTTCTCCTGGAGCTCCGTGAGCAGCCGGTCGCGCAGCACCTCATGCGGTGCCCGGCCGGCCCTGGCCGTGGAGGCGGAGTCGGAGGACGCGGTGAGCACCTGGGATTCGGCGGTCGGCGCCGCCCAGGGCACGCGGGTGACCGCGAGCGTCCCGGAGAGGACGAGAACGACCGGAAGGACGAGGGCGAGAGTTCTGCCGATGCGGCGGGCGGCCTGGTTCATGCCGCAGATGGTAGCGACGGGTAATGGGCCCGCGACATTTAGTCACCCGGTCGAGCGATGTGGCGGCCGGTTTCTTTTCGCCAGGTTGACGAATGGAACCGGCCGCCGGTCGGTCAGTCGCTCAGACGCTCGCCCGAGGAGGTGGAGAAGACATGCAGTTCGCCCGGTCGCGGCACCACATTCAGCACGGCGCCCTTGTCCGGTACCTGGCGGCCGCCGACCCGGACCACCAGGTCCGTGCGCTCGCCGCCGAGTTCGGCGGTGCCGTAGACATAGCCGTCCGCGCCCAGCTCCTCCACCACGTTCACGGTGACCGCCAGGCCCGCCGGGGCGTCCTTGGCCAGGGCGTCGCCGGCCTGCTCCACCAGGTCGAAGTGCTCGGGGCGCACCCCGACGGTGACCGTGCGGTCGCCGCGGTCGGCGGCCGCGGTCAGCGCCTCCCGGGAGACCGGCACCACGCTGTTGCCGAACTTCACCCCGCCGTCGGTGATCGGCACCTCCACCAGGTTCATCGCCGGGGACCCGATGAACCCGGCGACAAACAGGTTGGCCGGACGGTCGTACATGTTGCGCGGCGAGTCGACCTGCTGGAGCAGGCCGTCCTTGAGCACCGCCACCCGGTCGCCCATGGTCATCGCCTCGACCTGGTCATGGGTGACATAGACGGTGGTGATGCCCAGCCGCCGCTGCAGCCCGGCGATCTGGGTGCGGGTCTGCACACGCAGCTTGGCGTCCAGGTTGGACAGCGGCTCGTCCATCAGGAACACCTGGGGTTCGCGGACGATCGCCCGCCCCATGGCCACCCGCTGCCGCTGGCCGCCGGAGAGCGCCTTGGGCTTGCGGTCCAGGTACTCGGTGAGGTCCAGGATCCGGGCGGCGTCCTCGACCTTCTGCCGGATCTCCGCCTTGGGCACCTTGGCGATCTTCAGGGCGAAGCCCATGTTCTCCGCGACGGTCATATGCGGGTAGAGGGCGTAGTTCTGGAACACCATGGCGATGTCCCGGTCCTTGGGCGGCAGATGCGTCACATCGCGGTCGCCGATCCTGATCGATCCGCCGTTGACGTCCTCCAGCCCCGCGAGCATCCGCAGCGAGGTGGACTTCCCGCAGCCGGAGGGGCCGACCAGGACGAGGAACTCACCGTCCTCGATCTGGATGTCCAGCTGGTCGACGGCGGGCTTGTCGGCGCCCGGGTAGATCCGGGTCGCCTTGTCATATGTGACCGTGGCCATGGTGGTGGGTCCCTTCACCGGCAGGAACGTGCCGGACGATCCGAGTAGAGGGAGTGGTCCAGTCCAATTCGGACAGGTTCCCGGTGACGCTACCCGGGGTCCGGCGGCTTGTCAGTAGGGTGCGGGTCACGAAAATCGGGGCTGGGCCGGGCGGGAAGTCTGGGTAGACTGCTCGCCGTGCCGTCTTAGCTCAGCTGGTAGAGCAGCTGTCTTGTAAACAGCAGGTCATCGGTTCGAGTCCGATAGGCGGCTCTGTGTGAAGCCCGGGTCAGTTCTTCGCTGGCCTGGGCTTTCTTTGTGCCCGGTGGCCGCGATCATCTCTGACGCTGGATCAGGGGGCGGCAAGCGCAGATGCCCCGACCGGAGTCCGGTCGGGGCATCCGCGCTTGCGGGGAGTTGAGTTGGGTCAGGGAACCCGGTCCGGGCTAGTAGCGCCCCACCTGCTCGCCCTCGCGCAGCGGCGCGGGGCCGGACGCGTGGGAGGTCTGGCGGGGGGCGTCCTGGTGACCGGGCCACCAGGCCTTGTGGCCGAGCAGGGAGGTGATGGTCGGGACCAGCAGCATCGCCATGATGAAGGCGGTGAGCAGGATGCCGAAGGCGACCGCGAAGCCCATCTGCTGGAGCATGGAGTTCTCGGAGATCATCAGCACTCCGAAGCTGCCGGCCAGGATGATCGCCGCCGAGGCGATGGTGGGCGCGGAGCGGGAGACCGCCACCCGGATGGCCTCCCGGGAGGAGACGCCTCGCCGGACCTCTTCGCGGAGCCGGGCGACCATCAGGATGTTGTAGTCGGTGCCGATGGCGACCACAAAGAGATAGACGATCACCGGCAGCATGAACAGCATGCCGTCCTTGCCCTTGACGTCCTGGAAGAGCCAGACGGTGGCGCCCAGGGTGGCGCCGAAGCCCAGGGCGACGGCGATCATCAGGTACAGGGGAGCGATCAGGCTGCGCAGCAGCAGGCCCAGGATGATCATGATGGCGAGGCCGGCGACCGGGAAGACCACCTTGTAGTCGTGGTTCACGGCCTTCTCAATGTCGGTCAGCACGGCAGAGGTGCCGCCGACATACGCCTGGGTGCCCTCGGGAGCCGCCTGGTGCGCCGTGTCCCGCAGCGGGCCCTTGGCGATCTCGATGGCCCGGTCATCGGTGGACTCGTACTTCAGCACCACGGGGTACTGGGCGACCGAGTTGTGCGAGCCCATCACGGCGGCGATGGGGTGGCCCTTGTCCACGCCGTCGATGGCGCCGAGCTTGGCGGCGAAGCCGTCCACCGTGCTCTTGCTCAGGGCCGAGCCGTCCTTGGACTTCAGATAGACCAGGGCGGGGTCGGACTGGCCGGCCGAGAAGCCCTTCTGCATGTCCTTGGCGGCCTGGACCGACTCCACCTTCTGCGGCAGCTGGCTCTGGGTGTTGAAGTCGGACTTGAAGCCGAAGGCGCCGATGGCGAGCACCGCCAGGACCGCGGTGGACAGCACCGCCATCAGGCCAGGACGGCCCGAGACCAGCGAGCCCACGCTGTTGGCCAGGCGGTTCTTCGGCAGC
Organism: Streptomyces sp. NPDC052396; assembly: GCF_044593195.1. Lineage (NCBI taxonomy): Bacteria > Bacillati > Actinomycetota > Actinomycetes > Kitasatosporales > Streptomycetaceae > Streptomyces > Streptomyces sp. NPDC052396. Next base: position 110,024 of record NZ_JBIUAW010000006.1, read on the forward strand.
TTCTTCCAGGCCTTGGACGGCCAGAACGCCTTGGTGCCCAGCAGGGAGAACACGGCCGGGACCAGGGTGAGCGCGGCGATCAGGGTGACGGCCACCGAGATGGCCAGCGAGGGGCCCCAGGTCCGCATCATGCCCATGGTGGACAGCAGCAGGGCGAGGAAGGCGGCGATCACCGCGCCGGCCGCGGAGGCGATGGTCTCGCCCACCCGGGCGACCGCCTCCACCAGGGCCTCCTTGGGCTGCTGCCCGGCCCGCAGCTGCTCGCGGTAGCGGAACAGCAGGAAGAGGATGTAGTCGGTGCCGACACCGAAGAGGACCACGATCAGGATCGCGGTGATGGAGGGGTCGGCCTTCAGCCCGCCGAGCGAGGCGGCGGTGCCGATCAGACCCAGGGCCACCGAGAACACCGCACCGATGATGAGCACCGGCAGGATGGCGATCAGCGGGCTGCGGAAGATGACCAGCAGCAGCACGATGATCAGCAGCAGGGTCGCCGACATCACCATGGCGTCGGTGTTGCCCGAGGACTCCTGGGCGTCCAGGTTGGTGGCCGCGGTGCCGGTGATCCCCATCTTCAGATGGGTGCCCTTGATCAGGTCCTTGCCGTCCTCACGCATCTTCTTGACGGAGTCGGTGAGGTCTTTTTCGTAGGAGTTCTTGGTGGTGGCGACGACCTGGGCCAGGGCTATCTCACGGTTGGGCGAGACGGACTTCTCGCCCGCCGTCACCACCTTGGCGACCAGCTTGTAGTGCTTGGCCTCCAGCCCCTGGCTGACCTTGGTCACATCGCGTACGTCGGCGGCGTCCAGCTTGCCGCCGTCGGTGCGCTGGAAGACGAGGGTGGCCGAGGACTGGTCGGTGTGCGGGAAGGCGTCTTCCTGGAGCTTGGCCGCCTGCACCGACTCATAGTGCGAGGGCAGGAACTCGGTCTCGTCGTTGGTCGCCTTCAGCCCCGGGGCCAGCATGCCGAGGGCCACGGCTGCGATGATCCAGGCCGCGATCGTCAGCCATGGTCGATGGACGGCGAATCGTCCGATTCGTCGGAACATGGTCGGGGCTCCCCCTCTGGTACTGCCAAGGTGCGAAAGTTCGTACGGGCAGAGCCAAGGTAGGGAGTCTCTTTATGCGGAGACAACAAATCCCAGGGGAATCAGGGGGAAATCGGTCCTGGGGTGGGGGAACCCTCCTCCCTCGGTAGGAGAGGCTCTCACCCGTGGGGTAGAGACCGGACTGCCGAACGCCTGCGCCCGGATTACTCTGCCCCCATGACCGACGCTGCCTCTGCTGCCAGTGCTTCCGAGAACTACGCGGCCCGGATGGAACGCGCCGTCCGGTGTGCCGCCCAGGCCCGCATGGCGGGTCTGATCGTGATGCCGGGCCCCACCCTGACCTGGCTGTGCGGCTACCGGCCGGTGGAAACCGAGCGGCTGACCGCGCTGTTGCTGGTGCCCGGCGGCAAGCCCCGCCTGTTCGTACCCGAGTTGGAACGCCATGATGCCGAAAAGGCGCCGGGAGTCGACCCGTTGACGGTCACCGGCTGGCGGGACGGCGAGGATCCCTACGCGGTGGTGGCCGGGCATCTGACGGCGCCGGGCCGGTACGGGGTCTCCGACAACACCTGGGCGCTGCACCTGCTGGCCCTGCAACGGGCCTGCCCCGACGCCTCTTTCGCGGCGCTGACCGAGGCGCTGCCCATGCTGCGCGCGGTCAAGGACGCCTTCGAGGTGGAGCGGATGGCGGCCGCGGGCGCGGCGGCGGACGCCACTTACGAGGAGATCGTCCAACTGCCCTTCGCCGGGCGGCGGGAGAACGAGGTGGCCGCCGACCTGGCCCGGCTGCTGCGCCGGTACGGGCACAGCCAGGTGGACTTCACCATCGTCGGCTCCGGCCCCAATGGCGCCAACCCGCACCATGAGGCGGGGGACCGGGTGATCGGCAACGGCGACATGGTGGTGCTGGACTTCGGCGGCCTGCTGGACGGTTATGGCTCCGACACCACCCGTACGGTCCATGTCGGCGAGCCCACCGCCGAGGAGCGCAAGGTGCACGATCTGGTGCGCGAGGCGCAGCAGGCCGCGTTCGAGGCGGTCCGGCCCGGGGTGGCCTGCCAGGAGATCGACCGGGTGGCGCGCCAGGTGATCAGCCGGGCCGGCTACGGCGAGTACTTTGTGCACCGCACCGGGCATGGCATCGGGGTCACCACCCATGAGCCGCCCTACCTGGTGGAGGGCGAGCATCTGCCGCTGGTGCCGGGGATGTGCTTCTCCATCGAGCCGGGCATCTATCTGCCGGGCCGGTTCGGGGTGCGCATCGAGGACATCGTGGTGTGCACCGAGACCGGCGGGCGGCGGCTGAACAACACCGCCCGGGAGATGTGGATCGTCTCCTGAAGCGGCCCCGGAAAATCACTGGCGGCCCGGGCGGCGCGTACGCAAGCTGACCGCATGCTGATCAGAGACGCGCAGGCCGGCGACTGGGCCGCCATCTGGCCGTTCTTCCGGGAGATCACCGAGGCCGGGGAGACCTATGTCTACCCCCGGGACCTCTCCTTTGAGCAGGGCCGCGAGTGGTGGATGGAGTCGCCGCCGGCCCGGACCGTGGTGGCGGTGGACGAGGACGGCAAGGTGCTGGGCAGCGCCAAGATGGGGCCCAACCGTCCGGGCCCCGGCTCCCATGTGGCCACCGGGAGCTTTATGGTCGCCGCCGAGCACGGCGGCCGCGGTGTGGGCCGGGCGCTGGGCGAGGAGCTGGTCTCCTGGGCGCGCTCGGCCGGTTACCGGGGCATCCAGTTCAATGCCGTGGTGCAGAGCAACACCCGGGCGGTGGCGCTGTGGCGGTCGCTGGGCTTCACCGTCGTGGGCACCGTCCCGGAGGCGTTCCGGCGCCCGGACGGCTCGTACACCGGGCTGCACATCATGTACCTGCCGCTGCATGGCTGAGCGGCGCTTTCCCTTACGGGGCGCCCCCTAGCCGGCCCGCATCCGACGGGCGCCATAGGGCGACGCCCCCCGGTCCGCGGGGACGCGGTCCCGGTGTTTGGGGGCCGGGGCGGTGATCAGCGTCCAGCAGGTGGCCGCGGCCAGCAGCATGATGCCGGAGGCCCAGGCCAGGCCCACATGGAAGCCATGCACCTGGCCCTGTTTGACGATGGCCTCGTGCACGGCCGGGTTGATGGCGCCCGCCGCCCTGAGGTGGCTGCCGATATAGCCGGCCGCGGTGGTGGTGGCGATGGTGTTGAGCAGCGCGGTGCCGATGGAACCGCCCACCTGCTGTGAGGTGTTGACGGTGGCGGAGGCGACGCCGGAGTCGGCGGGGGCCACCCCGCGGGTGGCGGTGTCCATCACCGCCACAAAGGTCAGGCTCATCCCGATGCCGAAGAGGATCATCGAGGGCAGCACATGGGCCGCGTAGGAGGCCCGTACCGGCAGGAAGGTGAGCAGGAACAGGCCGACGGCGGACAGCAGGGCGCCGGGCACGATCATCAGCCGGGGCGGCAGGTGGTGCAGCAGCCGGGCCGAGACCATGGTCGAGGTCAGCATGATGGTGGCGGACAGCGGCAGGAAGGCCAGGCCCGCGGTGACCGGCCGGTAGCCGAGGACGCCCTGGAAGTAGTACGTCATGTACAGGAACATCCCGAACATGGCGACCACGGACAGCGCCAGGGTGAGGAAGGCACCGGCCCGGTTGCGGTCGCGGATGATGCGCGGGGGCAGCAGCGGGCCGGCCGCCCTGGTCTGCCACCAGCCGAAGACGGTGAGCAGCAGCACCCCGCCGGACAGCGCCCCGAGCACCGCCGGGCTGCCCCAGCCACGGGGTCCGGCCTGGCTGCAGCCGTAGACCACCGCCACCAGGCCGGAGCAGGCCAGCAGCACCCCGGGCAGGTCCAGCCGGGTGTGCTGCTGCGGGCGGTGGTTGCGCAGCGACCAGGCGGCGCCCAGCGAGGCCGCCACCGCGATGGGCGCGTTGACATACAGGCACCAGCGCCAGTCCAGGTACTCGGTGAGCAGCCCGCCGGCCAGCAGGCCGATCGCCGAGCCCGCGGCGGCGATGCCGCTGTAGACGCCGAAGGCCTTGCCGCGTTCCCGGGGGTCGGTGAAGGTGGTGGTCAGCAGGGACAGGGCGGACGGGGCCAGGACGGCGGCGAAGACGCCCTGCAGCGCCCGGGCGCCGAAGAGCTGCCACTCGGTGCGGGCGGCGCCGCCCAGGGCCGAGGCCACCGCGAAGCCGGCCAGTCCGGCCAGGAAGGTGCGCCGCCGCCCCACCAGGTCGGCGATCCGGCCGCCGAGCAGCAGCAGGCCGCCGAAGGCCAGGGTGTAGGCGGTGATCACCCACTGCCGGTTGGCGTCGGACATATGGAGCTCGCGCTGGGCGGAGGGCAGGGCGATGTTCACGATGGTCGCGTCCAGGACCACCATCAGCTGCGCCAGAGCGATGAACACCAGTCCCCACCAGCGGCGGGGGTCGGCCTCCGAAGCGGTCATGGACAGGGGAGCCGAAGGGGGTATGGGGGGTTCGCTGGATGCGCTGGTCGAGCCCATGCACTCAGCGTAGGTGCGGCCATCGGGGAGCGCGCGCCGAGTTTGCCCGGACTTGAGCCCTCACTTGGACCCTCCGTACCGTGGCCGTCACACCCGGGGAAAGCGGGACTGGAGGTCCCAGACGGCCGGGTTGTCGGCCAGCCCCTCGTGCATATCGGCCAGGTCGGCGATCAGGTCGTGCAGGAAGTCCCGGGCCTCCCGGCGCAACTCGGCGTGGTTGAAGGTGAGCGGGGGCTCGTCGGCCGGCACCCAGTCGGCGCTGACCTCCACCCAGCCGAAGCGGCGCTCGAAGAGCATGCAGTCGGTGGACTCGGTGAAGTCCAGCTCGGCGAAGACCGGGGTGGCCGAGCGGCTGCCGCGCGGGTCCCGGTCGAGCTGTTCCACGATGTCGCACAGGGCCCAGGCGAAGTCCAGCACCGGCACCCATCCCCAGGCTGTGGACAGCTCCCGGTCCGCCGCGGTGTCGGCGAGGTAGACATCGCCGCAGAACAGGTCGTGCCGCAGTGCCCGTACGCCGACGGTGCGGTAGTCGGTCTGCGGGGGGTCGGGGAAGCGGCGGGAGAGCGAGTAGCCGAGGTCGATCACGTCCCCGATGGTGTCATGGCGGGCCGGTGCCCCCGGCGGTGGCCGGGGGCACGGCTCGGGCTGTGTGGCGCTGCCCGGGCTACTTGACGTTGATCGCGGTCCAGGTGGCCGCGACCGCCTTGTACTCCTTGCTGTTGTTGCCGTACAGGGCGGCGGCCGCCTGCAGGGTGCCGGTGCGGGCCGCCTTGTAGTTGGTGGTGGAGGTGAAGTACGTGGTGAGCGCCTTGAACCAGATGCGCTCGGCCTTGTCCCGGCCGATGCCGGCCAGCTTGGAGCCGTCGGCGGTGGGGCTGTCATAGCTGAAGCCGTTGACGACCTTCTTCCCGCTGCCCTCGGACAGCAGATAGAAGAAGTGGTTGGCCGGGCCGGAGGAGTAGTGCACATCGATGCCGCCGATGCCCGAGGACCAGTAGTCCTTGGAGCGGCCGTCCTTGCTCGGCTGGTCCATGTAGCGCAGCGGCTTGCCGTTGCCGAAGATGTTGATCTGCTTGCCGACGAAGTAGTTGCCGGGCACCGCCGGGTTGTTGGCGTAGAACTCCACGGCCTTGCCGAAGATGTCGCTGGTGGCCTCGTTGAGGCCGCCGGACTCACCGCTGTAGATCAGCTTGGCGGTGGCGGCGGTGACGCCATGGGTCATCTCATGGGCGGCCACATCGAGCGAGGTCAGCGGGTGGGTGTTGCCCTGGCCGTCGCCGTAGGTCATGCAGAAGCAGCTGTCGTTCCAGAAGGCGTTGACATAGCCGTTGCCGTAGTGGACGCGCGAGTAGGCGGCCTTGCCGTCGCCCCGGATGCCGCTGCGGCCGAAGACGTTCTTGTAGAAGTCCCAGGTGACCGCGGCGCCGTAGTGGGCGTCCACCCCGGCGCTCTGCCGGCCGCCGCCCCAGGTGTCGGTGTTGTTGGTGAACAGTGAGCCGGTGCCGGAGCTGCCGCCGTTGAGGTCGTAGGTCTTGTGGCCGCCGCGCTTGCCGTCGCTGAGGGTGTACTTGGCGCCGGACTTGGTGGTGTCCAGCGGCACCTTGCCGCTGTAGGTGCTGGTGCCGGTGCCGGTCTCGATGGCCTCCTGGCCGAAGAGCTTCTTGCCGGTGGCCGCGTCGGTGACCACATGCAGTTCGCTGGGCGTGCCGTCCGGCTGGACGCCGGTGACCACGGTCTCGTACGCCAGGACGGGCTTGCCCTGTGCGGCCCAGATCACCTTGCGCGGGGCCTGGCCGGCCTCGGCCTTGGCGGTCTTCTCGGCGGCGGCCGCGCTCAGCGCGCTCCGCTGGGCCGCGGCGGGCGCCAGCCGGGCGTCGGTGGAGGCGACGGCTATCTTCTCCTCGGTCGCCTTGGTGACGGTACGGCTGCCGTTCTTCGCCTGATGGACCACCAAGTCGCCGCCCAGCACCGGCAGTCCGTCATAGGTGCGCTCATAGCGGGTGTGCACCGTGCCATCCGCGTCCTTGATCACATCGCGGACGATCAGCTTCTCCTTGGCACCCAGGCCGATCTTCCCGGCCGTGGCGGCCGCCTCCTGCTGGGCGCCGGCCAGGGCGTCCGCCCGCTGGGCCGCGGAGAGGGCCAGCGGCGCTCCGCCGCCCTGGTCGGACGAGGCGGTGGCGGAGCCGGTCTGCGCACCGACCGCGACCATCGCGGCGGAGGCGACCAGCGCGGCGGCGCGCAGGGCGTTCTTGCGGGGGCCGGCTGTGCGGATGCTTCTCAACTCGGTCTCCTCTGAGGGGGGTTCGGGCCGACGGGGGGTTGACGGCCCGCTGGTGCACAAGATGTGGGAGCGAATTGAGCAGAGCGTGCCAGCAAATGCTCACCTTTGACAGGGGCGCAACAAGGATGTGATCTAGCGTTATCCAAGGAGGGGTCAATTCCGGTCGTGCTCGGCCGAGTTGGTTTAGGCCACGTGCAAGTGGGCCGCCGCGAAGGATGCGGCGGCCCGTGGACAGCAGTGGGCCCCACCGGTCGCGGGGCCGGTGGGGCCGTCTGGGGAAAGGAAGTTGATGCAGGTCAGGACGTTCGCGGCGGATGAGGTTCCGGCCGCGCTGGCCCGTCAGGCCGAGGCGCTGGCCGAGCGGGAGTGGCCGGGCGGCGGCGCGCATGACCCGGCGCTGCGGCCGGTGGCCATGCTGCTGGTCTCAGCGGAGCGGGAGGTGGTGGCCGCCCTGGATGTGCTGTCCAAGGAGCTGGTCCACCGGGGTCGTGCCTGCCGGGCCTCGGGGCTGAGCGCGGTGGTCACCGACCCGGCGCGGCGCGGCCGGGGGCATGGGCGGCATCTGGTGGCCGCCGCCCGTGAGTTCATCGCCCGGAGCGGCGCGGATATCGGCCTGTTCACCTGTGACCGGCCGTTGCGCGCCTTCTATGAAAGCGCCGGGTGGGAGGCGCTGGAAGGCACCGTGCTGATCGGCGGAACGCCCGGGGATCCCCTGCCCGGTGACGCTCCCGGCTTCGACAAGGTCACCATGGCCGGATTCTTTTCCGCACAGGTGAAGCGCGACGCGGCGTCCTTCCGGAACGCCCGCATCGCGCTTCACCCAGGGGTGATCGACAGGCTGTGGTGAGAGGGCTACGGCTGGTCGTCGGTCGGCGGACGGCTGCCGATCTGCTCGTCGAGCCTGCGCTGGGCCGCGTCGACCTGGCTCTGGTACTTGTCCCCGGTCCTGGCGTCAAACGCGTCCCCGGCCTTCTCCACCCCCTGGCGGGCCGTGTCCTCGTGGCCCTTCAGCAGGCCCTTGAGCTTGTCGAGCATGGACATGGGTGTCCTCCTTGGAAAGGTCTGACTCAGCCAGGATCACGGCATTCGCCCCGTTGTGCATCCCGGGTGGCGACCCGTAGGGGGAGCCCTCCTCCCTTGGCATGATCATTCAAGTGACCGCCGCGCCCTAAGGTGATCCCGCATCAGCTCACAAAGATCGAAAGGCCCGGCTGCCGCTATGAAGCCGTCCCGCAGAACCACCGCCCTCGCCGCGCTGCTCGCCGCCGGTGTGCTGGCTTCCACGGCCGCTCCGGCCCTCGCGGCCCCGGCGGCCCACCGGCCCGTCGACCGGACCGCGCTGCAGCGGGCGCTGGACAGGCTGGCGGCCGACGGTGTGCCCGGCGCGGTGGCCGAGGTGCGGGACGAGCATGGTGTCTGGAACGGCTCGGCCGGCCGGGAGGACCTGCGCGGCAAGCAGCGCCCGGCCGTCGACGACCGGTTCCGCGCCGGCAGCGTGACCAAGAGCCTGGTGGCCACGGTCGTCCTGCAGCTGGTGGCGGAGAAGAAGGTCGGCCTGGACGACCGTGTCGACCGCTATCTGCCGGGCCTTATCCCGGCCGACCACTATGGCAGGCAGATCACCGTGCGCCAGCTGCTGCACCACACCAGCGGGCTGCCCGACTTCCTCGACATCCTGAAGAGCCGGCTGATGGGGGAGTGGCACGGCGACTACAACAAGCTGCGGACCGAGCACTACACCCACCGCCAGCTGGTCTCGATGGCCCTGACCCTGCCCTCGGAGTTCAAGCCGGGCGAGAAGGGCAAGTGGGAGTACTCCAACACCAACTATGTCGTGCTGGGCCTGCTGGTGGAGCGTGTCACCGGCCACTCCCTGAGCCAGCAGGTCGACCAGCGCATCATCCGGCCGCTGCACCTCAAGAACACCTCCATGCCCACCACGTCCCGGATCAACGGGCGTCATCTGCACGGCTATCAGCGGTTCCCCCGGCCCACCGGCCCGTTCGCCGACATCACCGAGTACGACCCCAATGTCTTCTGGGGCCCCGGCAATGTGGTCTCCAACGCCCATGACCTGAACACCTTCTACCGCGCCCTGCTGGGCGGCAGGCTGCTGCCGGCCAAGCTCGGCAAGGAGATGCGGAATGTGACCCCGGACGGCGCGGACCGCCCGGGCCGCTACTACGGCCTGGGGCTGGAGGGCACCACCGAGTACACCCAGGCGAAGGCGTACGGCCACACCGGCAGCGTCCCCGGCTACCTCACCTACAGCTTTGTCACCGAAGGCGGAAAGCGGCAGGTGACCCTGGCGCTGGGCAGCAACCTGGACCTCAACCCGAACCAGAAGGCGGCCGATGACGCCAAGGCGTTCATCAAGGCCGCGCTCAACGGCAAGTAAGGCCCGCCGGAGGGGAGTCAGGCCGCCGGGCGCCGCCGCAGGTGCACATGCCCGGGCTGGCTGTAGTGCGGCGGCCAGGGGTCCAGGATCCGGTCGAAGCGGTAGCCGGCCTTCTCGGCCACCCGGCAGGAGGCCTGATTGCCCTCCTGATGGCGCAGCTCCAGCCGCTCCAGCCCCTCGCCGGCGAAGGTCTCGAAGGCCCAGTCGGTGAGGGCGTCCAGCGCGGCCGGGGCCACGCCCCGGCCACGGGCGGGGGCCGCGGTCCAGTAGCCGACGTTGGCGCAAGTCCGGTCCGGGCCCGGCCATTTGACGACCACATGGGCGGCCACGGCGGCTTCCAGGCACACCGCGAAGCTCAGCCGCCGCCCGCTCTCCCAGCCGGCCTGCTGGGTCTCGATCCAGCGGGCCGCGTCCTCGGCGTCGTCCACGGTCATGGAGGTCCAGCGGCGCAGTTCGGCGTCCCGGGCGGACTCCACCAGGGCCTGGGCGTCCTGCTCGGTCCAGGGCCGCAGCAGCAGTGCGGGGTCCGTGGTCCGCAGGGTGACGGTCATCAAGGCCCTCCAGGGGACGTGCGGTTGAGCGTTGCCCCATTCGAGCACGGAACGATCACTTCCGGGTGGGTGCCGTGGGTCACCTCGCCGGGGGGTGACCCACGGTGCTGTCCGGTCCGGTTCAGTCCGGCTCAGACGTTGACGCCGAAGTCCTTGGCGATGCCCACCAGGCCGGAGGCGTAACCCTGGCCCACCGCACGGAACTTCCACTCCGCGCCGTGCCGGTAGAGCTCGCCGAAGACCATGGCGGTCTCGGTGGCGGCGTCCTCGCTGAGGTCGTAACGGGCTATCTCGGCCTCGCCGGCCTGGTTGACGATGCGGATGTAGGCGTTGCGCACCTGGCCGAAGTTCTGCGCGCGGGACTCGGCGTCATAGATGGAGACCGGGAAGACGATCTTGTCCACATCGGCCGGCAGCGCGGCCAGGTTCACCTTGATCTGCTCGTCGTCGCCCTCGCCCTGGCCGGTGGTGTTGTCACCGGTGTGCACGATGGACTGGTCCGGGGTGGACTTGTTGTTGAAGAAGACGAAGTGGGCATCGGAGTAGACCCGCCCGGCGGCGTTCACGGCGATGGCGCTGGCGTCGAGGTCGAAGTCCGTGCCCGTGGTGGTGCGGACGTCCCAGCCGAGGCCGACGGTGACGGCCGAGAGACCGGGGGCCTCCTTGGTGAGGGAGACATTGCCGCCCTTGGACAGGCTTACCGGCATGGAAGTGATCCTCTCGTCGAGTCGCGTGGCGGGCCGGGCGAGGCCGCCCGCCGTCACCCTCCCCAACGCCCGGCACGGGCCCGGCGGTTCCGGATTCCTTTACTTTCTTTACCGGCTTCGGATGCCGCACCGGCCGGGGGCCGGGCAAATCGAGGTGACGGACCGCTCCGGGCGAGGGACCATGGGGTCATGTCCGGTCCCCATGTCATCCGCGGCTCCGTCACGCTGCCCGAGTCCGAGCTCCAGTGGCGCTTCTCGCGTTCCTCCGGGCCGGGCGGCCAGCATGTCAACACCAGCGACAGCCAGGTGGAACTGCGCTTCGACCTCGTCAGTACCGAGGCCCTGCCCCCGGTATGGAAGGAACGGGCGCTGCAGCGGCTGGCGGGCCGGATGACCGGGGGCGTGCTGAGCGTACGGGCCAGTGAGCACCGTTCGCAGTGGCGCAACCGGGAGGCCGCCGCGGTGCGGCTGGCCGCACTGCTGGCCGAGGCCACCGCGCCGCCGCCCAAGAGCAGGAAGCCGACCCGGATCCCGCGCGGCATCAATGAGCGGCGGCTGCGGGAGAAGAAGCAGCGGGCCGACACCAAGCGCGGCCGCTCGGGCCGCGACTGGCACTGAGCCCGCCCAACTGCCGCGTCCGAACCGCCCGTCCGCCCAACTGCCCGCCCGCTCAGGCCAGATGGCGGTAGCGGCCGCGGAAGTAGGTCAGCGGGCCGCTCTCCGTACCGGGCGCGGTGGCCGTCAGCACCCGGCCGATGACCAGGATGTGGTCGCCGGCCGGCACCCGCTGCTCGGTCCGGCACTCCAGGGTGGCCAGCGCCCCGCCGACCAGCGGCGCGCCGGACGCCTCGCCGCGCTCCCAGGGGAAGTCCGCGAACAGCAGCCGGTCGCTGACCCGGCCCTTCATGGCGAACCGCCCGGCGATCTGGCGCTGTCCCTCGCCCAGTACCGATACCGCCCACCGGTCCACCCGGGCCAGCAGGTCGTCCATCCGGGAGTCATTGCGCACGCTCACCAGTACCAACGGCGGGTCCAGGGAGACCGATACAAAGGCGGTGGCCGTCATCCCGACGTCCTCGCCGCGTGGACCGTCCTCCGGGTCATGCGCGGTGACCAGCACCACGCCCGCGGCGAGGCGGGCGAGGGCGGCGCGGAACTCGTCGGCGGTCACCCCTTCAGGATGCGCTATGCCGGTCGCGGAGGGCTGGGTGGTATCGCACGTCGTCTGGAACACATGAGCACGCTATCCGCACCGCGCCGGCCGCGGCATCGGGCTGCGGCCCCACTCCGCTTCTGGTATTGGTCCTAGGCCCCGTCACCCTTCTCGGTCAGCCGCCGGACGGACCGTCGCCTTTTCCTGAGCAATTCCGCGCGGCTTTCGCGCAAATGCATTGCATGGCCTGCCCAATTTGCGTTGAGAAAGCGTGAGAGGGCGCTCAAGCCCCAGGTCGGGACCGCTTCGTCACGCGCTGTGACATGACTCACAGCGGCGGTTATTTGTTGACCCTGTGTACCGAGTTGTCAGCTCGCTGTGATTCAGTGGCGTGGTAAGTGGACGACAAGAAAATCTGGAGTAGCTGTCGAGGTCTCGGGGGAGAGCGAGCTATGGAGTCCGAGTCGGAGCCGTATGTACGCCTGGCGACCTTGAGGCAGGTTCACCAGGCCGTGGCGGATCTGAACACCGCGCGCAGCCTCGCCGACACCCTGCAGACCGTCGCCGACGGTGTGGTGTCCGGCCTGGGCTATGAGCTCGCGGCGGTCAATCTGGTGCGGCCGGACGGCGATCTGGTGGTGGCCGCGGTCGCGGGCAGCGCCGGCGCCGAGGCCTTCCTGGCCGGGCGGGTGGGCTCCCGGGTGTCCTGGGAGCGCCGGCTGGCCATGGGTGACCGCTGGGGTGAGCTGCGCTTCATTCCGTACACCGAGGGCTGGGTGCTGGACGACGACGACGTCCCGCAGTGGCGCACCACCGGTCCGGCGCCGCGTTTCCCCGATGAGTGGCACCCCATGGACCGCCTCTTCGCCCCGATGCACACCGCTGGAGCGTCGGGCGGGGAGCTGCTGGGGGTGATATCCGTCGACAAGCCGCGAAACGGACGTCGGCCCGGCGCCTGGGGGCGTGAGGCTTTGCAGATGTATGCGTTCCAGGCGGCGGTGGCGATCAGTAACGCTCATCTACGCGCAAATATGCAGCGCGCCCTGGTCCGGCTGGAACGCGAAGGGCAGGCGCTGCGCGCCAGCGAGGAGAGTTTCCGGCAGGCCTTTGAATTCGCGCCCAGCGGTATGGCCATCGCCGAGATGGGCGGCGACCAGCACGGCCGGCTGCACCGGGCCAATGACGCGCTGTGTCGGTTGCTGGGCCGGTCGGCCTCCCAGATGCGCCGCTACTCCTTCTCCGACCTGGTTCACCCGGAGGACATCGGCACCCTGCTGCGCACCTCCGCCGAGGGCGGCCGGGCCGAGCTGCGCCTGCAGCGCCGGGACGGCAGCTATGTCTGGGTCTCGCTGCGGAACTCGGTGGTCGCCGACGCCGCCGACGGCCCCCGCTACCTCCTCACCCATGTAGAGGACATAGAGGACCGCAAGCGGCATGAGCTGCAGCTGGCCCACCGGGCCAGCCATGACTCACTGACCGGCCTGCCCAACAGCGCCGAGCTGCGCGCCCGGCTCAGCAGCCGGCTGTGCTCCCGCCCGCCGGGCAGCGACGCGCATGCGGCGGCCACGCTCTCGCCCTTCGGCCGGCTGGACGGCTTCGCCGAGGTCACCAGCCTGGTCTCCACCGCCGGCTATGGCCATGGCTTCGGGGGCCAGGGCGTCCCCGACCGCGCCCCCCAGCCGTCCGGCGACGAGCACGCCGCCGAGCCGGCCGGTGAGTACCGGACCGGTGACGGCTTCTGGGACGGCGGGGCGTACGACCACCATGAGCACACCGTCGCCCTGGACGAGACCAGCGACGACGGGTCCAAGGGCCTGGCCGTCCTCTTCTGTGACCTGGACGGCTTCAAGTCGATCAACGACCGGTTCGGCCACCACACCGGCGACGCGGTGCTGATCGAGGTGGCCCGCCGGCTGACCAGCGGCGTCCGCGACGGGGACACGGTGGCCCGGCTGGGCGGCGACGAGTTTGTGGTGCTCGCCGATGGCCTGGGCCGCGCGGACGCGGAGGACCTGGCGGTCCGGCTGCGCAACGCGATCATCCCGCCGATCCGGGTGGACGGCCGGGCGGTACGGGTCGGCGCCAGCTTCGGCATCGGCTGGGCCGGCTGCGGGATGTCCGCGGATGAGGTGCTGCGCTCGGCGGACCAGCGGATGTATGTGGAGAAGCGGTCCCGGGCGAAGGCCGGGCGGCGGGCGGGCTGAGCCTGTTCTCATCTCGCTCGGGTAGGCTGCGCCGATGCGGCACCGCCGCCGATCGTGGTGGCCGGACCGGCTCCCGACATCGCGGACCGGGCGAGCAGAGCAGGGGTGCCGACGGGCGGACCACTTGGGGAGTGACACGGGATGACGGCCGGTAACAATGGCACGGGCACGCCACAGGACGACGACCCGTTCGCCTATCTCTACCGCTCGGAGGGCGGTGAGCAGGGTGGCGACGGTGCTCCGTCCGCACCCCAGCCCGGCGTCCCGCGCACGTCGTACAACCAGGTCCGCCCGGTGGGCTCGCGCCAGTACGGCCAGCCGCAGGGCGGCACCTACGGCGCCCAGGTGCCCGGCGGTACCTACGGCGGCGGGCAGCCGATGCCCCCGCACCAGCCCGCGCCGCACTACGCCGCCCCGGAAACGCTCCCCGGCGGCGCCCCCCGGCACCCCGCCGCCTCCGGCCATGGCCATGGCCACGCCACCGCCGAGCGCCCCAAGCGGCGGGGGCTGCTGGTGGCCGCGATAGCCGTGGTGCTGGTGGTCGCGGGCGGCATCGGCGTGGCGATGCTCAACAACTCCTCCGACGACTCGGGGAAGAGCTCGGCAGCGGACAGCTCCAACCAGCCGAGCTCGCCGTCCAGCGGTAAGCCGTCCGGCAAGAAGAAGGGTTCCGACGATTCCCAGAACCAGACGGTGGACGGGGAATGGAAGCGGGACGCGGCCGAACTGAAGCTGAGTGGCGGGGCCACCACGGCCAAGAATGTGCCGGGGGCCAAGGCCGCAGGCGGCACCTACATCACCGGAGTCAACCAGCCGGGGTCGGGTGTGGAGTGGGTGGTCGATGTCAAGGACGCGGGTACGTACCGGCTGAACGTCGGCTATGGCACGCCCAGCGGGGGTGGAAACCTTTCTGTCACCACCAATGGCAAGCGGGACAGCCGGGCGATAGACCTCAGGAGCTACGGCTCGGACGGCTGGTTCAGCTCCTGGCAGCTGGTCGAACTCACCAAGGGCAAGAACACCATCAAGGTGTCCTGCGAGACCGGCAACAAGTGCGGGATGAATCTTGACCAGCTGTGGCTGAGCAAGCCGTGATGCCACGCATGACTCTCATCAAGCCCCCGGCTGTGCGCCGGGGGCTTGTTCAGATGTCTGTCAGTTGAGCCGGAGGTACGCGGCCACTGCTGATGCCATCGCCTCTCGGGCAGGGGCGAGGTACTTGCGCGGGTCGACGGTGGAGGGGTGGGCCTCCAGGAAGGCGCGGACGGCGCCGGTGTACGCCTTGTTGAGGGCGGTGCCCACATTGACCTTGCGGATGCCGGCGGCGATCGCGCGGCGGAGTTCGGCGTCGGGGACGCCGGAGGAGCCGTGCAGGACGAGGGGGACGGGGACGGCCTCGCGGAGCCGGGCGATGAGGGTGTGGTCGAGGGTGGCGGTGCGGTCGGTCATGGCGTGGGAGCTGCCGACGGCCACGGCGAGGGCGTCCACGCCGGTTTCGGCGGCATAGCGGGCTGCCTCGGTGGGGTCGGTGCGGATGCCGGGGGTGTGGGCGTCGCCGGGTTTGCCGCCGATGCGGCCCAGTTCGGCTTCGAGGGTGATGTCTCGCCGGTGGGCCCAGCGGACGGCTTCGGCGGTCGCTTTGACGTTGTCGGCGTAGGGGAGCCTGGACGCGTCGAACATCACGGAGCTGAAGTCGTGGGCGGCGGCCGCGTGGAGGAGTTCCTCGGACTCGATGTGGTCGAGGTGGAGCGCCAGTTGGGCGGTGGAGGTGCGGGCCACCGCGGCGGTTGCCGTTGCCAGGGGGGTGAGGTTTCCGCCGTGGAACTTCACGGCGTTCTCGGAGATCTGGAGGATGGCCGGGGCGTTGGCGGCTTCGGCGGCGGTGGCGATGGCTTCGGCGTGCTCGGTGGTGATGACGTTGAAGGCGAACAGGGGGTGGGCGGTGGTGAGGAGTTCGCGGGTTCGGGCCAGGGGCACGGGTCACCTCCAGGTGGTTGGGTGGGCACGCCCCTTCGGGGCGTCGGTGCCATCCCCACCCACGCGCCGCAGTCGCCGACGGCGGCCCGCCCCCACTGGCGGCCTCGGCCAACGCGGGGGACGGTAACGGATGGTGCGTAGGTGGGGCTGACCGCCGGAGGCGGGAAACGGCGCCGCGCCCGGCAAGGTGCGGGGGTGGAACTCCGCGGGAAACGGCGCCGCGCCCGGCGGCCCGGCTCACGCCGGGGTGACCTTCACCCGTGGCAGCAGGGCTTCGTACGTCGCACCGTCGAACTCCCCGGCCGTGCCGGCCCGAACCGTCGCGCCCGACAGGGCGACGGCCTGGGCCAGCCGCTCGGGCCAGGGGACCCCGCGCACCCAGCCGGAGAGCAGCGCGGCGACCACCGCGTCCCCGGCCCCGGTCGGGTTGCCGGAGAGGCGTTCCGGCGCGGCCGCCCGCCAGGAACCGTCCGGCGTGACGGCCAGCATGCCCTCCGGCCCCAGCGAGGCCACCACCGCGTACGCGCCCCGGCGGCGCGCGTCCAGCGCCGCCCGCAGCGGATCGGTGGAGCCCGTCAGCTCGGCCAGTTCCGCCGCGTTCGGCTTGACCACATCCGGCCGCGCGGCGATCCCGCGCCGCAACGGTTCTCCGCCGGTGTCCAGCAGCACCGGCACGCCCCGCGCCCGCGCGGTGCGTACCAGAGGGGCGTACGCCCCCACCGGCACCCCGGGGGGCAGGCTGCCGCACAGGGCCACCGCCCGGGCGCCGTCCAGAAGTTGGGCGTAGCGGTCGGTGAACTCGGCCCACTCGGCGGCCGAGACCTCCGGTCCGGGCTCATTGAACTGGGTGGCGTCACCGGTGGCGGTGTCCACCACCCCCACCGTGCGCCGGGTGTTGCCCGCGACCGGGACCAGCGCGTCGGCCAGCACCCCGGCCCGGCCCCGCGCGGCCCCGGCGAGCAGGGTGCGCAGCGACTGGCCGTTGACGCCGCCGGCGAAGCCGGTGACCGTGACGTCATGGCCCAACTCGGCCAGTACACATGCCACGTTCAGCCCCTTGCCGCCGGCCCGTTCGGCGACCTGGACGACCCGGTGCGAGCTGTGCGGACGCAACCGCGGTACGCGGTACGTCAGATCGAGCGCGGCGTTGAGCGTGACCGTGAGGATCACCGGCGCCTCCCTCCCAGGATTGCGGGAGCGATCATGCCAAAACAGAAGCGGCAGGCCCAGAGTCCGGGACCCACCGCTTCTGTTCAAGAGAGTTCAAGGGCGCTTGGAGCGCACTTCAAGGGCGGGATGAATCACCGCACTTCTGGACGGACCAGCCAGTCGCCCTTGCGCATCACCCCGACGAGCTCGAAGGAGTGGTCCAGCACCACCAGGTCGGCGTCCTTGCCCGGTTCCAGGGAGCCGACCCGGTCGTCCACGCCCAGCAGCCGGGCCGGGTTGGCGGACAGGGCCCGCACCACGTCCTCGACCGGCAGCCCGTCGATGGTCACCGCGCGCCGGAAGGCGGTGTCCAGGGTGAGCGTGGAGCCGGCGATGGAGCCGGCGGTGGGGCCGTCGGCGATCCGGGCCACCGCGTCCTTGACCTCCACCCGCATCGGGCCGAGCGCGTACATGCCGTCGCTCATCCCGGCCGCGCCCATGGCATCGGTGATGAAGGCGACCCGCCGCGCGCCGGCGCGGGCGAAGGCGAGCTGCAGGACGGACGGGTGCAGATGGGTGCCGTCGTTGATCAGCTCCACGGTGACCCGCTCGTCCTCCAGCAGCGCGGCGATCGGGCCGGGGTCCCGGTGCAGCAGCGCGGGCATGGCGTTGAACAGGTGGGTGGCCACCGTGGCGCCCGCCTCGATGGCCTCCAGCGTCGCCTCGTAGGAGGAGTCGGTGTGGCCGACGGCGGCGATCACACCGAGGTCGGCGAGCATCCGGACCGACTCCAGGCCGCCGGGCAGCTCCGGGGCGAGGGTCATCATCCGGGCGGTGCCATGCGCGGCGTCCACCAGCTTGCGGACGTCGGACGGGTCGGGTGCGCGCAGCAGCCCGGGCTGGTGGGCGCCGCAGCGGTGCGGGGAGATGAACGGGCCCTCGAAGTGGACGCCGGCCAGGTCGCCCTGCTGGGTCAGCTCGGCCAGCACGGCCGCCTGCCGGGCCAGGTCGTCCAGGTCGCCGGTGACGGTGGAGGCGGCCATGGTGGTGGTGCCATGCGCCCGGTGGGCGTTGATGGCGGTGAGCGCCTCCTTGGGGTCGCCGGAGGCGAAGGACGCTCCGCCGCCGCCGTGGACGTGCATGTCGACGAAGCCGGGGACGATCCAGTGGCCGGTGAGGTCCAGGGTGGGGCCCTCCTCGGACCGGTCCGCCCCGGGCCGGAGGTCTGCCTCGGGCCGGAGGCCTGCCTCGGGCCGGAGGTCCGTCTCGGGCCGGACGGCCGTGATGCGGCCGTTCTCGATCGTCAGGCGGCCGCCGTCGGCCACTCCGGTCGGCAGCACCACGCGGGCGCCGGCGAGAACCGTTCGATCCACCATCAGGCGGTTACCTCCGTGAATTCCATGGCGAGCAGGTCCCAGGCGAGCAGGCCCGCGCCCAGGCAGCCGGCGGTGTCCCCGAGGGCCGCCGGGACGATCAGGGGGAGCCGCTGGAAGGTCAGGCGCTCCTGGACGGCCGCGCGCAGTGGTGTGAACAAGGTTTCCCCCGCCTCGGCCAGGCCGCCACCGATGATCAGGGTATGGGGGTCCAGCAGGGTGAGGCCGATGACCAGGCCGTCGGCCAGGGCGTCCACGGCCTGCTGCCAGACGGCCCGGGCACGCGGGTCGCCGGAGCGGACGGCCTTGGCGCAGTCGGCGGCGTCGGCGGTGCGGTCGCCGGTGGTCCGCGCCCAGGCCCGGCTGATGGCGGAGGCGGAGGCCAGGGCCTCCAGACAGCCCGTGGCGCCGCAGCCGCAGGGGGGCGCGTCCGGGCCGGAGCGGACCCGGATATGGCCGATCTCGCCGGCGGAGCCGTGGGCGCCTTCCTCGATGCGGCCGTCGATGCCGATGGCTCCGGCGATGCCGGTGCCCACGGGCATGAACAGGAAGCGGTCGGTGGCGCGGCCGGCGCCGATGCGGCCTTCGGCCAGGCCGCCGGTGCGGACGTCGTGTCCTACCGTCACGGGAAGGCCGAGGCGCTCGCCGAGCCGCTCTTTGAGCGGGACGTCGCGCCAGCCGAGGTTGGCGGCGTAGACGGCGGTGCCGGTGCGGGTGTCCACGATGCCGGGGACGGCTATGCCGGCTGCTTCGGGGGTGCGGCCGTAGCGGGTCTCGCCGAGGGTGCGGAGTTCCGCGGCGAGGTCGAGGATGCCGTTGACGACGGCGTCGGGGCCTTTGGCGGCGGCGGTGGGGCGGCGGGTTTCGTGCAGCAGGGTGTGGTCCTGGCTGACGAGTGCGGCCTTGATGGTGGTGCCGCCCACGTCCAGGGCGATGACGTGTTTCACGTCGTCCAGTGTCGCGTGTGCGGGGCGGAAAGGTCTAGTCCACTGTCCCGTTCGGGTACGGGTGCGGGTGCGTTGCCGGGTGCGGCGCCGTTTCCCCGCCTCCGGCGGGGTTCGCCCCACCCGCGCCCCACCCGTGACCGTTGTCCGGGTTGGTGGGACTCGCCGGTGGGGCTTGCCCGCCATCGGCGACTGCGGGCCGTAAGCCGCCAACGGCGGGAAACGGCGCCGCACCCGGCAACGGTGGAACCCGCCTACGTCCCCTCCGGCAGGACCACGCTCCGCGTCAGGTTGCGCGGAGTGTCGGGGTTCAGCCCCCGTCCCTCCGCCACCGCGACAGCGACTCGCTGCGCCCGCACCAGATCCGCCAGCGGATCCGCACCCACCTGCACCAGCGTGCCGCCCGCCCCGACCACATCCGCCGCCAGTCCCTCCGGCAGCGGCCCGAACGCCCACACCACCCGCCCCGGTGCGGCGATGGCGACCGGCCCATGCCGGTACTCCATCGCCGGGTACGCCTCCGTCCAGGCCCCCGCCGCCTCCCGCATCTTCAGCGCCGCCTCCTGCGCCAGGCCGTACGCCCACCCCAGGCCCAGGAAGGTCCACTGCTCCGCCTCCAGCACGGCCGGCGGTATCGGGTCGGTCAGCGCCGCGTCGGCCTCGTCCGCGGCCGCCGCGACCGGCCCGACGGCCTCCGGAAGCGCGCCATGCCCCTCCAGCCCCGCCCGCAGCAGCGCCAGCGCCGTGGTGGCGAACCGGGTCTGCACTACGGACTCCTCGTCCGCCCAGTCCAGCACCACCGCCGAGCCGGCGGCCCGCCGCACCGGCGCGGTGGCGTCCGCCGTGATCGCCACCGTGCGGGTGCCGCTGTCCCGCAGCCGCTCCAGCAGGGTGAGCACCTCCGTGGTGGTGCCGGACCGGGTGATCGCCAGCACCCGGTCATAGCGCCGCCCCACCGGGAACTGGGAGGCGGCGAAGGCATCCGTCTCGCCCTGCCCCGCGGCCTCGCGCAGAGCCGCATAGGACTGGGCCATGAACCAGGAGGTCCCACAGCCGGTGACGGCGACCCGCTCGCCCGGCCGGGGGAGCTCCCCGGCCGACGGCGCCAGCGCGGCGGCCCGCCGCCAGCAGTCGGGCTGGGTGGCGAGTTCGCTGGCAGTGCGGGAGGGGGAGGGCTTCATGCGCGGGCTCCTTGCCGGATCGGTTGCCGGAACGACGGGTGAACGACGGGCGGCACGGTCATGATCGGTAGTCCGCCTCCGTGGATAGCAGCCGCCCCGTAGGGGAGGGAAGGGCGAGGGCGGGGCGAGTGTCCGTTCGAGTAGCGCTTAAGGTGGCGCGGAAGAGATGGCGGTCTCCCGTCAGGGATGGCGGTCTCGATCCGAACTCCATCCGAATGGATTTCTCACCGATCACGAGGGCGGAAAGCAAGTGCAGCGGCGGCGTTTCTTGGGTCTGACGGCGGCTGGTGCCGCCACGGCGGCGATGGCGCCGGCTCTGGCGGGGTGCGGCAGCGGAGCGGGCGGTAGCAAGACGATCACCCTGGTCGCGGCGGAGTACGGCGACGGCAAGCCCGCCAACAGCTCCAAGCGGTACTGGGACTCGGTGGCCCGTACCTTCGAGGGCGACCACAAGGGCGTGAAGGTCTCGGTCGAGGTCTACAGCTGGACCGAGGTGGACAAGCGGGTCGCCGACATGGTCGCCGCCGGCAACGCCCCGGACATCGCGCAGATCGGCGCCTACGCCGACTTCGCCGCCGCGGGCAAGCTCTACAGCGCCGACCAGCTGCTGTCCGTCCCCACCCAGGCCGACTTCATCGACTCCATCGCCGCCGCCGGCGATGTGCACCGGATGCAGTACGGCCTGCCCTTTGTCTCCTCCACCCGGCTGCTCTTCTACAACAAGACGCTCTTCGAGAAGGCCGGCGTGCTGCGCGCCCCGCAGAGCTGGGACGAGCTGCAGGCCGCCGCCATCAAGCTCAAGGCCGTGGGCGTGAAGATGCCCTTCGGGCTGCCGCTGGGCCCCGAGGAGGCGCCCGCCGAGACCCTGCTGTGGATGCTGGGTGCCGACGGCGGCTACACCGACAAGAACGACGACTATGTGATCAACTCGCATGAGAACGTCCAGGCGTTCACCTGGCTGCGCGACGAACTGGTGGGCAAGAAGCTGACCGGCGCCGACCCGGCCCGCACCAACCGCCAGGACGTCTTCGACGCCTTCTGCAAGGGCCAGGTCGGCATGCTCAACGGCCACCCCAGCCTGATGCAGCAGGCCGAGGCCGGCGGCATCAAGTACGGCATGGCGCAGCTGCCCGGTATCAGCGGCAAGGCCAAGTCGACCATGGGTGTGGCCGACTGGCTGATGGCCTTCAAGCAGCACGGCCACCGCAAGGAGATAGGCCAGTTCCTGGACTCCGTCTACGGAACCCAGACCGTGCTGGACTTCACCAGCCAGTACGGCCTGCTGCCGGTGACCCAGTCCGCCTCCGACCAGATGCACAAGGACGGCCAGAACAAGAAGCTGCTGCCCTTCCTGGAGCCGCTGCAGAACGCCGTGTTCTACCCGGCCAACAAGACCTCCTGGGCCAAGGTCAGCAAGGCGATCAAGGAGAAGGTCGGCCAGGCGGTGCAGCCGGGCGGCGACCCGATGGGCGTGCTCAGCGAGATCCAGACGCAGGCACAGTCGGTGGAGGGGCCCCGTTAACCTGGGCGGCATGGACCAGGGCGGTACGGACCAGGACGGCACGGCGGAGGGCGGGCACGCGCTCTCCGCGCGGGACCGCGCCGTGCTCGCCCTGGAGCGGGAGTCCTGGCCGGGGCCGGGAGCCAAGGAACGGGCCGTCCGGGAGCGGCTGGGCATCACGCCGACCCGCTACTACCAGCTGCTCAACGCCCTGCTGGACGATCCCCGGGCGCTGGCCCACGACCCGGTCACCGTCAACCGGCTGCGGCGCCTGCGGGACGCCCGCCGAGAGCGCCGTTGAGTCCCCGGGGAGCCCGGGAAATCGGTAGGGTCGGGGCATGGGCAGCCACCCTCTCCCGGAACCCGTCACCCAGGCCGGCCGCGACGGCCTGGCCGCACTGCTGAAGCGGCCCGAACGGGCCGTGCTGGCACTGGACTTCGATGGCACGCTCGCCGAGATCGTGCCCGATCCCGAACAGGCCCGGGCCCACCCCGCGGCCGTGCCGGCCCTGGCCCGGCTCGCCCCGCACCTGGGCTCCGTCGCCGTGATCACCGGCCGGGCGGCCGGGGTCGCGGTGCGCTATGGCGGCTTCGCCTCGGTGCCGGGCCTGGAGCGCCTGGTGGTGCTGGGCCAGTACGGCGCCGAGCGGTGGGACGCCGCCACCGGCACCCTACGGGCCCCGGCCCCGCACCCCGGAGTGGCCGGGGTCCAGGCCGAACTGCCCGGAGTGCTCGACGAATCCGGTGCCTGGCAGGGTACTTGGGTCGAGGACAAGAGCCGCGCCATCGCCGTCCATACCCGCCGCGCGGCCGACCCGCAGGGCGCCTTCCAGGCCCTGCTGGGTCCGCTCACCGAACTCGCCCACCGCCATGGGCTGATCACCGAGCCCGGACGGCTGGTGGTGGAGCTGCGCCCGCCGGGCGTCGACAAGGGCGTGGCGCTGGCCGAGTACGTCCGGGAGACCGGAGCCGGCTGTGTGCTCTACGCCGGCGACGACCTCGGCGACCTCGCCGCCTTCGCCGCCGTGGAGCGGCTGCGCACCGAAGGAGTGGCCGGGGTCCTGGTGTGCAGCGGCAGCGCCGAGGTCGCCGAACTGGCCGCCCGGGCCGACCTGGTGGTCGACGGGCCGTCCGGGGTGGTGGGCCTGCTGACCGCCCTGGCGGAGCGGCTGGGCTGACGGTCAGTCGTCGTCCGGGTCCTTGGCCACCGCCTTCTTGCCGTCGTCCTTGATGCCCAGGCCGGCCAGCGCGGTGGTCCAGTCATGCGCTATGGCCCGCTGGACATCGGCCAGTTGGGCCTTGCCGGAGCAGATCGCGGTCTTCAGCTTGGTCTCCACCACGTCCTTGGGGTTGTTGGGGCCGGCGCCGTCCTTGTGACCGGGCGACGGCGGCTCCACCCACAGATTGCGCGGGTCATTGGGGTCCCCGCCCAGCTGAAGGCTGATGAGGTGGTCGTACTCGGCGTCCCGCATCGGGCCCTTGTAGCCGTAGGAGGCCGCGTTGGCGGTCTTCTCCTTGCCGGTGACGCCCACCGGCGGCCGGATGTCCTTGGTGTAACCGGCCTTGCAGATGGTCTCCTTGATGGTGGCCTGGGTGACCTTGGGGTTGGTGGCGCCCGGGGTGCACTTGGGGTCGGGCAGCGGCTGCTTGTCCGCGGTGTAGTGATAGGAGCAGCTGCCCGCGGCGGGCTGCTGCTGCACGGCGTACTTGGTCTGCGGGCCGGCCCCCACCGGCACCGCGCCGGACGAGGACGAGGAACCGGGCGAGGCCTTGCCGTTGGCGGAGGCCGAGGAGGAGCCCTTGGTATCCGACTTGGCGTCGGACTTCTTGCCGGAATCGGAGGAACAGCCGGTGGCGGTGAGGGCGAGAACCGTCACCGAGGCGGCCGCAAGTGCGGCCCAACGGGGAGCAAGTGACATGGCACCATGATTACCCGTGCGCGGGGCCGTCCAGCCGGGGCCCCGAAGCGGGGCCGCGCACGGCCCGCGCCGGGCGAGCGCCGTGCGCTCCGGCGCACTAGATCCGCTGCAGGGCCGTCAGCTGGTCCATGAACCACCGGGCCGGCGGCAGCGCGGTGGCCGCCGCCGCCAACCGCTTGCAGCGCTCGGCCCGTTCGGCCGGGTCCATCAGCAGCGCCCGGTGCAGCGCCCGGGCGGTGGCCTCCACATCGTAGGGATTGACCAGCAGCGCATCCTCGCCCAGCTCCGCCGCCGCACCCGCCTCACGGGACAGCACCAGCACACAGCCGGCGTCGGAGACCACCGGAACCTCCTTGGCCACCAGGTTCATTCCATCCCGGATCGGGTTGACCAGGGCCACGTCCGCCATCCGGTACGCCGCCAGCGAGCGGGCGAAGTCATCCTTGACATGCAGGTCCACCGGCTGCCAACCGGCGCCGCCGAACTCGGCGTTGATCTCCCGGGCGACCCGCTCCACGGTGGCCGTGTAGTCCCGGTAGACGGCCAGGTCCTGCCGGGAGGGATAGGCGAAGGCGATATGCACCACCTGCCCCCGCCACTCCGGCCGCTCCTGGAGCAGCCGCCGGAAGGCGAGCAGGCCGCGCACGATGTTCTTGGACAGCTCGGTGCGGTCCACCCGCACAATCGTCCGGCGCCCGCCGGTCCGGGCGCGCAGCGCCGCCATCCGCTCCTCGACATCCGCCCGGTGCGCCCGCTCTCGCAGGAACTCCCCGTCCGTGCCCAGGCCGTGCACCCCCAGCCGGGTGGTACGGCCCTCGAAGCGCACCGCGGTGGCGATGCCGTTCTCCCGTTCGGTCTCCGCCCCCAGCACCTGCTCACAGCAGTCCGCGAAGGACTGGGCCCAGCGCCGGGTCAGGAAGGCCGCCCGGTCGCCGCCCAGGATGCCGGACAGCACCTGCCGGGCGACATCGTCCGGCAGCAGCCGGTAGTAGTCCGGCGGCGCCCAGGGGGTGTGCGAGAAGTGCCCGGTCCGCAGGTCCGGCCGCAGCGCGCGGAGCAGCCCCGGCACCAGCGTCAGGTGGTAGTCCTGCACCAGCACCACCGCCTCCGGCGCGGCCTCCTCGGCCAGCGCCTCGGCGAAGGCGGCGTTGTACGCCTCGTAGGCGGCCCACTGGGCGCGGAAGGCGTCGTCGAAGACGGGCTCCAGGGGCGTCTGGTAGAGCAGGTGATGGACAAACCACAACACCGAGTTGGCGACGCCGTTGTACGCGGCGGCGAAGGTGTCCGGCGCGATGTCCAGCATCCGCACCCGGTGGCCGCCGGTGTCGGCGGCGTCGAGTCTGCCGCCCGAGCGGCGGGCCGCCAGGCGATCGCCCTCGCCCAGGGCCGCGCACACCCATACCGCCCCCGACTCCGGGCCGATGGCGCTCAGGCCGGAGACCAGCCCGCCGCCGCCCCGGCCCGCGGCCAGCGAACCGTCCTCCCGCACGTGGTAGGAGACCGGGCCCCGGTTGGAGGCGACGACGATCGGGGCCGAGGGCCGGTGCTCAGTGACCATGACGCGAGCCTTGCCGCCCCGCCATCCGCTCAAACGTACGCTTAGGCCGCGCGATGCCGGGCGTACTCGGGGACCTCGGCCATCGGCGGACGCTCCTCGGTGTCCACCGCATAAGTGCGTGGAACGAAGCCTTCCGCCGTCCTTTCGAACTGGGTCAGAACCGGACGTACCAGGGGCGGCCGGGCGAGCCGCAGCTGGGCGGTGCGGTAGATCGCGGCCGCCATCCGGCCGAGGGCCCGGCCGTCCTGATGACGGTGCTTGCGCACGCCCACGTCCACCTGGGCCAGCGCGTCCAGGCCCACGGTGTGCAGCGCGTCCACCAGCAGCCCCAGCTCCACCCCGTACCCCACCGGGAACGGCAGCCGCTCCAGCAGCGAGCGGCGGGCCGCGTACTCCCCGCCCAGCGGCTGGACAAAGCCGGCCAGCTGCGGCCAGTGCAGATTGAGCAGTGGACGGGCCACCAGCTCGGTCACCCGGCCGCCCTGGCCCACGGCCTCGCCCAGGGGGCGGTCGTACATCGCCTTGACGAACTCCACCCCGGGATCGGTCAGCAGCGGCCCCACGATCCCGGAGACAAAGTCCGCCGAGAAGTCCCGCAGGTCGGCGTCGATGAAGCACACGATGTCACCGGAGGTCACCAGCAGCGACCGCCACAGCACCTCACCCTTGCCGGGCAGCGCGGGCAGCCGGGGCAGCACCGAATCCCGGTGCACCACCCGCGCCCCGGCGGCCGCGGCCACCTCGGAGGTGCGGTCGGTGGAACCGGAGTCCAGCACCACCAGCTCGTCCACCAGGGGCACCGCCTCGGTCATCAGCGCCCGGCGGATCTCGGCGACGATCTCCCCGACCGTCGCCTCCTCGTTCAGTGCGGGCAGCACCACGCTGACCGTGCTGCCGGTCTCGCGTTTGGCGGCGAGGAGCCGGTCGAGCGGACGGTCTGTGACGGACCAGGACCGCCGGGCGAGCCAGCGCTCCACCTCTTCCAGCACGTGAATGACTCCTCGTTGTGTGATGCGTCTCGCCTTACGGACGGCCCTGAACACGGCCATGGCCTTCCGATACAGTCTTGAACAACGCGGAACCCCGTCCTATGTCGGGGGTCGCCGCACGCATAAACGCCTGGGCCCCGCCCAGTGCCATACCGCTCATCCAGAGGGGCAGAGGGACACGGCCCGTTGAAGCCCCGGCAACCCTCCAGCCGGTCTCCGCAGACAGCGCGAGGCTCCCGGCGGGGAAGGTGCCAATTCCGTCTCATGGCGAGGTTCGCCATGAGGAAGATGAGGAGAAAGGGCCTCGCCTGTCATGGCTGCTGCGCATACCGTCGCACCCTCTTCCGTCTCCCTGGGCCCCGCCGTGGCGCTGTCCTGCCGCGAGTGCGGCGAGCGCGTTCCGCTGGGGCCGGTGTTCGCCTGCGCGGCCTGCTTCGGGCCGCTGGAGGTGGCCTACTCGACCGGTCTTCGCGGTGCGGAGCTGAGGCGCCGGATCGAGGCGGGCCCCGCCAGCATCTGGCGCTACGCCCCCCTCCTTCCCGTCCCCGCCGATGTGGCGGACCGGCCCAACCTCAACCCCGGCTTCACCAAGCTGGTCAGGGCCGACAACCTGGCGCGCGAACTCGGCGTCACCGGCGGCCTGTTCGTCAAGGACGACTCCGGCAACCCCACCCACTCCTTCAAGGACCGGGTGGTGGCCATCGCCGTGGAGGCCGCCCGCGCCTTCGGCTTCACCACCCTGTCCTGCTCCTCGACCGGCAATCTGGCGGGCGCGGTCGGCGCCGCCGCCGCGCGGGCGGGGCTGCGCTCCTGTGTCTTCATCCCGCATGACCTGGAGGCGGGCAAGGTGGTGATGGCCGCCGTCTACGGCGGCGACCTGGTGGGCATTGAGGGCACCTATGACGAGGTGAACCGCTTCTGTTCCGAGCTCATCGGCGACCCGCTGGGGGAGGGCTGGGGCTTTGTCAACGTCAATCTGCGCCCCTACTACGCCGAGGGCTCCAAGACCCTGGCGTACGAGATCTGCGAGCAGCTGGGCTGGCGGCTGCCGGACCAGATCGTGGTGCCCATCGCCTCCGGTTCCCAACTCACCAAAATCGACAAGGGCTTGCGGGAGCTGATCGCGCTGGGACTGGTCGAGGACCGGCCGTACCGGATCTTCGGCGCCCAGGCCGAGGGCTGTTCCCCGGTGGCCCGGGCCTTCAAGGACGGGCTGGATGTGGTGCGGCCGGTACGGCCGGACACCATCGCCAAGTCGCTGGCCATCGGCAACCCGGCGGACGGGCCCTATGTGCTGGACATCGCCCGGCGCACCGGCGGTGCGGTGGAGGATGTCACCGACCCGGAGATCGTGGACGCCATCCGGCTGCTGGCCCGCACGGAGGGGATCTTCGCGGAGACCGCGGGCGGGGTGACGGTGGGCGTCACCCGCAAGCTGATCGCGGCCGGCGTGCTGGACCCCTCGCTGACCACGGTGGTGCTGAACACGGGCGACGGTCTCAAGACGCTGGACGCCGTGGCCGCGGGGCCGACGGCGGTGATCCGCCCCAGCGTCGAGGCGTTCCGCGCCGCGGGCCTGTGAGCGTCCGGCTCCGCCGTATCACCGGGCACCACCCGGAAGTTGACCACCGACATCCACCGAAGGTGAGAACCCCATGAGCGTGACCGTCCGCATTCCCACCATCCTGCGCACCTACACCGGCGGGCAGGCCGAGGTGCCGGCGCAGGGCGCCACCCTGGCCGAGGTGATCGACGACCTGGAGCGCAACCACCCCGGCATCGCGGCCCGAGTCCTGGACGACAGCGGCACGTTGCGGCGCTTCGTCAATGTCTACGTCAATGACGACGACGTCCGCTTCGAGGGCGGCCTGGGGGCGGTGATCCCGGACGGCGCGGGTGTCTCCATCATCCCGGCGGTGGCCGGCGGCTGAGGAACAGCCGGGCCCGCGGCTGAGGAACAGCCGACAAGTTTCGCAACCTTCCTGCACGGATACCGGAATCGCCCCGCCCGTTAAACGGACGGGGCGATTCCGGCTGTTGAAGCGCGATACAGTTGGGGCGTTCCCCCATCGGTGTCAGTGCCGAACGCATATGAGAACTCGTCAAGTTGCGCGAGAAATACGCGAGCGATTTGTCGGGTTGGCCGGGTATGCCCGGCCCGACTTGCCCTGGCTCACCCCGAGTTGGCCGGTTATTAGCCTTGGGTTGCCATGGGATTTCTCGTCCGTCTGACCTGTTGCGGACGGCATCCGTACAGATACATTCAGCCGCGGTCGACGCGTTCCGGCGCACACCCCCAACCTCTCGGGGGTGAGGTCTGACCCGGGTCCGCGAAGTGCGGTCCTGTGCAAGGGCCAGTAATAGGGGAGTTAGGCATGGCTCAGGGCACCGTCAAGTGGTTCAACGCGGAGAAGGGCTACGGCTTCATCGCGGTCGACGGTGGTGCGGATGTTTTCGTCCACTACAGCGCGATTCAGATGGACGGCTACCGCACCCTCGAGGAGGGGCAGCGGGTCGAGTTCGAGATCTCGCAGGGCCAGAAGGGGCCTCAGGCGGACATGGTGAAGGTGACCGCCTGACCGCGGCGCATCGACCACCCGGTCATCAGGCTCGAGCGAGGGCCCGCACCCATGGGGTGCGGGCCCTTCGTGTACCCGCGCGCACCCCGGACGGCGCCCCGGAGATATCCCCGAGTGGCTTGCACTCACCTACCCCGAGTGCTAATGATTGGGCTTAGCACTCTCCAAGTGAGAGTGACAGATTTGGACCGTCGGTGAGGTCGGCGCGTCAGGCGGGGCAAGGAACCGCCGGGCCCGCGGGCCGTCCGTCGCGGGCGCCAGAGCGGTCCGGAGCACTCCACCCCAGTCCTGGGAGGACCACTTCACATGGCCAAGATCATCGCGTTCGACGAGGAGGCACGGCGCGGTCTCGAGCGCGGGATGAACCAGCTCGCCGACGCCGTCAAGGTCACCCTCGGCCCCAAGGGCCGGAACGTCGTCCTCGAGAAGAAGTGGGGCGCCCCCACGATCACCAACGATGGTGTTTCCATCGCCAAGGAGATCGAGCTCGAGGACCCGTACGAGAAGATCGGCGCCGAGCTGGTCAAGGAGGTCGCGAAGAAGACGGACGACGTCGCCGGTGACGGCACGACGACCGCGACCGTCCTCGCCCAGGCACTGGTCCGCGAGGGCCTGCGCAACGTGGCCGCCGGCGCCAACCCGATGGCCCTGAAGCGCGGCATCGAGAAGGCCGTCGAGGCTGTCTCCGGCGCCCTGCTCGACCAGGCCAAGGAGGTCGAGACCAAGGAGCAGATCGCCTCCACCGCCTCCATCTCCGCCGCCGACACCCAGATCGGCGAGCTGATCGCCGAGGCCATGGACAAGGTCGGCAAGGAAGGCGTCATCACCGTCGAGGAGTCCCAGACCTTCGGTCTGGAGCTGGAGCTCACCGAGGGTATGCGCTTCGACAAGGGCTACATCTCGGCGTACTTCGCCACCGACATGGAGCGTATGGAGGCCTCTCTCGAGGACCCGTACATCCTGATCGTCAACTCCAAGATCTCCTCGGTGAAGGACCTGCTCCCGCTGCTGGAGAAGGTCATGCAGTCCGGCAAGCCGCTGCTGATCATCGCCGAGGACGTCGAGGGCGAGGCCCTGTCGACCCTGGTGGTCAACAAGATCCGCGGCACCTTCAAGTCCGTCGCCGTCAAGGCCCCGGGCTTCGGCGACCGCCGCAAGGCCATGCTGGGTGACATTGCCATCCTCACCGGCGGCACGGTCATCTCCGAGGAGGTCGGCCTCAAGCTGGAGAACGCCGGTCTCGACCTGCTCGGCCGCGCCCGCAAGGTCGTCATCACCAAGGACGAGACCACCATCGTCGACGGTGCCGGTGACAGCGACCAGGTCCAGGGCCGCGTCAACCAGATCCGCGCCGAGATCGAGAACAGCGACTCGGACTACGACCGCGAGAAGCTCCAGGAGCGTCTGGCGAAGCTGGCCGGCGGCGTGGCCGTCATCAAGGCCGGTGCCGCCACCGAGGTCGAGCTCAAGGAGCGCAAGCACCGCATCGAGGACGCGGTGCGCAACGCCAAGGCCGCCGTCGAGGAGGGCATCGTCGCCGGTGGTGGCGTGGCCCTGCTCCAGGCGTCCGCGGTCTTCGAGAAGCTGGAGCTCGAGGGCGACGAGGCCACCGGTGCCAACGCCGTCAAGCTGGCCCTGGAGGCCCCGCTGAAGCAGATCGCCGTCAACGGTGGTCTCGAGGGCGGCGTCGTGGTGGAGAAGGTCCGCAACCTGGCCGTCGGCCACGGCCTCAACGCCGCGACCGGCGAGTACGTGGACATGATCGCCGAGGGCATCATCGACCCGGCCAAGGTCACCCGTTCCGCGCTGCAGAACGCCGCCTCCATCGCGGCGCTCTTCCTCACCACCGAGGCCGTCATCGCCGACAAGCCGGAGAAGGCCGCCGCGGCCGCTCCGGGCGGCATGCCGGGCGGTGACATGGACTTCTGAGCGAACTCGCTTCGCTCGGCTGTTCAGTCGGTACGTACCGAGGGCGGTACCCCATCACGGGGTACCGCCCTCGGGCGTTTCCGGCGCCCGGTAAGGGGCGCCCTGCACGCCCCGGCACCCGAAGGCATATGTCGCCGCGAACCCGGCCGCGTACCCCACCAGCAGCCCCGCCCCGTACACCGCCATCGCCTGCGCCGGCCCCTGCCCGCCACCGCTGAGCAGGGGGAACAGGGCCCAGCCCGAGGGCCCGATGGCCCGGGCGCCGATCGGTTCGCCCCACTGGCCCAGCAGCCCCAGGAAGCCGCCGCCGAACGCCCCGCCCACACAGGCGGTGACAAAGGGGCGGCCCAAGGGCAACGAGACGCCGTAGACCAGCGGTTCACCGATGCCCATCAGGCCCGCCGGGAGCGCGGAGCGCACCGTGCGGCGGATCTCCGGATGGTCGCGGGCCAGCCGGAGGTAGACCGCCAGCGCGGCGCCCACCTGGCCAGCGCCCGCCATGGCGAGCAGCGGCAGCAGGGTGGTCTGCCCCTGCTGGGCGATCAGTGTGGCGTGGACGGGGATCAGCGCCTGGTGCAGCCCCAGCATCACCATCGGCAGGAACAGCCCGCCCAGCACAAAGCCCGCGGCCGCGCCGCCGCCGGACAGCAGCCGGTCGGTGAAGTGGCCCAGCGCCAGGGAGAGTTCGCCCGCCGCGTACATCAGCCCATAGACCGTGGCCAGGCCCGGCAGCAGGACGGTCAGCGCCGGGGTGAGCAGCGCATCCAGCGCCCGGGGCACCAGACGGCGGCAGGCCCGCTCCACCCACACCGCCAGCAGGGCCGCGGCCAGCGCGCCCAGCACTCCGCCCTGGCCGGGCGCCAGGGTGGTGCCGAAGGGGTGCGCCCGGGCCACCGCGGGGCAGACGATCACGGCGGCAACCGCCCCGCCCAG
The DNA here is from genome assembly GCF_044593195.1 of Streptomyces sp. NPDC052396. Taxonomy (NCBI): domain Bacteria; kingdom Bacillati; phylum Actinomycetota; class Actinomycetes; order Kitasatosporales; family Streptomycetaceae; genus Streptomyces; species Streptomyces sp. NPDC052396. The sequence continues at coordinate 141,891 of NZ_JBIUAW010000006.1, forward strand.
CACCGGAGTTCCGCCGAACTCCCGGGCCGTCTGCCAGCCCACGAACACCGCGATCAGCGACATAAAGCCGGAGGAGACGGCGGTGAGCGCCGGGGCCAGCGAGGGCGCCCAGCCCAGGTTGCCCAGCGTCCCGGCCAGGGCGGCGACCAGGCCGCAGCCCACCAGGGCCGGGATCAGCGGGACAAAGACCTGGGCGATCCGGCGCAGGGTACGCCCGCCGGGCGGGGAGCCCTGGGCGGGACCCGGCTCCGGCCGCTCCTCGGTGGCCGTCCGGGCGTCCGCGACCAGGCGGTCCAGGGCGGCGGCGGTCCGGGCCGCGGTGCCGGGGCCCAGCACCACCTGGTACGCACCGCCGCCGTCGACCACGCCCAACACCCCGGGCAGCGCCCGGAGTTCATCGGCCCGGACCAGGGCCGGGTCGTGGACCACCGGCCGCAGCCGGGTCATACAGTGCGCCAGGGAGGCGATGTTCGCCGCGCCGCCCAGCAGGGGCAGCAGCGCGGCGGCGGTGCGATGGGGGTCCTGCGGGTCGTTCATGGGTCCTCCGCGAGCCGGCGGCCCCCCTCGGTGTGCGGTAGCGCGGCATGGGCCCGGCTAGGTGGTGTCCGGCGGCGTGTGACCGGGCCGCGCGATGGCCAGCGCCCGGCGCAGATGGCCGTCGGCCCGCTCCAGCAGGCGGGCGGCCTCCGGTCCGTCCACTCCGGCCAGCAGCACCAGGATGGCCGCCTTGACCTCGCCGCCGGTGGCGGTGAGCGCCTGCTCGATCTCCGGGTCCGGCGCACCGGTGGCCAGCGAGACGATCTGCCGGGAGCGGGCGCGCAGTTTGTCGTTGGAGGCGCGGAGGTCCACCATCAGATTGCCGTAGGTCTTGCCCAGCCGGATCATGGTGATGGTGGAGAGCATATTGAGCACCAGCTTCTGCGCGGTGCCGGCCTTCAACCGGGTGGAACCGGCGATGAGTTCGGGTCCGCAGACCACCTCGATGGCGTGTTCCGCGGCCGCGCCCAGCGGTGAACCGGCGTTGCCGGCCAGCCCGATGGTGAGCGCCCCGGCCCGGCGGGCGTGGCGGACCGCCGCCACGGCGTAGGGGGTACGGCCGGAGGCGGAGACGCCCACCACCGTGTCCGGCGGCCCGATGCCCAGTGCGGCGAGGTCGGCCTCGGCCCGCCCGGGGTCGTCCTCGGCCCCCTCGACGGCGCTGACCAGGGCCGTGGGCCCGCCCGCGATCAGCCCGAGGACCTGCTCCGGCCGGGTGTTGAAGGTGGGCGGGCACTCGCTGGCGTCCAGCACGCCCAGTCGCCCGGCGGTGCCGGCGCCCGCGTAGACCAGCCGGCCGCCATCGGACATCCGGGCGCTGATGGCGTCGATGGCGGCTGCTATGGACGGGAGTTGGGCGGCCACCGCGCCGGCCACGGTGGCATCCTCGCCGTTCATGAGGGTGGCGATGGCCAGGGTGGGCAGCCGGTCGATCCCGGCCAGCCCGGGGCGGACGGCCTCGGTGGCCAGGGCGGCCAGCTCGGTGCGCAGGGTGTCGGCGGCGGGGGAGGTCATGGCGCTACCGGCCGGTGCGCGGGTCGTGGCGGTGGACCAGCGCCTCGTAGGAGGCGGCCAGCGCGGGTGCCGCCCGCTCGTAGGTGCGCTGGGCGACCCCGATGAACAGGCAGTCCACCACCAGGAGTTGGCTGGTGCGGCTGGCCATGGCGGCCGGGCGCAGCTCGCTCTCCCGGGCCGTGGAGGTGGTCAGCACCAGGTCGGCGTACTGGGTGATCTCACTGTCCGGGCGGCCGGTGACCGCGATGGTGGTGGCGCCGCGCTCGAAGGCCGCCCGCAGCGGTTCGATGACATCGGTGGTGCGCCCGGAGTGGGTGATGGCTATGGCCACATCACCGGGCCGCAGCTGGACCGCGTTGGTGACGGCCAGGTGGGGGTCGGCGGGGGCGTGCGCGATCAGGCCGATGCGCAGCAGCTTCTGCACCAGGTCCTGGCCGACCAGGTTGGAGGCGCCGACGCCGTAGACATCGGTCCGGCGGGCGGCGGCCAGCGCGGCGGCGGCCGACTCCAGCTGGGCGGTGTCCAGGGCGGCGGCGGTGTCGGCCAGGCACTGGGTCTCCTCCTGGGCGAGCTTGGCGACCACGCGGGCCATTGGGTCGTCCACGGAGATGTCGGCGGTGACCACGGGTGCCCGGCCGGCCGCCTGTTCGGCGGCCAGGGCGGCCAGGGCCAGGCGCAGGTCGCGGTAGCCGGGGTAGCCCAGCACCCGGGCGGTGCGCACCACGGTGGCCTCGCTGGTGCCGGTGCGCTCGGCCAGGCCGGTGACGGTGAGCGCGGCCGAGGCCGCCGGATCGTCCAGCAGGGCGTCGGCGACGCGCTGCATGGAGCGGGTCATGCCGGGGGCGAGGGTGCGGACCTTGGCGGCCAGGGCGGCGGGCCGGGGAACGCTGAAAGTTTCCTTCAGTCGGCTGCTCACCCTTGGAAGGTATTTTCGCCTCCGGGCGCCGTCAAGCGCCGTTGTCCCTGACAATGGTTCCCATGGAGCTCGAACAGGCGCTGCACACGGCGCGGGCCATGGTCCTGGCCGATCTGTCCGCCGGAGGCGTGGCGGAACCCGATGTGGTCTCGCTGGTCGAGGACGCCGTGGCGGGCCGCCGCTGGTGGGTCGAGCAGTGGCCGGAGGGTGCCGAGTTCCTGGTGGGGCTGGTGGCGCAGGACGTTCAGGACGCGCTGCTGGACCGCTACGGCCGCTGGCCGCTGTGCCCGGTGTGCGCCTCGGGCGATGTGCACGCCCTGGAGGTCGAGCCGGAGCTGGGCCCCGATCCCCGCTGGGCCTGCACCAAGCAGGCGGTGCTGGTGGCGCGGGTGGGCGCGCTGGCCTCGGTGCTGGGCGGCTGAGCGGCCCGGGCGGCCCTCCCGTGGCCCTCTATATCGACCCGCCGGTCTGGCCCGGGCACGGCCGGATGTGGTCGCACCTGATCAGCGACCAGAGCTTCGAGGAACTGCACGCCTTCGCCGCCCGGCTGGGCGCGCCCGCCCGGGCCTTCGACCGCGACCACTACGACGTGCCGGCGGATGCGTACCCGGACGCGGTGCGGCTGGGCGCCGTCGAGGCCGGCAGCCGGGAGCTGGTGCGGCTGCTGCGCCAGGCGGGGCTGCGGCGTCCCAAAAGGGGGCCGGGGCGGGTGCCGGGTGGGGTTCCGGATGGGGCCGCCGAACATCCGCACGGAGGGTGACGGGGCGCATGCGGCGGTCGGGGCGGGGCAGCCGTGGAGGTGTCGGCTCCGATGACCCGGTAATCCGAAGAAGAGGTATTTCATGCGCCCCATCGCTGTGATGACCCTCGGAACGGCCGCGATTCTCGGACTCCTGAGCAGCCCGCGGGGTACGGTGCCGCGGCGCTCGGGCGCGGCGGGGGCGTCGGACGCCCGCCCCTCGGGCTCGGCGGAGAGGGGCCGGCCGGCCCGGCGCTGAGTGGTGCGGCCGGATGGACGGGCGGGTGTTGGGGTGCGGGCGCTTCCCGCGAGGCGGTCGGCTCTCTTGTGCCGCGGTGGCGTTTTGGGGGCGGGCTGTTCGTGGCTGGTCGCGCCCACGCGACGGAGCCGCCTATCAGGGCTTCTCCGCGCCCCTGAGGGGGCGCCCCCTCAGTCCTCCCGCGCGGCCCGTACGGCCGTCGGCTGGCGCTCGCCGCGGGCCACCACTCGTGAGGTGCCCGCCGCGCCGCCCAGCCGGGCGGCCAGTGCCTCGATGGCCAGGGCCAGCACCGCCAGGCCGCAGGCCGTCCAGGCCACCGCCGGGTAGCCCCAGCCGGCGCTGATCACCAGGCCGCCCAGCCAAGGGCCCACCGTGTTACCGATGTTGAAGGCCGCGGTGGTGGTCGCCCCGGCCAGGGTGGGGGCGGCGTCCGCCACATTGAACATGCGGGCGTTGAGCGCGGGGGCGGTGGTGAAGGCGGTGACGCCCAGCAGCACCGCGACCAGCACCGCCGCGACGGCGTAGTGGGCGGTGAGGGCCAGCAGAGCCAGGACCGTGGCGGAGGCGGCGATGCCGCCGTAGATGGTGCCCATGAGGCGGGCGTCGGCGATCCGGCCGCCGACCGTGGTGCCGATCAGGGCGCCGACCCCGAACAGCGCCAGCACCATGGGCACCCAGCCCTCGGACAGACCGGCGGTATCGGTGAGCAGCGGGGCGAGGTAGGAGAAGAGGCAGAAGGTGGCACCGGCGTTGAGAGCGGTGACCGCCAGGGCCAGCCATACCTGGCGGTCGCGGTAGATGACCACTTCGTCGGCGAGGCGCGGCGCCTGCTCAGGGGCCTTGGTGGCCGGGACACACGCCAGCACCCCCACCAGCCCCACCGCGGAGAGCGCGGCCACCGCCCAGAAGGCGGCCCGCCAGCCCGCGTGCTGGCCCAGCAGTGCGCCGGCCGGGACACCGGCGATATTGGCGATGGACAGTCCGCCGATCATCACCGACATGGCCCGGGCCCGGGCGGTCACCGGCACCAGGGACACCGCCACCGCCGCGCCGACCGCCCAGAACCCGGCGCAGGCCAGCGCGCTCACCACCCGGGAGGCGAAGAGCACCCAGTAGGAGGGTGCCAGCGCGCCGGCCACCTGGCCGAGGCCGAACACGGCCAGCAGTCCCACCAGGGTGGTGCGGCGCGGCAGCCGCAGGGTGGCGGCGGCCAGCAGTGGTGCGCCCACCACCATGCCGATGGCGAAGGCGGAGACCAACAGCCCGGCCTGCGGGATGGAGACCCCCATGTCCCGCGCGAGCGGCTGCAGCAGCCCGGAGAGCATGAACTCCGAGGTGCCCAGGGCGAATACGGACAGGCCCAGCACATGGACGGCCGCCGGCATGCGGTTCGCGGTAGACATATCCATGGCCAGCGACAAGCGGTGCATGGATTATTCCCGGCGCTGGATGTGTCAGACCGTCAGCAGCTCCAGCTCGCCGCGCAGATTGTGCCGGGCGGCCTGCTCCCAGCGCTCATATCCCAGTGGGGTGCGGAACAGCCTTGGCAGGGCGAGGAGTTGGCGCAGCACCGCGGCGCGGCCTTCGCGGAAGGCGTCGGGCGGGACGAAGCCGTACTCCTGGCGCACGGCGGCCGCGTACGCCGCGTAGTCCTGGGCGCCGCCGGCCAGTACGGCCAGGTCGGCGTCGCAGAGCACCTCGCCGTCGCGGTCGCCGGGGGCCGGGTCATGACTGGTGGTCAGCCGCACCAGGCGGACGACTTCGGCGATCAGCCGCTGGTCCAGGCCGAGTTCGGCCAGGGCGCGCTCGGCGAGGCGGGCGCTGCGCTCCTCGTTGGTGGAGCGCTCGGGGAGGTAGACCGCGTCATGGAACCAGGCCGCCAGCCGTACCGCGGTGATGTCCTGGGCGTACTCGGCCAGCTCGTCGACCCGGTCCAGCACCGCGATCAGATGGTCCACGGTGTGGTAGCGGCGCTGCGGCTCGGACCAGCGGGCCAGCAGGGCGTCGGCGTAGCGGTACGGGCCGGCCGGGGGCGCGTCGGCGGCATGGGCGTCGAGGACGGTGCGCGCCCAGCGCCGGCGCAGATCGTCGGCGGCGGGATGGTCGACTGTGGGAGCCATCCGTCAATTGTGACCCCGGTGGGTGTGGTTTCGGTTCGGGTGGCGGGTGTGGCACCCTGTGCTACATGTCTAGACCAATTCTTGAAGTGATCGCGCTCGGGCCCCAGGACGCGGCCGCGGCCCGGGCCGGCGGGGCGGACCGGCTGGAACTGGTCAGCGACATGGCGGCGGACGGCCTCACGCCGGCCCGGGAGACCTTCGCCGCGGTGCGGGCCGCCGTGGACATTCCGGTGCGGGTGATGCTGCGAGCGGCGGACGGCTTCGCGGCCGGCGGCGCGGCGGCGCTGGAGGAGCTGTGCGAACGGGCCCGGGCGCTGTGCGCGGAGGGGGCGGAGGAGTTCGTCCTGGGCTTTCTGGCCGAGGACGGCCGGGCCGACCTGGCGGCCGTCGAGGCACTCACCGAGGCGATCGGGCCCCGGGCGCGCTGGACCTTCCACCGCGCCCTGGACCGGGCGGCCGACCGGGAGGCGGTGCGTAGGCAACTGGCCGGCCGGCCGGGCCTGGACACCTATCTGACCGCCGGATCCGCCGCCGGGGTGGACGAGGGCCTGGCCACCCTGCTGGCCGAGGCGGCCCGGGGCGATGAGCCGGGGTACGAGCCGCGGCTCCTGGTCGGCGGCGGGCTGCGGCTCACCCATGTGCCGGTGCTGCGGGCGGCCGGCATCGACGCCTTTCACATCGGCGGGGCGGCCCGGCCCGCCGGCTGGGACTCGCCGGTCGACCCGGCGGCGGTACGGGCCTGGCGCGAGGCGCTGGACCGGCCGTAACGGCGCCCGGCGGCGCCCTCGGGCCGGGTGGTGGTGGCCCGCGCGATCAGCACCGCCGCCGCGGCCAGCGCCGCCGCCGTCAGCGGGAACCAGCGCTCGCCGGACAGGGCGATGGCCAGACTGCCGGTGCCGCCGCCGGCCGCCATGCCCAGGTAGAGGGCGCTGCTGTTGAGGGAGATCAGCAGCGGGGCGTTGACCGGGTCGATGGAGGCCATCCGGTGGGGCAGCGCCACACCCATCGCCCAGCCCGCCGCCGGGGCGACGGCGGCATAGACCAGGGCGCCGGCCAGGCTCTGGGAGAGCCAGGGCAGGGCGGCCAGGGCGAGGGTCACCACGCTGCCGGTGGCCAGCAGCACGGTGCGCACCCCCGCCCGGTCCACCGCCCGGCCGCCCAGCCAGCTGCCCGCCACCGAAGCCAGGCCGTTGACCAGCAGGACCAGGCTGAGACGGTCCTGGTCGCCGCCGGTGGCCGGGTGGATCGCGGTGGCCAGGTAGATATAGACCGCCTGGAAGGCCAGGAAGAAGACAAAGGTGGTGGCGGCCGCGCCGACCACCCGGCGGTCGCGCAGCGGGGCCAGCCGCTCCCTGAGTCCCGGCGCCACGGTGGGCGCGGGCAGGTCGCGCAGCAGCGCGGCCAGGCCCAGCAGGGCGGCGGCGCCCAGGACCACCACCAGCCACATGGTCCAGCGCCAGTCGGTGCGGCCGAGGTAGGCGCCGATCGGTACGCCCAGCGCGGTGGCCACGGTCATGCCGCCCAGCACGGTGGCGATGGCGCGCCCGCGCCGCTCGGGCGGCACCAGGGTGGTGGCGACGGCGTTGGCGGTGGGCGTGTAGAGCGCGGCACCGGCCGCGGCGAGCACCCGGGTCGCCAGCAGGAAGGGGTAGTCGGGGGCCAGTGCGCTGAGCGCGTTGGCGGCGGTGAACACGGCCAGCGCGGTGAGCAGCAGGCGGCGGCGGTCCCAGCGGGCGGTGAGGGTGGCGAGGGTCGGGGCCAGCAGCGCGTAGCCCAGGGCGAACACGGTGACCAGCTGTCCGGCGGCGGCCACGGTGACGCCGGTGTCCCGGGCGATCTGGTCCAGGATGCCGGCCATGACCATGGAGTCGGTTCCCATGGCGAAGGTGCCGAGGGCCAGCAGAAGCAGGCGGAGACGCACAAACGGTCCTTCCGGGCGGGGGCAGGGTAGGTTGGACGTGCGTCAAACAATTGCTGAATGTTGGATGGGTGTCAAACAGTGGTGGATGAGGAACGGCTGCCGCAGCCGGACGCGGCGGACATCGAGCTGGCCAAGGTGCTTCAGGCGCTGGGGGATCCGGTGCGGCTGCATCTGTTCCGGGTGTACGCGGCCGGTGGTGAGTACCACTGCTCCGCGGAGGGGCTGGGCGTGGATCATCTGCACAAGTCGACGGTCTCGCACCATATGCGGGTGATGCGGGAGGCCGGGTTGACCAGCACCCGGGTCGCCGGGCGCAATCGCTATGTGTCGTTGCGCCGGGCGGAGTTGGACGTACGGTTCCCCGGCTTGGTCGCCGCGCTGCTGGCTGCGGAGGGTGCCCCGTAAGGGGCGCGATCGCGGCGGAGCCGCATATCAGGGCTTCCCCGCGCCCCTTACGGGGCCCGCCAGTTGTTCGGGCAGTGGCTGGGCGTGCAGGATGGTCAGGCCCGAGACGGCTCGGGTGAGGGCCACGTACAGGCGGCGCAGGCCGGTGCGTTCGTCCGGTTCGCCGGAGACGATCGCCGCCGGTTCGTCGAGCACCACGTAGTCGTACTCAAGACCCTTCGCCAGCGAAGCCGGGACCAGCGTGAGGCGGGCCTGGTCCGAGGTCTCCTCGCCCGGGGCGAGGTACGGCAACCCGGCGGCGTCCAGCGCGGCGGACAGCGCCGGCAGCCGGGCGTCGGCCGCGATCAGGCCGATCGAGCCCTCCCGGCGCAGCGCGGCCCGGCAGGCCGCCACCACCGCCGCGTCCAGGGCGGCGGGATCGGCTACCGGGCGCACGGCGAAGTCGCCCGGGGACTCACGGACCGAGGTCGCCTCGGTCAGCTCCGGGGCGATGGCGGGCAGCAGCCGTGAGGCATAGGCGATCACCTCGCGCGGCACCCGGAACCCCTGGGTGAGCTCCTCCACCGTGGCGTCCGGCTTGCCCAGATGGGTCAGGGCCTCCGCCCAAGTGGGCGTGGCCCAGGGGGTGGTGCCCTGGGCGAGGTCGCCCAGCACCGTGGCCGAACCGGTGCTGCACCGGCGGCCCACCGCGCGGTACTGCATGGGGGAGAGGTCCTGCGCCTCGTCCAGCACCACATGCCCCAATGAGGGCGTGCGGGTGATCAGATCAGCCGCCTCGTCCACCAGCACCGCGTCCGCCGCCGACCACTTGGCGCCCTTGACGCCGCGCGCCGGCTTCGCCCAGAGGACGGCCGCCTGCTCCTCGGCGGAGAGCACTCCGGCCGCCTGCTCGGCCAGGAACTCCGGGTCGGACAGCAGCCGCAGCACCAGCTTGGCCGGATCCACCGGCGGCCAGACGGCCTTGACCGCCGCCTTCACCGCGGCGTTGCGGGCCACCGCGTCCTGCACCCGGTCGTCCGGCGCCTCGCCCGCCTGCTCCATCCGCACCAGCACCGCATGGGCGATCCGCTGCGGCAGGGCCTCCCGGGCCGCGCCATAGCGGATGTCGCGGTCCAGCAACTCCCGGACGATCTCCTCAAGTTCATACGCCGGCACCCGCCAGCGGCGCGAGCCGCGCACCACCACCACCGGCTCCACCGGCATGGTCACACCCGAGTGGACCGCCCGGCGCAGCACCTCGGCCATCCGGGCGTCGCCCTTGATCCGGGCCGCCTCGGCGCTGTCGGTGCCCCGTACCTCCACATGGGCCACCAGGTCGTCCACCGTGGCCTGGGCCACATTCAACTCACCCAGTGCGGGCAGCACTTGCTCGATGTAGTGCAGGAAGGACCGGTTGGGGCCGATGACCAGGGTGCCGGTCCGGGCCAGCCGCTCGCGGTGCGCGTACAGCAGATAGGCCACCCGGTGCAGGCCCACCGCCGTCTTCCCGGTGCCCGGCGCGCCCTGAACGCACACCGTGCCGCCGATCCCGGCGCGCACGATCTCGTCCTGCTCCGGCTGGATGGTGGCCACGATGTCCCGCATCGGGCCCACACGGGGCCGCTCGATCTCGCTCTGCAGCAGCCTGCTGGCCCGGTCGGCGGAGGAGGCGTCGGTCAGGTCCTCGTCCTCGTAGGCCGTCAACTCGCCGCCGGTGTAGCCGAACCGGCGCCGTGTCGCCACGTCCATCGGGTCCTTTTTGGAGGCCCGGTAGAACGGCTGGGAGACCGGGGCCCGCCAGTCGATGACCATGGGGTCGCCCTCGGCGTCATGGACGTGCCGCCGCCCGATGTACAGAATCGTCGAGCCGCCTCCGGCGGACGGGCGCTCCTCGCGGGCCCCTTCCGCCCGCTCCGCCCCGGGTGCGTGCAGATAGTCCAGCCGGCCGAAGAAAAGCGGAGTGTCCGCCAGGTCGGCCAGCGCGGTGATGCGCTGCTCGATCTGTTGTTGCAGCACCTTGGCGTTGACCCAGTTGGCGGCCACGTCCTTGATGTCCAGCGACTCCACATCGGCGCGCATGGCGCGCAACGCGGCCCGGGAGGAGGCGAGATGGGCGCGCTCACGGTCGAGCGGGTCGGTGGCGCGGTCTGCGATCGGATCCGGGACGTGCGCGGGCACGGGTCGCCTCCAGGCGGTGCGGACGGGCGGGACGATACGGGACCGGCCGGTTTCCGTCCGGGCGGCGGCACTCCACGGGCGCGGGAGGCGGGCAGACGCGCGATCCTAGCGATCGGCCCAGGGGCGCGCGAGCGAATTACCCACGCCCGGGGGAGCCTCTCAGGGTTGGAGTCCGTCTCCCGTAGGGGATGCGGTGATCCTTCAGTCGTACGGCGGGGCCCTCGTGGTTACACCGGCAGGCCGATGCCCGGGGCGGTCCCGGACGCCACCATGGAGACATGACCACCGCAGCCATCGCCCCGGACGTCCAGGCCGCCGACCAGAGCGGCGCCACCCACTCCTTCGGCCACGCCCTGCGCGCCATCAAGGCGTTCGCGGGCGCGGCGGTAAGCGTGGTGCTGCTGGGGCAGCACGCGCCGGAACTGCACGTCAAGCGCTGACCGTTGTCGGGCGCGGAGCCGGATGCCGAGCCCCGGCCCGCCGGTGGCGGATCTCAGACGTCCTCGCCCGCCAGCAGCTCATGGGCGTCCACGATCCGGTAGGCATAGCCCTGTTCGGCCAGGAAGCGCTGGCGGTGCGCGGCGAAGTCCTGGTCGATGGTGTCCCGGGCGACCACCGAGTAGAAGCGCGCCTCATGCCCGTCCGCCTTGGGCCGCAGCACCCGGCCCAGCCGCTGCGCCTCCTCCTGGCGGGAGCCGAAGGTGCCGGAGACCTGGATGGCGACGGTCGCCTCGGGCAGGTCGATGGAGAAGTTGGCCACCTTGGACACCACCAGCACCGAGATCTCGCCCGCCCGGAAGGCGTCGAAGAGCTTCTCGCGCTGGGCGTTGGTGGTCTCGCCCTTGATGACCGGAGCGCCCAAGTGCTCGCCCAGCTCGTCGAGTTGGTCGATGTACTGGCCGATGACCAGGGTCTGCTGGCCCTGGTGGCGACGCACCAGCGCCTCGGTGACCTTGCGCTTGCTGTCGGTGGTGGCGCAGTAGCGGTACTTCTCCTCGGCCTCGGCGGTGGCATAGGTCAGCCGCTCGCTGTCGGTGAGGTTGACCCGTACCTCCACACAGTCGGCGGGGGCGATATAGCCCTGTGCCTCGATCTCCTTCCAGGGCGCGTCAAAGCGCTTGGGCCCGATGAGGGAGAACACATCCGACTCCCGGCCGTCCTCGCGCACCAGGGTGGCGGTCAGGCCCAGGCGGCGCCGGGCCTGCAGATCGGCGGTGAACTTGAAGACCGGCGCGGGCAGCAGGTGCACCTCGTCGTAGACCACCAGGCCCCAGTCCCGGGAGTCGAACAGCTCCAGGTGCGGGTAGATGCCCTTCCGCTTGGTGGTCAGCACCTGGTAGGTGGCGATGGTGACCGGGCGGATCTCCTTCTTCGCCCCGCTGTACTCGCCGATCTCGCTCTCGGTGAGCGAGGTGCGCTTGATCAGCTCGTGCTTCCACTGGCGCGCCGAGACGGTGTTGGTCACCAGGATCAGCGTGGTGGCCTTGGCCTCGGCCATGGCGCCCGCGCCGACCAGCGTCTTGCCCGCGCCACAGGGCAGCACCACGACGCCCGAGCCGCCGTGCCAGAAGCCGTCCACGGCCTGCCGCTGGTACGGGCGCAGCGCCCAGCCGTCCTCGGTGAGCTCGATGGGGTGCGCCTCGCCGTCCACATACCCGGCCAGGTCCTCGGCGGGCCAGCCCATCTTGAGCAGCGCCTGCTTGATCTGTCCGCGCTCGGAGGGGTGCACGGCCACGGTGTCGTCATCGATCCGGGCGCCGACCAGCGGCTGGATCCGCTTGGACCGCAGCACCTCCTCCAGCACCGGCCGGTCGGTGCTCTCCAGCACCAGGCCATGGGTGGGGTGCTTGAGCAGCCGCAGCCGGCCGTAGCGGTCCATGGTCTCGGCGATGTCGACCAGCAGGGCGTGCGGCACCGGGTAGCGGGAGTGGGTGACCAGCGCGTCCACCACCTGCTCCGCGTCATGGCCGGCGGCCCGGGCGTTCCACAGGCCCAGCGGGGTGATCCGGTAGGTGTGGATGTGCTCGGGCGCCCGCTCCAGCTCGGCGAAGGGCGCGATGGCGCGACGGCAGGCTTCGGCCTGCTCGTGGTCGACCTCGAGCAGGAGGGTTTTGTCCGACTGGACGATGAGGGAGCCTTTCACGCCCGCCCTTTCGCTGTCCGGGTGCTGTCGGACCGGCCCCGGTGGGGCCGGTCGCCAAACTCCCAGTGTCGCCCATGGGGGCCGGTTGTGGAGCGGGTGTGACTATTCGCTCTCGCACACCGCGTAGGCGGTGACGCTCACCGTCTCCTTGGCGGTGCCGTGGTAGCCGATGGCGGCGGTCCAGCCCTTGCCGTCCTCGGTGGGGCGGCTGTAGAGCAGGCTGAAGTCCCTGCCGTGGCTGCCGTCGAAGCCGCCGCCGGTGAGGTGGGTCTTCTCAGGGCAGTAGACGGTGGCGGACGCGGAGGTCTCGCCGGCCCGGGAGCTGCCGGCGATGGCGGTGTGCTTGACGACCACCGCGTGCTCGGCGGAGTCTGCGGCGGCCGGGGCGGCGCCGGCGGCCAGGCCGGTGAGGACGAGGGCGGTCAGGGTGAGTCGGTTGATCTTCGGCATGCCGTGGTCAACGGCCGCCCGGCGCGGGGGTCACGCCGTGTCGTCCGCCAGCTCCGCCACGCCCGTGATGCGGTGCAGGGGATAGGTCCGCACCTCGTCCGCGGTGTGGTCGTAGGCGGTGACAAAGCCGCCCTCGACCTTGACCGGGGCGATCACCCGCTGGCTGGCGGCGCCATCGGCGTTGACATAGCCGATCCACAGGACACTGCCGGTGAGGACGGCGGCTTGCATGGTGGCCAGCGTCTCGGCGGAGCTGGTGCGGGGCAGGCCGCCGGCGGTGGCCGTGGGGGCGGGCTTGCGTTCGGCGGTGGCGGCGCGGTCGCCGGCCCGGATTGCGCGGACGGCGGCGTCGAGCAGGGTGGCGTCGGGGGCGGGCGGGCCCTCGTGGACGGGGGCCGGGGCGGTGCGCGGCGGGGTGCGGTGGGCGTCGGGGCGGCTGATCAGGACGTCGCCCTCGGCGGACTCGGCGGCCGGGGCGTAGCCCATGGCGCGCAGCCCGGCCAGCAGTTCCTCGGGGTCGGCCTGGGCGGCGAGCACGGTGGGGGCCAGCCGGCGCAGCCGCAGCGGGGCCGAGCGGCGGTCGGCGAGGAGCTCGGCGAGCAGGGCCTCGTCGTCGCAGCGCAGATAGGCGGAGGCGGCGCCGACCCGCAGGGTGCCATGCCGGCGGGCCACGTCCTCGATGAGGTAGGCGAGTGGCTGGGGCACGGGTGTGCGGGAGTGTTCGGCGAGGAAGGTGAGGAGGTCGGCGGCGGTGCGTCCGGCGTCCAGGGCCCGGCGCACCGAGCCGGGGGAGAAGCGGTAGACGGTGGCCCCGCCCTTGGACTCGATGTCGGCGAGCACGCCCAGCGTCTGGGCGAGCGGGCGGTGCAGCGGGCCGGGGGCGACGGCGGTGAGGTCGGCCTGGAGCAGGACGTGGTCCAGGGGTTCGGGCAGCAGTGGGGCCAGGGCGGCGGCCGGGTCTGTGCCGTGTTCGCCGTGAGTGCCCTGTTCGCCGCCGAGCAGGGCGCGGCCGTGGGCGGCCAGGGCGCCGCGGCCGGTGACGCCGAGGAGTTCGGCCTCGGTGAGGGCCCACCGGGCCAGCCGGGCGCGTGACTCCTGTCCGGCCGGGTGCTCCCAGGCGAGCCTGTCCAGTACGGCCTGGTGCGGGACGGCGGCGCCGGGCGGCAGCGCGGCGAGCAGGGTCAGGGCGCGGCGGCGGACCTCGGGAGCGGCGGTGCGGTCCAGGCCGGGGCCGAGGACGGCCAGGGCGCGGCCCTTGGCGTCCCGGCCGCCGGCCAGGCCGGGGGTGCGGGTGGTGGCCAGCCAGGCGGTGGCCAGCCGGGCCCAGCGCAGTTCGGGCGGCAGCTGGAGCCAGTCGTCGTAGCCGGGGGTGGGGGCGTAGCGCTCGTTCACCTCGCCGTCGGAGGCCAACAGGCCCGCCGTGTGGGCGAGTTCGACCCAGAAGGCGGCGGTGGGCTCGGGGCAGTCCAGGACGGTGGCGGTGCGCTTGAGGTCGCGTACGCTCAGGCCGCCCGCGCGCAGCACCAGGGGGCCGGCCGTCTCCCAGTCGGTGAGCAGTTCCTCGACGGTGGTCAGGGCGGTGAACGCCTGGCCGGCGGCGGTGGCGTCCACGGTGGCCGGGGAGTGCCCGGTGACCGGGGCCGGTTCGGGCGGCACCGGTTCCGGGGTGCGGTGGGCGCGGCCGGCGCGCAGATGCAGGGCGACCTCGCGGGGGAGGACGACCGAGCCGGGTGCCGTGGGGAGGAGCAGGCCGCGGTCGAGCAGCCAGCGCAGGTGGGGGGCGGGGTCGGCGGTGACGGTGCCATAGGGCGGGCCCCACAGCAGCCGGTCCAGGACGTCCCGGGCCTCGGCGGGGGCGGTGTCGAGCAGGGCCGCCAGCCGGGTGCGGTCCTCGAACAGTTCGGTCAGCGCGCTGACGGCCGTCACCGGGTCATGGGTGGCGGGCAGCCCGGCCGCGGACAGCAGCTGTTGCAGCCGGCCGGGGGACATCCCGGCGGTGGCCTCGGCAACGGTGGGGCCGAGGCCGGTGGGGGACGGGCGGCCGGCGGTGGGGGTGAGCAGGTCACGGACGGTGCGGACCAGGCGCAGCCGGTCCTCGGGACCCCAGAGCAGGGCCTGCTCGCGCAGGGTGGCCAGGGCGTGCGGGAGGCGCTCGGCGATCCGGGGGTCGGTGGGCCGGTCACCGGTCAGCAGGGCGGCCAGGGTGTCGTACCGGCAGGGGTCCGGAGCCACCGCCAGGGCCTCGGCGGTCTGCAGGGCGAAGCGGTCCAGACGGTCCACGGCGCGGGCCACCGAGGCCCGGGTGGCGGCGCGGGTGGCCAGCTGGGTGAGGTCGCCGGGCACCGGGTTCAGCAGATCGGGGCGGGCCCGCAGCAGCGCGGCCAGCGCCTCGTCGGGGCGCTCGCGCAGTTCCTCGGCGAGCGTGCGGGGGGCTGCGCCCGTCCTGTCCGTCTCCCGCGACATGGTCATTCTGTTAACGGTACCGGGTCGGTGCCGGACGGTCAGGGGCGTGAGCTGGGCCGGTGGTCGTCCACCGGTTCCCAAGGACGGCGAGATCCGGAGCCGGTACCGTCGGGATGACGCTGCCTTGCTGGGGGGCTGCATTGTTGGGGGAACTTGGGGAACCTGGGGGATTTCGTGGGGATCGAGAGCGATCAGCTGGTCTTTGACTACCTGAGCCGGGTCGGTGATCTCGCTCAGCGGACCCCGCTCACCTCCGGTGAGCGGATGCGGCTGGTCTCCCGGCTGCGGACCGAGATCGAACGGCAGCGGGCGGCCGAGAACGCCGAGACCCCGGCCGCCGTACAGCGGATCCTCGACCGTCTGGGCACCCCTTCGGACGCGGTGGCCGGGGCGGGCGGCGGCGGCTCGGCGGAGCCGGCCGGGGAGACCCGCCGGGTGCCGGCCCAGCGGCGCGGTGGCGAGGGGGTGTGGTTTCCCGACGCGGGGGCGCCGCCGCACCTGGCCACCGAGGAGGAGCTGCGCGGGGGCGGCCCGGAGGCCGATGAGTGGTGGCGGGTGGAGGCCGCCCAGGCCGGGCCCGGGGACCGGGTGCACGGCTTTGTCGGCGGGATCGAGATCCCCGACATGCTCAGGCCGCCCCGGACGTCGCCGGAGGCACCGGCGCCCGGAGCCCCGTCCCAGCCGGTGGAGCAGGAGCCGGAGCAGGAGCCGGAGTCGGTGGAGGAAGGCGCGGAGCAGCCGCCGGCCCGCTTCGGGCTGCTGCGCTCCGCCGACGGCGCCCCCATCAGCCCGGTGCTGCTGCTGGTGGCCCTGCTGCTGCTGGTGGGGGCGGTGCTGGGCAACTGGATGGTGTGCGGGGCGGGGTGGGCGCTGGCCTATGTGACCCGCCGCCTCTCCGAGAACGAGTCCAAGGGCGCGGTGCTGGTGGTGCCCGGGACGGTGGCGGCGGGCGGGGTGCTGTGGCTGTGGGGCCGCAGCGGCGGCCACTGGGGCGCCCCCATACCGCACGGCCAGCTGGGCCCCGCCCTGGCGGAGACCTGGCCGGTGGTGCTGCGGGTCGCCGCCCTGGCCTCGGCGGTGTATGTGGTGTGGCGGGGGCGCAAGGTGGGCTGAGAGGGGTGTGGCTTTGAGAGGGCCGGCCGCCCTACCGGGCCGGGCGTCCTACCGGGCCGGGCGTCCTACCGGGACGGGCGTCCCACCGGGACGGGCGTCCCACCGGGACGGGCGTCCCACCGGGCCGGTCGCGCCCCACCGCACAATGAGCCCATGACCCCCGCCGCCGCCACGCCCCCGTTCACCATCGGCTTCGACCTCGACCTCACCCTGGTCGACTCCCGCCCCGGCATCCGCGCCGCCTATGTCGCGCTGGCCGCGGCCACCGGTACCGCCATCGATGTCGACCTGGTGGTCAGCCGGATCGGGCCGCCGCTGGAGCAGGAGCTGCGCAACTGGTTCCCGGAGGAGCGGGTGGCCGAGGTCAGCGCGCGCTATATCGCCGAGTACCACCGGCACGGCATCGCGCCCTCGCCCGTCATGCCCGGCGCGCGGGAGGCGGTGGCCGCCGTGCGGGAGCTGGGCGGCCGGGTGGTGGTGGTCACCGCCAAGCACCCGCGCAACGCCCGGCTGCACCTGGACCACCTGGGCATCGAACCGGATGTGGTGGAGGGCCTGCGCTGGGCCGAGGCCAAGGCGGAGGCGCTGCGGCTGCACGGGGCCGGGGTCTATGTGGGCGACCACACCGGCGATGTGCGCGGCGCCCGCACCGCGGGCGCCCTGTCGGTGGCCGTGGCCACCGGCCCATGCGGCGCCGAGGAGTTGCGGGCGGCCGGGGCGGATGTCCTGCTGGCGGACCTCACCCACTTCCCGGCCTGGCTGCGCGGCTACCTGGGCGCCGTCTGACGCCCCTGGCGTCGCTGCTCGGCCACCGAGCGCAGCACTCCGGCGGCGGCGATCACAAAGCCGACGCCCATCAGCATGCAGACGAAGTACGCGGCCGGCGGCAGCGGATGGGCACCGATGAACAGTGGGGCCACGGTGGCCAGTGTGGCCAGCGCGCCCACCAGGAACACGATGGCGCCGGTACGTACAAGCAGGTCCCCGGGCCGGGGCGTTTCATCACTCACCCTTGCAGGGTAGTTCCCCTGCCGTCGGACGATCCCGAGGACGTCTTGTCACCGGGCCCGGGACCATTAGCCTTGGGGGGTAGCGGGTCTTGAGGCCCGCTGAAGTGTTATTACCGGCGTTCCCAACGAGTACGAGGACGAGGACAGACGTGCCTACCGGCAAGGTCAAGTGGTTCAACAGCGAGAAGGGCTTCGGCTTTCTCTCCCGCGACGACGGCGGAGACGTCTTCGTACACTCCTCGGTGCTCCCGGACGGGGTCGACGCCCTCAAGCCCGGCCAGCGCGTGGAGTTCGGTGTGGTCGCCGGTCAGCGTGGTGACCAGGCGTTGTCGGTGATCCTGCTCGATCCGACCCCCTCGGTCGCGGCCGCCCAGCGCCGCAAGCCCGATGAGCTGGCCTCCATCGTGCAGGACCTCACCACCCTCCTGGAGAACGTCACCCAGCAGCTGGAGCGGGGCCGTTACCCCGACAAGGCCCATGGCGCCAAGATCGCGGGCATGCTGCGCGCGGTGGCCGACCAGCTGGACGTCTGACCGGCCGGACGTTCATAGCCGGTCGGATACAGCCAGTTGGACATCTGACCAGTCGGACGCCCGATCAGTCGGACGTCCGACCAGCCGGACGCCCGGGCTCACCGGACGTCCGAGCCGCGGCTCAGGGGAACTTGAGCGCATCCGGGCCGAGGGGCGGTACCAGTCCCTCGGCCGCGGCGCGGGTCAGCAGCCCGCGCACCGCCGCATAGCCGGCCTCGCCGAGGCCGGCGGTGAACTCATTGACGTACAGCCCGATGTGCTGGTCGGTGACGGCCGGGTCCATCTCCTGTGCGTGCCGCAGCACATACGGCCGGGACGCCTCGGGGTCGTCCCAGGCCATCCGCACCGAGGTACGGGCCGCGTCCGCCAGCCGCCGCAGCATCTCCGTGCCCAGCGAGCGCTTGGCGATGATCGCGCCCAGCGGGATGGGCAGCCGGGTCGTCTGCTCCCAGTGCTCTCCCATGTCGGCCAGGCGGTGCAGACCGTACTCCGGGTATGTGAACCGGGCCTCGTGGATGACCAGTCCGGCGTCCACCTTGCCGTCCCGTACCGCCGGCATGATCTCGTGGAACGGCAGCACCACCACCTCGCCGACCCCGCCCGGCACCTCGGTCGCCGCCCACAGCCGGAACAGCAGATAGGCGGTGGACCGCTCGCTGGGCACCGCCACCGTCCTGCCCGCCAGCTGTGCCGCGTCGCCCGGCTCCCTGGTCAGCACCAGTGGCCCGCAGCCCCGGCCCAGCGCGCCGCCGCAGGGCAGCAGCGCGTACTCCTCCAGCACCCAGGGCAGCACGGCGTAGGACACCTTGAGGACGTCCAACTCGCCGCGCTCGGCCATGCCGTTGGTGAGGTCGATGTCCGCGAAGGTGACGTCCAGCGCGGGCGCCCCCGGCACCCGGCCGTGCGCCCAGGCGTCGAACACAAAGGTGTCGTTGGGGCAGGGCGAGTAGGCGATGCGGACCGTCTCGGTCATGGGCGTGGCTCCGATTCCCCGGCGTGCGCCGGTCGCAGTCCTGCTGAGATGGCGCCGAAGGCCCCGGTCAGCGCGGCCAGGGCCGCTCCGATGCGCCAGGCCGAACGGTCGCGCGGACCGATGGCGTTGGAGACGGCCCGCAGCTCCAGCACCGGCGCGCCGTGTGCGGCGGCCGCCTCGGCGACCCCGAAGCCCTCCATGGCCTCGGCCAGCGCCCTGGGGTGACGGGCCGCCAACTCGGCGGCGCGTTCGGCCGTGCCGGTCACGGTGGACACCGTCAGCACCTCCCCGCGCAGCGCGCCCACCGCCGCCGCCACCGCCGCCAGCAGCGGTTCCGGGGCCGGGTGCGCGTCCACGCCGAAGCCCAGCGCGGTGACCGGTGCGAAGCCCTCGGCGGTCTGGGCCCCCAGGTCGGCGGCGACCAGCCGGTCCGCGAGCACCAGGGCGCCCAGCGGCGCGCGGGGCGCGAAACCACCGGCGATGCCCGCCGAGATCACCAGCTGGTACGGGGCACCGCCCAGCGCGGCGGCGGTCAGCGCGGTGGCGGTGCCGCCCGCGGCGGCCGCCGGGCCGACGCCCGCGGCCAGTACGTCGAACACCACCCCGTCCAGGGCCGTCCGGTGCAGCTCGGTGCCGCCCGGCAGGGCCACCGGCAGATACTCCGGTGCGGCGGCCGTCACCGCATCCCGTTCGGCGGTGACGGCGGTGACGACCAGGACCCGCTGGACCGGCATCGTCAGGAATTGTCCTCGATGGTGAAGTTCCAGAAGCCATAGACGCTGCCGCCGTCGGCCTGGACCACGCTCAGCACCACCTTGTTGCCCTTGGCGCCCTGCAGCAGGCGGGCCGCGGGGATGTTGCGGAAGGTCTTGGTGCTGGGGTTCACCAGGCCCTGGCCATTGGCGACGACCGTCCAGCCCTGGTCGGCGATCTTCTTGTCCACGCCGATACGGATGGTGTCGTCCACCGACGCCTTGACGGTCTTGCCCTCCTCCTTGAGGCAGGAGGGGATGTCCTTCTTGTCGAGGGCACTGCCGTCGTCGTAGCAGGCGGCCTCGCTGGTCACCGTGGTCGATCCGACGGTCAGCGTCGCCAGCGGAGTCGGCTTGTCGCAGGCGGAGAGGGCGACGAGCCCGAAGGTCACGGCCCCGACGGCGGCAGCGGCGCGGCGGCGGCGGCCCCGGAAAAACGCAGCGGTCATGGGGGGCAGGCTATCT
This sequence comes from Streptomyces sp. NPDC052396, assembly GCF_044593195.1. Taxonomy (NCBI): domain Bacteria; kingdom Bacillati; phylum Actinomycetota; class Actinomycetes; order Kitasatosporales; family Streptomycetaceae; genus Streptomyces; species Streptomyces sp. NPDC052396. Next base: position 161,861 of record NZ_JBIUAW010000006.1, read on the forward strand.
GGCCTGTCCAGTCACGCTACGCGCGGGTGCGGCGAGCCGCGCCGGGCCGCCGCCAGCAGGCCCCGTACGGCAGTGGTCACCCCCAGTGCCAGGAAGGCCGCCGCCACCGACATGCCCAGCACCCCGTTGAGCGGCAGCAGGATCCCGATGCCGCCGCCGACCACCCAGGCCATCTGCAGCGCGGTCTCCGAGCGGGCGAACGCGGAGGTGCGCACCTCCTCCGGCACATCCCGCTGGATCAGCGAGTCCAGCGACTGCTTGCCCAGCGCCTGGGAGATGCCGGCCACCGCCGCCACCACCACCACAAAGAACCAGCCGTAGAACACCGCGGTGGCGATGGTGGTGCCCAGGGTGGTGGTGAGCACCAGGGCGATGGTCTTCTCCGGGCCGCGCGAGCGCAGCAGCGCCCCTATCGCGGTGCCCAGCGCATTGCCCGCGCCCGCCGCCACCGCGGCCAGGCCCAGCGAGAGGGCCGGGCTCAGCCCGTCCAGTGGATGCACCCGCAGCAGAAAGGCCAGGAAGAAGGTGAGGAAGCCGGAGAGCATCCGCAGCGCCGCGTTCGCCTGCAGCGCGTGCAGCACCGAGGGGCCCACATTGCGCAGCCCGGGCTTGCGGATCCGCTTGCCGCGGGGCCGGTGCTCGGCCGAGGTCAGCCGGGCCCGGGTCTCGCCCTTGTCGGAGTCCACCGTGTGCGGCAGCGACAGCGAGAGGTAGGTGCCGAAGGCGAACACCAGAGACGCCCCGTACAGCGGATAGGGCGGCCCCAGCTGGTGCAGCGCCCCGCCCAGCGGGGCGGCCAGGCCGGTGGCCAGCAAACCGCCCAGGGTCACCCGGGAGTTCGCCTTCACCAGGGAGATCCGTGGTGGCAGCAGACGGGGCACCACCGCCGAGCGCACCACCCCGTACGCCTTGGACGCCACCAGGACGCCCAGGGCGGCCGGATACAGCTCCAGCCCCCCGGTGGCCACCGCGCCGGACATGGTCAGCGCCAGCACCACCCGGGTGAGCATCGCCGAGGCCATGGCGGCTCGCCGGCCATGCGGCACCCGGTCCAGCAGCGGGCCGATGACCGGGGCGAGCAGGGTGAACGGGGCCATGGTGACGGCCAGGTAGAGCGCCACCCGGCCGCGCGCCTGGTCGGTGGGGACCGAGAAGAACACGGTGGAGGCCAGCGCGATGGTGACCAGCATGTCGCCGGCCGAGTTCACCGCGTGCAGTTCGATCAGCTTCGCCAGGCCCGACTCGCCCGCCCCATGGGCGTGGGTGGCCTTGCGGATGCCCCGGGCGGTGGCCGTGACGGGGATGCGGACCACCCGGCCGACACTCCGGCCGGTACGGCGGAGCGGGCCGCCACTGGCTGACCGGCCTGACCGGATGGCTCCCACCACGCCATACTGCCCCAACTCCGGGCCCTGACGGCACTCACGGCGCGTGGGTCCGGCATCGGCGGGGGCGCGGGGGAGCGCCCCGAGGGTGCTTGATGAAACCCGGGTATGCCCCGGGTGGCCACCCGAGGTAGCGTGCCTCACGCGCCACCGGCGATCGTTCTTGGCCGCGCCCAGAGTCTCCATCCCGCAGAATGGACATGACCAGGTGCGCTCGGGGCCGATCGGGCGCGGACGTCGACGCGGTCCTGAGGTCCGCTCCGTCCGCCGACCCGGCCGCTCGGCTGGCGCACTCGTGAGACGGCGTGGAAGAGAGAATCGATTCTTGTGAGTGCTGCGATGCGAAGCCGTACCCCGGACCGCCTGTGCGCCGAGGCGGTCGACATGGCCCGCGCGGCGGCCCTGGAGGCCGCGCTGCCCGGGCAGGTCGGCGAGCACGTCGACCTGGTGGCCGACGGGGACCGGGTCGTCACGCACTACTTCGCCTGCCTCGACCCCGGCTACCGCGGCTGGCGTTGGGCCGTCACCGTCGCCCGCGCCTCCCGGGCCAAGGTGGTCACCCTCGACGAGACGGTCCTGCTGCCCGGCCCGGACGCGCTGCTGGCCCCCGAATGGGTGCCGTGGAGCGAGCGGCTGCGCCCCGGCGACATGGGTCCCGGCGACCTGCTCCCCACCAACGCGGACGACCTGCGGCTGGAGCCGGGCTGGACCGGCGAGGAGGAGCCGCCGCCCAGCTCCGCCGTCTCCGAGGAGATGGCCGAGCTGGCCGACGCCGAGGACGCGGACGTCTCCGCCGGCCCGCCGTCCGCCCAGCCGACCACTCCGGCGCGCGGCTCCATCGCCTCGGTCGCCGAGGAACTCGGCATGCGCCGGGCCCGGGTGCTCTCCCGGTACGGGCTGCACACCGCGGCCGACCGCTGGGACGAGTCCCACGGCCCCAAGACGCCCATGGCCCAGGCCGCCCCCGCCTCCTGCGTCAGCTGCGGCTTCCTGATCCCCATCGGCGGCTCGCTGGGCCAGGCCTTCGGCATCTGCGGCAATGAGTTCGGCCCCGCCGACGGGCATGTGGTCTCCCTCTCCTACGGCTGCGGCGGCCACTCCGAGGCCGCGGTGATGCCCAAGCCGCCGCGTCCGGCGCCGCCGGTGATCGACGAGACGGTGGTCGACGTCCTGCCCATGGAAGAGGGCGCCGAGGACGCGGACCTGGGCCACGCGTAACGGCTCCGCCGGTCTGGGCTCGGGTTTCATCGCCGGGTGCGCCCCTTCAGGGGCGCGGGGCGGTTTTGATATGCGGCTCCGCCGCGTGGGCGCGACCAGCCACCCGCGGCCCGCGCTCGAAGCGCGAGGGGAAGCGCCCACAACCCCCTGAGGTACCTTCTGCACGGCGGAGCCGCCGGCGTGGCGGCAGGCAGAGGGAGACGACGTGAGCGGCACGGCGATGGTGCGCAACCCGGCAGGCGAGGACGACCCGTTCCGCACCGCCCGCCTCCGGCGCGGCGTCCTGGACGCCTGGGCCGCCTCGCCCGCCCGCTTCCGGGAGGACGCCAACGCCGAGGAGGACCTGGCGCTCGGCGGCTACCGGGACCGCCTGGTGGTGGAGCTCGCCCAGAACGCCGCCGACGCGGCCGCCCGCGCCGGCGTCCCCGGCCGGCTGCGGCTGACCCTGCACCCGGCCACCGCGGACGGCCCCGCCGTGCTGGCAGCGGCCAACACCGGCGCCCCGCTGGACGCCGCCGGCGTGGAGTCGCTCTCCACCCTGCGTGCCTCGGCCAAGCGGGACGACGCGGAAACCGTCGGCCGGTTCGGCGTCGGCTTCTCCGCCGTGCTGGCGGTCACCGACGAACCCGCCGTGGTGGGCCGCTCCGGCGGCGTCCGCTGGTCCCTGCCCGAGGCCCGGGCGCTGGCCGAGGATACGGCCGGCCGGACGCCCGGACTGGCCGAGGAGATCCGCCGCCGCACCGGCCATGTGCCGCTGCTGCGGCTGCCGTTGCCCGCCGAGGGCTCCGCGCCGGAGGGCTATGACACCGTGGTGGTCCTGCCGCTGCGAGACGGAGCGGCGGAGGATCTGACGGCCCGGCTGCTGGCGGACATCGATGACGCGCTGCTGCTGGCCCTGCCCGGCCTGGTCGAGGTCGTGGTGGAGACCCCGGGCGCCGAACCACGCCTGCTGACCCGCCGTCAGGAGGACGGCTGCACCGTGGTCGAGGACCGCGGCGTACCCACTCGCTGGCGGGTGCACCGCACCGGCGGCCGCCTGGACGCGGCGCTCCTCGCCGACCGCCCCGTGGAGGAGCGGCTGCGCCCCGGCTGGTCGCTGGCCTGGGCCGTCCCGGTGGGCGAGGACGGCGAACCGGTACGCCCGCGCACCGCGCCCGTGCTGCACGCCCCCACCCCCACCGACGAACCGCTGGGCCTGCCCGCCCTGCTGATCGCCAACTTCCCGCTGGAGCCCACCCGCCGGCACACCGCCCCCGGCCCGCTCACCGACTTTCTGATCGAACGCGCCGCCGAGACCTACGCCGAGCTGGTCGCCGAGTGGCGCCCGGTGCTGACCACCACCATCGACCTGGTGCCCTCCCCGCTGGCACAGAGCCCGCTGGACGCCGAGCTGCGCCGCCAGGTGCTCCAGCGGCTGCCCAGGGCGGCGTTCCTGCCCGCCGCCGCGCCGGTGGAGGGCGAGGAGGAGTTCGCACTCCGCCCGGTGGAGGCCGAGATCGTGGAGGGCGCGGGCGCGCAGACCGTGGCCGTGCTCGGCGAGGTGTTCCACAGCCTGCTGCCGGCCGGCCTGGAGCGCCGCACCGAGCTGCGGGCGCTGGGTGTGGCCCGGGTGCCGCTGGGCGAGGCCATCGACCGGCTGGCCGGGGTGGAGCGCGACCCGTCCTGGTGGTGGCGGCTGTACGACAGCCTGGCCGGGGTGGACCCGGACCGGCTGAGCGGTCTGCCCGTCCCGCTGGCCGAGGGGCGCACCGCCATCGGCCCGCGCCAGGTCCTGCTGCCGCCCGCCGACCAGGCCGAGGCCGGACGGCTGGCCCGGCTGGGCCTGAAGGTGGTCCACCCGGACGCCGCCCACCCGCTGCTGGAGAAGCTGGGCGCCACCCCGTCCTCGCCGCGCGCCATCCTCACCACCCCGCAGGTGCGGGCGGCGGTCGCCGCTTCCCTGGACGAGGGCGAGATCTGGGACGAGGACGCGCTGGGCCATGACGAACTGGCCGAGACCGTCCTCGCCCTGGTGCGCGACGCCGACCTGGCCCCCGGCGACGAGCCCTGGCTGGCCGCCCTGGCGCTGCCCGACGAGGACGGCGAACTCGCCCCGGCCGGCGAGCTGGTGCTGCCCGGCAGCCCCTTCGAGAGCGTCATCCGCCACGGCGAACTGGCCGCCTGTGACGCCGAGTTGGCCGAGCGCTGGGGAGAGCAGCCGCTCACCGCGGTCGGCGTGCTGGCCGACTTCGCGCTGGTACGGGCCGCCGATGTGGTGCTGGACCCGGACGAACTGGAGCCCAGGGACGGCGACTTCGCCGAGCCGGACGACGCCGGTCTGCTGGACGCGGTGGACGTCTGGTGCGAGGACGTCCTGGACGGGCTGCCCGACACCCCCGTACCGCCGGTGGCCACCGAGATCACCGCGGTACGCGACCTCGACCTGGTGGACGACGACGCCTGGCCGCAGGCGCTCGCCCTGCTCTCCCGTCCCCCGCTGCGCGACGCGCTGACCACCCCGGTGCGGGTGCTGCTGCCGGACGGCACCACGGAGTCGGTCCGCCCGTACACCGCCTGGTGGCTGCGCGGCCACCCGGTCCTGGACGGCCGCCGCCCCGCCGGGCTGCGCGCCGAGGGCGGCGACCCGCTGTTGGAGGGCCTGTACGAGGCGGTGGACGCGGCCGGGTTCGCCGATGAGCAGGTGCTGCGGGCGCTGGGGGTGCGCACCTCGGCGGCCGCCCTGCTGGACGAGCCGGGCGGCGCGGCCGAACTGCTGGGCCGCCTCGCCGACCCGGAACGCCCGGTGGGCGCCGCCCAACTGCACGCGCTCTACGGACTGCTGGCCGAACTGGACCCGGAGGAGGTGACCCTCCCGGACGAGCTGCGCGCCGTGGCCGACGGCGAGGTCCGGGTGGTGGACGCGGCCGAGGCGCTGGTGGCGGACGCCCCGGACCTGCTGCCGCTGGCGGCCGGGCGGGCCCTGCTGCCGGTACGGCCCGACCGGGCCGCCGCGCTGGCGGAACTGCTCCAGGTCAGGCGGCTGAGCGAGGCCGTGCCGGCCCCGGCCGAGGCGGCGGACGGCGAGCTCCGGGAGGTCCCCGACGAACTGCGGGCCCTGCTCCCCGGCGCGCCGCGGACCTATGTGGAACACGAGGAGTTGCTGGTCGACGGCGTGGAACTGGACTGGCGCCTCGGCCCGGACGGAGTGCTGCACGCCGCCACCCTGGAGGGCCTGGCGGCCGGCCTGGCCTGGGCGGCCGGCTCCTGGTCCCGCCGCTTCGAGGCGGCGGCCCTGCTGGAGGACCTCTCCCGCGCCGAAGAACTGGCCCACTCCCGCTGGTTCGACTGAGACCCGCGGCCGAAATACCAGGGTGCGCCCCGTCAGGGGCGCGGGGCGGTTTTGATATGCGGCTCCGCCGCGTGGGCGCGACCAGCCACCCACGGCCCGCGGCCGGTGCGCCAAGGGTCGTCGGCAGACGCCGTTTCCCCGCCGGGTGCGCCCCGGTGGGCACAACGCGGCAGGCACCCCCCCCGCCCTACCCTGGAAGGGAAGGCACCCCCGGAGGGAAGGCACCCCCCGTTACACCAGGAGGCACCGGAAATGACCAGAAAGGTCGCCGACTGTCGCCGCTTCCCCAGTGAAACCAACTGCACCCTCACCATCGCCGGCGAGGAGGAGGAAGTCGTCCAGGCGGCCACGGAGCACGCCGTCTCCGTGCACAAGCACACCGACTCCGCGGAGCTGCGCGAGCAGATCCGCAACACCCTGGAGCTGGAGAAGACCACCGACGCCGGCTGAACACCGGGCTCAGGCGGGGAACCGTCGCCCCACCCACCGCCAGGTGAACTCCAGCACGGCCGCGGCGGCCACCGCGATCCCCACCGCGGCCCAGGGCAGAGCCGTACCCACCAGCTTGAGCGCGAAGAACCGCTGCAACCAGGGCACCCCCAGCACCACCAGGAACCCGGCCCCCATGGCCAGCACCAGTGCCACCCGCCACCAGGTATAGGGCCGGGCAATGATCGCCAGCACCCAGAGCGAGACCAGGAACAGGGTCAGCGTGGCCGCACTGGTCTCCGCGGCCAGCGCCCCGCTCTGCCCCGCGTAGTGGGCGCGCGCCAGCAGATAGACGGCGAAGGTGGCGGCCCCCGCGATCAGCCCGGCCGGAATGGCGTAGCGCATCACCCGGCGGACGAAGTGCGGCCGGGCCCGCTCCTTGTTGGGCGCCAGCGCCAGGAAGAAGGCGGGCACCCCGATGGTCAGCGTGGACAGCAGGGTCAGGTGCCGGGGCAGGAAGGGATAGGGCACCCGGGTGCACACCACCAGGACCGCCAGCAGCACCGAGTAGACCGTCTTGGTCAGGAACAGCGTGGCCACCCGGGTGATGTTGCCGATCACCCGCCGCCCCTCGGCCACCACCGAGGGCAGCACCGAGAAGCTGTTGTCGAGCAGCACGATCTGGGCGACCGCCCGGGTCGCCTCCGAGCCCGCGCCCATCGCCACCCCGATGTCCGCGTCCTTCAGCGCCAGTACGTCATTGACGCCGTCTCCGGTCATGGCCACGGTGTGGCCGCGTGACTGCAACGCGCCCACCATCTCCCGCTTCTGCTGCGGGGTGACCCGGCCGAAGACCGTGCCCCGGTCCAGCGCCTCGCCCATCTCCTCGCGCACCACGGGCAGTTGACGGGCGTCCAGGGTGGACTGGGCGCCGGGCAGGCCCAGTTTGGCGGCCACCGCGCCCACCGACACCGCGTTGTCCCCGGAGATCACCTTGGCGGCGACCTCCTGTTCCGCGAAGTAGCGCAGGGTGTCCGCCGCGTCCGGGCGCAGCCGCTGTTCCAGCACCACCAGGGCGGTGGGCCGTACCCCCTCGGCCACCCGGGGGTCGTCCAGCTCCCGTTCGGCCCGGGCCAGCAGCAGCACCCGCAAGCCCTGGGCGTTGAGCTCCTCGGTCTGGCCGAGCGCCGGATCGCCCGCGGCGAGCAGTACATCGGGCGCGCCCAGCAGCCAGGTGCCGGTTTCGCCGTCCGGGCCGCGCAGCGCGGCCCCGCTGTACTTGCGGGCGGAGGAGAACGGCAGCGCCCGGGTGCAGTGCCAGCCGCTCTGCCCATTGGGATAGGCGTCGATGATGGCCCGCAGGCTGGCGTTGGGCCGGGGGTCCGCATCGCCCAGCGCGCCCAGCACCTGGTGCACCTGGCGCTCCTCGGCCCGGGCCAGCAGCCGCAGTTCGCTGACGTCCATGCCGCCCTCGGTGAGGGTGCCGGTCTTGTCCAGGCAGACCACATCCACCCGGGCCAGCCCCTCGATCGCGGGCAGCTCCTGGACCAGGCACTGCTTGCGGCCCAGCCGGATGACGCCGATGGCGAAGGCCACCGAGGTGAGCAGCACCAGCCCCTCGGGCACCATGGGCACAATGCCCGCCACCATCCGGCGCACCGCCTCCCGCCAGTCGTGTTCCTGCACCACCAGCTGGCTGATGATCAGGCCGAGGGCCGCGGGCAGCATCAGCCAGGTCACATATTTGAGGATCTGGCTGATTCCGGTGCGCAGTTCGGAGTGGACCAGGGTGAACCGGCTGGCCTCCTCGGCCAGTTGGGCGGCGTATGCCTCCCGTCCCACCTTGGTGGCGGTGCAGGCGCCCCCGCCGGCCACCACAAAGGAGCCGGACATCACCTTGTCCCCGGGCTTCTTGAGCACCGGGTCGGCCTCGCCGGTGAGCAGTGACTCGTCGATCTCCAGCCTGTCGGACTCGGCGACCTCGCCGTCCACCACGCATTTGTCGCCGGGCCCCAGTTCGATCAGGTCGCCCAGCACGATCTCGCCGGTGTGCACGGCGGTGGCCCGTCCGTCCCGGCGCACGGTGGGCTTGGCCTCGCCGATCACGGCGAGCGAGTCCAGCGTCTTCTTGGCGCGCAGCTCCTGGACGATGCCGATGGCGGTGTTGGCGACGATCACAAAGCCGAAGAGGCCGTCCTGGACGGGCCCGACGATCAGGATGATCAGGAAGAGGACGCCGATGATGGCGTTGAACCGGGTGAACACATTGGCCCGGACGATCTCCGCCAGCGAGCGTGAGGACCGTACCGGTACGTCATTGACCTCGCCCCTGGCCACCCGTTCGGCGACCTCGCGCGCGGTCAGCCCGCTCAGCGCGGGCGGCGCCGGACCACTCATGCCTCCGACGGTACGGGCGGTCAGCCCGCTTCACCTGCCGGGGGAGTGTTCCCGGCCGCCCGCTGGGCCGCCTGATGCCGCTTGATGGCGGCGTCCCGCTTGCGCACGTACCAGACGCCGATCAGGCCCAGTCCGCCGCCGGCCAGGCAGGTCCACAGCCACCACAGGTGGCCATGGTCGTCCAGCCAGCCGTAGAACGGCAGCAGGCCCAGGAAGAGGACGAACCACAGCAGGGTGCCGCCGGTGACAGTGGCGACCACATTGCCCTCCAGGGGCTCCGGCGCCTCATGGGTGGGGGTCCACTTCGTCATGGCGGCCAGCCTAGTCCGTCCGCTTCAGGTGATCTTGGGCGGATCCCAGAGCCCATAGGGGTCTACGCGCGGAGATAGCAATTCGGCGCTTGTTTATTCATACTGAACCGGACCGGATCCGACCGTTCTCTTTTGTTCGATACTCCAAAAGGTCTCCGTATGTCCTCCTCGGCCGCAGCCGCCGTCGACGCCCAGCAACCGCCCCAGGAACCGTCCGGCGGTCTGCTCGACCGGTACTTCCGGATCGCCGAGCGGGGCTCCTCCATTGCCCGGGAGGTGCGCGGGGGTCTGGCCACCTTCTTTGCGATGGCCTACATCATCGTGCTGAACCCGATCATTCTTGGGTCAGGTCACGACAAGTTCGGGCACCAGCTGGACAATGCCCAACTGGTCACCGCCACCGCCCTGCTGGCCGGGCTGACCACGGTGCTGATGGGTGCCATCGGCAATGTCCCCATCGCCTGCGCCGCCGGCCTGGGCATCAACGCGGTGGTCTCGCTCCAGCTGGCTCCCAAGATGAGCTGGCCGGACGCCATGGGCATGGTGGTCCTGGCCGGCCTCGTCCTGATGGTCCTGGTCGCCTCCGGCCTCCGGCAGCGCGTCATGGACGCCATCCCCAACGGGCTGCGCCGGGCCATCGCCATCGGCATCGGCATGTTCATCTCGCTGATCGGCCTGGTGGACTCCGGCTTTGTCTCCCGCAACCCGGACGCCGCGCACACCACCGTCCCGATGTCCCTGGGCCAGGGCGGGCAGCTGCACGGCTGGCCGGTGCTGGTCTTTGCCTTCGGGCTGGCGCTGACCTTCATCCTGGTGGTCCGCAAGACCTCCGGCGCCATCCTGATCGGCATCGTGGTGACCACCTTCCTGGCCATCCTGATCAATGAGATGGCGGTCATCCCCGACCTCAGCTGGGGCCTGAGCATCCCGCGCATCCCGGACAAGGTGGTCGGCGCCCCCGACTTCGGCCTGATCGGCAAGATCAGCCTGTTCGGCGGCTTCCATGAGGTCGGCTACCTCACCGGCTGCCTGTTTGTCTTCACCGTGCTGCTGTCCGGGTTCTTCGACGCGATGGGCACCATCATCGGCGTCGGCGAGGAGGCCGGACTGACCGGCCCCGACGGCCAGCTGCCCAACATGGGCAAGATCCTGATGATGGACGGCGTCGCGGTGGCGGCCGGCGGCCTGGGCTCGGCCTCCGCCAACACCTGCTTTGTGGAGTCCACCGCCGGCGTGGGCGAGGGCGCCCGCACCGGCCTGGCCAACCTGATGACCGGCGGCCTCTTCCTGCTCGCCCTGATCTTCACCCCGCTGGCCACCGTGGTCCCCGCCCAGGCGGCCACCCCGGCGCTGGTGGTGGTGGGCTTCCTGATCATGGCGTCCAATGTCCGGGCGATCGACTGGAGCGACTTCACCATCGCCATCCCGGCGTTCCTGACGATCGTCACCATGCCGTTCACCTACTCGATCACCAATGGCATCGGCATCGGCGTGCTGGCCTTCATCCTGCTGCGTATCGCCGACCGCCGGACCCGGGAGATCCCCTGGCTGCTGAATGTGGTCGGGGCCTGCTTCCTGGTGTACTTCATGCTCAATCCGATCGAGCAGTTGCTGGGCGCCAAGTAGCGGACGGCGCCTTGGGGCGGAATCGATCGTTCCTCCAACGCTCCCTGTCGTGATCTCCCCGTTGACCTCGGGGAGATCACGACAGGGAGCGTTTCTTTATGAACAACCTGAAGCGCAGAACGGCCGCCGGCCTGGGGGCCATGGTGCTGGGCGTGGTGCTGGCCGGAGCCGGCGCGGGTTCGGCGTCCGCCGCCGACGACGACTTCCAGGACTACGGGGTGCAGTGCGCCGACCAGGTCTGTGCACATGTCCAGTACACCCAGACCGGGGAGCACCTCCAGGTGCGCGCGGTGGGCACCGCCCCCGCCGGGCAGTCGGTGAGCATCGTGAAGGTGACGCTGGACGAGACCGCCTACCCCAACAAGGTGCCGGTCCCGCCCTCCAGCTACCAGCAGGCGGTGACGGACCAGGTGGTCACCAGCGGGGGGCAGCAGATCGCCACCACCGCCGGCGTCCAGTGGTACTGCCTGTGGATGAACGGCGTCGACCACTCGGCCACCGTGCAGTACCGCGTCAACGGCGGCGCCCTGAAGACCGTCAGCGCGACCGTCAGCGACTACACGCCGCATAACTGCACCTGGTCGTAAGCCTGTGCTGCCCCGGGCGGCTGACGTCGCCCAGGGCCGGAATCCAAGGTTCCTTCAACGCTCCCTGTCAGTCCCCCCCCGTTGACCTCGGGAGGATCACGACAGGGAGCGTTTTTCGTGAACAACTCACTGCGCAGGGCGGCCACCGGATTTCAGCGCCGTGGCGCTGGGCTCCGTGCTGGCCGGTGCAGGGGTCACCTCGGCGTCGGCGGCGGAACTCGTCGACAACTGAGGCGGAGTCCAAGGTTCCTCCAAGTTCCGCTGCCAGTCTCGCGGTTGACCGCAAATGATCACGACAGGGAGTGTTTTTCGTGAGCAATCTCAAGCGCAGAATGACCGCCGGCCTCGGCGCGGTGGCACTGGGCGGCGTGCTGGCCGGTGTCGGGGTGGCTCCGGCTTCGGCGGCGGACGGGTTCACCGATGGCGTCGTCAACTGCACCAAGGGCGCCGTCCAGGTGTGTGCGCACGTTCAGTACACCACCGGTGACAACGCGCAGGTGCGTGCTGTGGGCACCGCGCCCGACGGTAAGCAGGTGACCATCACCAAGGTGACGCTGGGCAAGTGGTACGACGGCAACAAGATTCCGGCGCCGATCTATGTCACGCCGCTCGCTTCGACGGACAAGACCGTCAAGGACGGCGGCCAGCTGACCGCCGCCACCAACAGTGTCGCCCGGGAGTACCAAGACTGGTTCCCCCTGTTCTCCTACGAGGCCAAGGTCGAGTACCGGATCAACGGGGGCGCCGTGCAGACGTGCTACGCGGAGATTCTGGCGTAGTTCTGCTGCTGAGCCGCCGGTAGCGCCGGACCGGCGAGAAGGCCGGCGATGAGCGGGCCCTGTCGCACCCGTGCCCCGGGTGTGACAGGGCCCGCTCCCGTGCGCCCCCGATATCGACTTTCCTTAGGCGAGGTAATGAGTTAATCTAATAAACATGCCGGACCTTTCCCGTGCCGCCGAAGACGCCGCCGCCGTGAACGCCCTGCGCTCGGGTGTGATGCGACTGTCCCGGCGGCTCAAGCACCAGCGGGTGGACGAGTCGCTCAGCCCCGCCGAGATGTCGGTGCTGGGCACCCTCGCCCGCTGTGGCTCCGCCACCCCGGGTGAGCTGGCCCGCAAGGAGCATGTCCAGCCGCCCTCGATGACCCGCATCGTGGCGCTGCTGGAGAGCAAGGGGCTGGTCAGGCTGGAGCCACACCCGGAGGACCGCCGCCAGAAGGTGGTGACCCAGACCGAGCGGGCCGAGGCCATGCTCGAGGAGAGCCGGCGCAAGCGCAATGCCTGGCTCGCCGAGCTGGCCGGACGGCTGGACGAGGACGAGTGGGCGACCCTGCGGGCCGCCGCGCCCGTACTGGAGAAACTCGCGCATCTGTAACCGCAGTTGCCGCAAAGGAGGCGAACCCACTTTGAGTTCGGGACCCGGAGCAGACTCCGCACCCGCACCGAACCACCCCAACGACGACGCACCCACCACCTCTCTGCGCCAACCGGCGTCCAAGGGAGGCATGTTCAGCTCGCTGCGCGTCCGCAACTACCGGCTCTTCTTCCTGGGTCAGGTCGTCTCGAACACGGGCACCTGGATGCAGCGCATCGCCCAGGACTGGCTGGTGCTCAGCCTCACCGGCTCCTCCGCGGCCGTCGGCATCACCACGGCCCTGCAGTTCCTGCCCATGCTGCTGTTCGGGCTCTACGGCGGTGTGATCGCCGACCGCTTCCCCAAGCGGCGGCTGCTGCTGATCACCCAGACGGCCAGCGGCCTCACCGGGCTCGGCCTGGCGGTGCTCACCCTCTCCGGACACGTCCAGGTCTGGCATGTCTACCTGACGGCCTTCGCACTCGGTGTGGTCACCGTGGTCGACAACCCGGCCCGCCAGGTGTTTGTCGCCGAGATGGTCGGCCCCGCGGAGCTGCGCAACGCGGTCAGCCTCAACTCGGCCAACTTCCAGTCCGCCCGGCTGGTCGGTCCGGCCGTCGCCGGTGTCCTGATCACGGCGGTGGGCAGCGGCGCGGCCTTCCTCCTCAACGGCCTGTCCTATCTGGCCCCCATCGCCGGCCTGTTGCTGATGCGCACCGGCGAACTGCACAAGCCCTCGGAGCGGACTCCGCGCGGCAAGGGGCAGTTGCGTGAGGGGCTGCGCCATGTCCGGCAGAAGCCGGATCTGATCTGGCCCATTGTGCTGGTCGGATTCATCGGCATGTTCGGCTTCAACTTCCCCATCTGGCTGACCGCCTTCGTGGGTGATGTCTTCCACGCCGGCGCCGGTACCTACGGCCTGCTCAACACCCTGATGGCGTCCGGCTCCCTGGTGGGCGCCCTGCTCGCCGCCCGCCGCGGCAGCTCGCGCCGCCGGCTGCTCTACGGGTCCGCGCTGGCCTTCGGTGTGCTGGAGGTCGCCGCCGCGCTCGCCCCCTCGTTCTGGGTGTTCGCGGTCCTCCTTGTGCCCATCGGCGTATGCGGCCTGACCATCAATGTCACCGCCAACTCCGGTGTCCAGCTGGCCTCGGACCCCGCGCTGCGCGGCCGGGTGATCAGCCTGTTCATGATGGTCTTCATGGGCGGCACCCCGCTGGGCGCGCCGCTGGTCGGCTGGATCACCGACACCTACGGTCCCCGCGTCGGCTTCCTCTCCGGCGGAGTGATCTCCGCCCTGGCCGCGGCCGGCATCGGCCTGGCCCTGGCCCGCCACGCGGGCGTCCGCCTCAAGGTGGACCTGCGGCGGGGCCATGAACACCTGGTGTTCGTCCCCCGCGAGCGGACCGAGCGTCCGGAGGCGGCGGTGGCGCCGGCCGCCTGATGGTTGTGTCCCGGGCCCGCCGGATTCGTTCCGGCGGGCCCGGGGCGGGACGCCCACTCGCGGGCGGCTTCGAACGGGGTACTGAGCAGCTGGCTCACCTCTCCGTCCTCCCGGCGGCGTTGACCGCCTTGACCTTGGCGCTCAGCACCTCGGCGGAGCTCGCCGGACGTACGTCCTCGGGCCGGGCGTCCCACTCCAGCCCACCCTGAACCGGCCGGAGTTGGACGCGGGACTCCAGGTGGTCCATGACCTGCCCGACCCGGTTCCGGGCGGTGTCGACCACGAACGAGCCCTTGGCGGGCCGGTGCGGCGGTGCGGTGGTCCCGGTGGGCGGGCGGTGGGTGGGGTCGGGCATATCAGCGCTCCTGTCAGCGTCGGCCAAGGCCCGGGACCGGTTGCTCGGTCGCCGGGGTCCGGGCTGCCATGACACCGGATGCGGGAAGTCCGGCGGGAGTTGACGGACGTTGACTATTCTTGAGGGCTATGGTCAACGCCCCCGGAGGCGAACGGTGAGTGACTTTGCTTCCCGTCTGCGAGACGCTCTGGACGCCAAGGGAATGTCCATGCGAGCCGCGGCGAAAGCCGCCCAGTACGACATCGCTTACGTGTCCCGGGTGCTGAACGGGAAGCAGCAGCCCTCCAAGAGCCTTGCCCTTGCCCTGGACCGGGTTCTGGCGGCAGATGGTGAACTGGCGGCCTCAGTGGTCGCGAACGGTGTGCCCGACGTGGTGGGCGCCGATGACGAACTCCGGCATATGCGTGCCACGGTTCGCCACCTCCTGGACCATGACAACCGCCATGGCGGCGACGCCGTGGCATCCGCTGCGGTGCAGGTCTGGCGGACCGGTCAGAGGAAACTGGACAGCGGGTCGGTACCAAGCCGCTCGCAGCTCGGGTACCTGGGCATGTTGGCGGAACTCGCCGAAATCGCCGGATGGTTGCTCTTCGATGCCGAGCGGGTGACCGAGTCCAGGTCGGCCTTTCTTGAGTCGCACATCCTCGCGGTCCAGGCCGGCGACCGGCCGATCCAGTGGTTCGCCCTCGATATGCTGGCAATGCATGGAATCGAGCATCAACGGCCGAACGAAACACTGCGCATTGCCGACCAGCTTCTCGGCGAATCGCGCATCCCCCCGAGGGTGGCGCTGCTGGCGCGTATTCGCCGAGCGCGGTCGTTGGCTGTCGCGGGGTCGCGCCAAGGTGCCTTGCGGGACTTCATGGCGGCGCGCAGTGCGCTGGACGATTCGATATCGCGCCGGGATCCTTCCTGGACCTGGTGGGTCGACGATCGTGAGCTCACCGGACACGAGGGGGAAGCCATGCTGGCCCTGGGTGAACCGAATGCCGCCGTACCCAAGTTGTGGCGTGCGCTTGAACTCTCGGCGGGCGCCGACCCCAATCGTCGGGTGAACCTGTACTACAGCGTCGCCCTGCTGACCGCCTACGCCCACGGGCGGGCGTGGCGCGAATGCGAGTCCACGCTGCTGTCCATCCTCCCGGTTCTGGAAATCGTCACCTCGGGTCGCAGCCGCCGAAGGCTTCGGGCGACGCTTTGTGAGCTCGTTCGTACCTCCGAGGCGCCCAGCCGGCTGTGCGACGTGGCGCGGGACGTCGCGACCACGCTATAGGCAGCGGCCATGGGCCGGAATGCGGCCGCGGGGCAGCCGGTTGCACTGCGATATGCAACATGATCTGGAAGTGTCCGGCGGCATCCACCCCCTGCTGGCGGAACGGTTTAGCCCGCACAAGTTCGACCCGTCGGCCACGGTCGACGACCGTTCCCTCGGGCTGCTGCTGGAAGCCGCGCGGTGGGCGCCGTCCGCGGGGAACTCCCAGCCGTGGGGGTTCTTCACCGGACGGCCCGGTGAGCGGGACCACGAGCGGCTGGTGCGTCATCTCGCGCCCAGCTCGGCCCGGTGGGCGACCGATGCCGGCCTGCTGGTCGTTACCCTGGCGCACCGCTACGTGGAAGACACCGAGCTGCTCTACTCCGAGTTCGCGGACTACGACCTCGGCCAGGCGGTCGCCCACCTGACCGTCCAGGCCCAGGTGATGGGGCTGGCCGCCCACCAGTTCCGGGCCTTCGACATGGCAGGTCTTACCGAAGAACTGAGTCCGAGTCCGGGATGGGCGATCGTCTCCATGATCGCGCTTGGCAGGGCCGCCGACGAGCCGCCGGTGAGCCGTGAGCGGCGCAGCATCGCCGAACTGCGGTCCGGACCCTGGACGTTGTCGGACTAACGCCGCGACGGGGCAGGCCAGGCCGGGGCGGAGACGGCGGCCGACCCTCACACCCGCCGCTCCAGCACCTGCACCGGACTCTCCCGCACCAGCACCCGCTCCGTGGGCGTGAAGCCCTGCCGGCGGGTCTCGGCCACCGCGTGGGAGAGCAGGGCGCCCTGGGCGTTGAGCCACAGCACGGCGGCGTCCAGCAGGGCGAGTATCGCGGGGATGTCGGCCACCCCGCCCCTCCTGATCTCCACGGCATCGGGCTTCATCCGGGCGACACTAGCTCCATGCGCCTGTTTGTCGCAGTGACCCCGCCCTCAGCGGCCCTGACCGAACTGGGCCGTGCCGCCCAGCAGTTGCACGCCCTGCCGCACGCGGACCGGCTGCGCTGGACCGACCCCGCCACCTGGCACTTCACCCTGGTCTTCCTGGGCGAGGTGGGGGAGGAGCTGCTGCCCGAGCTGGACGAGCGGCTGGGCCGGGCGGCGCGCCGGCATCCGCCGCATGAGGTCCGGCTGGCCGGTGGCGGACGGTTCGGGGACCGCACCCTGTGGGCGGGGGCCGAGGGCGAGCTGGAGACCCTGCGGGCGCTGGCCCGCTCGGCGGGCGCCGCGGCCCGCCGCTCCGGGGTGGCGGTGGACGAGTCGCGGCCCTTCCACGCCCACCTCACCCTGGCCCGGGCCACCGGCAGGGCCCGGGTGAACCTGCGGCCCTTCGCGGACGCCCTGGCCGGCTTCACCGGCACCCCCTGGCGGGTCGGGCGCCTGGAGCTGGTCCGCAGCCACCTCCCCGGCTCCGGGCAGCCGGGCGAGCGCCCCAGGTACGAAGGCGTACGGGCCTGGGACCTGGGGCACTGATCCGGCCGGTTACGCTCAAGGGGTGGACCCCAAGACCAGAAACCGGATCATGACCGGGGCGCTCGCCCTGATGCTCGTCGTCATCGCCGTGGTGGCGGCGGTCAGGTAACCCCTGCCCCGGCGCTCACCAGGCGAAGGCCTCCGGTGACTCGCCCGGCCCCGGGAACAGCTCCTCCAGCGAGGTCAGCAGCTGCTCCGGCAGCCGCAGCCCGACGGCCAGGACCGCCGACTCCAGCTGGGCGGCGGTACGCGGCCCCACGACCGGACCGGTCACCCCGGGACGGGTGAGCAGCCAGGCCAGGGCCAGCTCACCGGGCTTGAGGCCGTATTTGTCGGCCAGGTCCTCATAGCGCTGGATCTGGTCCCGGTTCTCGGCCTTGGCCAGGGCCTCGGCGGACCGTCCACCGCCCTCGTCGGACCTGCGGATCGCCCCGCCCA
The DNA here is from genome assembly GCF_044593195.1 of Streptomyces sp. NPDC052396. Lineage (NCBI taxonomy): Bacteria > Bacillati > Actinomycetota > Actinomycetes > Kitasatosporales > Streptomycetaceae > Streptomyces > Streptomyces sp. NPDC052396. Next base: position 179,460 of record NZ_JBIUAW010000006.1, read on the forward strand.
GCAGCCCGCCGGCCAGCGGTGACCAGGGGATCACCCCCAGTCCATAGGCCCGGGCCGCCGGGATCACCTCCATCTCGGCGCGCCGCTCCACCAGGTTGTACAGGCACTGCTCGCTCACCAGGCCGTAGGAGCCCAGCCGCCGGGCCGTCTCACTGGCCTGGGCCAGATGCCAGCCGGCGTGGTTGGAGGAGCCGGTGTAGAGCACCTTGCCCTGCTGGACCAGGACATCCATGGCCTGCCAGATCTCCTCCCAGGGAGTCCGGCGGTCCACATGGTGGAACTGGTAGAGATCGATGTGGTCGGTGCCCAGCCGGCGCAGGCTGCCCTCCACCGAGCGTCGGATGTTCAGCGCGGAGAGCCGGGCCTCATTGGGCCAGTGGGTGTCGTCCGGTGCCATCGAGCCAAAGCCCTTGGTGGCGATGACCACCTTCTCGCGGCGGCCGCCGCCCTTGGCGAACCAGCTGCCGATGATCCGCTCGGTGCGGCCCTTGTTCTCGCCCCAGCCGTACACATTGGCGGTGTCGAAGAAGTTGACGCCCGCGTCCAGCGCGGCGTCCATGATCGCGTGGCTTTCGGTCTCGTCCGTGGCCGGCCCGAAGTTCATGGTGCCGAGGACGATCCGGCTGACCTTCAGTCCCGTACGCCCGAGTTGCGTGTACTCCATGGGTCCGTAGCCAACTGCGGTCGGCTTGATCGACTCAAGGGTGACTCTTTCGAGGGCGCGGCGGGTGGTCAGTCCCGGGGGAAGTCCTCGGTGGCGAGGGTGATGCCGGCCGGGGTTTGCGTGAGATCGATCGGGTGACCGAAGGTGACGGTCAACTCGCTGGTGTACTCACCTTCCTTGGGGTCGGTATGGAGGTGGCAACGCCCCGTGTACGGGTCGACGATCAGCAACGCCGGGACTTCGGCGGTTGCGTAGGCAGTCTTCTTGGGGCCGTAGTCGTTGGTGGCGGTGTCCTTGGAGATCACTTCGGCGATGAACTCGACATCTGCGGCGAGCCATGGGCCCTTGGGGTCGCGGGCAGCGTCATCGCGGAATTTCGCGAGGTCGGGTGCAAAGCCGTTCAGGGTTCCCGGGAAGTCGATGCGTACGTCCGTCAGGATGTCGGACTCCCTCCCGAACTTGTCTTCGAGGGCATGCATGATGCGGCGGATGATCTGCCAGTGGACGTTCCGCTGCGGCGACATGAAGATGTTCCCCCCGACGATCTCGACCTTGACTCCTTCGGGGACAGGCAGCTTCTCAAGCATGTCGAACATCGCGTCAAGGCTCAGCTCGTTGCTGTTGTCGGCCATCTCGATCCTGTCGATCTCTACGACGGTCACGTGGCGCTCCTCCCCGCCGCCGCACGGTCGCGGGCAGCCGCGCAGTACAACGATACGCACGGCGAGCGGGACACGCTCTCGTCAATGCCCGTACAGCCCGCCCACCTCCCACCCCTGCCACATCGCATCCGCGAATGCCCCCGCCAGCCGGTGCTCGCCCCGCGCGCTCAGGTGTGTGCCGTCATGGGTGTCCCACACCATGTCCCAGCCCTCCGGAAGGGATGCCAGCAGCAGCGGTGACCCCGGCTGGTCCAGGTCCGCGACCGTTTTCGCGAGCAACTCGTTGAAGCGCACGACCTCCGCCCCGAACTCCGGCTCATCCCGGGCCCGGACGTTGTGGATCACGGGCAGCAGCACGGCCCGCAGGCGCGGGTTCGCCGCCCTCGCCCCGGCGAAGAAGTGCCGCACATTGGCCGCCGTCTGCTCGGCGTTGGTGTAGAAGCCGAGGTCTATCAGGCCCAGGGAGATCAGCAGGGTGTCGGCCCGGTGGGTGCGCACCGCGTCCCCGATGAGGGGCGCCAAGTGCTGCCAGCCGCGCCCCCAGCCGGCCAGGTGCGCCCGGGCGTGCTCGGGGAAGTCGGCGGCGCCGTAGTCCAGCGAGGTCGCCGCGTCGGTGGCCGGGTCGTACAGCTCATGGTGCGGGCCGACCACGCGGAACGGACGGCCGTAGTTGGCGCACAGGTGCTGCCACATGCGGTAGCGCCAGGTGAGGTCACCGGCGCTGCCGATGGTCATGGAGTCGCCGACGAACATCAAACGCATGGCTGCATTCAAGCAGCCGCCCACCCCCGCCAGCGCTGTACCCGGACCGTCACTACCGGGCCGTCCGGTGGACGCCCCGCGTACTGGGGGTACTTGGCGCACAGCAGGTCTACCGGGGCCCGGCGGCGGGCCGGGTCGTCCTCGATCTCCGCTTGGCCGTCGGCCCGTACCCACCACAGCCGGGACCAGTCGTCCGCGTAGTGGTCCACCAGCAGCGCCACCCGGGGGTTGGCGCGGATATTGCGCAGCCGGCGCAGGTCGGTGGTGCGTTTGGGCTTGAGGGTGTCGATGGCGAAGTACAGGGTGCCGCCCTCGTCCAACGCGAAGGTGACCGGTACCAGATGGGGCAGGCCGCTCGGGTCGGCCGTGGCCAGCCGGGCGACCGGGGCGGCCGCGAAGCGGGCCCGGGCCTCGGCGGGCGGGAGGGCGGTCATGGCTCCAGCCCAGCACAGGAAGGCCGTCGGCGCAGGCCGGGAGGTCACCGGAGTGCCGGGGCCGTTGGGCCCGGGGCGCGCCGCCCCGGGCCCAACGGCGCGGTCACAGGCGCTCGATGATGTAGTCCACGCAGGCCGTCAGCGCCTCGACATCCGCCGGGTCGATGGCCGGGAACATCGCCACCCGCAGCTGGTTGCGGCCCAGCTTGCGGTAGGGGTCGGTGTCCACGATGCCATTGGCGCGCAGTACCCGGGCGATGGCGGAGGCGTCGATCTCCGGGTCGAAGTCGATGGTGCCGATGACCGCGGACCGCTGGGCGGGGTCGGCGACAAAGGGGGTGGCGTACTTGGACGCCTCGGCCCAGTTGTAGAGCGTCCGGGCGGAGGTGGCGGTGCGGCGCACCGCCCAGTCCAGCCCGCCCTGGCCGTTGATCCACTTCAGCTGCTCGTTCAGCAGGAACAGGGTGGACAGCGCGGGGGTGTTGTAGGTCTGGTTCTTCAGGGAGTTGTCGATCGCGGTGGGCAGCGAGAAGAACTCCGGAATGTGCCGGCCGGAGGCGTGCACCCGGGCGGCGCGCTCCAGGGCCGCCGGGGAGAACAGGCCGATCCACAGGCCGCCTTCGGAGGCGAAGGACTTCTGCGGGGCGAAGTAGTAGACGTCGGTCTCCGTCACGTCCACCGGCAGACCGCCCGCGCCGGAGGTGGCGTCCACCAGGACCAGCGCCCCGTCGTCCGCGCCCGTGACCCGGCGGATCGGCATGGCCACACCGGTGGAGGTCTCGTTGTGGGTCAGGGCGTAGACATCCACCCCCGCCTCGGCCCGGGGCTCGGGGTGGGTGCCCGGCTCGGCGGAGACGATGGACGGCTCCTGGAGCCAGGGCGCCAGCCGGGCCGCCTTGGCGAACTTCGAGGAGAACTCGCCGAACGACAGATGCTGCGACCGGGACTCGATCAGACCATGGGTGGCGACGTCCCAGAAGGCGGTGGAGCCGCCGTTGCCCAGGACCACCTGGTAGCCCTCGGGGAGGGAGAACAGCTCGCGAAGTCCCTGGCGTACCTCGCCCACCAGGTTCTTCACCGGGGCCTGGCGGTGGGAGGTGCCGAGGAGGGAGGTGCCGGTGGCCGCCAGGGCGGCGAGCGCCTCCGGACGCACCTTGGACGGGCCCGCGCCGAAGCGACCATCGGCGGGCTTGATGTCAGCGGGGATCTGGATATCAGCCACAGGCGAAGCGTAAACGCTGGCACCGCACCGGGACGGGCGGTCCGCTGGTTGAGACGGTCCGTTCCGCCGGACCCGTGCCGGGCCCGGGGCGGACGTCCGTCCGTCCCGGCGGGATTTGGGCCGGTCCGGTAGGGCCGCTGATGGGCGGGGCAGGCTCTGGCCATGGCCGATCATGACGAACTGGCGGGCGCGCTGCGCGCGGTGGTCCGCGGGGATGTGGACTTCTCCGCCGCCGCCCGCGCGCTGACCACCATGGACGCCTCCAACTACCGCCGGGTCCCCCGGGGCGTGGTGGCGCCCCGGGACACCGAGGATGTGGCCGCGGTCCTGGCCGTCTGCCGTGAACACCGGGTGCCGGTGGTGCCGCGCGGCGGCGGCACCTCGACCGCCGGGCAGGCCACGGGCGAGGGCGTGGTGCTGGACTTCACCCGTTATATGAACCGGGTCAAGTCCCTTGACCCACAGGCGGGTACGGCCGTGGTGCAGCCGGGGGTGGTGCTGGACGAGCTGCGCGCGGCGGCCGGCGCCCACGGTCTGACCTTCGGGCCGGACCCCTCCACCCATGCCCGCTGCACCCTGGGCGGAATGATCGGCAACAACGCCTGTGGCGCCCACTCGGTGATCTGGGGCACCACCGCGGACAACGTCCGGGAGCTTCAGGTGCTGACCTATGGGGGTGAACGGGCCGTACTGGGGCGGGGCACCGAAGGGCTGCCGGCCCGGCTGGCGGAGGGCATCGAGGCCCTGATCGCGGCGGAACGGGCCTTGCTGCGCACCGGATTCCCCCAACTGCCGCGCCGGATCTCCGGATACGCCCTGGACGCCCTGCTGCCCGAACGGCACACCGATATGGCCAGGGCCTTCACCGGCAGCGAGGGCACCCTGGGAGTGCTGACCGAGGCCACCGTGCGCTTGGTGCGCCCGCCCGCGGCGCGGGTGCTGGCCGTCCTGGGCTACCCGGACGAGAGCGCGGCCGCCGACGCCGCCCATCTGCTGCTGCCGCACGGCCCGTTGACCGTGGAGGGCATGGCCGCCGACCTGGTGCCGGAGGGGCATGGCCTGCCGGACGGGGCCGCCTGGCTGTTCGCCGAGGCGGGCGGGGAGAGCGTGGCCGAGGCCCGGGCCCGGGCCGGGGAACTGTGCCGGGCCGGCTCGGCGGCGAGCTCGGCCCTGGTCGGTGACCCGGCTCGGCAGCGGGCGTACTGGCGGCTGCGCGAGGCGGCGGCGGGCACCGCCACCCGGCTGCCGGACGGCGGCGAGGCCTGGCCGGGCTGGGAGGACTGCGCGGTGCCGCCCGCCCGGCTGGGCGCCTATCTGCGCGACTTCCGCGCCCTGCTACGCCGCTATGGGCTGCGGGGCGCGCCCTATGGCCACTTCGGCGAGGGCTGTGTCCATGTACGCATCGACTTCGACCTGTTGAGCGCGGAAGGGGTGCGCCGGTTCCGGGCGTTCTCCGCCGACCTGGCCGAGCTGGTGGTGGGCTACGGCGGCTCGCTGTCCGGGGAGCACGGCGACGGGCAGGCGCGCGCCGAACTGCTGCCCAGGATGTACGGGCCGGAACTGGTGCGCGTCTTCGAGCGGTTCAAGGACCTCTGGGACCCGGCCGGCGGGCTCAACCCGGGCATGCTGGTCCGCCCCCACCGGCTGGACCGGAACCTGCGCTTCGAGGTGCTGCCCCGGCGGCCGGTGCCGGTGGAGTTCTCCTACCCGGGGGACGGCGGGGACTTCGCGGGGGCGGTGCGGCGCTGTGTGGGGGTGGCCAAGTGCCGGGAGAAGACGGCGGGTTCGGGGGTGATGTGCCCCTCGTACCGGGTCACGGGGGAGGAGCGCCACTCCACCCGGGGCCGGGCCCGGCTGCTGCACGAGATGCTGGCGGGCGAGGTGGTCACCGAGGGCTGGCGCTCGCCGGAGGTGCGCGAGGCACTGGATCTCTGCCTGTCCTGCAAGGGCTGCCGCAGCGACTGCCCGGTGGGGGTGGACATGGCCACCTACAAGGCGGAGTTCCTGCACCACCACTACGCGGGACGGCCGCGGCCCGCCGCCCACTACACCATGGGCTGGCTGCCGTTGTGGCTGCGGGTGGCTCCGCCGGTTACCCGGGCGCTCCGGCTGAGACCGCTGGCCGCGCTGCTCAAGACGGTGGGCGGGCTGGCCCCGGAGCGGGAGATCCCGCTGCCGGCGGAGCGGACCTTCCGGCGGTGGTTCGCGGAACGGAAGGCTCCGGCGGTGGCCGAGGTGCTGCTGTGGCCCGACACCTTCACCAACCACTTCGCCCCACAGGTCGGCCGGGCGGCGGTACGGGTACTGGAGGCGGCCGGGCGGCCGCCGGTGCTGCCGGCCGGGCCGGTGTGCTGCGGGCTGACCTGGGTGTCCACCGGCCAACTCGGTATGGCCCGGCGGGTGATGCGGCGCACCCTGGACCGGCTGGAGCCGGTGCTGGGCCGGCTCCCGGTGGTCGTCCTGGAGCCCAGTTGCGCCGCGGCGCTCCGTACCGATCTGCCGGAGCTGCTGCCGGACGATCCACGGGCGCGGCAACTGGCCGCCTCCGTCCTGACCTTCGCCCAGGCGCTGGACGGCTGGACGCCGCCCCGTGTGGACCGGCCGGTGGCCGGACAGACCCACTGCCACCAGCACGCGGTGCTGGGCGACACGGCCGAGCGGCGGCTGAGGGCGGCGGCCGGGCTCAACGGCGAGCTGAGCGCCGGGTGTTGCGGGCTGGCGGGCAACTTTGGGTTCGAACGCGGCCATTACGGGGTTTCGGTGGCCTGCGCGGAGGAATTGTTGCTGCCGTCGGTTCGTTCGGCGCCGCGGGACGCGGTGCTGCTGGCGGACGGGTTCTCGTGCCGTACGCAGCTTCTCCAGCTTGCCGGGCGGCGGGGGTTGCACCTTGCGGAGGTGCTGGGCGCTGCGCTGGGCGAGGGGTAGTGCGCGGGTTCGCTGTCGGCCGCGGGTCGTCCGGGGCTGGTCGCGCCCACGGGGCGGAGCCGCATGAGGTAACCGCCCCGCGCCCCTGTGGGGCGCCCCTTACGGGGCGGGCCGGGCCCGCCCCGTTGGTGGGCTAGCGGCCCGCCATCTCCGGGTAACCCTCGACCTCCCGCGGGTCCCGGGGGCCCGGCCCCACATAGCGGGCCGAGGGACGGACCAGGCGGCCCGTCCGCTTCTGCTCCAGGATGTGCGCGCTCCACCCGGCCGTCCGGGCGCAGGTGAACATGGAGGTGAACATGTGCGCGGGCACCTCGGCGAAGTCCAGCACGATGGCCGCCCAGAACTCCACATTGGTGGCCAGCACCCGGTCCGGGCGGCGGTTGTGCAGCTCCTCCAGCGCCGCCTTCTCCAGCGCCTCCGCCACCTCATAGCGCGGCGCGGCCAGTTCCTTGGCCGTCCGTCGCAGCACCCGGGCGCGCGGGTCCTCGGCGCGGTAGACGCGGTGGCCGAAGCCCATCAGGCGCTCGCCCTTGTCCAGCGCCTGCTTGACATAGGCGGTGGCGTCACCGGTGCGCTCGATCTCCTCGATCATGCCCAGCACCCGGGACGGCGCCCCGCCGTGCAGCGGCCCGGACATGGCGCCCACCGCGCCGGACAGCGCGGCCGCCACATCGGCCCCGGTGGAGGCGATCACCCGGGCGGTGAAGGTGGAGGCGTTCATGCCGTGCTCGGCGGCGGACGTCCAGTAGGCGTCCACGGCCTTGACATGGCGGGGGTCGGGCTCGCCGCGCCAGCGCTTCATAAAGCGCTCGACGATGGTCTCCGCCTTGTCGATCTCCCGCTGCGGCACCATCGGCAGGCCCTGGCCGCGCGCCGACTGGGCCACATAGGACAGCGCCATCACCGCGGCGCGGGCCAGGTTGTCGCGGGCGGTGGCCTCGTCGATGTCGAGCAGCGGCTTCAGGCCCCAGACCGGGGCCAGCATGGCCAGGGCCGACTGGACGTCCACCCGGATGTCACCGGAGTGCACCGGGATGGGGAACGGCTCGGCGGGCGGCAGGCCGGGGTTGAACTGACCGTCCACCAGCAGGCCCCAGACATTGCCGAACGAGACCTGGCCCACCAAGTCCTCGATGTCGACGCCTCGGTAGCGGAGCGAGCCGCCTTCCTTGTCTGGTTCGGCGATCTCCGTCTCGAACGCGACGACTCCTTCGAGTCCGGGTACGAAGTCGGACATCAGGCGGCTCCTCGTGATGTGTTCGACAAGCGAACGCCGACCTGCCGGTGTCTCCGGCCGGTGGTCGGCGGAATGTCTGCTACGGGTGTCTGCTGTTGCTGCGGCTGCTTGTGGCGGGCCGAACCGGCTACGCGGCTGTGGATCAGGCTCGCGGTCCGTATCGGTCTACCCGGTCATGCCCCGTCCGGGCGCACTTCACCCCGGCCCTTCACCCATCCTCCGTCAGGATGCCGGGCCGAGCCGGAAACCAGGGTCCTCGGCGTGGGCGGCCATCGCACGCCCGCCAGGTGATTTTCGCGCCGGGCGGGAGTGCGGGGAAGGGTGATGTCCGGCACACCGACCGGTTGGCCCGGAGGAGGGTTGGACGGCGGCGGCCGGGGGCAGGATGTGGGGCCCGTGTGCCGGCGGTTCCGCCGGTGGTTCTGTCGGATGGCCGCCGGTTGCTGCAAGATGTGGCCGTGTCGCACGCCGAGGAGCTGGACCCCGCCGTGATGCGGGCCCATTACCGGTCCGCGGGCCTGCACGAGGCCGAGCTGGCCGCCGGTCCCGTCGAGCAGTTCGCCCGCTGGTTCGCGCAGGCGGTGGCCAGCGGGCTGCACGAGCCCAATGCGATGGTGGTGGCCACCGCGGACCCGGACGGCCGGCCCGGGGCACGGATGGTGCTGCTGAAGGGATATGACGAGCGGGGCTTTGTCTTCTTCACCAACTACGGCTCCCGCAAGGGAGTTGAGATCACCCGCAATCCGTCGGTGGCGCTGGTCTTCCCCTGGCATCCGATTGCCCGTCAGATCGTGATCGAGGGCCGGGCCCAGCGGGTGGCGCCCGAGGAGACCGCCGCCTACTTCCACTCCCGGCCGCACGGTTCACAGATCGGCGCCTGGGCCAGCGCCCAGTCCACGGTGGCCGCCTCCCGGGAGGAGATCGAGGGGGCCTATCTGCGGCTGGCGGCGCTGCATCCGGAGGGGTCCGAGGTGCCGGTGCCGCCGGAGTGGGGCGGCTTCCGGGTGGAGCCGGACCGGGTGGAGTTCTGGCAGGGCCGGGAGAACCGGCTGCACGACCGGCTGCGCTACGTCCGGGACGGGGCCGGCTGGCGGGTGGAGCGGCTGTATCCCTGAGGCCCCGGAACGCAGACGATCCGTGGGCCGGGTCCGCCGCACCTGGCGGTGCGGCGGGCCGAGCGGACGACTCGGCGGCCCACGGATCGGGTGACTGCTTGGGATTGGCCGGCGGAGCCGGCGTTGCGCTCTGCGCGACGACGGGCGCTAGCCCGCAGTCACCTCACGCGTCCGGACTGAAATCATTGGCCGAACCACCTCCCTTCTCGTGTGCCCCACACCCTAGGAAGCGGTCCACGGGGCGACAACCGAATTTCCGGGAGCATCGATTTCACCGAAGCCGGTGTGGTTTCCGGCCGGGTCGAGTTGAATGACCCGTCGTGCAGCAGATGCAGACGCGTCCCGCTGGGGGTATCTCGTGACCGCTCCACACCAGTCCGGCCCTGCCCGTCCTCCCGCCGCCGACGCCGGGGAGACCGAGGACCACGACCTGCTGGCCGCCCTGCTGGACGGCATGGACGCCGCGCTCTGCGCCTTTGACGCGGAGGGGACGGTCACCCACTGGAACCGTGAGGCCGAACGGATACTGGGCTGGAGCGCCAAGGAAGCCGTCGGACGGCAGGGGCTGGCCGGCTGGGCGGTGCGCGAGGCGGACGCCGAGGAGGTCACCCGGCGGCTGCTGGACGCCATGCGGGCGCCGGGCCGCCAGGTGGACGAGTTCGCGCTGCTGACCAAGGACGGCGGACGGGTCCTGGTGCGGGTGCAGACCTCGGCGGTGCCCGGCGCGGACGGCCAACCGGCCGGTGTGTACTGCGCGTTCAGCGAGGTGCACACCCAGATCGACCTGGAGCGCTCGGTGGCGCTGAGCGAGGCGCTGTTCGGCGACGCGCCCTGGGGCGTGGTGCTGGTCGACGCGGACCTGCGGCCCGCGCTGGCCAATGCCACCGCCGCACGGGCGCTGCGCACCACCCGCACCGCGCTGCTGGGCCGGCCGCTGGGCGACCTGCTGGAGCATGGCGCCGAGGACCTGGAAGGCGCGCTCCAGCACGTCCTGGCCGCGGGCGCCCCGCCGGCGCCCGCGGAGCTGTGGGTGACGGTGCGCGGGGACTCCGATCGCTCCGCCGAGGGCACCCGGGCCGGGAGCCAGGGCGGCGAACGGCGCTGCTGGCGCAGCGGCTTTATGCGGCTGTCCACTCCGCTGGTGGAGGAGCCGGTGCCGCTGGGGGTGGCCTGGTTGTTCCTCGATGTGACCAAGAACCGGCTGGCCGAGCAGGAGAGCGCCCGGCTGCGCTTCCGGGGCAGCCAGCTGCACCGCGCGGGCCGGGCGGTGGCCGAGTGCGAGGACCCCATGGAAGCGGCCGCGCTCTATCTGGACTTCGCGCTGGCCGGCTTCGCCGACCATGCGCTGATCGACCTGCTGCCGCGCCCGGAGTCCGAGCCCACCCTGCCGGTGCGGCTGTTGCGGGCGGCGGCCGCGCCGGCCGGCGCCGGGCCGTCCCCGGCCGGCGCGGCGCTGCCGGTGCCGTACCAGGAAGGCCATCCGGCACTGCAGGCGGTGGAGCGCTGTGGCTCGGTACGGGCGGTCACCGACCGCAGCCGGGACTGGGCGCCGTCCCACCGCTGGCCGTCCGGCACCCAGTACGCACTGGCCACCGCGCTGCGCAGCCGGGGACGGACGGTGGGGGTGGTGACCTTTCTGCGCGGGCCCTCGCGACGGGCCTTCGACCGCTCGGACGCCACCTATGCCGAGGACATCGCCACCCGGGTCGCGGCCTCCATCGATCTGGCGGTGCTGACGGCGGGCTGAGGTTCCGGAGGGGCGCCGCTCAGCGCCGGAAGAAGATCCGGTCGCCGTACTCGCCCAGCACCCGGCCGTTCCACTCATGGCCGCCGTCCACATTTCCGGAGCGCAGCATCGGCGGGTCGATGCCGCGGGCGGCCAGCTCGCCGGCCGCGGCGGCCACCACGGCCTGCATCAGGGCGCAGGTGACCACGGTGGAGGCGGGGGCGAAGGGGGCGGCGATGCCCTCGGCGGTGAGTTCGGCGTCGCCGACCGCGATCTTGCTGTCGATCACCAGGTCGCAGTGGTCCTTGAGGAAGGTGTCCGAGGCATGCCGGGACTTGGTCTCCTCGGCGTAGGCGAGCGAGGTGACGCCGATGACCTTCAGGCCCAGGGCACGGGCGTTCATGGCCATCTCCACCGGCAGCGAGTTCCGCCCGGACAGCGAGATGACGATCAGTACGTCGCCGGGCTGCGCCGGACTGGTGTCCAGCACCGCCCCGGCCAGTCCGTCCACCCGTTCCAGGGCGCTGCCCAGGGTGGCCGGGACCACGTCCACGCCCACCGTGCCGGGCACCGCCAGCAGGTTCATCAGGGCCAGGCCGCCGGCCCGGTAGACCACGTCCTGGGCGGCGATCGAGGAGTGCCCGGCGCCGAAGACGAACAGCCGCCCGCCGTCCGCCACCGTGCCGGCGATCAGCGAGGCGGCGGCGGCGATGTGTTCCGCCTCCTCGTCGCGGACCCGCCGCAGCAGATCGACCGCGGCATCGAAGAACCGCCCGGCCAGCTCGTTGGCGCTCATCGCAGGGGGCTCCCTCGCGGTCGTGGGTGTCTGGTGGCGCCGATCACGGTGCGTTGTCCACCTGCGCCATGTCAATACGGCGGTAGGGCCGGAGGGGCCACTCTTGTCGGTGCCATGCGTCAGAATTGGGGCAGGGCCAGCGCACGACTTATCGAGGGGCACGGCATGTCCGGACTGATCGACACCACGGAGATGTATCTCCGCACCATTCTTGAGCTGGAAGAAGAAGGCGTGGTCCCGATGCGTGCCCGCATCGCCGAGCGGCTCGACCAGAGCGGCCCGACGGTGAGCCAGACGGTGGCCCGCATGGAGCGTGACGGCCTGGTCACGGTGGCCGGTGACCGTCATCTGGAGCTGACCGAGGAGGGCCGCCGGCTGGCCACCCGGGTGATGCGCAAGCACCGGCTGGCCGAGTGCCTGCTGGTCGATGTGATCGGCCTGGAGTGGGAGCAGGTGCACGCCGAGGCATGCCGCTGGGAGCATGTGATGAGCGAGGCGGTGGAGCGGCGGGTGCTGGAGCTGCTGCGCCACCCCACCGAGTCGCCGTACGGCAACCCCATCCCGGGCCTGGAGGAGCTGGGCGAGAAGCCGGAGGCCGACCCCTATGACGGCATGGTCAGCCTGACCGACCTGGAGCCCGGCAGCGAGGGCAAGACCGTGGTGGTGCGCCGTATCGGCGAGCCCATCCAGACCGACGCTCAGCTGATGTACACGCTGCGCCGGGCCGGGGTGCAGCCGGGCGCCGTGGTCAGTGTGACCGAGTCGCCCGGTGGGGTGATGGTGGGCAGCAGTGGCGAGGCCGCCGAACTGGCCTCCGACATTGCCTCGCACGTGTTTGTCGCCAAGCGCTGACCGGCGCTTTCCGGGATCCTTCCGTGCCTTCGAGGGCCGGGCGGCCAGTGGCCGCCCGGCCCTTTCGGCTGTCCGGGGGCGGGCTGCGGTGAGGTCCATGGTGTGGTCAACTGCCGGTGGCGCGGCCGGAGTCGGCGGAAAGGGCGCGTGCTGTGGCGGGGCGTGTCACGCTGGCCTGGTGGCATATGCGTGCGCGCCGCCGACCAGGGAGGGGGCTCCATGACGAGGACTGACAAGAGCCCCGGTGCCCTGCCGGGCACCGGGGCTCCGCCTCCCCGTATTCCCCCCGCGGCGACCCGGGGCCCCGAGCTCCCAGGGTGCGCCTCGCGGACCTTTTTCCCCGAGCGGTCCGCGCCCAGGTCGATTACTCCCCTGGGCGTCGACCGCCAACCCTCGACCCCGGTCACTCGAACGAGGGGTGTTGCGCACAACGACCAGCTCATTCGAAAGGGGGTTCCATAAGGTGGATCCGTCCGGGGGTGAAGTGGGGGTGTCAGGAGTCATGGCGCAGCGAATCGAAGTCAGCGGAAGCGGTGGAGTGCGGCTGGCCGCCTGGGAGTTCACCGGCCGGGGCGGGCCGGCCGGTGAACCGGAGGGGGCGGGGTCCGGCGGCGCGGGCGGGGTGCTGTTGCTGCACGGTCTGATGGGCCGGGCGGCGCACTGGGCGGAGACGGCCCGCTGGCTGTCCGCCCGCTACCGCACGGTGGCGCTGGACCAGCGTGGGCACGGCCGCAGCGAGAAGCCGGTCGGCGGCCTCTATGTCCGGGAGGCGTATGTGGCCGACGCCCAGGCCGCCATTGAGCAGTTGGGGCTGGCCCCGGTGATTCTGGTCGGCCATGCCATGGGCGCCCTGACCGCCTGGCAGCTCGCCGCCCGGCGGCCCGATCTGGTGCGGGCGCTGGTCATCTGCGATATGCGGGCCTCGGCATTGGGGGCCGCCACCCAGCGCCGGTGGGGGGAGTGGCTGGGGTCCTGGCCGGTGCCCTTCGCCACGCTGGCGGAGGTGCGCAAGTGGTTCGGCCAGGACGATCCCACCCTGGAGCGGCCCGCCCCGGCGCGCGGTGACTTCTACGCCGAGGTGATGGCCGAGCGGGCGGATGGCTGGCGGCCGCTGTTCTTCCGCCGGCAGATACTGCTCGCCCGGGAGTCCTACGCCCATGACGCGCACTGGGAGGAGCTGGCCCAGGTGGAGTGCCCCGCCCTGGTGGTGCGCGGGCTGGACGGTGAGCTGGGCCGGGCCGAGGCCCAGGAGATGGTGCGGGTGCTGCCCCGGGGGCGCTATGCCGAGGTGCCGGATGCCGGGCACTTTGTCCACTACGACCAGCCGGGGGCCTGGCGGCGGGTCGCCGAGCCCTTCCTGGAGGCGGCGGCCGCCGGGGTCTGAGGGCGAAATTCAACGCCCGTTGACATAGCTGTCCGGCAGGTGTGCACTGGCAGTAGGACGAGCACGCTCACTGGGCACTCCCGGAGGTGTGGGGTTCATGACCACTGACGCACAGGCCGACGCGGAAGTCATCGTCATCGGAGCCGGTCCCACCGGGCTCCTGCTGGCCGGAGACCTGGCCGCCGCCGGGGTGCGCACCCTGCTGCTGGAGCGGCGCGGCGAGGAGTCCAACCTCACCCGGGCCTTCGCCGTGCACGCCCGCACCCTGGAGGTGCTGGACGCCCGGGGGCTGGCGGAGGACCTGCTGGCCACCGGCACCTTCCGCAAGGACCTGCAGATCTTCGGCGGCGCCCGGCTGGACATCGGCGCGCTGCCCACCCGTTTCCCCGGGGTGCTGCTCACCCCGCAGTACGAGACCGAACGGGTCCTGGAGCGGCGCGCCCTGCGGGCCGGGCTGGAGATCCGCCGGGGCACCCGCTGCACCGGGGTGCGGCAGGACGCCGGGGGCGTCGAGGTGGTGGTCGAGGGTCCGGACGGGGCCGGGCACACCCTGCGCGCCCGCTATGCGGTGGGCGCGGACGGGGTGCACAGTGCGGTCCGGCAGGCGCTGGGCATCCCCTTCCCCGGCCAGGCCATCATCAGCTCGGTGCTGCTGGCCGATGTCCAACTGGCCACCGACCCGGGCGAGGTGCCCGCCATCAAGGCGGGCGCCGAGGGCTTCGGCTTTATCGTCCCCTTCGGCGACGGCTGGTACCGCGTCATCGGCTGGCGCACCGGCAGCCAACTGCCCAGCGACGCCCCGGCCGACTTCGACGATCTGCGCGCGCTGGTGCGCACCCTGTTCGGCACCGACTTCGGCATGAGTGAGCCCCGCTGGACCTCGCGCTTCCACAGCGATGAACGGCAGGCGCCCCGCTACCGCGAGGGCCGGGTCTTCCTGGCCGGCGATGCCGCGCATGTCCACTCCCCGGCCGGCGGCATGGGGATGAACACCGGCATCCAGGACGCCGCCAATCTGAGCTGGAAACTGGCCGCCGTGCTCCAAGGGCGGGCCGGGGAGGCCCTGTTGGACAGTTACCAGGCCGAGCGGCATCCGGTGGGCCGCCAGGTGGTGCGGGTCAGCGGGGCCATCATCCGGGCCGTCCTGGTCACCTCGCCGCCGCTGCGGGTCGCCCGTGACCTGGTGGGCGCGGCCGTGGGCGCGCTGCCGGCCGTCACCCGCCGGGCCGCCCGCACCATCAGCGGCCTGGGCATCGCCTATCCCGCACCGCCCGGCGCCCACCGGCTGGTCGGCCGCCGGGCTCCCGATCTGCCGCTGGCCGAGCGGGACTCGGGTCCCACCCGGCTCTATGAGGCGCTGCGTTCCGGGACTTATGTCCGGGTGCTGCCGCGGGCGGCGGGTGCGGGGGCCGCTGGTGCGGAGGACGGCGTCCGCACGGTTACCCGTGCGGACGCCGTCGGTACTACGTTGCTGGTCCGGCCGGATGGCTATGTGGAGCAGGCCGAGGGCTGACCGGTTCGTCGCCGGGTGCGGGTTGTCTGTGGCCGGTCGCGCCCACGCGGCGGAGCCGCATCAGGTAACCGTCCCGCGCCCCTGCGGGGGCGCTCGTTACGCCTTGCCGACCGCCGTCAGGATCTCCGGCAGTCGCCGGACCAGTCGTGGTGCCGCGATCCGCAGCCCCGCCCAGGCCATCAGCAGGCCGTAGCCGGCGCCCAGCGGCAGCAGTACGGGCAGCCAGCCATGGTGTCCCGACAGATGCAGCCAGACGGTCAGCGCCGCCAGGGGTACGCACTGCGCCGCGGCCATCAGCAGGCCGCCCAGCATCCCCAGCCAGGCGATGGAGGTCTGCCCCGGCGCGACGTTCTTGAAGGCGCTGCCCTGCGGAATGGTGTAGGGCAGGACCACCGAGGTCACCGCGCCGGTGGCGAACATGGTGCCCAGCAGCGCCAGGCCCAGCCCCAGCACCTCCCAGAAGGCGCCCCACTGCCCGCTGAACGCGGTCAGCGCGGACACCAGCAGCACCAGATAGGGCACCGACGGCAGCGCCAACGCCAGGGCACGGCCGCGCAGTTCGAGGTAGGCGTCGCGCCGCCCGTTGATGGTCTGCATCACCATCCAGAAGGCCGAGCCGTCCTGGCCGAACTGGTTGTACATCATCCCGCCGACCAGGGCGACCGCCATAAACGCCCAGTAGCTGTTGCCCCGGTGCTGAGCCACATTGAGGAACGGCACCAGCGCGCCGACGACCAGCTGACTGGTCCAGCTCATCCTGGTCTTGGGGTCGCGCAGCACATAGCGCAGGGTGCGGAGCATCACCGCTCCCGTCCGGCCGGCCGGCAGCAGCCGCAGCAGGCCGGTGCCCAGGCGCTTGCGCTCGGGTTCGGCGGCGGCCAGGGTGGAGGAGTCGGGCGAGGTCATCACCTTGGTCAGGCCGCGCTGCCACCACCACAGCAGCAGTGCCAGCACCACGGCGGACAGGGCGAGTTGGGCCATGGCCAGGCCGTAGGAACCCCGTCCGGCGGACCGTACCGCGTCCAGCGCCGAGCCCGGCGGCACCCAGCGTGCCACCTTGGCCACCGGCTCCAGCCGGGCCAGTCCGCCGGCGTGGCTGATCTTCTGCAGACCGAAGTTGACCAGCTGGATGCCGACCGCGATCACCAGGCCGCTCAGCAGGGCCAGATCGCGGCCCTTGCGGCTGGACAGCAGCCGGACGTTGGCGGTGGCCACCGCCCGGGCCAGTGCCACACAGATCAGCAGGGAGAGCACCACGGCCGGCACACCCACCGCGAAGGCCGCGCCGCCCTGGGCGGTGGCGATCACCGAACCGAGGATGATCACCAGGGTGAACGCCGGACCGATACCGATCAGCGAACTGACCAGCAGGGCCACGGTGAGCGGCCCGGGCCGCAGCGGCAGCATCACCAGCCGGCTCGGGTCCAGGGTCTCGTCCCCGCTGGAGAAGAACAGCGGCATAAACGCCCAGCCCAGGGCGAGCAGCACCACCAGCGACACGGTCAGTGCCGCCACATGCGGCTGGCCGCGCAGCACGATCAGCCCCAGCAACTGCACCGCCGCGTACAGGGCGGTGAGGACGATGGAGGTGATGTAGACGGCCTTGCGCTTGCCGGACTGCCGCAGCCCGTTGCGCAGCAGCGCCAGCTTCAGCCGGACGAAGACCGGGGTCAGGGAGACGGCGGGGGCGGTGGAGGGGCTGCTCATCGGACGCCGCCGCCCAGCCAGTCGAGGTTCTCGCCGGCCGACTTCCCCTGGGCGCCCACCAGTTCCAGGAACGCCTCCTGCAAGGTGGCGGCCTCGCCACGGACTTCGTCCAGCGTCCCATGCGCCCGGATCCGGCCGCCGGCCAGCACCGCCACCCAGGAGCACAGCGACTCCACCAGCTCCATCACATGGCTGGAGAAGATCACGGTGGCACCGGAGGCGGTGTACTGCTGGAGCACCTTGCGGATGGACTGGGCCGAGACCGGGTCCACGCCCTCGAAGGGCTCGTCCAGGAAGAGGACTTCGGGGTTGTGCAGCAGCGCGGCCGCCAGCCCGATCTTCTTGCGCATGCCGGTGGAGTAGTCGACGACCAGCTTGTGCTGGGCGCCGGCCAGGCCCAGCACATCCAGCAGCTGGGTGGCCCGCTGGTCCACCTGGTCACCGGGCAGCCCCCGCAGCTGTCCGGTGTAGGTGAGCAGTTCGCGCCCGGAGAGGCGCTCAAAGGTGCGCAGTCCCTCGGGGAGCACCCCGATCCGGGACTTCACCGCGGCCGGATCCTGCCAGACATCGTGCCCGGCGATCTCCACCCGGCCGGAGTCGGGCCGCAACAGCCCGGTGACCATGGAGAGTGTGGTCGTCTTGCCCGCCCCATTGGGGCCGACCAGTCCGACGAACCGGCCCGACGGAATCTCCAGATCGATCCCGGCGACCGCCACCTGCTCGCCGAACCGCTTCCACAGTCCCTCGATCCGCACGGCGGCGGGTATGCCGTCCCGTTCCACTGCCATCCCTCACTTCTGTGGTGCCCGGGAACGGCAACCCGCCCCCGGAATCAGCCTAGAGGCGCCCGGAGGCGGGGCGGGATGACAAACGTCAGGGGTTCGCCGGCGGTTTGTCAGGAGGTGCGGGAACCGGCCATCTCGCCGCCGCAGGCATAGGCGAGCGCGCTGACCAGCTCCTCCGCGTCCGGCAGCCAGCGATTGACGGCCGTGGGCTGCCGGGCCCACTGGACGGCGCCCCGGTTGCCCACCCGGCTGGGCGGGGCGATCACATAGTCGCCCTCGCCCCGGGCCACCAGGTCCAGCGAGGAGGGCCGCCAGCCGAGCTTGCGGATGGCGTCCGCCACCTTCTGGGCGCCGCCGGGGAGCACAAAGAACTGCATCCGCCGGAACGGGGTGCAGCTGATCGGCCCCAGCTCGATGCCCATCCGCTCCATCCGGGCCAGGGCCAGGCAGCCGGCCGACTCCGAGACATCCAGCGCGTCAAAGGTGCGGCCGGTGGGCAGCAGCACCGAGGCGGACGGGTTCCTGGCCCACATCCGGCGGGCGCCGCCCGGGCTGCCGGTGGCCTGGGTGGCCCAGTCGGGGCGGGCGGGGTGAACTCCGGGTGCGGGGCAGTCGAGTTCGCCGCACGAGCAGCGTTCGCGGCCGTTGTCGGCCTCCAGCCAAGTACCGGCGACGACGTCCCAGTGCCGTTCGTCCGTGTACCGGACGGCGGCGTCGAGCACGCGCTCGCCGCGTTGTTGGGGGATGCGCGGCGCTCCTACTCCGATGGTCTCTTCCACGCCCATCACAACTCCCCTTGTCACCAGGGGTTACGGCTCAGGCTCGGGCTTATGACGCGCCCGGGGCGACAGCACGTGGGGCGCACGGGTGCATGTACGGGGGCGCAGAGGCGGCTTCGCCCCGGCGAAGGGGTAGCCACCTTCGCGGCGGAAGCCGGGCACAGCGCAGGGCGATACCGGTAAGTACCGTAAGTCCCGCATTCTCCGGACATCTGGGGGGAAAAGATCGCAGAAGGCAGCGTTCCGGCTGCCCCAGCTTCTCGCTCCGTAGTTGGCAGTCTCAGGGGGTTTCAGATGGCCGCACGGCCACTCGTGGCGCGGCAGCCGAACGAACGGCTGCAGGCGCTCATCCAGGAAGCCGGCTGTTCCAATGCCGGGTTGGCGCGCCGGGTCAATATGTGCGGCGCCGAGCACGGTCTCGATCTGCGCTATGACAAGACCTCCGTGGCCCGTTGGCTGCGGGGCCAGCAGCCGCGCGGGCGGGCGCCGGCCGTGATCGCCGAGGCGCTCGGGCGCAAGCTGGGGCGCAGCGTCACCATCGACGAAATCGGCATGGCCAACGGCAAGAACCTCGCCTCCGGCGTGGGCCTGCAGTTCTCCCCGACCGTGATGGGGGCCATCGAGCAGGTCTGCGAACTGTGGCGCAGTGATGTAGGCCGCCGGGACTTCCTCAGCGGCACCTCGGTGGCCGCCTCGGCGCTGGTGGAGCCCAGCCGGGACTGGCTGATCACCGGGGCGGACGCCCAGGTGGCGCGGAGCGCCGGGGCCCGGGTCGGGCCCTCGGATGTGGAGGCGGTGAAGTCCACCACCGCGGCGCTGGTGGAGCTGGACCACCGCTATGGCAGCGGACATGTCCGCCCCGTGGTGGTGCACTACCTCAACAGCGTGGTCTCCGGGCTGCTGGCCGGCTCCTACCGGGAGGCGGTGGGCCGCGAACTCTTCGCCGCCGTCGCCAGGTTGACGGAGCTGGCCGGATATATGGCCGTGGACACCGGGCAGCCGGGGCTGGCCCAGCGCTACTACATCCAGGCGCTCCGGCTGGCGCAGGCCGCGGGCGACCGCGGTTACGGCGGGTATGTACTGGCCGCCAGCATGAGCCACCTGGCCGCCTCGCTGGGCAACCCCCGGGAGATCGCCCAGCTGGCCAAGGCGGCGCAGGAGGGGGCCCGGGGGCAGGTGACGCCCCGGGTGGAGTCGATGTTCTACGCCGCCGAGGCGCGCGGTCACGCACTGCTCGGGGACGCCCGATCCTGCCAGACGGTGGCCGCCAAGGCCGTCACCAAGCTCGAACAGGCCGACGGGGGAGGGGAGTCGGGCGACGACCCGGTGTGGATCCGCCACTTCGACCGGGCCTATCTGTCCGATGAGCTGGCCCACTGCCATCGCGACCTGGGCCAGCCGGAACCGGCCCGCCGGCACGCGGAGGAGGCGCTGGCGGTACACCCGCCGGGCCGGGTGCGGCGCCGGGCGATCGGGATGCTGCTGCTGGCCACGGCACAGGTGCAGCAGCGCGAGGTGGAGGCCGCGTGCGCCACCGGCACCCGGGCCGTGGAGTTGCTGGGCACGCTGCGTTCCAACCGGGGCGCGGAGTATCTGGACGACTTCCGGCAGCGGCTGGAGCCGTTCCGGGAGGAGCCGATGGTCCGCGAGTTCGGGGCGCGGATGGAGTTGCAGGCGGCGTAGCGGGGTGCGGCCGGGGCGCGCGTGGCCCGCTGCCGGGGCAGCGGGTAGCGTGAGCCGCCGGTCGTAGTCCCGAACAGCAGCCTGAGGAGTCCCGGTGACGCAGAGCGGACAGGGGAATGAGTCGCGGCTCCCGGGTGAGCCAGGTGAGCCCTGGGGGCCGCGGGCCCCGCTGCCACCGGAGGTTCCGGCGGGCGCCGGGCCGGTGCCGGGTGCGCCCCCGCGATGGGGTGCCGGAACGGTGCCGGGTGCGCCGGAACCACCGGCGGTGCCGCCCGCCCGTCCCCCTATACCGGGGCCCGCCGGTGCGGGTGCCGGCGCGCCGGGTTCCTGGGTGCCGCCCACGGGGATGACGGCTCCGGGCCCGACGCCGGGGTGGGCACCGCCCGCGCCGGGCGGGGAGGCCGTGGCCACGCAGTACCTGCCACCGGTGCCGGGCGGACGGCCCGCCGGTGCGCTTCCCGCTGCTTCGGGGGCGGATGCGGGTGCGGCTACTCAGTACCTGCCGCCGGTGCCGGGTGCGGGCCCTGGGGGTGCGGCCGGATCTGTCGCGGGTGTGGACGCCGGTGCGGCGACGCAGCACTTGCCGGGTGGGCGGCATGCCGCCGGTGGTGTGGCCGAGGGTGCGACGCAGATGCTGCCTCCGCAGGGCGGGGCTCATGGCGTTCCGGGTGTGGATGCCGGTGCGGCGACGCAGCACTTGCCGGGTGGGCGGCATGCCGCCGGTGGTGTGGCCGAGGGCGCGACGCAGATGCTGCCTCCGCGGGGCGGGGCCCATGGCGTTCCGGGTGTGGACGCGGGCGCCGCGACGCAGTACTTGCCGCCGGTGGGTGCGGGCGCGGCCCCGTCCGTCGGGGGCGTTGACGCCGGTGCGGCCACCCAGTACCTGCCGCCGGTGCCGGGTGCGGGCCCCGGGGGTGCGGCGGCCGCTGCCATGGGTGCGGCCGGGTCCGTCGCGGGTGTGGACGCCGGTGCGGCCACCCAGTACCTCCCGCCCGTGCCGGGTGGGCGGCATGCCGCCGGTGCTGCGGCCGAGGATGCGACGCAGATGCTGCCTCCGCAGGGCGCGGCTCATGGCGTTGCGGCTGTGGACGCCGGTGCGGCCACGCAGTATCTGCCGCCGGTGCCGGGTGCCGGTTCCGGGGGCGCGGTGGGTGCTCCGCAGGGCGGCCATGGTGCCGGGGAGCGGTCGCCGCTCATGGAGTTCGACGGGCTGTTCCGCGCGGCGGAGCCGACCCAGCAGCTGCCGCCCGTGCCCCCGGGCGCCGGGCCGGTGCGGACCGGACCGGGGGAGCCGGCACCGCGGCCCCGGCGGCGCAAGACCATGGTGCTGATCGGCGCCGGCGTGGCGGCCTGCGCCGTCGCGGGGCTGGGCGTGGGCGCGCTGCTCAGTGGCGGCGGCGGGGGCGACGACAAGAGCGCCGCCACCGACACCCCGCAGAGCGTGGCCAGCACCCAGCCTGGCAGCAGCAGCCCGTCCGCCGCCCCCACCAAGGCCGCCGATCCGGCCCAGGCCCAGGCCAAGGCGCTGGACGCGCTGCTCGGCGACAGCGGAAACAGCCGGGACTCGGTCATCAAGGCCGTCGATTCGACCAGGAGCTGTAAGGACCTGGGCAAGTCCGCCGGAGATCTGCGCACCGCCGCCGGGCAGCGCAACGACCTGGTGAGCCGGCTGCAGAAGACGGCCATCGACAAGCTGCCCGGCCATGACGAGCTGGCCGCCCAGCTGACCAAGGCATGGCAGTCCTCCGCCGCCGCGGACAACAGCTATGCCTCCTGGGCCGACCACGCCGGGCAGAAGCACGGCTGTATCAAGGGGCACGCCCGTCCCACCAGGGACGCCGTGGCCGGCGACCGGGCCAGTGGCGACGCCACGGCCGCCAAGAAGAAGGCGGCGGACCTGTGGAATCCGATCGCCACGAAGTACGGGCTGCCGCAGCGTCAGTGGACGCAGCTCTGACCCGGCGGGCAACGGAACGTACGATCGATTCTGTGCAAGGTTCGGAGAAGTCTTCCCGCCGCGGCCGCCGCTCGACCACCATGGACGGCATGCCGCTCAATGACATGCCATGGTGGCGCTGGCGAGCGAATGTGCGCTCCGCGCTGCACATGCTCTCGGACCCGGACTTCCAGCGGGAGTGCTGGCTCGCCGGGCGCGAGGGCTATGGGGACGTGACCGACGCCGTCTACCGGCTGGTCGAGGACACCTGGCTGGACAACTGGTCGGCCGAGAAGTACGTGGGCACGGTCTTCCGTGACTCCGGCGAGGCCGCCCTGGTGGACCTGGCCGTGCTCCGCGTTCTGCGGATCATGCACCAGGTGGGGGCGGACGCCCCGGTCTCCGCCTTCCTGGAACACCACGGCTGGCCCGAAGCGATGCGGGCGGCCCGCGAGGCCCATGTCCGGATGGCGGCGGGCGATGGCGACGACCCGGATGTGCCGCCGCGCTCGCTGCCGGTGCTCGCCATGCTCACCCGGGTCTGAGGGTCTGAGGGTCTGACGGAGCCGACGGGTCCGGCCCGGTCGGGGCCGGGCCATGGGTGTGCGACGCTATTGGGCTATGAACGCCTCGCAGCCCGCCCCGGCCGGCCAGTACGTCCTGACCCTCTCCTGCCCGGACAAGCAGGGCATCGTGCACGCGGTGTCCAGCTATCTGTTCATGACCGGCTGCAACATCGAGGACAGCCAGCAGTTCGGCGACCACGACACCGGGCTGTTCTTTATGCGGGTGCACTTCGGGGCCGAGGCTCCGGTGACGCTGGAGAAGCTGCGGGCCAGCTTCGCGGCCGTCGGGGACTCCTTCCAGATGGACTGGCAGATCCACCGGGCCGACGAGAAGATGCGGATCGTGCTGATGGTGTCCAAGTTCGGGCACTGCCTCAACGACCTGCTGTTCCGCTCCCGGATCGGCGCCCTGCCGGTGGAGATCGCGGCCGTGGTCTC
The DNA here is from genome assembly GCF_044593195.1 of Streptomyces sp. NPDC052396. Taxonomy (NCBI): domain Bacteria; kingdom Bacillati; phylum Actinomycetota; class Actinomycetes; order Kitasatosporales; family Streptomycetaceae; genus Streptomyces; species Streptomyces sp. NPDC052396. The sequence goes on from NZ_JBIUAW010000006.1 coordinate 202,646, forward strand.
CAACCACACCGACTTCGCCGAGCTGGTCGCCTCCTACGGCGTGCCCTTCCACCACATCCCGGTGACCAAGGAGAACAAGTCGGAGGCCGAGGCCAGGCTGCTGGAGCTGGTCCGCGCGGAGAACGTGGAACTGGTGGTGCTGGCCCGCTATATGCAGGTGCTCTCCGACAACCTCTGCAAGGAGCTGTCGGGCCGGATCATCAACATCCACCACTCCTTCCTGCCGAGCTTCAAGGGCGCCAAGCCGTACCACCAGGCACACGCCCGGGGCGTCAAGCTGATCGGTGCCACCGCCCACTATGTGACCGCCGACCTCGATGAGGGCCCGATCATCGAGCAGGAGGTCGAGCGGGTGGGACACCAGGTGACCCCGGAACAGCTGGTGGCGGTGGGCCGGGACGTGGAGTGCCAGGCGCTCGCTCGTGCCGTGAAGTGGCACAGCGAGCACCGGGTGCTCCTCAACGGCAGCCGTACCGTCGTCTTCGCCTGACCCCCGTCATGGCCGGGACAGCGAGGCGGTCGCGAAGAGCACATCGCGGATCGCCTCGAGGTCGCCGTCCTGCCCGGCGGCCGCCTCCTGCGGGGGTATCCGCCCGGCGGCCAGCCGGCAGAACTCCACGCCCTCCAGGGCCACATGGGCCACCTCCGCCTCGCGGGCGGCGGTGACCGTGGGCGAGTCCAGCGCGATGTACCAGTGGCCGCCGCCGCTGCCCTCGATCTCCAGGTGCAGCGAGCGGCCCGCGGCGGCGGCCGAGCGCAGCATGTGCGGCGGCGGTGCCAGTCCGGCCCGGCGGCGCCTGGCGATCACCCGGGGCAGCATCCGGGCGGCCAGGTCGATCATGTGGTTGAGGTGGGACGGGGCCGGCGGCCCATAGGGGTAGTCCACCGCCTCGGCGATGTCCTCGGCATGCACCCAGCACTCAAAGGCGCGGTCCAGGAAGGCATCGCTCATCGGCAGGCTGAACGTGCCGTAGTCCACGGGCAGTTGGGCGATCCGGTCGTCGGCGAAGGACACCGAGCGGACCAGGGCCCGCCCCTGTTCGCGCCAGTGCCCGCGCACCTCGGTGACCGGGCGGCCGCCCTCGTCCGGGGCCCCGGTGCGGGCGGCGGACGGGCCGGCGGTCAGCGGACCGGACGGGCCGAGGGCCTCGGCGATCAGGCCGTCCACCGCGGTGAGATGGCTGATCACCGTGGCCACGGTGGCGTCCCGGGTGGCCGGGCGCCGGCCGTCGAACCAGGCCAGCCGCACCGGAGCCCGCCAGTCCGCCTCGTCGATGTCCCGCAGCAGGGCGTCCAGCCGGGCGGTCTCCGCCTAGTACGGCACCGCCCAGGCGGGCACCGGAACCCGGGCCGGGCGGCGGCCCAGGCAGTGCGCCAGCACCCGGGAGCGCAGCGCCGGATCCAGGTCCAGACTGTCCTCGGGGTGCAGCAGCGCCACCGCGTCCCGCAGCCGCAGGGCCTCCTCCGCGCAGTCGGCGCAGTCGGTCAGATGGGTCTCCACGGCGGCGGTCTCCTCCGCCGAGCAGGCGGCCAGCGCCCAGGCGCCGAGCAGGGACTTGAGCAGCTTGTGGGGGACGGCCGGGCTCATCGTGGACTCCCGGCATCCGGCGGCGCCATGGCCTGGGGCCGGCGGGGCCCCTGGTGTGCGGTGGAGAGCAGTTGCAGACCGAGGCGGAGCCGGCGGCGGGCCTCGTCCTCGGTGACGCCCAGGCCGGCGGCGGCCCGGGCGCAGTCCAGCCGGTGGAAGTAGGCCAGGTCCAGGGCCTCGCGCAGCGGGGCGGGCATGGAGCTGACGATGTAGTCGGCGCGGGCGGCGGCGGAGGCGGCGTGCACCTTCTCCTCGATCTCCCGTGGTCCGGCGGCGCCCTCGCTCGCCTCCCGCCGCAGCCGGGCGACCGCCTGCCGGTGGGTGAGTGAGGCCACCCAGGAGCGTAACGAGCCGTCCTTGGGGTCGTACTCCTCCGGGTGTTCCCAGACATGGCCGAAGACCTCGCGGGTGACCCGGTCCGCGCCGGCCTCGTCGCCCAGCACCCGGTGGGCCAGGCCGTGCACCAGGGAGGCGAAGCGGTCGTAGAGCTCACCGAGGGCGGCGGCCTCGCCATGCGCCAGTCGCTGCTGCATCCTGCGGTCCCACCGGGGTGGTGCCTCGTTCGTCATGTCGCCCCCTGATCGCTTGCCTGGTGCCGCGCCTTGTGCCGTGCCCGTGCCGTGCGTGCTCACCCAGGTGTCTCGCATGGGTGTACGTCGTACTGATGCCCAAAGACGCTCCCCGCCCACTGTCACATGCTCATCGAATGTAGTGGGCGGGTCGGACGGTGATCGCTCCTTCGGGGCGAAAACCGGTGATCGCTGCCCACGTCAGGGCTCTGGCTGGTATGGCTATGTTCGCTTTATGGCGTTCTGGTCGATCGGCGTGGATCGGCCCTGGCCGAATGTGCCGATGTGTTATGCGGGTGTGACCGTATCCCGGGGAATCCCGGGGAAGGACCGCTTCAGGGCTGGGCATAGGCTCAGCGGCGGCCGGCCCATGCCAGTCATCGATCTTGATGCGCACCGCAGGCGTGCGCCGGGCGGCCTTACCGCGGAAGGGCTCATTCCGAAACCCGGAGAACGACGAGTGAAAGGGCTCGGGCGCGTGGCATTGAAGGTGTCGGAGCACGAGCGGGGGAACTGGGCCGTGCTCCAGGTCTGCGGCGAGATGGATCTGGTGACCGCCCCCGCGGTCCGCCAGCATGTCCATGAGGCGGTGGCCGAGGGACGGCGGAGTCTGGTGCTGGACCTGGCCGAAGTGCGGTTCTGTGACTCCAGCGGGGTGGGGGTGCTGATCGCCGCCCGGCGGCTGCTGCGGTCCTGCCAGGGCCGGCTGCGGCTGATCCTGCCCGCGCAGGGGGCGGTCGAGGGGTCGCACGTCAACCGGGTGCTGGCGGCGTTGGGGGTGCGCCGGCTGTTCGAGGTCTATCCCGATTTGGCCAGTGCGACGGAGGAGGGTGCGGACCCGTTGTCCGCGTAAGCGCTCCGCGTAGCGCTCCGCTGGGAACGGGGTTGCTTATGCGGTCGGGCGGCTGCGGGTTGGTGGTGGCTGGCCGCGCCCACGCGGCGGAGCCGCATGATGACGCTGCCCCGCGCCCCCAGGGCGCCCCTTAGGGCGCCGGGAAGTCGGCCCGCACTACGAAGCCGCCGTCCTCCGTGGGCTCCGCCCGCAGCGTGCCGCCCAGGCTCTGGGCCCGTTCCCGCAGGCCGACCAGGCCGTGGCCGCCGCCGGGCAGGCCGGGGGCCGGTACCGCCGCGTCCGGAGGGCCGTTGCGGACCTCCACCCGCAGCCCGCCGTCCGGTTCGCTCAGCCGCACCCGTACCGCCGCGCCGGGGGCGTGTTTGCGCACATTGGTCAGTGCCTCCTGCACGGTGCGGAAGGCGGCCCGTTCCACCGCCTCCGAGTGCCGCCCGGCCGGGCTCATGGCGTTCTCGAAGGTCACGTTCAGCGCGCTCAGCTCGAGCAGCCGGGGCAGGTCGTCCAGCTCGGGCTGGGGAGTGAGCTCCTCGGTGTCGGCGCCCGCCGCGCGCAGGATGCCGACCATATGCCGCAGTTCGTCCAGGGTCCGTACGGACAGCTCGCGGATGGTGCGCGCGCCCGCCCGCGCCCGGGTGTCCTTGGTGCTGACCAGGACCGCCCCGGCCTGCAGGCTGATCAGGCTGACCTGGTGGGCGACCACATCGTGCATCTCCCGGGCCAGCCGGGCCCGCTCGGTGGCCAGCACCCGGTCGGCCAGCAGCCGGTCCTCGCGCTCCCGGCTGCGGGTCAGCTCCGCCAGGCGCGCGGCCAGCTCCCGCCGGGTACGGGCCAGCAGGCCCACCGCGATCGGGGTGATGGCGTCGGCCACCGCGTCCACCAGGTCCAGCGCCACCTGCCGGTGCGGGCTCAGCGACAGGTGGGACAGGGGGTACGGCAGGAAGTGCGCGGCCGCCAGCAGCAGCCCGCACCCCGTCAGCAGCCGGCGGTCCGGGCGGCGGGCGGCCACCGTGTAGAGCGCGATCAGCGGTGCGAACCAGATGTAGCCGATATAGATCCCGGGCAGGGTCAGCAGGAAGACGGTCACCGGGAAGCGCCGCCGGGCCGGCAGCGCCACGGCGGCCAGCAGCGACAGCGCCAGCGGCAGTCCGGGGGCTATCCCATTGACCAGGAACGCCTCCGCCAGCGCCAGCAGCGCCGGGAGGACCACCGGTGCCCAGCGCGGAAAACGGCTCACCGGGACCCGTCCCCGCCCGCCGGACCACTCGTGCCCAGCAGCCCGGCCCGGTCCGCGACCACCGCCGCCTGCACCCGGTTGACCCCGCCCAGCTTGACCAGCACCGCCCGCACATGGTCCTTGACCGTGCTGGGCGCCAGCCCCATCCGCTCGGCTATCTGCGGATTGGCCAGCCCCGCGGCCAGGTGGCCCAGCACCTCCCGCTCGCGCGGGGTCAGCGTCCCCACCGCCCGGACCGCCGTGCCCTTGGCCTCCGAGGCCAGATAGCCGCCGATCACCGCCCGGGTCACCCCGGGGTCCAGCACACTGCCGCCCGCCGCCAGGGTGCGCACCGCCCGTACCAGCTGTTCGGGGTCGGTGTCCTTGAGCAGGAAGCCCGAGGCCCCGGCGGTCAGCGCGGCGGCCAGATATTCATCGGCGTCGAAGGTGGTGAGCATGGCCACCACCGGCGGCCGGGGCAGCGCGCGCAGCTCCGCCAGCACGGTCAGCCCCGGCACATCCGGCATCCGGATGTCCAGCAGCACCACCTCGGGGGCGTGGGCGAGCACGGTGTCCACGGCCTGCCCGCCGCCGCAGTCCGCGACGACCTCGATATCCGGGGCCGAGCCCAGGATCATCCGCAGCCCGGACCGGACGAGCCGTTCGTCGTCCACCACCGCAACACGGATCACTCGCCACTCCCTCGTCCCATGGGCATCTCCAGCCTGCCGCACTGACAGGCGCACCACATCTTCCGGGATCTTTAGGATTTTCCTTCCCGGCCCGCCGTCGGGCAGAGTGCTGTTTATGCTGCTCAACGCCAGGATCCGGTTTCACAGCGCCGTTGCCGTCACCGCCTGCGCCGTGCTGGCGACCGGCTGCGGCGGAAAGGCGCAGTCCGCGGCCCCGGCCGGTAGCGGCAGGGTGACGGTCTCCTATGCGGAACCCCGGGACGACGGTGCCGACGAGCGGCCCTTCCTGCGCAAGCACCGGCTGCCGGAGCGGGTCGCGGACGACCTCAACCGCACTGTGCGCCTCCCGGAGCCCATACGCATAGTCAGCCGCACCTGTGACGGGGACAGCGACTACCCCGAATACGACGATGAGCAGGGCCGGATCGTCCTCTGCTACGACTATGTGGACGAGGTGCGCGCCATGTTCAAGGCCGCCCGGGACGAGGACCCGGACGGGCGGACCGCCGGTGTGATCACCGAATCGCTCTACCACGAGGCCGCGCACGCCCTGGCGGACAAGCTTCAACTCCCCTTCACCGGCCATGAGGAGGATGTCGCCGACCAGTTCGCGGCGTACCGGATGATCCCGCGTGGCGCCCAGGGCCGGGACGGCCTGCTGGCCGCCGCCGACAACTACGCCCAGTCCGCCGCCGGCGACGAGGACGAGGAGGACTTCGACCCCTCCGACGAACACGCCCCGGACGCGGTGCGCGCCGCCAACTACCGCTGCTACCTCTATGGTTCCCGGCCCAAGGAGGCCGACCGGCTGATCGACGGCACTCTGCTCACCGATGAACGGGCGCGCGGCTGCGGCGAGGAGTACCGGGCGCTGCGGCGGGGCTGGGACAAGCTGCTGGCGCCACACGCCCGTTGAGCACCGGTGCGCCTACCCGTTGCGGGCGGGTCAGCACGGGCCCAGGGTGGTGGTGCCGGGCGCCGCCCGGTGCCCCAGTCCGGTGCGGTAGGCGCCCAGCGCCGCCTCGGTGCGGCCGCCCCGCCACAGCAGATCGCCCAACAACCGGCATAGATCGGCCAGATCGCCGGCCGCGCCGGTGCGCTCCAGCAGGGACAGCGCCGCGCAGTAGTGCTCCTCCGCCGCCTCGGTGTCCCCGCCCTCCTCCGCCATGATCCCCAGCAGCCGGTGCGCCCCGCCCGCGTGCACCGCGCCCCGCTCGTCGCCCAGCGCCGAGGGTGCCAGCAGCGGGCGCAGCAGCTCCGCAGCCTCGGCCGCCTTGCCGCGCCGCCGCAGCACATCCGCCAGTTCCACCTCGACCTGGCCGGTGAACAGCGCGGCCCGTTTGGCGGCCAGCATCTCGCGGGCGGTGCGCAGTTCATGTTCGGCGGCGTCCAGATCGCCCTCCTGGGCGTGCACATAGCCGCGCATCCAGTGGCAGTGCGCCAGTTCGGTGCGGATGCTCAGCTGTTCGTAGAGTTCCTGTGCCTTGGCCAGCGAGCGGCCCGCCTCGGCGATCCGGCCCTCGGCCACCAGCGTCCGGGCGACCGCCCGGTGGGTGCCGGCGACCAGGGTGGGGTTGTCCACCAGCGGGGCCAGCGCCAGCGCCAGTTCGGCGGCGTGCGCGGCCCGGGCGTACGCCCCCATGTCCATATAGGGGCCGATGGCCGCGGTGTGCAGCGCGAGCAGCGATTGCGGGTCATCCGGCCCGGCGGTGGACAGTTCGTCGATGGCGGTCTGCAGCAGATGGCAGGCGTAGCGCAGTTCGCCGGCCAGCAGATGGGCGGTGGCCCGGCCGCGCAGGGCCGGCACCCGGTGCGCCAGGGGCTCACCGGCGAGCAGGAGTTCGGCCTGGGCGAAGTGGTCGCGGGCGGCCGCCGGTTCGCCGGACTCCAGGGCGCAGTCGCCCAGCCCCTGGAGGGCGGCGGCCTGTTCGGCCACCAGCCGGTGCTCGGCCGCCTCCGCGCACAGGGCGCGGAAGACGGCCGCGGCATCCTCGGCGGCCCCGGTGGTCAGTATCCGCCGGGCCAGGGCCAGGCGCGGTGCGAAGTCGGCCGGCCCGCGCGCCGGTATGTCCTGGGTGCTGCTGTTCTCGGCCACGTCCACCCCTGGGTTGATGACGTCGCGGTCAAGCGGTGGGTTGCGCCCTCATGGGGTCATCTATGCCCAGAACAGGCGCATTTCGCTCCTCCCGCGCCCCCGCTCGCACCCATGCCGCTCAACCGATACCGCTCAACCATGTCGCTCAACCATGTCGCTCACCGGACCAGTTCGCGCTCCAGGGGCGTACGGAACCGGGGTGTGACCCGCACCGTACCCAGCCAGGAGGCCAGCCGCCGGGCCTCGTCCTCGATCGCTACCGTCGCCTCACGGCCCACATCCGCCAGCAGGCACCACACCACTTCACCGTCGGCCCGCTGGGCCCAGCCGCCCACAATGCGGCCGTTCCACCACACGGTGGGGCCGATATTGCCCGCCCGGTCGAACAGGGCGGGTACGTCCCCGGGGGAGAGATACCAGTCACGGCCGCGCCAGCCCATGGCGGTCGGGTCCAGCGCGGGCAGCAGCGCCGCCCAGGGCGCCGGCTCCTCCGCATGGTCCGGCTCCTCCGGATCGTCCGGCAGTACGTACCCCGTGCCCACGTCCGTCAACTCGGCCTGGACGGCACCCATATCGGCCAGGGCCCCGCGAGTGTCGCGCAGCGTCCAGCCGGTCCACCACTTGAGGTCGGCCTCGGTGGCCGGGCCGAAGGCGGCCAGCCAGCGCCGGGCCAGTTCGGCCCTGGCCTCCCGCTCGGGCAGTTCCGGCAGCCGGGGAGCCGGCGCCCAGGGGTAGCTGCTGCTGGTCCAGGAGCCGCGCGGCCGGGCCCGCCGCAGCTGACCGTCACAGGCCAGCAGGCGCACCACCCGGCTGCCCACGCTCTGCCGGGACTGGTACGGCTTGCCGCGCGAGACGATGACCGACTCCCGCAACGCCGGGATCTCCTGGGCCAGTTCGGCGGTGGTGGCCTCGCCACGGGCCGCCAGTACGTCCAGTACCCGGCGCTCCACCGCGGCCAGCCGGCGCTCGTCCCACGCGGTGCCGTCCTCGCCATGCTCCCGCAGGAATTTCAGCACCGTCCGGCGCTCCCGGGCCTGGATCGCCCGGCCCGTGGAGGACTCCACATACGGCGCCATGTCGAGGGTCACCGCGAACAGGGTGTGCCGCATGGAGAGCAGCTTCACCAGCGTCACATCCTGGTAGAGGGCGCGCTCCACCTCGTCGGGGGAGGGCGCGGCCAGCCGGGCACCGGCGGACAGGTACACCGTGGCGGCATCGCTGGCATGCAGCCCCACCAGGGCGTCGGCCACCGCCTCGACGGTGTCCGCGCGCAGCGCCGGCAGCAGGAGGTGACGGCGGGCCAGCCGGGCGCGGCGTTGGCCGTCGGTGATGCGGAGGGTGCTCATGGGGGTGAGGGTAGGGGCCGTCCAGGTCGCCGGCTGTCCGCTATCCGTCCTTCTTGGCCCGGCCGGGGAACGAAGGTTCCCGGGCGGCGCCCTCACCGGTCGTGTTCCGTGTGCGGGCTGCCGGTGGCCGGTCGCGCCCACGCGGCGGAGCCGCATGACGCGACCGCCCGCGCCCCTGGCGGGGCCCCGTGCGGCAAGATGTGCGCATGGGGAGCTTCGCCGTGGACGGTGACGCGCAGGACGGTCTGATCGCCGGCCGCTACCGGCTGGGCCGCCGCATCGGCCGGGGCGGCATGGGCACCGTCTGGCGTGCCACCGATGAACTCCTGGGCCGCGAGGTGGCGGTGAAGGAGCTGCACACCGAGGACGGCGCGGGACAGCGGCAGGACCTCACCCTCCGGGAGGCCCGCACGGTGGCGCTGATCAAGCACCCCAATGTCATGGTGCTGCATGACATCGTGGCGCAGGACGGCCGCCCGTGGATCGTGATGGAGCTGATCGACGGCCGTTCGCTCGCCGACCGGCTGGCGGCCGAGGGCCCGGTCGGCCCCCGGGAGGCGGCCCGCATCGGGATCGCCCTGCTGGGCGCGCTGCGCGCCGCCCATGACCGGGGCGTACTGCACCGGGACATCAAACCGCCCAATGTCCTGATCGAGTCCGGCACCGACCGGGTGGTGCTCACCGACTTCGGGATCGCCCAGGTCCCCGGCGCCACCACGCTCACCGACACCGGGGCCTTCGTCGGCTCGCCCGAGTACACCGCGCCGGAGCGGATGTCCGGCGGCCGGGCCGGGCCGGAGTCCGACCTGTGGTCGCTGGGGGTGCTGCTGTGCGCCGCGCTCAGCGGTGAATCCCCGTTCCGCCGTGATTCCCTGGGCGGCATCCTGCACGCGGTGGTCTATGACGAGATCCGCCCGCCGGAGTCGGCCGGTGAACTGCTGCCCGTGGTGCGCGGGCTGCTGGAGCGGGACCCGGCCCGCCGGATGGCCGGGGACGAGGCGGAGCGGCTGCTGCGCGGATACCTGGAGACCGGCCGGACACCCGCCCCCTCGGTGCACTACACACCGACCCAGCGCAGTGTGCCCACACCCGCCGCGCCCCCGGGCGCCGCGGCCGCGCCCCGGCGGTCCGCCCGGGTCCGTACCGCGCTGCTGGCGGCGCTGGCCGTGATCACCCTGGCCGGGCTGGGGGCCGGGGTGGCCGCCACCCTGCTGGACCGGCACGAGGACCGGGAGGACGCCAAGGCGGCCCGCTCCGCGAGCCGTTCCCCGGCGCGGCCGCCCACCACCGCACCGGCCGCCTCCTCCCCGCCGCCCGCGCCGGCCACCGCCGCCGTGAACGCGCCGGACGGCTTCCACGCCGTCCAGGACCCGGCCGGCTTCGCGTTCGCCGTGCCGGACGGCTACGCCCGCTCCTTTGAACCGCCCCGGGTCTTCTACTATTCGCCCGGCAAGGAGTTCCGCATCGGCATCCTCATCCAGGACCCGCAGGACGGCGGCCCCATCGGCACCATGCGCACCTCCGCCTCCCAGGCCCCGGACCGCTACCCCGGCTACCGCGACGGCCGGGTGGCGCAGACCCGGCACCGCGGCGGGTCAGCCGCCACCTGGGAGTTCACCTGGGACGGCTTCGACAGGGCGGAGGGCCCTCGGCACACCTACGACCTCAGCTGGAACGAGGCGGACAAGATGTACGACGTCTGGGTCTCCGCCCCGGAGGCCAAGTCGGAGGAGGGCCGCCGCTACTTCCGGACCGTGCTGGACACCTTCGCCAGAACCCGGCCGTCCTCGGGTTCCTGACGCGACCGCCGGCCGTCCTGCCCCCAGGGGCTACCGGCGGGTACCAAAACCGGGGGAGCGCCCCTACGCTCGCCCTCATGACTGCAGCGCACTCGCGGCACCAATCCACCGGCGGCGGCAACCCGGTGGCCCCTCCGGCCGGACGCACGGCGGCCGATGTGGTCACCCCCGAGCTGGTGGCCCGGCTGACGCACCCGGTGGCCGGCACCGGCCGCACCGTCAGCCACACGCCGTTCACCGGCAAGGTCCTCGCCGAACTGCCGGAATCCACCCCCGAGGATGTCGCCGCGGCCTTCGCCCGGGCCCGCGCGGCCCAGCGCCGCTGGGCCGGGGTGCCGGTGCGCTCCCGGGCCGCGGTCCTCACCCGCTTCCACGACCTGCTGCTGGCCCGCCAGTCGGAGGTCCTGGACCTGATCCAGCTGGAGACCGGCAAGGCCCGGCTGCACGCCCATGAGGAGGTGCAGGCGGTCGCGGTGGCCGCCCGCCACTACGGCCTGGCCGGCCCGGGCTATCTGCGGCCGCGCCGGCACATCGGCGTCCTCCCGCTGCTCACCAAGGTCACCGAACTGCGAGTGCCGCGTGGGGTGGTGGGGCAGATCGCGCCCTGGAACTATCCGCTGGAACTCTCCGTGGGCGACGCCCTGCCCGCCTTCGCGGCCGGCAACGCGGTGGTGATGAAGCCGGACACCGAGACCGCGCTCACCGCCCTGTGGGCCCGCGAACTTCTGGTGGAGGCAGGGCTTCCGGAAGATCTCTGGCAGGTGGTGCTGGGCGAGGGACCGGTGGTGGGCCCGGCGGTGGTCGCCCACGCCGACTATGTCATCTTCACCGGCTCCACCCGCACCGGCCGCGAGGTCGCCCAGGGCGCCGCCGTCCGGCTGGTGGGCTGCTCCCTGGAACTCGGCGGCAAGAACGCCATGGTGGTGCTGGACGACGCCGATGTGGACAAGGCCGCGGCCGGCGCGGTGCGCGCCTGCTTCTCCTCGGCCGGCCAGCTGTGCATCTCGGTGGAGCGGCTGTTCGTCCACTCCTCCGTCGCCGGCAGGTTCCTGGACCGCTTCACCGCCCGTACCCGGGCCATGCGGCTGGGCGCCTCGCTGGCCTATGGCGCCGACATGGGATCGCTGGCCTCCGAGCGCCAACTGGCCGCCGTGACCCGGCATGTGGAGGACGCGGTGGCCAAGGGCGCCACGGTCCTGGCCGGCGGCCGCCCCCGCCCCGACATCGGGCCGCTGTTCTATGAGCCGACCATCCTGGACGGCGTCGGCCCGGAGATGACGGTATGCGCCGAGGAGACCTTCGGCCCGGTGGTCTCCGTCTACCGCTTCGACCAGGAGGACGAGGCCGTGGAGCGCGCCAACGCCACCCCCTACGGCCTCAACTCCAGTGTCTGGACCCGCGATGCCCGCCGCGGCCGGGCGGTGGCGGCCCGGCTGCGCAGCGGCACGGTCAATGTCAACGAGGGCTATGCGGCGGCCTATGGCAGCGTCCGGGCGCCCATGGGCGGCATGGGCGACTCCGGCCTCGGCCGCCGGCACGGGGCGGAGGGCATCATGAAGTTCACCGAGGCACAGACCGTCGCCGAGCAGCGGGTGATGCCGATGGCACCGGCCTTCGGCCTGGACGACCAGGCGTACGCCCGGCTGCTGACCGGCGGGCTGCGGGCGCTGAAGACGCTGCGGCTGCGCTGAGGAGGGCGGCGGCGTGGACTATGACGTGATCGTGGTCGGCTCGGGCTTCGGCGGCGCGGTGGCCGCCCTGCGGCTGACCGAAAAGGGCTACCGGGTGGGGGTGCTGGAGGCGGGCCGCCGCTTCACCCCCGAGACCCTGCCCAGGAACTCCTGGGACCTGCGCAACTACCTCTGGGCGCCCCGGTTCGGCCTCTACGGCATCCAGCGCGTCCATCTGCTGGGCAAGGTGATGGTGCTGGCCGGGGCGGGCGTGGGCGGCGGCTCGCTCAACTACGCCAACACCCTCTATGTCCCGCCCCGGGCCTTCTTCGACGACCCCCAGTGGGCCGGCATCACCGACTGGCAGCGGGAGTTGGGCCCGTACTACGAACAGGCCCGGCGGATGCTGGGCGTCCGGCTCAACCCGACCACCACGCCCTCCGACGTCCATCTCAAGGCGGCCGCCGAGCGGATGGGCATCGGCCACACCTTCCACCCGGCCCCGGTCGGCGTGTTCTTCGGGGACGGACAGGACGCCGACGGCACGGTACGGGCCCGGCCGGGCCAGGAGGTGCCCGATCCCTACTTCGGCGGCGCGGGACCCGCCCGCCGGGCCTGCACCGAGTGCGGCGAGTGCATGACCGGCTGCCGGCACGGCGCCAAGAACACCCTCAACGAGAACTACCTCCACCTCGCCGAACGGGCCGGGGCGGTGATCCACCCGATGACCACGGTCCTCGCGGTGGGTGAACACCCCGACGGCGGCCACCGGGTGGCCATCGTCCCCACCGACCGGCGCCGGGCGCGGCCCAGGGTGCTGCGCGCCGGACAGGTGGTGATCGCCGCCGGCACCTATGGCACCCAGACGCTGCTGCACACCATGCGGGACACCGGCACCCTGCCCCGGCTCTCCGCCCGGCTGGGCGAGCTGACCCGCACCAACTCCGAGGCGCTGTGCGGCGCGCAGACCGACGACCGCCGCTACCGCAAGGCCCATGGCGAGCGGAAGGCCGACTTCACCCGGGGCGTGGCCATCACCTCCTCGGTGCACCCCAACCCCGACACCCATATCGAGCCGGTGCGGTACGGCAAGGGGTCCAACGCCATGGGCCTGCTGTCCGTCCTCCAGGTGCCGGTGGGCACCCGGGCGCCCCGGGCGGTGGCCTTCGCCGGCCGGTGCGCACGCCACCCGCTGCTGCTGCTCCGCTCGCTGTCCAACCGCCGCTGGTCCGAACACACCATCATCGCCCTGGTGATGCAGTCCCTGGACAACTCGCTGACCACGTACCGGCGGAAGCGGGGACCGGGCAAGGGGCTGCTCACCGCCCGGCAGGGGCATGGCGCCCCCAACCCCCAGCAGATCCCTGAGGCGGCCGAGGCGGCCACCCAACTGGCCCGGGAGATCAACGGGTTCGCCGGCAGTAACGTCGGCGAGCTGATCGGCACCCCGCTGACCGCGCACTTCCTGGGCGGCTGCCCGATCGGCGCCGACCGGGACAGCGGGGTCATCGACCCCTACCACCGGCTCTACGGGCACCCGGGGATCTCGGTGGTGGACGGGGCGGCGGTCTCCGCCAACCTGGGCGTCAACCCGTCGCTGACCATCACCGCCCAGGCGGAACGGGCCATGGCGCTGTGGCCCAACAAGGGCGAGGCCGACCCCCGGCCCGCCCAGGACGAGGAGTACCGGCCGCTGACCGCGGTGGCCCCCCGCCATCCCGCGGTCCCCGAGGGGGCGTTCGGCGCCCTGCGGCTGCCTTTCCTTCCGGTGCCGGAGGTGCCGCCCAAGGGGTGCCCCGAAGGGGCCCCTTAAGGGGCGCGGGGCAGCAGTGATGTGCGGCTCCACCGCGTGGGCGCGACCAGCCACCCACGGTCCGCAGTTGAACGCCTAGCGGTGGCCCCTACCCGTGGCGCGCCGCCGGGAAAGCACCACCGCCCCGGCCCCGGCGAGCACCGCGGCCCCGCTCAGCGCCCCCAGCGCCGGCATCGCCGAGGACGAACCGGTATGGGCCAGCTCGCCGGTGACCGGCAGCTTGGACAACTCGCCCTGCGGCGCGGGCCGGTTGGACTCCGAGTCCGACTTGTCCGTGGGCCTGGCCTCACCCTGATGCTCCGGCTTGCTGCCGGCCGCCAGCACCTCGAAGGAGTAGGAGGTGCCCGGCGAGTAGCCGCAGCCGTGGTCGGCGGTGCGGTAGTAGCCGACCTGGAAGGCGGCCCCGGTCCCGGCGGGCGCCTTGGCGTCGACCGCCAGCCGCAGCCGGGCGTTGGCATGGTGACCCGGCCGCAGCACCGGCACCTCGGCGAAGTAGCCGGAGCCATAGCGGATGGTCTGCCACCGGCGGGCGCCCGGGTCGTACCACTGCAGCCGCAGGTGCTCGCTGGTCTCGGTGGCACCCCGGTAGGAGAAGACCTCCACATAGGCGGCCACCGAGTGCAGCTCCCGGGCGGAGGTGTTGCTCACCCGGTAGGTGAACTCATGCCAGCCCGAGCCGGCCACCAACTGGCCGGGCAGGCCGTGCAGTTCGGTCCGGGCGAGGGCGGAGTCCGCCGTGCAGGGGGTCGGGGTGGCGGTCGCGGTGGGCCCGGCCGTGGTGGTGCTCGCGGACGGTTCCGGCGCCGTGGCGGTGGAAGTGGAGGTGGCGGTGGAAGTGGTGGACGGGGCGGTGGCCGGGGCCGTGCCGGGCCGAGTCGCCGCCGGATCAGGGGACTTGGGAGGCTGCTCCGGGCCGGCGGTGGTCGTGGCGCTGGGCGTCACGGTGGCGGACGGCTGCTCCGCCGCCATGGCGGACGTCGCGGTGAGCAGCGCGGCGGGGCCGACGGTGGCAGCGGCGGCCACCGCCACCAGAGCACGGCGAAGCTTCATGGAGCCCTCTCCCGGGATCAGTGCGTTAGCACGTACATGACCAGTCGCCCCAATGAAGGGTTGTACGGGGCCGGAACCGCCCGGGGTGTGATTGATCTCACCTGGTCGCGGCGGGGTGCGCCGGGCAGGCGAAGGGCCCCGGGCCGTCTACGCGGGGGCGAGCGGACGGCCACGGGGCCCTTGAGTGCCGGCACCGAGGGTCAGGGTGGCCCGGTGCCGCGGCGCGGCGCCGGGGGGAGCGCCGCTGGCTGGGGAAGTGGTTGAACCAATGTCGGTGCTGGGCAAGGGACTTGGTGTTCCCTTTGCATCGTGGGGTATGGACCTGGCCGGGCGCAACCGTTCGGGCCGGATACGGCCGGCTCCAGGCGTCCCCGGAACCGGCCGCCCTTGGATGGCGACCGGGCTGCTGTCCCCTGCTGACCGATCACCGCCACCGGAGCGAGGTCCCATGAGGCGCGTCCGGGCGCGTCTCACACTCCGGTGGTTCCGCCCCGTCGATGTCGGGCGCCCAGCTGAACGGGGGCGGAGGCCACGCGTGGATTTCTTGGGGTTTCCCCGCCCGGGCGAGACCGGGCTCGGGGGAGAGGCCGCTCCTGGCTGGCGCGGCAACCCGTCCAACGAAGCCCGTCCCGAGCCGGTCACGCTTCGTACGAGTGATGGGCCGGGCGCCAGGTTTCCCCGCGCCCGGGCGTCCGGCGGCGGTCAGACCCGGCCCCGGCACAGCTCCAGCAGGGTCATCGCCAGCGCGGTACCGCTGCGGCCCAGCTGCTCGCTGTAGTGGTGGAGCACCTCCATCTCCCGGGAGAAGCTGATCCGCCGCCCGCCGGAGCCGATGCGCTCGCGCTGGATCGCCGAGGAGACGGCCATCCGCTCCTGGATCAGCCCGATGATGCGGCCGTCCAGCTCGTCGATCCGCTCCCGGGCGTCCGTGATCATGCCGGCCGCCTCCGGGGTGCGGGCGCCGGTGTCCTTGCCGGCGTCCTTGGCGGTGGCCTTGATGCTGTCCGTGGTCATGTCCGTGTCTCCTGGGGTCCGGCCCCGGCGAACGGCCCCCGGCCTGTGGAGACTGTGGAAAACGACACAGCGCCCCGGGCCTTGGGCCGGCCCGGGGCGCTGTGTCGAAGTCGCTTGTCAGTGGTTCAAGCAGCACGACCATGGCAGCCGGACGGGCCGGTGCCATACGTAAAGACGAAGGTCGTGTGCTGACGCATGGGGCTCAGTATGGCCTCCGGGCGGCCGCAGAACCAATCCGGGGATAAATCCGGGGCCGGTCCGGGCCCGGGTCCGGGGCGGGGCCCGGCGCCGGATTGCGGCTGGTTTGGGACCCCTCCGGGACCGGTTTTGGAGCCCGGAGTGGGATGCGATTCGGATGGTGAGACAAAAGCAAGCACCCGCGCGCCGGTAGAATCGACAAAGAGAGAGACCCATCCCCGATCCGCCGGAAGGCCGCCGAAGTGTCATCAGCGACTCAAGCCGCCGCCCACGACCACACCGCGGAGCCGGTGCTCGTTGTCGACTTCGGTGCGCAGTACGCCCAGCTCATCGCCCGCCGCGTCCGTGAGGCGCGGGTCTACAGCGAGATCGTTCCGTCCACCATGCCGGTGGCCGAGATGCTCGCCAAGAACCCCAAGGCGATCATCCTGTCCGGCGGCCCCTCGTCGGTCTATGAAGAGGGCGCCCCGCAGCTCGACCGCGCCATCTTCGAGGCCGGGGTCCCCGTCTTCGGTATGTGCTACGGCTTCCAGCTGATGGCCACCGCCCTCGGCGGCACCGTGGACAACAACGGCGCCCGGGAGTACGGCCGCACCCCCCTGCATGTCTCCAAGTCCGGCTCCACCCTCTTCGAGGGCACCCCGGACGAGCAGTCGGTGTGGATGTCGCACGGCGACGCCTGCTCCGCCGCCCCCGAGGGCTTCACCGTCACCGCCTCCACCGACCAGGTGCCGGTGGCCGCCTTCGAGAACGACGAGAAGAAGCTCTACGGCGTGCAGTACCACCCCGAGGTGATGCACTCCACCCACGGCCAGCTGGTCCTGGAGCACTTCCTCTACCGGGGCGCGGGCATCGAGCCCACCTGGACCACCGGCAATGTCATCGAGGAGCAGATCGAGGCGATCCGCGCCCAGGTCGGCACCAAGCGCGCCATCTGCGGCCTGTCCGGCGGCGTGGACTCCGCGGTCGCGGCCGCTCTGGTGCAGAAGGCCATCGGCTCCCAGCTGACCTGCGTGTACGTCGACCACGGCCTGATGCGCAAGGGCGAGACCGAGCAGGTCGAGAAGGACTTTGTGGCCGCCACCGGCGTGCAGCTGAAGGTGGTCGACGCCCAGGAGCAGTTCCTGGTCGCGCTCGCCGGGGTCAGTGACCCCGAGGAGAAGCGGAAGATCATCGGCCGGGAGTTCATCCGGGTCTTCGAGCAGGCCCAGGCCGAGATCATCGCCGAGGGCGACGAGAGCGGCGAGCCCGTCGAGTTCCTGGTCCAGGGCACCCTCTACCCGGACGTCGTCGAATCCGGCGGCGGCACCGGCACCGCCAACATCAAGTCCCACCACAATGTGGGCGGCCTGCCGGAGGACCTGGAGTTCAAGCTGGTCGAGCCGCTGCGCCAGCTGTTCAAGGACGAGGTCCGGATGGTCGGCCAGGAGCTGGGCCTGCCGGACGAGATCGTCCTCCGCCAGCCCTTCCCCGGCCCCGGCCTGGGCATCCGCATCGTCGGCGAGGTCACCCGGGAGCGCCTGGACCTGCTGCGCGAGGCCGACGCCATCGCCCGCGAGGAGCTGACCGCCGCCGGTCTGGACCGCGAGATCTGGCAGTGCCCGGTGGTGCTGCTCGCCGACGTCCGCTCGGTCGGCGTCCAGGGCGACGGCCGCACCTACGGCCACCCGGTGGTGCTGCGCCCGGTCTCCTCCGAGGACGCCATGACCGCCGACTGGTCGCGCCTGCCGTACGAGGTCCTGGCCCGGATCTCCACGCGCATCACCAATGAGGTGCGTGACGTCAACCGAGTGGTGCTGGATGTGACCAGCAAGCCGCCGGCCACGATCGAGTGGGAGTAACAGCTTCCGGCGCTGCCGGCTGCTGACCGCGCCGTTTCCCGTCCATCCGGACGGGGGCGGCGCGGTCGTCGTTTCAGCGCTCTTCCAGTGCCCGCCGCCAGACCGGGCTCTCCACATAGTGGTTGTCATAGCGCTCCGAACTGTCCCTGATCTCCTGGACGGTCGCCTCGCCGCGGTACACCCGCTCCAGCAGCCGGTAGTAGTCGAACCGGTGCAGCCCCGGGGTGAAGACCACCAGCAGTTCCGCCTCCTCGCCAGGCGCCGGAGCGAAGGCGTGCGGCACGGTCGGCGGGACCGTCAGGAAGTCGCCCCGGCCCAGGATGAGCACCTCGTCCCGCACCAGGAACCGCATCTTCCCGCCGAGCACCAGGAACATCTCGGTGGCCTTGGTGTGAAAGTGCGCGGGCGCGCCGGGCGAACCCTTGGCCAGCGTGGCCCGGTTGGCGGTGAGCGCCCCACCGGTCGCGTCCGCGTCCGTGAGCAGGGTGATCAGGCTGGCCGCACCGTCCTGGACGGTCTCGGCCTCGGCGGCCCGCACCAGGACGGGGTGTGCGTGGCTGGCGGTGTTCATGGGTGCTCCTCGGGGTCGCGGGTGGTGCCGATGGGCGGGGGAGTTGGCCGGCACCCATGAATCTAGGGGTGCGAAAGACCCGTTCCCTGGTGCATTTCAGGGGCGATTTCCGTGGTCAATTGCGTAGGAGGAAAGCCTGTTGTGCGGGAGAGCCGGGCTGCCCTAAGGTAGATAGCGAGACGAGACGTCTCGTCTGAATTCCTCATTCCGGAGGTGTGCGCCATGGAGCGTGTGATCGATCTCGAGTCCGGTGTCCGGCTGTGGACCGAGACCCGCGGCAACCCGTCCCATCCGCCGTTGCTGCTGGTCATGGGCGCGGGTGCGGCCGGGCTCACCTGGCCCGAGGCGCTGGTGGACGCCCTGGCGGAGCGGCACTTTGTGATCCGCTACGACCACCGGGACACCGGCCGCTCGACCTGGGCGTATGAGCAGCGCCCGTACCGCCTGGCCGACCTCGCCGACGACGCCCTGGCGGTGCTGGACGCCCATGATGTGCGGCGGGCCCACCTGGTCGGCATGTCGATGGGCGGCGTACTGGTTCAGCTGATCCTGGCCGACCATCCGGAGCGGGTGGCGCGTGCCACCCTGTTCGGCACCTGCGCACTCAGTGAGGCACCGCTGGTGGAGCCGGACGGAACGCGGATCCCGGTGGCGGAGCTGCCGGGTCCGGACGCCCGGCTGCTGGAGTTCTGGGCGCAGCCGGTGGCGGACCATGGCATGGAGGCGGAGCTGGAGCGGCGGGTGGCGCACTGGCGGCTGCTGAACGGCGATCAACTCCCCTTTGACGACAGGGAATTCCGCTCCCTGGAGCGCCGCATCATCGAACACACCGGTCACCACCGGCCGTCCACCGCGCATGCGCTGGCCGACCAGTCGGACCTGGTGCGCACGGAGGCGCTGGCGCGCAACACGGTGCCGGTGACGGTCGTGGAGTCCCCCGCCGACCCGGTGTGGCGCCCGGCTCACGCCCGTCACCTGGGGCAGGTGATCGCGGGGGCGCGGGTGGTGGCGGTGCGGGGGATGGGGCATGCGGTTGCTGGTGAGTGCGTGGGGGAGCTGGCCGCGGTGATCGGTGGGTGACCGGGGTGTGGTCGGTCAATGACTTGGGTGTCGGTCGTTCGTTTGGGTGGGGTGTCTTGGTTTGGGGTCGGTAGGCTCGCTGTGGGCGCGAGACTCCGTGGCATGGGAGCAACCATGAGTGCTGCCCCCGAGTTCGAGCTGGATGAGCGGTACAACTACCCGGTGCCCCCGCCGGGGGGTTGGACGGCGGAGGATCTTGACCGGCTTCCGCATCTGCCCAGGCGTACCGAGCTGATCGACGGGAGCCTCGTCTTTATGAGCCCGCAGGGGCTGAAGCTTGATGTCCCGTTCCCCGTCGACATCGACCTCACTGCGATCAGCAAGCGGCGGCCGCTCTAGGGCAATTGGCAGCATGTGGCCCCTGGGTACTGGTCCAGGTTAATACCCGGCGGTAGCTTCCGGTCCGTACGCAACTCGTACGCACTCCGCGCATGCACGGTGCGCACTTCGCACGCACCCATATGCGTGGACCGCCCGGAGGAGATCCGCCGATGCCCGAACCACAACAACCCCCATCTCAGCCTCAGTCGCAGGCGCAGTCCGTACAGCCCCGGCAGTCGCCGGCGCCCAAGCCCCCCGCCCCCATCCCCGCCGAAAAACTCCGGTTCGCCATGCCGCCGGAGCACAAGTCCGTTACGGATGAGCGGAGTTACCGCAAGCAGCGGCTGGCCGCCGCCCTCCGGCTCTTCGGCCGGTTCGGCTTCGAGGAGGGCGTCGCGGGCCATATCACCGCCCGGGACCCGGAGTTCACGGATCACTTCTGGGTCAACCCCTTCGGGATGTCCTTCAAGCACATCACCGTCAGCGACCTGATCATGGTGAATCACCAGGGCCAGGTCGTGGAGGGCCGCCACCATGTCAACCAGGCGGCGTTCGCCATCCATTCGCAGATACACCGGGCCCGGCCGGATGTGGTGGCCGCCGCGCACAGCCACTCCACCTACGGCCGGGCCCTGTCCTCGCTGGGCGAGTTGCTGGAACCGATCACCCAGGACGTCTGTGCCTTCTACGAGGACCACGCCCTGTTCGACGACTACACCGGTGTGGTGGTGGACGAGGAGGAGGGCCGCCGCATCGCCGCCGCCCTCGGCTCGTACAAGGCCGTGATCCTGCGCAACCATGGGCTGCTGACCGTCGGCGACTCGGTGGACGCCGCCGCCTGGTGGTTCATCACCATGGAGCGCTCCTGTCAGGTGCAACTGGCCGCCAAGGCGGCCGGGAAGCCGGTGCGCATCAGTCCCGGTCATGCCAAGCACACCCATGGGCAACTGGGCAATGACCTCGCGGCGTGGATCAACTACCAGCCGCTCTACCAGCAGATCGTCCGCAGTGAGCCGGAGCTGCTCGACTGAGCGGCTTCCTGGGTCTGCTGCGGGACCCCCGCCCATGGGAGGGGGGCGGGATCGTCCTCCTGGGCCCTTTGATGCTGTTTTGCGCTGCTTAGCATGGTGGGAAGCCGGGGCACAGACACCCCGGCTTCGTCCTGCCCCGAACCGGAAGACGAACCCGTAGGAGCACCATGCGCCTCCCCTCCCATACCGTCGGGCTGTCCGCCGCCCTCGCGCTGGCCGCGGTGACCGTCACCGGCTGCGGCGGTGGTGCCGAGGCCGAGGAGAGGTCCGCCGCCGCCCCGGATGCCCGGGGTGGTGACTCACTCACCCCGCCCGCGACCAGCGAGAAGCCCGCACCGCCTGCCGCCATGCTGCCGGGCGCGGCCCGGGTGGTGCGGCCGGAGATCGCGCCGGCCGGCGGTGAGACCGTGGGCGTCGGGCAGCCCATCGCCATCGTCTTCAAGCAGCGGAAGGTGGCCAAGGAGCTGCGGGCCGGAATCGAGGGACGGCTGAAGGTCTCCACCTCGCCGAAGATCGCCGGAGCCTGGCACTGGAACGAGTCCAAGGGCGACACCAGGCTCCACTTCCGGCCCGAGACCTACTGGCCGGCCGGCACCAAGGTCACCCTGGACGCCCGTCTCGCGGGAGTGAAGCTGGCCGGGGGCACGGCGGGCGACCGCGACCGGAGGATCTCCTTCACCATAGGGGACTCCATGGTCAACACCGTTGATCTCAAAGCCCATACGCTGACCATGGTGCGCAATGGGAAGACGCTGCGCACCATTCCGATCAGCGGGGGCGACGAGAAGAAGTACCGGACCCGGGACGGCATCAAGACCATCCTGGCCAAGGAGGGCCGGGTGGTGATGGACTCGCGGTCCATCGGCATCCCGCGCAACCACCCCGATGGTTTCTATGGCTCCTATGACTTCAGCATGCGGGAGACGGTCAGCGGTGAGTATGTGCATGCCGCGCCCGACAACGCCGAGTCCTTCGGCAAGGCCAACGTCAGCCATGGCTGCATAGGCATGTCCACCGAGAACGCCAAATGGCTCTATGGGCTGAGCCGCAAGGGCGACGTGGTCCAGGTCACCGGCAGCTCCGGCAAGCCCATGGATCACTTCGGCAATGGCTATGGCGACTGGAATCTCGGCTGGCAACAGTGGCTGGACGGCAGCGAGTTGGGCGTGCGCACCGGGTGAGTGACGGAGTTCTCCACAAACCTGCCGTCATCCACAGCCCTGAACGCGCCGCCCCGCGTTTCCGTATGGTCAGGGAACGGCCGGATCGGCCGAAGCGGCTGGACCGGCCGGACCGGCCGGAACGGCTTGGCGTGGCCGGCGCGGCTGGAATCCCGGCCGGGGAACGAAAGGCGGTGGACTGCATGGCACTCCTGGGGCGCGGGAATTCACGCGGGTACACACGGACGGACGTCCTGTCCCGCCGGCCCGACCTCTCCCGGTACGCACTGCTCCCGCTGCGGATCTTTCTCGGGGTGACCTTTGTCTACGCGGGGCTGGACAAGCTCACCGACTCCGCCTTCCTGGCGGCCGACGGGCCCGGCTCCATTGGAGCGTTGATGCACTCGGTGCGGGACACGGCGGCCCTCCCCGGACTGGTCGACCTGGCCCTGAAGGCCCCGGCCGGCTTTGGATACGCCATAGCCGTGGGTGAACTGGCCGTGGGGCTGGGCACCTTGCTGGGCCTGTTCGCCCGTCTCGCCGCCCTCGGCGGGGCGCTGATCTCGCTCAGCCTCTGGCTGACGGTGAGTTGGCCGGCCACGCCCTACTACTACGGCAACGACCTGGTGTACCTGATGGCTTGGCTGCCACTGATACTGGCGGGCGCGCCCTTGCTCTCACTCGACGCCTCCTGGCGGGGGCGCACCTGAGGGGCCTCGTCGCCCGGGGAGTACGGGTGGGCGTGATACGCGCCCCGCAGGGCCGTGCCCGCAGTCGGCCTGCGGGCAGCTGATATCGGCGTGCAAGCCTTCGCCAAGGGGCCGGCGGGTGAGCAACATGCCGGTGACGCCACCGCCGCCGCCACCGTCACCGCCGAATCAGCCCCGCACCCGCCCCCGTTCCACCGGATCCGTCCCGCGGGCCCGGTGCCGGCGCACGGCGTAGGTCAGGGAGGACACCAGCCCGGCCAGGCAGAAGCCGACGGCCAGGGCGGGCAGGATCAGATAGGAGGGGAAGTGCCACCAGCCACGGACCGCGGCGAGATAGGCCAGGCAGCCGCCCAACAGGACGATTCCCACCACGAGTTTGCCGGGTTCGAAGTCATGCCGTCGCACGGGTCACCTCCACCTGGCCCACGCCGGTCTTGAGCCGTAGTTCCACCGTGCCCCGGGAGGCGTGCCCGGCCGGCGGCCGCAGCGTCACATGCTTGTGCTGGGTGAACTGGACGTCGACGTCCTTGGGGTCGGTGCCGGGCAACTGGATGGCGCCTATGCCGGTTTCGATGCGCAGGTCCGCCGTGACGTCCTGAGGGAGGACGACTTTCAGCTTCCCGGCTCCGGCCTCCGCGCGGGTGCTGACCGTGGGCGCGGCCGGTCCGCCGGTCTTGGGCCAGGGCAGGCCGGTGAGGTCCAGCACGCCGATGCCACTGCCGATCTGGTAGCCGGGGCGCACCTCGGCGGCACTGATGGGCCGCCAGGTGGTCCGGGCCCAGTGGGCGGTGACCGTCTTGGGCAGGGCGGCGGCACCGGCCAGCAGGGCGGCGATGAGCACCGCGGTGGTCACCGTGCCCCCGCCGGTGCGCCCGTACCGGGAGCTGACCGCGATGCCCAGGCCGAAGACGCCGAGGGCGCAGGCCAGGCCGATCTCCAGGGTGGTGCCCAGCGGATGGCCGTGCCAGGTCAGGTTGGTGCTGACGCAGAAGGCCAGCACGGCCAGCAGGAAGATCCAGCCGCCGAGCTGCCGTCCGTCGTGGACCCGGGGCGGGCGCCGGGGGGCAGCCACGGGCGCGGTATCGACCGGCTCGTCGTCCGGGCCCCAGAGGTAGCCGGTGTCGGCCGCGGTCGTCCTCGGTATGCCGTCCTTGGTGATCGGGTCGCGCCACCAGGACGGGGCGCCAGGGGGCGGCGGCGCCAGCGTCTCCGGGGGAGCGTCCGGCTGGGACTTGTGCGCCTTCTGGACCCCGGGCGCGGATGGCTCGGCCGCCCCGCCGTCGGCGCCCCGGCGCCGGAAGGACCAGTAGGCCGCGCCTATGAGAGCGAAGGAGAGCATGAGCGAGAAGGACATCGCCCCGCTGTTGTTGATCATGGACAGGAAGAGTCCGCAGCCGACCAGCGCGCAGAGCACCGCCGTCAGCGCCGGGCCCTCCACCCGGCCGGACAGCATCCGCCGGCCCTCGTTCTCCTCCTCGCCTTCCAGCGGGATGAGCAGCCAGGCGAAGCCGTACACGATCAGCCCGACGCCGCCGGTGACCGCCAGTACGCCCAGCACCACCCGGAAGATCACCGGGTCGACGTCCACGAAGCGGCCCAGCCCGCCGCACACGCCGGAGAGCACCTTGTGCTCGCGGCTGCGTCGCAGCGGCGGCCGGGCGTCCCACGGGGCGGCGGGTGGCGCCTCCGCGGACTGCGCGTTCTGCGCGTTCTCGGTGGGGGGTGCGTCGGTCATAGGCACATGGTGTCAACCGGAACGGCGGCGCGGCATCCGTGGTGACCCTGGCCGTTCCCTGAGATCACCCCTGAGACCCGCCCGGTTAGGGTGGCTGATCGAACATGTAACTGGAAACCGGAGGGGTGCGGTGACTGAGTCGGTGTCCGGGCCGTTGCTCGCCGGCCGTTACCGGATCCTGGACCGGATAGGGCGCGGCGGCATGGGCACCGTCTGGCGTGCCGAGGACACCCTGCTGGCCCGTCAGGTGGCGGTCAAGCGTCTGCACGTTCCGCCCGGCCTGTCCGACGAGGACCTGGCCACCCTCTATGAGCGGACCCGCCGGGAAGCGAGCAGCGCGGCCCGGATCAGCCACCCCAATGTGGTGGTGGTGCACGACGTGGTCGAGGACGAGGGGCTGCCGTGCATCGTGATGGAGTACGTGCCCTCGCGGACCCTCAGTGACCTCCTCAAGTCCCGCACCCTCACGCCGGAGGAGACGGCCCGGATCGGCCGCGGAATGATCGCCGCCCTGCGCGCGGCGCACGCCGCCGGGGTGCTGCACCGGGACGTCAAGCCGGGCAACGTCCTGCTCGGCGCGGACGGCCGGGTGGTGCTCACGGATTTCGGCATCGCCTACTCCGCCGGCAACTCCACGCTGACCAAGACCGGCGAGATGGTCGGCTCCATCGACTACATCGCCCCGGAGCGGGTCAAGGGCGCCAAGCCCAGCCCGGCCGCCGACCTGTGGGCGCTGGGCGCCACGCTCTACCAGGCGCTGGAGGGCCGTACCCCGTTCCAGCGGGACACCCCCGTCGAGACGGCCTATGCGATCGCCGTGGATCCGCTGCAACCCCCGGTGAACGCGGGGCCGTTGACGCGGCTGGTGGAGACGCTGCTGGCCAAGGAACCGGAGCTGCGGCCCCCGGCCGAGCTGGTGGAACAGATCCTGCGCGAGCCGGCGGCCGAGTCGGCGACGGTGCGGATGCAACAGATGAGCCGGATGAATCCGCCGGCAGCCCAGGAACCCCCGGCGGTCCAGGAACCCCCGGCGGCCCCCGCGGTGCGGCCACCGGCCGGCCCGGCCGGCCCGGAGGCCGTGGCGGCGACCGCCGCCCTCTCCGCCCCCGAGCCGGACCCGGCCAAGCCCCGGCCGGGCCGGGGACGCACGGCGCTGTGGGCCTCCTCGGCGGTGGCCGGAGTGGTGGCCCTGGCGGCGGCGGCCTATGTGCTGACCCCGGGCGAGCGGAAGGACGACAGCGCGGGGCCGGAGCCGAGCGCCCCGTCCGCGACCCGGTCCGCCCCCTTGTCCCCGGCGCCGTCCCCGCCGCCGCCGGTGCCGCACGGCTACCGGCTGGCGACGGAGAAGGGGCTGGGTGTCGCCTTTCCGGTGCCGGAGGGCTGGACCCGCAAGCAGGTCAAGTCGATGGTCAGATACGTGGATCCGACCGGTCTGGCCGCCCTCGAGGTCGATGTGCTGGACCTGGCCGGACCCGACCACGTCCAGCACTGGAAGGACGTGGAGGAACAGACCAAGGCCAACCCGGAGATGGCCCAGTACCACCGGGAGCGGCTGCAGCCGACCCGTTACCGCGGCCGGCCCGCCGCCGTCTGGGAGTTCAGCTGGCAGGGCCGGGCACGCAAGTTCCGCGCCATCGACCTGGGCTTCGGGCAGGAGGGCGGCAATGAGTACGCCATCTATCTGTCCGCTCCCGATGCCCAGTGGGACCACTACCGGCCGGCCTTCGACGCGGTCCGCGACGGACTGCGCCTCAACGGCCACTAGGGGGACGGGCCATGCCGGAACCCCGGGTCCGATCAGGGACGACCCCGATACCGCGGCGGCCTCCCCCATGTGACGATCGAGGCATGACCGGCGCAACGACGACGCAGCCCCGGGCAGGCGCCGCCTACGCGCTGCCCGCCACCGACCCCACCCCCGTGCGCAAGCTCTACCGCAGCGCCGAGGGGCGGATGCTCGGTGGCGTGGCGCGTGGCCTGGCCGGACACCTGGGCGTGCCCGTGTCCTGGGTGCGGCTGGTGTTCCTGGCCCTCCTGATGGCGCAGGGCATCGGCGCCCTGCTGTACGCGGTGTTCTGGTTTGTGGTCCCGCTGGGCGTGGGCGGAGTGGAAGCGCCGCGCGCGGACGAGGAGTTGACCGAGGACGGCCGCCGGCTGTTCGCCCGCAAGCCCGACCGGGGGCAGCTCTTCGCGCTGCTCGCCCTGATCGTGGGCGCCGCCATCCTGCTGGACCGGCTGCACCTGGGCCGGGCCAATGTCTATGTCTGGCCGCTGGTGCTGATAGGGGCAGGCGTCGCCCTGGTCTGGCGGCAGGCGGACAACGCCCGCCGGGCCCACTGGATGGAGGTCAGCCGCAGCAAGCGGGTGCTGCCACTGGCCCGCGGCGCGGCCGGGGTGCTGCTGGTCGGCGCGGGCGTCACCGGCATAGTCGTCCTGCAGAGCTCGGCCCAGCACCTGGGCACCGTGCTCCAGGCGTCCCTGGCCGTCCTGGTGGGCATAGCCCTGCTCGCCGGTCCCTCGGTGGTGCGGATGACCCAGGACCTCTCGGCGGAGCGGACCATGCGCATCCGCGCCCAGGAGCGCGCCGAGGTCGCCGCCCATGTCCATGACTCCGTGCTGCACACCCTCACCCTGATCCAGCGCAACGCCGAGGACTCCCGGGAGGTGGCCCGGCTGGCCCGGGCCCAGGAGCGGGAGCTGCGCGCCTGGCTGTACAACCCCGAGGGGCGGGGCAAGGACGAGGCCGAGGAGCCGCAGACCCTGGCCGAGGCGGTCAAGGCGACGGCCGCCGAGGTCGAGGACTACCACGGGGTGCCCATCGAGGTGGTGGTGGTCGGCGACTGCCCGCTGGACGAGAAGCTCGGCGCCCAGCTGCAGGCCGCCCGGGAAGCCATGGTCAACGCCGCCAAGTACGGCGGTGACGGGGGCGCCGTCCAGGTCTATGCCGAGGTCGAGGGCCGGACGGTCTTCATTTCCGTGCGCGACCGGGGGCCCGGTTTCGATGTGGACGCCGTTCCCGAGGACCGGATGGGCGTCCGCGAGTCGATCATCGGCAGAATGCAGCGCAACGGAGGCACGGCCCGGCTGCGGTCCGCGCCGGACGGGGGAACCGAAGTGGAGCTGGAGATGGAGAGGGTGGAGAAGGCGTCATGACGAACGGGCCTGAGGAAGCACCGGTGGAGCGCCGGGTACGGGTCGTGCTGGTGGACGATCACCGGATGTTCCGCACTGGGGTGCAGGCCGAGATCGGGGCCACCGAGCGCACCGGTGTCGAGGTCATCGGGGAGGCGGCCGATGTCGACCAGGCGGTCACGGTCATCACCGCCACCCGCCCGGAGGTTGTGCTGCTGGACGTCCATCTGCCCGGCGGCGGCGGGGTGGAGGTGCTCCGCCGCTGCGCGGCGCTCTCGGCGGCCACCGAGTCGCCGGTCCGCTTCCTCGCCCTGTCCGTCTCCGACGCGGCCGAGGACGTCATCGGTGTCATCCGCGGCGGCGCCCGTGGCTATGTCACCAAGACCATCACCGGCACCGACCTGATCGACGCGATCTTCCGGGTCAAGGATGGCGACGCGGTCTTCTCGCCCCGGCTGGCCGGCTTTGTCCTGGACGCCTTCGCTTCCACCGACGCCCCGCCGGTCGACGAGGACCTGGACCGCCTCACTCAGCGTGAGCGCGAGGTGCTGCGGCTGATTGCCCGGGGCTATGCCTACAAGGAGATAGCCAAGCAGCTGTTCATCTCGGTGAAGACGGTGGAGTCCCATGTTTCCGCGGTGCTGCGCAAGCTCCAGCTGTCCAACCGCCATGAGCTGACCCGCTGGGCCACCGCCCGCCGGCTGATCTGAGTGGGGCCTGATCCGACCGGTGGTGCTGACCGGGGGTGAGGGAGGCAAAAGGTGCCTGAGGGAACCTTCCGGTTCGCTTTGTCGTCTAGCTAGTCGAAAGTGAGGCTCTCGATCAGCAGGGCCACGGCCCGCCCGGGCCGAGATCCGGAAACGCGAGTCCGAACGAGAGCCCATGAGTCTGACCGGGACGCCCTTCTTCCTGACCACGATCGTGCTGACCGTGGTGGCGCTTGTGCTGCCCCTGGCACTGTGGTCCAGGGTCGGCGGCCCACGGCTGTTCAGGCACCTCACCCGGTTCCTGATGCTGATATTCGCGCAGGCCACGGCGATAGCCATGGTCTTTGTCGTGGTCAACAACGCCAATGGCCTCTACGACAACTGGGACGACCTGCTCGGCACCGGTGACCACGTCAAGGCCGCCGCCAACCTGGGCAAGGACGGCACCGGCGGCAAGTCCATCAAGGACCTGCCGAAGGTGAAGCAGAAGTTCAAGCCGGCCTCCGACCCGCGGATGGGCGAGGGCGTCCAGCAGACCGAGCTCAAGGGCCAGGTCTCGGGCGTCGAGGGCGAGGTCTATGTCTGGCTTCCCCCGCAGTACAACGACCCCAAGTTCCAGCACAAGAAGTTCCCCGTGGTGGAGGTCCTGCCGGGCTTCCCCGGTTCGGCCAAGGCCTGGTTCGGCAGCCTCGATGTCAACACCCAGGTCAAGCCCATGATGGAGCGGGGCGAGGTGGCGCCGTTCATCATCGTCGCGCCCCGCACCAACCTGCTGGCCAATGGCGTGGACACCGGCTGTGCCAACATCCCGGGCACGGTCAACGCCGACACCTGGCTCACCTTCGATGTCCGGAAAATGGTCATCGACAACTTCCGGGTGACCGACAAGCCCGACGCCTGGGCCGTCGCCGGCTACTCGGCCGGCGCCCACTGCGCCGCCAAGCTGGCCATCGCCCACCCCGACCGCTACCGGGCCGGCGTCAGCCTCTCCGGCTACAACGACCCCATCGCCGAGCGCGTCTCCCTCACCTCCAAGTCCCCGCAGCTGCGCGACGAGAACAACCCGCTGAAGATGCTGGCGCACGCCAAGACCCCGCCCAGGATCTCGCTGTTCATCTCCGGCCAGGAGAACGACGGCTATCTGGCCGGTATGGCGATCAAGAAGGTGTCCAAGCCCCCGACGCTGGTGAAGGTGGAGAAGATCCCCGACGGCGCCGGCGGCCACCGCACTTCGGTGTGGAAGGAACAGGTCCCCGATGTCTTCCGCTGGCTGACCCAGCAGGTCACCTACTAGGCGGGCCGGCGGCCGGGTCAGCGGCGGGTCAGACCGGCCGGGACGCCCCCGCGAATGGCATGGAGTCCACCGGTGCGATCCGCACCGGGGCACCCGGGTGCGGGGCGTGGATCATCTTCCCGTCCCCCACATAGAGCCCCACATGGCTCACCCCCGAGTAGAAGAACACCAGGTCACCCGGTTCCAGCTGGCTCCGGGCGATCCGCTGCCCGGCGTTGATCTGGGTGTAGGTGGTGCGCGGCAGCGACACCCCGGCCGCCTGCCAGGCCGCCTGGGTCAGCCCCGAGCAGTCGAAGGACGAGGGTCCGGTGGCGCCCCACACATAGGGCTTGCCCAGCGCCGAGTAGGCGAAGGCCACCGCCTGCGCCGCCCGCGCCGAGGGGGCCCGCACCGCGATGCGCGGTGCCGAGCGGCTCGCCCGGGCGTCCGGGGCGGCGGAGCCGTCGGCCGTGTCACCGTCCCGCACCGCGGCCCGGTCCGCGGCCGGCAGCTGGGCCAGCAGCTCCCTGGCCGCCGCCAGCTTGGCCTCGATCTCGCGCTTATGGGCCGCCAGCGCCTGCTGCTCCCGGTGCAGCTCGGCCAGCTTGGCCTCGGCACCGGCCCGTACCTGGTTCACCTCGCGCAGCTCCTGGTGCACCCGGGAGACGGCGGCTGCCTGCTCGCTGCCCTCGCGGTCAACCAGCGAGGCCTGGTCCAGGAACCGCTGCGGCGAGGAGGCGAACAGCAGCCGCACCGTGGAGGGGATCCCGCTGCTGCGGTACTGGGCGGCGGCATACGAGCCCAGGGCGTCCCGCGCCTGGTTGAGCCGCTCGGTCTTGCGGGCCGCCTCGTCCTGCAGCCGGTCCAGCGCCGTCCGGGCCTGGTCGGTCTTCTCCTTGAGCCCGTCGTACTGCTCGGTCGCCACCTCGGCCTGCCGGTAGTAGCGGGTGACCTCCGCCTTCAGCCGGTCCGGGCTCTGCTGGGGCGCGGCCTGGCCGGTGCCCTCCAGAGCCGTGGCGGTGGCGGCACCCGCCAGCGCGATGGTCGCCGCGGTCCGGGCGGTACCGCCGACGAGCGGGTGCTGCTTGGGCTTTCGGTGCGACGCCACGGTGGCCGTCACTTCCTTCCGGTCCGGCAAGTGCTGACCGGCGGCGGCCCGTACGAGGGGGAGAGGGCGGGCCACCGCCGTCTGGGGCAGGACGCTAAACCGCGGCATCGCCCGGTAACGCGCATGACTGTTACTGGCTGAAATCGGTGGTGACTTGACTGGTGCTGGTCGGACATTTCGGATGCATGCAGAGTGAACTGGTCCGTGCTTGACCGAGGTGGTGATCTCGCCGCCCCTCGTGCCGGGTGAGTGGTATGGGCCGGTTAGGGTCGATGTCCATGGACGTACTGATTCACGCCGTGATCGGCCTGCACATCATTGGCATCGCAGCCCTGCTCGGCGGCTTCCTGACCCAGATGAAGGCACTGGGACAGGGGGAGGGGCGAATGGTTCCGGCCATGCTGCACGGCGCGCTGACCATGCTGGTCACCGGCGTCGCGCTGGTCGGCCTCAACCAGGCGCAGGGCGCCACCGTCAACACCGTCAAGATCGGCGTGAAGCTGGCACTACTGGTCGTGATCCTGGGCCTGGTGTACATCAAGCGGGACGAGGAGAAGGTCGCCTCCGCCGCCCTGGGCACGGTGGGCGCCCTCACCGCCACCAACATCTTTATCGCCGTGCTGTGGACCTGAGGGCCCCATCGGCCGAACCCGGACCGAGTGTCGGCGGTCCCGCCTAGACTCGGACAACGATGAGCAGCCTCTTTGACGACAGCTTCCTGGCGGACCTGGCCCCCTCCGAGGAGGAGCCCCCGCCGCCCCCGGAGGACGCGCCCGCCGAGCCGGTGCCGCACGACCTCTTCGGGGGCGCCTTCGACGTGCCCGTCCCCAGGGAGGCCTACTACCGCGACGGCGCCCCGCGCCCCGTGGCGGACCCGGCCGCGCTGCTGGACGGGATGAACGAGCAGCAGCGCGCCGCCGTGGTGCACTCCGGCTCGCCGCTGCTCATCGTGGCCGGCGCCGGTTCCGGCAAGACCCGGGTGCTCACCCACCGCATCGCCCACCTGCTGGCCACCCGCGGCGTCCACCCCGGCCAGATCCTCGCGATCACCTTCACCAACAAGGCCGCCGGGGAGATGAAGGAGCGCGTCGAGCACCTCGTCGGCCCCCGGGCCAACGCGATGTGGGTGATGACCTTCCACAGCGCCTGTGTGCGGATCCTGCGCCGGGAGAGCAAGCGGCTCGGCTTCACCTCGTCCTTCTCGATCTATGACGCGGCCGACTCCAAGCGCCTGATGGCCCTGGTCTGCCGGGATCTGGACCTGGACCCCAAGAAGTTCCCGCCCAAGTCCTTCAGCGCCAAGATCTCCAACCTCAAGAACGAGCTGATAGACGAGGAGTCCTTCGCCGCCCAGGCCGCGGATGGCTTCGAGAAGACGCTCGCCGAGGCCTACGCCATGTACCAGTCGAGGCTGCGCGAGGCCAACGCGCTGGACTTCGACGACATCATCATGACCACCGTCCACCTGCTGCAGGCATTCCCGGACGTGGCCGAGCACTACCGGCGCCGCTTCCGCCACGTCCTGGTGGACGAGTACCAGGACACCAACCACGCCCAGTACACCCTGGTGCGCGAGCTGGTGGGCACCGGCGAGGAGGCCGCCGAGCTGTGCGTAGTCGGTGACGCCGACCAGTCCATCTATGCCTTCCGTGGCGCCACCATCCGCAACATCCTCCAGTTCGAGGAGGACTACCCCAGCGCCACCACCATCCTGCTGGAGCAGAACTACCGCTCCACCCAGACCATCCTCAGCGCCGCCAACGCCGTCATCGAGCGCAACGAGAACCGCCGCCCCAAGAACCTGTGGACCGAGGCCGGCGCCGGTGCGTCCATCACCGGATATGTCGCCGACACCGAGCACGACGAGGCCCAGTTCGTCGCCGATGAGATCGACCGCCTCACCGACGCCGGTGAAGCCAAGGCCGGCGATGTGGCGGTCTTCTACCGGACCAACGCCCAGTCCCGTGTCTTTGAAGAGATCTTCATCCGGGTCGGGCTGCCCTACAAGGTCGTCGGCGGAGTGCGCTTCTACGAGCGCAAGGAGGTCCGGGACGTCCTGGCCTATCTGAGGGTGCTGGCCAACCCCGAGGACACCGTGCCGCTGCGCCGCATCCTCAATGTGCCCAAGCGCGGCATCGGCGAGCGGGCCGAGGCCATGATCGACGCGCTCTCGCTGCGCGAGAAGATCAGCTTCCCCCAGGCGCTGCGGCGGGTGGACGACGCCTATGGCATGGCCGCCCGCTCGGCCAACGCGGTCAAGCGCTTCAATGCGCTGATGGACGAGCTGCGGACCATCGTGGAGTCCGGTGCAGGTCCGGCCACCGTGCTGGAGGCGGTGCTGGAGCGCACCGGCTACCTCGCCGAGCTCCAGGCATCCACCGACCCGCAGGACGAGACCCGCATCGAGAACCTCCAGGAACTCGCCGCCGTGGCCCTGGAGTTCGAGCAGGAACGCGGCGAGGAGGAGGGCGCCGGCACCCTGGCCGAGTTCCTGGAGAAGGTGGCCCTGGTCGCCGACTCCGACCAGATCCCGGACGAGGACACCGAGGGCACCGGCGTCATCACCCTGATGACGCTGCACACCGCCAAGGGTCTGGAGTTCCCGGTGGTCTTCCTGTCCGGCATGGAGGACGGCGTCTTCCCGCATATGCGCGCCCTCGGCCAGACCAAGGAGCTGGAGGAGGAGCGGCGGCTCGCCTATGTGGGCATCACCCGGGCCCGCGAGCGGCTGTATCTGACCCGGTCCAGCATGCGCAGCGCCTGGGGCCAGCCCGCCTACAACCCGCCCTCGCGGTTCCTGGAGGAGATCCCCGACCGGTTTGTGGAGTGGCGCCGCACCGGCTCCTCCAGCCCCTCGGCGTCGGTGTCCGGCCTGGCCTCCGGCTCGCTGTCGTCCTCGCGCGGCGGGGCGTCCTCGCTCGGTGGCGGCAGGTCCGGGCCGAGCGGCTTCGCCACCCGGCGGGCCAAGGACCGTCCGGTGGTCTCCCTGGCCATCGGCGACCGGGTCACCCATGACTCCTTCGGCCTGGGCACCGTGGTCGCGGTCAAGGGCAGCGGTGACAACGCCGAGGCGACCATCGACTTCGGCCAGGACAAGCCCAAGCGGCTGCTGCTGCGGTACGCACCGGTCGAGAAGCTCTGATCCGGGGGCCGCGCGGGTCCCTGGAGTGCGGGCGTCAGGTCGGATCGAGGCCGTGGCCGCGCAGCCACGGCAGCGGGTCGACCGCCGACCCATTGGGCCGTACCTCGAAGTGCAGGTGCGGCCCGGTGGAGTTGCCGGAGTTGCCCGAGTAGGCAATGACATCACCGGCCTTGACCTGCCCTGACCGCATCCGGGTGCTGCTGAGGTGGCAGTACCAGGTCTCGGTTCCGTCGGGGGCGGTCACTATGGCCATGTTTCCGTAGGCCACGTTGTACTGGGTGCGTACGGTGCCGTCGGTGGCCGCCATCACCGGGGTGCCATAGCTGACCGGGAAGTCGATGCCGGTGTGGACGGACATCCAGTTGACGCCGGCCTGGCCGAAGAGGGCGCTGAGGCCGTGCTGGGTGACCGGCAGGGCGAACTTGGGCCGCTCCGCCTCCTTGCGGGCCGCCTCCTCCGCCTTGCGTTTACGTTCCTGCTCCTGCCGCGCCTTGAGATCCAGGCGTTCCTGGGTGCGGCTGGCCCGGGTGGCGAAGTCATCGGCGCCCCGGCTGAGCCCGGCGAGCTGGGTGTCCAGTTTGCTGTTGGCCGCGGAGAACTTCACCGAGGTGTCGGCGGCGGATGCCTGGGTCTGCTTGGCGTCCGGGCCGCCGGTGGAGGCGACGGACGCGGCCGCGATGCCGGCCACTCCCATCACGGCGACCGAGGGCACCGCGACGGTCAGCAGCGCCTTGCGGCGCGGCCGGTAATCGGCCTTGACCTGGGCGCCCTTGCGGCGGCTGCGGACGTGCGGCGGCTGCCCGGAGGGCGCGGCGGCTTCCGGGGCGGCCTCCCGGGCCGTTTCCTCCCCGGTCATCTCCGGCGGGATGACAACCGCCGCCATGGTGCGGGTGTCGCAGTCGGCCACGGACGGGATCACGGAGGGGGCTGCCGACGGGGCCGGGGACCACTCCGCCGGGTCGGGCCGTGGGTCCGCCGGCACCGAGACCAGCGTCGGGTCGTGCTGGGGCGCGGCGGCCGGCTCGTCGACGGTGGCATAGGCGCTGGTGTCCCAGGTCTGGGTCTGCCCGGTGGTGCCGTTGGCCCAGGCGTCGTCCGGGCGGTGTCCCCAGCCGGTGCTCTCCCACTGCCCGCTGTCCTGCGGGTGCCCGGAGTATCCGGTGGCCTGCCAGTCCTGGAACATCTGCTGGCCATGGCCGCCGGTGTCCCAATGGCCGGAACTGGTCCATTGGCCGGAGGAGTCGGGGGAGGCGGGAGAGTTCCACTGCCACTGGCCGGAGTCCCCGGCGGCGGGCCACTGGCCCGTGTGCCGGCCGGAGTCCAGGGCGCTGAAGTCCCAGACCTGGGTCTGGCCGCTGCCCCAGCCGCTGGTGGTGTCCCACTGCCCGGAGCCGTCGTATCCGGCGGGGGCGTAGGCGGTGGTCTGCTGCTCGTACGAGGCGTACTGCCCATGGGACTGCCCGTAGGGGGTCTGCCCGTAAGCGGTATCGGGAGCGGGAACGGTCGGGCCGGGGCCCGCCGACGGGTGACGGTCGTTCACCACCACTTCCATTTCGCCTTGGGAGCAGGAGAAGTAGCGGCGACTGTACCCGGCGGTATGCGAGGGCCACAATCTTCCGGACGTTTTGCAGCGCCGTCGCCTGGGCAATTGGCCGCCTTTCGGTGGACCCCACCCAGAGGACTCGCTTTGACGTTCGAAAAAGGTTCGAAATTTATCGGGCGTGGTGGATGCGATCGACGGTTCGGAACCGGTCTTTCGGAATCAGGCCACCGATACCGCTTCCGAGGTGCCTCCCGACTCCTCCTCCGTGGTCAGGGCCTCCCGGACGCTCGCCACCACCGCCCAGTGCACCGGCAGCGCCAGATGTCCCACGCCGCTCACCCGTACGTTCCGCGACAGCAGATCCGGGTGATCGAGGCGGGCGGTTTCCACCGGGACCATCACCTGGTCGAGTTCACTCCAGAAGCTGATGAACCTGGTGCCACAGCCGGGGGCCGGTTCGGCGAGTTCCGCTATCACCTCCGATTCCGGGCGCAGTTGCCGCACCAGCGGGTGCGCGGACATCAGCGGAGCCACCCGGGTGCCGCGGTGCGGAGTGGCCAGAGTGACCAGAGTGCGGATACGGGCGTCCCCGCCCAGCCGCTGTATGTAGTAGCGCGCCACCAGGCCGCCCAGGCTGTGCCCTATGACATCGATGCGCGGACTCCCCGTCCGGGCGCACAACTCCTCGACCTGGCGGCCGAAGAGCACCGCGGCGGCGCGCAGATCGCTGGTGAGCGGCGAGTAGTTGTGGGACTCCACCAGCGGCCAGCCGTGCCGGCGCAGTGAACGCCGCAGCAGTACGAAGACCGAGCGGTTGTCGATGAATCCGTGCAGCAGCAGAACCGGCGGCCGGTCGCCGGGCTCGGCGGCGCCCGGCGGCACCGGCGGCGGGCGGCGCTCCTGGCGGACCCCGGTGGGATACAGCAGCAGATGGACCGTGAGGATCAGCAACTCCAGCACGGTGGAGCGAACCAGCGCCGGCGAGGGGCGCAGGGTGGTGGAAACAGCGGGCAAGGCGCCCATGACCGACCTCCCGAACGGCACACAGAGCAGAGCTCTGTCCCCCCGTGTGCCCTCATGGGCAGCTGTGCGCGGCCGTCGTACCGCCGCGCCGTGCGGCTGTCGGCACGGTGGTACGAAGGCCTCGTCGCGGCTCCCCTGGCACCCGCCCCGTGGTCCGGCGGTTTCGGGGCCGGCCCGGCTGCCCGGCGGCGCCGATGGGCCGACGGCCTGGGCGAGGCGCGGGGAAACGGGATCGGTGCGTAGCGAACGTGGTGTCCCACGTGTGATTTCCCCCTCGCTATCCTCCGCGAAACGGCGGGTTGCGGGATGCTGGAGGCAACGTTCGTTAACGTCCCCGGCCCGCCGGCCGCGAGGAGGCTCGCGGCCGGACGACGGCAGGCGCACATGGAGGCAGTGATGGGAGTGACCGGTCCGATCCGCGTGGTGGTGGCCAAGCCGGGGCTCGATGGACACGACCGCGGGGCCAAGGTCATCGCGCGTGCGCTGCGGGATGCCGGGATGGAGGTCATCTACACCGGCCTCCACCAGACGCCCGAGCAGATCGTGGACACCGCCATCCAGGAGGACGCCGACGCCATCGGCCTGTCCATCCTCTCCGGGGCGCACAACACCCTTTTCGCCAGGGTGATAGAGCTGCTCAAGGAGCGGGACGCGGAGGACATCAAGGTCTTCGGCGGCGGCATCATCCCCGAGGACGACATCGCCCCGCTCAAGCGGCTGGGCGTGGCCGAGATCTTCACTCCGGGGGCGACCACCACCTCGATCGTGGCGTGGGTCAACGCCAACATCCGCCAGGCCGCCGGAGCTTGACCGGCCCATGGGCGCGGGCGGTCGGCCGGGGCCGGTCATGGCTCCAGCTCCGCCCGCATCACGGCCCGCAACCGCAGGGTGTCGACCAGGCGTTGGAACGCTTCGGTCCAGTAGTCGAAGGCGCCCGGTGAACTCCTCGGGTGCTCGGGCTGGTCCGGGGCCCCGACCAGGGCCTGCAGCCGGTCGGCCTGGCCCGGGTCCAGGCAGCGCTCGGCCAGGCCCATCACCCCGCTGAAGCTCCATGGGTAGCCGCCGGACTCCCGGGCGATGTCCAGCGCGTCGACCACGGCCCGGCCCAGTGGCTCCGCCCAGGGGACCTCACACACGCCGATCATGCGGAAGGCGTCCGGCAGCCCATGGGTGGCGATGAACTCGGCCACCCAGTCCGCCCGTTCCGCGGACGGCAGCGCGGACAGCAGCTTGGCCGGATCCCGCCAGGAGGACTCCTCGGGGTCGGGCGGCGCGGCCGCCGGGCCGAGCAGGGCCCGTGACCACTCGGTGTCCCGCTGCTGGACGGCGGCCCGGCACCAGGCCGCGTGCAGGTCCTGTCGCCAGCCGTCGGCCACCGGCAGGGCCACCGCCTCGGCCGCGCCGCCCACCCCCAGGTGCGCCGGCCAGACGGCCAGCGGGGCCGCCTCCACGATCTGGCCCAGCCACCAGGACCGCTCCCCCCGCCCGGGCGGCGGGTTGGCCACCACGCCGTCCCGCTGCAGGGCGGCGTCGCACTCATGGGGGGCCTCCACCGCGATCAGCGGGCCCGCTCCCCGCACCCGGTCCCGGCCGACACAGCCGCGGGCCCGGCGCGCCATCCGGGCGGCCAGCGCCGACTCCGGCAGCAGGGCCAGCAGCCGGGCGGCCAGGGCCCGTACATTGCGGCTGCGGTCGGCCAGGGCGGCCTCCAGGAAGGGCTCGTCGGCGAGGGAGAGCCCGTCGTGGAACGCGTCCAGGAACATCAGCCGGTCCTCGGCCCGTTCGCTCGCCCAGGTGCCGGCCAGCAACTCCCGGGCCGCGCCCGGGTCATGACGCCGGAGGGCCGCGAGGACCGCCGACCGCTCCGCGAACAGCCCCTCCCGCCAGACCCGTTGCCGGTCGGCCGGTTCGGTGGCGGCCGGCCCGGCCGGGCGGGCGCGCAGCGCGTACTTCCACTGCGGATTGAGCCGGGCCAGCCAGCGGGCCCGGGCGCCGCCCAGCAGAAGCACTTCCTGGCGCAGATCGCTGCGGGCCCGGGCCGCCTCCAGCAGGTCGGGCAGCAGGGCGTCCGGCGCCCGGTAGCCGCGCAGGTTGGCGGCGGCCAGCCACTGGGGCAGCAACTCGACCAGATCCGGGGCGCTGCCGCGCCGCCCGCCGGGCCCGGCCCGGTCGGCCAGCAGCAGGGCCAGCCGCCGCCGGGCGGCCTCCGGCAGGCCGGGACGCGGATCCTCGGGGGCGGGCTCCGGCCGGGCCCGCGCGGTGGCCGGCAAGGCCCCGGCCCGCCGCCGCACGGTGTGCACGGCGGCCGCGTCCAGCAGGGCCAGGGCCGGATCCTGACCGGGACGGGCGGTGGGCGCGGCACGCCGCTCGGTGCCCAGCAGGGCGGTGCTGACCAGTTCGTCCCAGGTGGTGGTGTGCATGGGGATGCCTCCGTGCCGAGAGTGGGTGATGGTGGGGGAGCCGTGCCGTCACAGGGCCACCGGCTCCGGCCCCCAGGCGGCCAGCGGGGTGAAGCCCCGATGGCCGTGTTCGCCGAAGACCGTCACCGGCCGCCCGCCGGATATCGCCGCCAGCCGCCACAGCTGGGCCCGCTCGCCGCACCGCGGGTCCACGGGCAGCGCCAACTCGCCCCGGGCGTCGGCCAGTTGCCAGCCGTGCTCCGGGTCCGGTATCGGGGTGACCGCGGCCAGGACCACCGGCCAGGCATCCAGCCAGGGGTCCCCGCACAGCGCCTGGGCGTAGGCCCGCAGGGCGGCCGCGGTGTCGCCGCCCGGCGGTGGCTGCGGACAGGGCGCAGGCAGCCCATGGCGGACGCCCAGCGCGGCGCGCAGCGGACTGACCGACGGATGGAAGGCCAGCTCGGCGTCCAGGGCGGTGCCCACCGGCAGCGACAGCTCCGGCGTCCGCCCGGCTGCGCCATAGGACAGCAGCAGCGCCATCCGGCCGGTGTCCCGGCCGCGCAGCCAGATCCGGCGGGTGACCAACCGGCCGTCGTCGGCGTCCCGTTGGGCCAGCACCAGCCAGTGGTCGCGGACCGTGGTGGCCGAGGCCAGCAGGGCGGCGCTGTCCACCGGGATGCCGACCCGGGCGCGCACGGTGGCGGCCAGCGGCTCCGGAAGCCACTCCAGACGCAGAAAGCCCTGGTTGAGCGTGTGCAGCAAGGCGCACTCGGCCAGCAGCCGGGAGGCCCGGTCGGTGCCCGCCCCGGCGATTGAGCCCAACTCCCGTGCCCGGGCCGCCAGTCCGGGGGCCTGGGCGTCGACCATCCGGGCCGCCGTCTCCTCCCACCGCGCGGCCGATCCGGCCCCCTCCGCCGCCAGCCCGCCGCGCAGCAGGTCGGCCAGCCGCTGCTCCAACTCCCCGGCTCCGTCGGCGATTCGGCGCAGCCGCAGGCCGGCCCGGTGGCGGGCGGCCTCGGCGGAGCCGGGAGCCGGACCGCCCGAGTGCTCGTCCGTCTCACGGCCGGCCCGGTCGCGGCGCCGGACCAGCCAGTCGCCCGCCCAGTCCGGCGGTCCGGCGTCCGAGACCGGTACCGACTCCTGGCCCGCCGACCACAGCAGCAACAGCCCCAGCGCATGCTTGCACGGGAACTTGCGGCTCGGGCAACTGCACCGGAATGCCGGCCCGTTGAGATCCACGACCGTTCGGTACGGCGTGCCGCCGCTGCCCGCGCAGTGGCCCCACACCGCATCCCCCCGCGTGCCGGTGCCCGACCACGACCCCGGCACGGCGAGCCGGCCGCCCGCCGTGCGTGATACGTCATCAGGCGCCAGCGCGAGCACCTGCTCCGAAGTCCAGCGTTCCCCCTGCCCAGTCATGTCACCGAAGTTAGGACACCCCACTGACAATCGCCCTGACCTGCTGCTTCGCCTGCTCTGAGGCCCATTGTCAGTGGGGTGGTGCAGGGTTGGTGACACATCCCGGAGCGCACGCACACCGAGGGGGAACCGTGACCGTGCCTGGAATCTCCGCCGGACCGTCCGAGGCCGAATCGTTCGAGGCCCTGCGGCCGCACGCCGAAGACGCCTTCGCCGAGGAGCTCAAGGCGCTCGCCGCCGCCGACGACCGCCCGCGGCCCGCGCGTTGGAGACTGTCGCCATGGGCGGTCGCCACCTATCTGCTCGGCGGCGTGCTCCCCGACGGCAGCGTCATCACCCCCAAGTACGTGGGGCCGCGCCGCATCATCGAGGTGGCCGTCACCACGCTCGCCACCGACCGGGCACTGCTGCTGCTCGGCGTCCCCGGCACCGCCAAGACCTGGGTGTCCGAGCACCTGGCCGCGGCCGTCAGCGGCGACTCCACCCTGCTGGTGCAGGGCACCGCGGGCACCGCGGAGGAGGCCGTCCGCTACGGCTGGAACTACGCCCGGCTGCTGGCCCACGGCCCCAGCCGGGAGGCACTGGTGCCCAGCCCGGTGATGCGGGCCATGGCCCAGGGCATGACCGCCCGGGTGGAGGAGCTGACTCGCATCCCCGCCGACGTCCAGGACAGCCTGATCACCGTCCTGTCCGAGAAGACCCTGCCGATCCCCGAACTCGGCGAGGAGGTCCAGGCGGTGCGCGGCTTCAACCTGATCGCCACCGCCAACGACCGCGACCGGGGCGTCAACGAGCTGTCCAGCGCCCTGCGCCGCAGGTTCAACACCGTCGTCCTGCCGCTGCCCGGCACACCAGAGGAGGAGGTCGGCATCGTCGCCCGCCGGGTCGACCAGATCGGCCGCGCCCTGGAACTGCCCGCCGCGCCCGACACGGTGGACGAGATCCGGCGGGTGGTCACCGTCTTCCGCGAGCTGCGCGAGGGCGTCACCGCCGACGGGCGCACCAAACTCAAATCGCCCTCGGGCACGCTCTCCACGGCCGAGGCGATCTCCGTGGTCACCGGCGGGCTGGCGCTGGCCGCCCACTTCGGCGACGGCGTGCTGCGCGCCGCCGATGTGGCGGGCGGCATCCTGGGCGCGGTGGTGCGCGACCCGGCGGCCGACGGCACGGCCTGGCAGGAGTATCTGGAGACCGTGGTCCGGGAGCGGGACGGCTGGCAGGACTTCTACCGCGCCTGCCGCGAGGTGTCCCGATGACCGTCGCCCTGCTGGGAGTCCGCCACCACGGACCCGGCTCGGCCCGGGCGGTGCGCGCCGCCCTCGATCAGTGCGCGCCCCGGGCCGTGCTGATCGAGGGACCGCCGGAGGCCGATGCCCTGGCACACCTCGCCGCCGAGGAGCAGATGCGGCCGCCGGTGGCGCTGTTCGCCCATGCCGTGGACGATCCCGGCCACGCCGTCTGGTGGCCCTTCGCCGACTTCTCACCGGAGTGGGTGGCCCTGCGCTGGGCGCTTTCCCATGGCGTCCCGGTCCGCTTTATCGACCTGCCCGCCGCGGTCACCCTCGGCCGGAACGAAAGCCTTCAACAGGGCGGCGCCGCGGACCCGTTGGCCCACCTCGCCGAAGCCGCCGGCTACGACGACCCGGAGCGCTGGTGGGAGGACGTCCTGGAGCACCCCCGCGCGGCCGGCCCCCATGCCGACGCCCTCGCCCCGTTCCACGCCGTGGCCGAGGCGATGACGGCGCTGCGGGCCGAGCGGGCCGGCGCCGCCGGTGGCCCGGCGGGAGTGGGTGACAGCGCCTGCCGCGGGGGCCGGGACCGCCCGGTGCGCCGGGGTGATGGTGCGGCGGGCCGGCCGGAGGACCGGATGCGGGCGGGCCCCGATGCCCGCCGCTGTCCGGACCGCCCGGCATCCGGGGGAGAGCGCGCCGGCCAGGTCCCGGACCGCCCGGCGCACTCGGGCGCCGGCCCCGCCCTGCCCGCACCCGCCGAGGCCGCCGGCGGCCTCGGGGCCGGTCATGACGAGGTGCGCGAGGCCCAGATGCGCCTCAAAATCCGGGAAGCCCGGCGGGAGTTCGGGGATGACCTGGCCGTGGTCTGCGGCGCCTGGCACGTCCCCGCGCTCTCCGCCGTACGGACCGTCGCCGCCGACCGGATGCTGCTCAAAGGGCTGGCCAAGGCGAAGACCGCCGTCAGCTGGGTGCCCTGGACACACCGCCGGCTGTCCCGGCACAGCGGGTATGGCGCCGGAATCACCTCGCCCGGCTGGTACGGCCATCTCTTCCGGGCCCCGGACCGGCCGCTGGAGCGGTGGCTGACCACCGTCGCCCGGCTGCTGCGGGACGAGGGGTACTCGGTCTCGTCCGCGCACATCATCGAGGCGGTACGACTGGCCGGCACGCTCGCCGCGCTGCGCGGCCGTCCGCAGCCGGGCCTGCCCGAGACCGTTGACGCGGTGCGCGCGGTGATGTGCGAGGGCTCGGAGGTACCGCTGGCGCTGGTACGGGACCGCCTGGTGATCGGCGACGTCCTGGGCGAGGTCCCCGACTCCGCCCCGGCCACCCCCCTGCGCCGCGACCTGACCCGGCTGCAGCGAAGCCTGCGCCTCAAACCCGAAGCCGACCGGCGGGAAGCCGAGTTCGACCTCCGCAAGGACAACGACGCCGCCCGCAGCAGACTGCTGCACCGGCTCCGGCTGCTCGGTATCGACTGGGGCACTCCGCTGCCCTCCCGCACCGGGCTGGGCACCTTCCGGGAGACCTGGCGGCTGTGCTGGCATCCGGAGCTGTCCGTGCGGGTGGCCGAGGCCGGGGTCTGGGGCACCACCGTGGCGGCGGCGGCCACCGCCAGGGCCGCCGCCGCCACGGACCGGGCCGCCTCCCTCGCCGAGATCACCACCCTGGCCGAGCAGTGTCTGCTCGCCGAACTCCCGGACGCCCTGCCCGAGGTGATGCGCACCCTGGCCGACCGGGCCGCGCTGGACGGCGAGGTGTCCCATCTGGCCCAGGCCCTGCCCGCACTGGTCCGCTCGGTGCGCTACGGAGACGTCCGGCGCACCGACACCGGCGCCCTGGCCGAGGTGGCCGCGGGCATCGCCGAGCGGGTCTTCATCGGCCTGCCCGCCGCCTGCGCGGGCCTGGACCGGGACGCCGCCCAGGAGATGAAGGGCCACCTGGACGCCGTGCACCGCGCCACGGCGCTGCTCGCCCGGCCCGGCCTGCGTGAACGCTGGACGGGCGTCCTGTCCACCCTCGCCGAACGGGAGGGCCTGCCCGGGGAGATCCGCGGCCGCGCGGCCCGACTCCTCTTCGATGACGGCGAGTTGGCCGATGAGGCGGCGGCCCGGCTGATGGGGCTGGCGCTCTCGCCCGGCCGGGCACCGGCCGAAGCGGCCGCCTGGATCGAGGGGTTCACCGGCAGCGGCGGCTCCGGCGGCCTGCTGCTGGTGCATGACGAACGCCTGCTGACACTGATCGACACCTGGCTGACCGGGGTGAGCCCCGAGGCGTTCACCGATGTGCTGCCCCTGCTGCGCCGCACCTTCTCGGCCCAGGAGCCGGGAGTGCGGCGCACCCTGGGCCGGCTCGTCCGCAGCGGCCGGACGGCCCATGGGGCCCCCAACAGCCCGGGCGCGACAGTGGAGTTGGATCCGGACCGGGCATCCGCCGTCCAGCCCGTGCTGAACCTGCTGCTCGGGCTGGACGACCCGCGGCCCGGCCCCCACCCGGACGCCCCGCCGGCAGCCATCTCGCCGAAAGCCACCCCACCGGCACAAGGAGCGAAGGCATCATGACGACCGGCGTGACCGGCAGCACCCCCCTGGCGGACCCGGCGGCCGAACGACTGCGCCGCTGGCGGCTGGTCCTCGGCGCGGATCAGGACGCCGATGGCACCGGCTGCACGCTGCGGAGCCGCGACGCCGCCATGGACCGCACCCTGGAGGCCCTCTATGGCTCCCGGCCGGATCGGGGCGGCGACCGCTCGGCGGGCCTCGGCGGCTCCGCGCCCCGGGCGGCCCGCTGGCTGGGGGACATCCGCGCGTACTTCCCGGCCTCGGTCGTCCAGGTGATGCAGCGCGATGCCATGGACCGGCTGGGACTGGCCGCCCTGCTGCTGGAGCCGGAGCTGCTGGAGGCCGTGGAGGCCGATGTGCACCTGGTGGGCACCCTGCTGTCCCTGGGCAAGGCCATGCCCGAGGAGGCCCGCGAGACCGCCCGGGCAGTGATCCGCAAGGTGGTCCAGGAGCTGGAACGCCGCCTGGCAGGCCGCACCCGCGCCACCCTCACCGGCGCCCTCGACCGGGCCGCCCGCGTCAGCCGCCCCCGGCACCGCGACATCGACTGGAACCGCACCATCCGCGCCAACCTCCATCACTACCTGCCGGAACACCGCACCGTGGTGCCGGAGCGTCTGGTCGGCTACGGCAGGGCCGCGCGGTCGGTGCGCAACGAGGTGTTCCTCTGCGTCGACCAGTCCGGCTCGATGGCCGCCTCGGTCGTCCATGCCTCGGTCTTCGGCGCCGTCCTGGCCTCGATGCGCTCCCTGAGCACCCGACTGGTGGTCTTCGACACCGCCGTGGTGGACCTCACCGAGCAACTGGCCGACCCGGTGGATGTGCTGTTCGGCACCCAGCTGGGCGGTGGCACCGATATCAACCGGGCACTGGCCTACTGCCAGGCCCGGATCACCCGGCCCGCCGAGACGGTG
Source organism: Streptomyces sp. NPDC052396 (assembly GCF_044593195.1). NCBI lineage: Bacteria > Bacillati > Actinomycetota > Actinomycetes > Kitasatosporales > Streptomycetaceae > Streptomyces > Streptomyces sp. NPDC052396. The sequence goes on from NZ_JBIUAW010000006.1 coordinate 247,448, forward strand.
CTGGTGCTGATCAGCGATCTCTATGAGGGCGGCATACGGGAGGAGATGGTCAAACGGGTGGCGGCCATGCGGGCGGCGGGGGTGCGCTGTGTGACGCTGCTCGCCCTGTCCGACGAGGGGGCGCCCGCCTATGACCGGGAGAACGCGGCGGCCCTGGCGGCGGTCGGCGCGCCTGCCTTCGCCTGTACTCCGGACCTGTTTCCGGAGGTGATGGCGGCGGCCCTGGAGGGCCGGCCGCTGCCGGCGGGCCCGGGTGCGTCCCCGGACGGCGCGGGCCCGCCGGGCTCCGGACGGCCCAAGTGAGCAAGGCGCCTGTGAGCGTAATCACGGCTCGAGAGTGACCTGCGATTTAGGGTCGCCCGGTTCGCGGGGATAACCTGCGAGACGGACATGCCGCGTCAACGGTGAACGTGTGCCGCCCTCGTTACAGATCGCGTCGTCACGCTGCCCCGCGGCACGCCCGCGCAGATAACGAACCGCGATATCCATGGAAAAGGGACGGACGCGCGTGGACCTGTTCGAGTACCAGGCGAGGGACCTCTTCGCCAAGCACGGTGTACCGGTGCTGGCCGGTGAAGTCATCGACACGCCTGAGGCGGCGCGCGAGGCCACTGAGCGTCTGGGCGGCCGTTCGGTCGTCAAGGCTCAGGTGAAGGTCGGCGGCCGCGGCAAGGCCGGCGGCGTGAAGCTGGCCGCCACCCCTGACGAGGCTGTCGCCCGCGCGACGGACATCCTCGGCATGGACATCAAGGGCCACACGGTCCACAAGGTCATGATCGCCGAGACCGCTCCGGAGATCGCCGAGGAGTACTACGTCTCGTACCTCCTCGACCGGACCAACCGCACCTTCCTGGCCATGGCGTCGGTCGCCGGCGGCATGGACATCGAGCAGGTCGCGGAAGAGACCCCCGAGAAGCTCGCGAAGGTCCCGGTCAACGCCAACGACGGCGTCACCATCGACAAGGCCCGTGAGATCGTCGCCCAGGCGAAGTTCCCGGCCGAGGTCGCCGAGCAGGTCGCCGAGGTCATGGTGACCCTGTGGAAGACCTTCGTCGCCGAGGACGCGCTCCTCGTCGAGGTCAACCCGCTCGCGAAGGTCGCCGACGGCCGCGTCATCGCCCTCGACGGCAAGGTCTCGCTCGACGAGAACGCCGAGTTCCGCCAGCCCGAGCACGGGGCGCTGGAGGACAAGGCCGCGGCCAACCCGCTGGAGGCCGCTGCCAAGGCCAAGGGCCTGAACTACGTCAAGCTCGACGGCCAGGTCGGCATCATCGGCAACGGCGCGGGCCTCGTGATGAGCACCCTCGACGTGGTCGCCTACGCCGGTGAGAAGCACGCGGGCGTCAAGCCGGCCAACTTCCTCGACATCGGTGGCGGCGCCTCCGCCGAGGTCATGGCCAACGGCCTTGAGATCATCCTCGGCGACCCGGACGTCAAGTCCGTCTTCGTCAACGTCTTCGGTGGCATCACCGCTTGTGACGAGGTCGCCAAGGGCATCGTCCAGGCTCTGGAGCTGCTGAAGAACAAGGGCGAAGAGGTCACCAAGCCGCTGGTCGTGCGCCTCGACGGCAACAACGCGGAGCTGGGTCGCAAGATCCTGTCCGACGCCAACCACCCGCTCGTGCAGCGCGTGGACACCATGGACGGCGCGGCCGACAAGGCCGCCGAGCTGGCTGCGGCCGCGGCTAAGTAAGGGACGAGGACTCCACAACCATGGCTATCTTCCTCACCAAGGACAGCAAGGTCATCGTCCAGGGGATGACCGGTGCCACGGGCATGAAGCACACCCGGCTGATGCTGGGTGATGGCACCAACATCGTCGGTGGCGTCAACCCGCGCAAGGCGGGCACCGAGGTCGACTTCGACGGCACCGCCGTGCCCGTCTTCGGCTCGGTCGCCGAGGCGATGGAGAAGACCGGTGCCGACGTCACCGTGGTCTTCGTGCCGCCGGCCTTCGCCAAGGCCGCCGTGGTCGAGGCGATCGACGCGGGCATCGGCCTGGCCGTCGTGATCACCGAGGGCATCGCTGTCCACGACTCGGCCGCCTTCTGGGCGTACGCCCAGTCCAAGGGCAACAAGACCCGCATCATCGGCCCCAACTGCCCCGGTCTGATCACCCCGGGCCAGTCCAACGCCGGCATCATCCCGGGCGACATCACCAAGCCCGGCCGCATCGGTCTGGTGTCCAAGTCCGGCACCCTGACCTACCAGATGATGTACGAGCTCCGTGACATCGGCTTCTCCTCGGCCGTGGGCATCGGCGGTGACCCGGTCATCGGCACCACCCACATCGACGCCCTGGCCGCGTTCGAGGCCGACCCGGAGACCGAGCTGATCGTGATGATCGGCGAGATCGGCGGCGACGCCGAGGAGCGGGCCGCGGACTTCATCAAGGCCAACGTCACCAAGCCGGTCGTCGGCTACGTGGCCGGTTTCACCGCGCCCGAGGGCAAGACCATGGGCCACGCCGGTGCGATCGTGTCCGGTTCGTCCGGCACCGCGCAGGCCAAGAAGGAGGCCCTGGAGGCCGCCGGCGTCAAGGTCGGCAAGACGCCGTCCGAGACGGCTCTCCTGGCCCGTGAGCTGCTGGGCGCCTGAGCCCCGGTAGTCACACGCGTTCCACGACGTGGGCCCGCACACCGACCGGAGTGCGGGCCCACGCCCGTATCGGCTGCCCGTATCGGCCATATGCCGCTTGAGCTGCTGAACACGACACGGCGGTCATTTGCCGCTACCCGCCCGAAAGGCGCGTTGTTGGCAGCATGGCCCCCGTGACCCAATATGCCCAGGGCGACCATGCGTTGCCCATGCACCCACGGTCGGCTGCCCGCGGCCCGTCCGCGGCGGGCACGGCGTTCTTCGGCGGGGCACTCGCCGCCGGCCTGGGGCTCGGCGCCTTCGCCACGATGGTGCTGGCCCTGTGGATCGTCTCTCCGTACCCGGACAGCGGGCCGGCCGGGGCGCTGCATATCGCCACCGACCTCTGGCTGCTGGCGCACGGCGCCGACCTGGTACGCACCGAGACCACCTCGGGGGCGCCCGCGCCGATGGGCCTGACACCCCTGCTGTTCACGGTGTTGCCGTGCCTGCTGCTCTACCGGGCGGCCCGTCAGACGCCGCTGGTCACTCCGATGCCGGACGAGGCGACGGCGACGGACGAGGGGGAAGAGGCGGGCGAGGACGGCGAGTCCGGGAGCACGGCCGGGAGCGCGGCCGACGAGGAGGCCGAGCTGGTGGCGCTCGGCCTGAGCGTGCTGGGCATCACCGAGGACCCGCCCGTCCCGCCGCTGCCGCCGCGTACCGCCTTCACCGCCCTGCTGGGCGGCTATCTGCTGGTGAGCGTGGCCGCCATGCTCTACGCCTCGTCCGGGCCGCTGTCCGTGGAACCGTTGAGCGCACTGCTCAACCTGCCGCTGGTGGCCGCCGCGGCGTGCGGCGCCGGGGTGTGGGTGGCCGCCGGCTGCCCGGGCCGGCCGGTGCCGTCCGCCCTGCGCTGGATCCCCGTCCGGCTGCGCGCCTGGTTCACCCGCCCCCGGCTGGTGGCGGTGGCCCGGGCCGGAACCTTTGGCACCGTGGTGCTGCTGGCCGGCGGCGCCCTGCTGCTGACCATCTCGCTGGGGCTGCACGCGGGTGCCGCGCAGGAGACCGTTACCCAGCTGGCGGCGGGCTGGTCGGGGCGGGTGGCCGTGGTGCTGCTGAGCGTGGCCCTGCTGCCCAACGCGGTGATCTGGGCGGCCGCCTACGGTCTGGGGCCGGGTTTCACCGTTGGCGCGGGCAGCGCGGTGGCACCGCTGGCCCTGCACCGGCTGGGCACGGTCACCCGGCCGGGGCTGCCCCGCTTCCCGCTGCTGGCGGCGCTGCCGGCGGAGGGCCCGGCGGGCCCGCTGGTGCTGGCGGGCGGGGCCGCGCTGGCGCTCGCGGTGGGAGTGGCCATCGCCTGGGCCGCGGTGCCACGGCGCCCGGTCGAGGCGGGCCGGCGCGAGGTCACCGCGATCGCCTTCCTGGCCGCCCTGTTCTGTGCCGCGCTGGCCGCTCTGCTCGCCTATGCCTCGGCCGGGCCGCTGGGCCGCGGCACCCTGTCCGGCTTCGGCCCGCACTTTCTGTACATGGGTGCCGCCGTCTTCGCCTGGTCGTTCATCGGGGTGCCGGGCGCGCTGATCGTACGGTGGCGCCGCCGGGCCGTCCCGCGTCCGCAGGAGCAGCCGGAGCAGCCGGAGCTTTCGGTGGCCCGGGAGCCGGAGCCGGAGCCGCAGCGCGAGCCGGTGCCCGCCGAGCGGGCGCGGCGCAGCTGGTGGCGCCGAACCGGTATCGCCCTGGGCCTGGACCTGGCCCTCGAGGTCCCCAGGCGGGCCGCGCGCGGCTCCTGGTGGCGCCTGCTGGCCGGTTGGCTGGGTTTCGCAACCGGTGCGGCCACGGAGACCGGCGGTGCCACGGTTGTTGAGGGCGCCTCGGGTGACACGGCTGCCTCGGGTGCCGGTGCCGCGACCGCGGGGGCCGCAGGGCCCGCAGCGCCTGCGACGGCTACAGGTTCTGCACCGGTCACACCGGAGAGCGAGGAACCACGGCAGCTCGCCGAGGACTTCCCCGCGACTGAGCCGGACCTGGAGTGCGCGGGGGCGGAACGGCCGGAACCGGAGTGCCTGGATTCGGAGCCACTGGACTGGGAGCGCCGGGGCTCGGAGCAACTGGATCAGGAAAGCCGGGGTTCGGAGCGACCGAGCCCGGAGTGCCCGGGGTCGGAACGTCCGGACCTGGAGCGTTCGGAGTCACTGGACTCGGAGTACCAGGGTTCGGAGCCGCTGGACTCGGAAGACTGGGGGCCGGAACGTCTGGAGTGGGAGGGCCGTGACCCGGAGCGGCTGGACCCGGGGCGCCGCGGGTCGGAGCAACTGGACTCGGAGGACCGGGGATCGGAGCGCTCGGGTTGGGAGCGCCAGGGCTTTGAACGGCTGGGCCCGGAGCATCGGGGTTCTGAACGGCTGGGCCCGGAGTCCCTGGGTGCAGAGGGTCTGAGTTGGGCCCGTCCGGGTTCGGAGCCGCTGGACTCGGAAGACTGGGGGCCGGAACGTCCGGACGGGGAGCGTGGTGGGCCGGAGCGTCCGGATTCGGAGTGCCGGGGTTCGGAGCGGCCGGGTTCGGAGCACTGGGGTTCGGAGCGGCCGGACTGGGATGGTCGGGGCTCGGGGCGCTCGGGCCGGGAGCGTCGGGGGTCCGAACGGCCGGACCCTGAGCCTCTGGGTTCGGAGCGGCTGGATTCGGAGTGCCGGGGTTCGGAGTGGTCGGACTCGGAGAGCCGGAGGTCGGGACGGCCGGACCCGGAACCCCTGGGTTCGCAGCGGCCGGATCCGAAGCGTCGGGGCTCGGGGCACCCGGACCCGCAGGCCCCGGAATCGGAGCAACCGGACCCGAAGGGCTCGGAGTCACAGCGCCCGGAGTCGAAGGGAGCAGAGGCACAACGCCCGGAACCGGAGGACTCGGAGCCGGAGTTGGCCGAGTCGAAGGGCCCCGGGCCGGAGTCGGTCGAACCGGAGCGCCCGGAGCCTGAGTTGGGCGTACCGGAGACGTTGCCGGTGCAGCCGGTAGGTGGTGTGGTGCTGGGGGCCGATGGGCAGGCCGCTCCGCCCCGTCGTCGTAGGCGTCGTTGGTGGCAGCGGTCCCGGGCGGCCGGGAAGGCGCGGCATGCGGCCCGTAAGGCGGACGGCAGGGCGGCGCGCCGGGCCCGGCACGCGGCCGCTCCTCCGGCGCCCGCCGAGGAGCCCGAGCGCAGCGAGTGGCATGACTCCGGCGCCCGTCAGGTCCGCTGGGCCGCGCTCAAGGACTCCGGGGGTGGCCTGATGCCCGACTTCGAACCAGGTGAGTTCGAGTCGAGCGAGCCCCGTGCGTCTGCCGAGGAGCGCTGAGCGCGGCGGGGTGTCAGTCCTCCGCGCTCAGCAGCGGGCGCAGCTGCTTGGGCAGGTGTGTCTGGCAGGACTGCCGGGAGGTCTGCGTCAGGGCGTCGTCCACGCAGGTGTAGTAGTCGCGGTAGACCAGCTGGAAGCCGAAGGTGGACAGCACGATGGCCAGGGCCAGTCCGCCCATCACCAGTCCGCTGACCGCCGCGGTGACCTGCGGCCGGGCCCCGCCCGGCTGTGGTGCCGGGGCGCCCTTCTCGCGGGGTGCGGTCTTGGTGCGCAGCGAGCTGATGCCCCAGTAGACGGAGAGTGCGCCCAGCAGCAGCGCCACCTCCTCCAGGCTGAACAGGGCGAAGAAGAAGCCCCACAGTCCGGCGAGCAGCGCGTAGCGGGCCCGGCGCTGGGCCGGGTCGGCGGGGTCCCAGCGCGGGCCGCCGCCGGGGCCGCCGGAGGGGTTCTGGTCGCCGCCGGGCGGGCCGCCGAACCCGCCGCTGTGCCGGCCGGGCTGACGGCTGCTCCACTGGCTGCCCCAGGCCGGCGGCTGGTCCGGCCGGCCGCCTCCCTCCGGGCCGCCCGATTCGCCCTCCGGCTCGCGCGGCTGCCACGGCCGGTCGGCCTGGCCCTGCGGCGGCGGGGCGAAGGGGTTGTCCTCGCTGCGGTCGTCGCGGTCGTCGCGGCTTTGGCGGTCTTCCTCGCGCAGGGCGCCGCCCTGGTACGGCGGGCGGGCGTCGGTCACGCGTCGGTCCGGCATGTGGAGTGCGTCTTCCCCTGGTCGTCTGTGGGTGGGGGTCCCCCAGCCCGTTCTGAGCCGTGGGGGAGTGGTCCTGCACTTCGAGCGTACGGTGACGCGCCCGGTTCGCCGGAGCCGTGCGCACGGCTGTGATGCATTGCCCCAGACGCTACCTGCCGTGGACGCCCCCGTCCCGCAGAGGTCCTGGCGGGTGCCGGTATCGTTGCTGGCGGTCGGCGGCTTCGTAGAGTCCCCCGTATCCGGGGAGCCTTCGGTCTTGTACGACCGTACAAACCGCACGGCCGTGCACGCCGCACGACCACGCAAACCGCACCACCACGCAAACCCGCATCGCCCGCGAGAAAGGGCCCCGCCGTGGCCTCGCCGCCCCCTGCCCCTGCCCGCCTAGTCGTGCTGGTCTCCGGTTCGGGTACGAACCTGCAGGCTCTGCTGGACGCGATGGCCGCCGACCCGGAGGGCTTCGGCGCCCGGGTGGTCGCGGTGGGCGCCGACCGTGAGGGCATCGCCGGTCTGGACCGGGCCCGCCGCGCCGGGCTGCCGACCTTTGTCTGTCGGGTCCAGGACCACCCGACCCGGGAGGCATGGGACGCGGCACTGGCCGAGGCCACCGCGGAGTACCAGCCCGACCTGGTGATCTCGGCGGGCTTTATGAAGATCGTGGGCAAGGAGTTCCTGGCCCGCTTCGGCGGACGCGTCATCAATACGCACCCCGCCCTGCTGCCCAGCTTCCCCGGCGCCCACGCGGTGCGTGACGCGCTCGCCTACGGCGTGAAGGTGACCGGGTGCACCGTCCACTTCGTCGACGACGGCGTCGACACCGGGCCGATCGCCGCCCAGGGCACGGTCGAGATCCGGGACGAGGACGACGAAGCCGCTCTGCATGAGCGGATCAAGGAAGTCGAGCGACGGCTGCTCGTCGAGGTCGTGGGGCGTCTGGCCCGTCACGGCTACCGCATAGAGGGACGAAAGGTAACGATCCTGTGACCGCCGAAGCCATGAAGCGGCCCATCCGCCGGGCGTTGATCAGCGTCTACGACAAGACGGGCCTGGAGGAGCTGGCCCGTGGCCTGCACCAGGCGGGCGTGGAGCTCGTCTCGACCGGTTCGACGGCCGGGCGGATCGCGGCCGCCGGCGTCCCGGTCACCAAGGTCGAGGAGCTGACCGGCTTCCCCGAGTGCCTGGACGGCCGGGTGAAGACCCTGCACCCGCGGGTGCACGCCGGGATCCTCGCCGACCAGCGGCTGGACGCGCACCGTGCGCAGCTGGACGAACTGGGCGTGCGGCCCTTTGAGTTGGTGGTCGTGAACCTCTACCCGTTCCGGGAGACGGTGGCCTCGGGCGCTTCCGCCGACGAGTGTGTGGAGCAGATCGACATCGGCGGTCCGTCCATGGTCCGTGCCGCCGCCAAGAACCACCCCTCGGTGGCCGTGGTGGTCAACCCCGGCCGCTACCAGGACGTTCTCAAGGCCGTCGGCGACGGCGGCTTCGACCTGGCGCAGCGCAAGCGGCTGGCGGCGGAGGCGTTCCGGCACACGGCGGAGTACGACATCGCGGTGGCCAACTGGTTCGCGGCCGGCTACGGAGCCGATGAGACCAGCGGCCCCTGGCCGGAGTTCATCGGCGTCGGCTACACCCGTAAGCAGGTGCTGCGGTACGGCGAGAACCCGCACCAGCCCGCCGCCCTCTACACCGACGGCACCGGCCAAGGGCTGGCCCACGCGGAGCAGTTGCACGGCAAGGAGATGTCGTACAACAACTTCGTGGACACCGAGGCGGCCCGTCGTGCGGCCCATGACCACGAGCAGCCCTGTGTCGCCATCATCAAGCACGCCAACCCCTGTGGTATCGCGGTCGGTTCGGATGTGGCCGAGGCGCACCGCAAGGCGCACGCCTGTGACTCGCTGTCCGCGTTCGGCGGGGTGATCGCCGTCAACCGGCCGGTGTCGGTGGCGATGGCGGAGCAGGTCGCCGAGATCTTCACCGAGGTCATCGTGGCGCCCGGCTATGAGGACGGCGCGGTGGAGGTGCTGGCCCGCAAGAAGAACATCCGGGTGCTGCGCTGCCCGGAGGCGCCCGCCGCACACGGTGAGTCCCGCGCCATCGAGGGCGGGGCGCTCATCCAGGCCAAGGACCGTCTCCAGGCCGAGGGCGACGACCCCGCCAACTGGACGCTGGCCACCGGCGAGGCGCTGGCCCCGGCCGAACTCGCCGAGCTGGCCTTCGCCTGGCGGGCCTGCCGCGCGGTGAAGTCCAACGCGATCCTGCTGGCCAAGGACGGCGCCACGGTGGGCGTGGGCATGGGCCAGGTCAACCGGGTGGACTCGGCGAAGCTGGCCGTCCAGCGTGCGGGCGAGGAGCGGGCGCGTGGCTCCTACGCCGCCTCCGACGCCTTCTTCCCGTTCCCGGACGGGCTGGAGGTGCTGACCGCGGCGGGCGTCAAGGCCGTGGTGCAGCCGGGTGGTTCGGTGCGCGACGCGGAGGTGGCGGAGGCCGCCAAGGCGGCGGGCGTGACCATGTACCTCACCGGGACCCGGCACTTCTTCCACTGAGCCGACGGACCGCGCCCCGGTCATCGGGGCGCGGCCCATCGGCCATCGCTCATGGGACGCGTATCACCAGGGTGCCGCACATCTTGTCGGCGAAGGTCTGCTTCTTGGCGTCCCACAGCGGCCAGAGGTAGCCGAGGTAGAAGAACCCGTCGACCGCGTGGGCGAGGGAGCGGACGAACGAGCCGCCGAAGCCGGTGGGCTGTCCGTCCCGCTCCCGGACCACGGCTATACCCACCACCTTCTTGCCCAGCGTCTGGCCGGTCTTGCCCTGGCGGTAGAGCATCCACAGGCCGATGCCGATCGAGACCAGGAAGGCCAGACAGATGAGAGCGAAGCCCAGAACGATCTTTCCGTGGTCCGGAGTGCAGTAGCCGTGCTCGTACCCCCAGGAGTCGACCTCGCAGTCCCGCTGGGCCTGGGCGAGCATCACCACCCCGGTGATGATCAGAATCAGCGGTACCGCACCGCCGATCAGCGAGTCCAGCAGCACCGCGCCCACCCGGGACCACCAGCCGGCCAGCACCGGCTGCTGGTAGCCGTACGGACTCGCGGGGTACCCGGGGTATCCCGGGTACCCGGGATACGCCCCCGGCGCCGCGTAGCCGTACGGCCCGGGCGGCTGCTGTGGGTAGCCGGGGTAGGGCTGCTGGGGCGGATAGGGCGGGTACGAACCGGGCGGGTTCGGGTGAGTCACCTGGGTTCCTTCGACGAGGGTCAAGAGGGGCAACGGGTACGCGCCGGATCGCGCGGACTTCGCCCGCCGCCGGGAGCCCGGGGCCGGCCGCCGGGCCCGGGACCGCCGCCACGGCGGCGTCGGCGCAGATCATCGTGGCATATGACCTTTTCCCTGACGACCTGGATTGGTGGCTGCGGCACCCGATCCTGGAGGATGACCTCATGACCGCCCAGATTCTCGATGGCAAGGCCACCGCGGCCGCGATCAAGTCCGAACTCACCCAGCGCGTCCAGGCGCTGAAGGCCAAGGGCGTCACGCCCGGACTCGGCACCCTGCTCGTCGGTGACGACCCCGGCAGCACCTGGTACGTCAACGGCAAGCACCGCGACTGCGCCCAGGTCGGCATCAACTCGATCCGCCGTGAACTGCCCGCGACCGCCACCCAGGAGGAGATCGAGGCGGTCGTCCGGGAGCTCAACGACAACCCCGAGTGCACCGGCTACATCGTCCAACTCCCGCTGCCCAAGGGCATCGACACCAACCGGGTGCTGGAGCTGATGGACCCGGCCAAGGACGCCGACGGCCTGCACCCGATGAGCCTGGGCCGGCTGGTGCTCAATGAGACCGGCCCGCTGCCCTGCACCCCGGCCGGGATCATCGAGCTGCTGCGCCGCCATGGTGTCGAGCTCAATGGCGCCCATGTGGTGGTGGTCGGCCGTGGCATCACCGTGGGCCGCTCCATCGGGCTGCTGCTCACCCGCCGTTCCGAGAACGCCACGGTCACCCTCTGCCACACCGGCACCCGGGATCTGTCCGAGCACCTGCGCCAGGCCGACATCATCGTGGCGGCGGCCGGCGTCGGCCATCTGATCAAGCCGGAGGACGTCAAGCCGGGCGCGGCCGTGCTGGATGTCGGCGTCAGCCGGGACGGCGAGGGCAAGATCATGGGCGATGTGGACCCGGGGGTCGCCGAGGTGGCCGGCTGGCTGTCGCCCAACCCCGGCGGCGTCGGCCCGATGACCCGCGCCCTGTTGCTGGCCAATGTGGTCGAGGCCGCCGAGCGTGCCACCGGAACGAGCGATGCCGGCTGAGCCGGGGAAGCGGACGCCCCACGGGACGCCCCAGGAGGCGCCCGGTGAGACGCCCCGTAAGTCGCGTCGCTTCCCCCAGTTCACCCGGGACACCGCCCGCCCCGAGGGCGGCGGCCGCGCCGCGCCCGGCGGTGCCCCGGCGCCCGCCCGGCAGTGGCCGCTGCTGGCGGTGATGGGCCTGACCGGTCTGGGGCTGCTGATCGTCGCGGTGGACGGCTTCCGGGTCGGCACCCTGCTGATCGGGGTGGCGATGCTCGGCGGGGCGGTGCTGCGCTGGATGCTGCCGTCCGTCGGCATGCTGGCCGTGCGGTCCCGGTTCACCGACATGGTCATCTATGGCGGGCTGGGCCTGGCGATCGTGCTGTTGGCCCTGATGGCCCAGCCGCATGCCTGGCTGAAGATCCCGTTTTTGGATGACGTACTCCATTTCACGGTCTAGCTCACGGTCTGGCGAACCGGCTGTCCCTATCTTGATGACGAGCTCCCCCTTCCCCGTTCCATAAGAGCGGGGGCGGGGCGCTCGCACTGCCTCCTGGCGAGAGGGACGTTCCAGCCCATGACCAAGATCAAGGTGGCCGGCCCCGTCGTCGAGCTCGACGGCGACGAAATGGCCCGCATCATCTGGAAGTTCATCAAGGACAAGCTGATCCTGCCGCACCTCGATGTGGAGCTGAAGTACTTCGATCTGGGCATCGAGCACCGTGATGCCACCGGCGACCAGGTCACCGTGGACGCCGCCCATGCCATCAAGCGCCATGGCGCAGGAGTGAAGTGCGCGACCATCACCCCCGACGAGGCGCGGGTGGAGGAGTTCAACCTCAAGGCGATGTACCGCTCGCCCAATGGCACCATCCGCAACATCATCGGCGGCGTGATCTTCCGCGAGCCGATCATCATGGGCAATGTGCCGCGCCTGGTCCCGGGCTGGAGCAAGCCGATCGTGGTCGGCCGCCATGCCTTCGGCGACCAGTACCGAGCCACCGACCTCAAGGTCCCCGGCCCCGGCACCCTCACCCTGGCCTTCACCCCCGAGGACGGCTCCGACCCGGTCGAGCTGGAGGTGTACCGGTTCCCCGGGCCGGGGGTGGCGCTGTCCATGTACAACCTGGACGAGTCGATCCGCGACTTCGCCCGGGCCTCCTTCCGCTATGGGCTGGACCGCGACTACCCGGTCTATCTCTCCACCAAGAACACGATCCTCAAGAAGTACGACGGCCGCTTCAAGGAGCTCTTCCAGGAGGTCTTCGACGCCGAGTTCAAGGCGGAGTTCGACGCCCGGGGCCTGACCTATGAACACCGGCTGATCGACGACATGGTGGCCGCCGCGCTCAAGTGGGAGGGCGGCTATGTCTGGGCCTGCAAGAACTACGACGGTGACGTCCAGTCCGACATCGTGGCCCAGGGCTTCGGCTCGCTGGGCCTGATGACCTCGGTGCTGATGTCCGCCGACGGCCGCACCGTGGAGGCCGAGGCCGCCCATGGCACGGTCACCCGGCACTACCGCCGCCACCAGCAGGGCAAGGCCACCTCCACCAACCCCATCGCCTCGGTCTTCGCCTGGACCCGCGGCCTGGCCCACCGCGGCCGGCTGGACGGCACCCCCGAGGTCACCGCCTTCGCCCATACGCTGGAGCGGGTCTGTGTGGAGACCGTGGAGAGCGGCCAGATGACCCGGGACCTGGCCCTGCTGATCGGGCCGGACGCACCCTGGCTGACCACCGAGCAGTTTCTGGCGGCCATCGACACGGGTTTGCGCGGCCGGCTGTCGGCGGTTGCGGGTTCCTGACGGGCGTTCCCCGCGCCCCTGACGGGCGTTCCCCGCGCCCCCGACTGGGTTCCGCGCGCCCCTGACGGTGTTCCCTGCGCCCCTGACTGGGTTCCGCGCGCCCCTGACAGGGGACCACGGCCCGTCCCCTCCCCCGTGAGAGGACGGACCGCGGAGGACGGCGCGGGGTGGACCGCGCCGCCCGGCTGGTGTCCACCCACTGTGCTGCGCCACGTCCATGGCCGCCAGAGCCCGCCCGGGAGTTGGGCCATGCTGGGATGTCCCACGCGCTGAGCTGCGGAGACGCCGCATCCCCCGCGGTCGTTCTGGGACGGGCCGGCGCCCCCGCCACTGGCCTGAACTCGACCCTGCCACACACCGGTTGGCGATTCGGCGTCCGCATCTCGCCATCATGTGCGGCAGAAGAGGCCGCCGGCCTCAGGGATGTTTTCCTGCGTGTGGGGTGGAACATGCGCCGTTGGAAAGAACTGCCCGCTTCGCTGGACGAGCGGGTGCGTCAACTGGTGGTCCAGCTCCGCAGATTCAAGGATCGCGGCGGCTTCAGCCTGTCCGCCCTGGCGGCCAAGACCTCCTACAGCCGCTCCTCCTGGGAACGCTATCTGAACGGCAGGCAACTGCCGCCCCGCCAGGCCGTGGAGCAGCTGGCCCGGGTCTGCGCCGTGGACCCGGACCGGCTGCTGGTGCTGTGGGAACTGGCGGCCGCCGCCTGGCCCGAGCAGCCCGAGGGCGAGGGCGAAGACGGAGGCGAAAGCGAAGACGAGGGTGACCGAGACCGCCGGGCCCTGCGCCGTCAGGCCACCTGGATCAAGGCGCTGGCCGGGTCGGTGGCGGTACTGGTCATCGCCCTGGCTGTGCTGTTGCTGGTGGTACGGCCGTGGCAGAGCGAGACCACCGGGGCGGCCGGCCGGGCGCCGGGGGACGCCGGCTCCCCGTTTGTCTTCGTCCCCGGCCGCGCCTACCCCTGCCGGGTCACCCACCAGGACGGCGAACTGCGCGCCGGCTACAGCGGTACCCGCACCGTCCTGATGGAGCTCAAGAGCACCGGCTGGGAGGTACTGGAGGCACAGTGCCTGCTGCGCCACCACGGCTATGACCCCGGGGTGGCCGACGGGGACTACGGCCCACGCTCCCAGGACGCCGCCCGGCGCTTCCAGCACGACCGCGGCCTGGTCGTCGACGGCATCGTCGGACCGGACACCTGGAAGGAGCTGCGCCGGTGAGCGCCGAACGCCCGGTGCCGGGGGAGTGCACCCTACTCGCCGGTGAACTGCGGGAGTTGAGGGAGCGCACCGGTCTGAGCCTGGCCGCGCTGGCCGGGCGCACCCCGTACAGCAAGTCCTCCTGGGAGCGCTATCTCAATGGCAAGAAGCTGCCGCCCCGGCATGCGGTGGACGCGCTGTGCTCGGTGGCCGGCGAGCCCGCCGGGCGGCTGCTGGCCCTGTGGGAACTGGCCGAGCAGGCATGGAGCGGCCGGGCCGCCGTACCGCCGCCGCCCGCCCCCGAGGACACCGGCCGCCGCCGGTTCCACCGGGCCTATCTGTTCACCGGCGCCCTGGTCGTGGCCGCCGCCCTGGTCACCGGGCTGCTGCTCACCGCGGGCCGGCACGCCTCCAGTCCAGTGGAGAGCGGCAGTCTGGCCACCGGCTCGGGCTACCCCCAGTCCTACGCACCCGGCTGCCGGGGCCAGGAGTGCGAGGGCGCGGACCCGGCGGAGATGGGCTGCGGCGCCCAGGGCCTGGTGGACACCCTGCTCACCCACCAGGCGGCCGGCGGCCGGCGGATCGAGATCCGTTATGCCGCCCGGTGCGGGGCGGTCTGGGTACGGGCCATGCGGCTGCGGCTGGGCGACCGGGTGGAGCTGAGCCTGCCCGGCGCCCTGACCAAGGAGATCAAGGCGGTCGGCGAGCGGGACACCGAGGTCTACCGCTCCACCGCCATGACGGCCACCGACCGGCCGCGCGAGGCCCGGGTCTGCCTTCGCCCGGCCGAGGGCGCGCCGGACTGTGTCAGCCCGTCCGCCAAGGGGTGATCCGCTTGGCGTTCGGTGGCCGGTTCTCCACCCCCGTGGGAGAACCGGCCGCCGAACACGGTGTTCAGGATCATGAGCCGTCAATTCCGGATCAAGGTTCAGCCGGTCTCTGTGGCGGACGGGTGACGATCCCGCGACGACTCCTCCGCTTCGTCTCCGTACCGTCTCCGTCTCGTACCAATCGGACCGGGACGGCTGGAAATGCCGGGCGGATGCCTGACCGACAGCCGCAGGGGCGTGCGCCCGGCACATTGATCGACCCCAAACGCCACCGTGCGCCGCCTGGTTGGGAACTGCCATGCTGAGTTGTGGCATCCCCTGGGTAGCAGGCTTCGAGGCCATGAAGGGGCGTTACGGGTGGCACCGGGCAACAGTCCGGGTACGCACCGGGACAAGGGGAGGGCAATGCCTCGTTGGAGGGCGCTACCGGACGATCTCGACCCTCAAGTGCGCGCGTTCACCGAGCAGTTGCGCAGACTGGTCGAGCGCAGCGGGATGGGCATCGGAGCGGTCGCGGACCGCACCGGGTACAGCAAGACCTCATGGGAGCGCTATCTCAACGGCCGGCTGCTGCCGCCGCGCGGCGCGGTGGAGGCGCTGGCCGAGGTGACCGACACCAACGCCGCCCACCTGGGCACCCTCTGGGAGCTGGCCGAGCGGGCCTGGAGCCGCGCCGAGCTGCGGCATGATGTGACCATGGAGGCCGGGCGGGTCGCCGAGGCCAGGGCCGCGCTGTCCGCCGACGCGCCGTACGCCGACGTTCCGTCCGGCGACGTTCCGTCCGGCGAGGCTCCCTCCGCCGAGGTGCCCAAGGTGCCCGAGGCCCCCGCCACTCCCCAACCCCGCCCGAAGTCAAGCCCCTTGACCGCCTCCGGTGTGGACGTCCGGGACAAGGCCATCCCGCTCACCTCCGAGCGCCGCCCGTCCGGCCCGCGCCGCCGCACCGGACTGCTCGCCGTGATCGGGGTGGTCGGCGCCGCACTCGTGGTGGTCGCCGCGATGCTGCTGCTCGGCGGCTCCGACGACGCCAAGAAGGCCGGGCCGCCGCCGTCCGCCGCCCCCGGCACCACCCAGCCCGCCTCCGGCCTGTCCGACCGGGCCCGGTGCGACGGCGCCGCCTGCAACGGCAAGGACCCCGAGTCCATGGGCTGCGGCGGCCAGTACGCCTCGACCGCCGGCTCGGCCACCGTCGGCACCTCCTATCTGGAGGTCCGCTACAGCAAGTCCTGCGGCACCGCCTGGGCCCGGATCACCCAGGGCACCCCCGGCGACACCCTCAAGGTCACCGCCGCCACCCTCACCGGCCGGGGCCGGATACAGCGCGGCACCGACGGGCACACCACCATGGTCGCGGTCTCCGGGCCGGAGCAGGCCAGGGCCTGCGCCGTACTGAGGTCGGGACGCACCGGCTGCACCGTGGCGCACACCGGGTCCACCGCCCCGCTGGCCTCGCCCGTCACCGGTGGGTGAGGCGTCGTGAGGCGTCCCACACCGGGTCGGCGATACGAGCTGTGCCCCGTCGGATAGCCTGACGCCGGATCTCACGCACACCGGGATCCGCACCGATGGGCAGGGACACCCACCCCAGTTCGCAGCAGGAGACCGCCATGACCCGCACTCCCGTCAATGTCACCGTCACCGGCGCGGCCGGTCAGATCGGCTACGCGCTGCTCTTCCGCATCGCCTCCGGTCACCTCCTCGGCGCGGATGTGCCGGTCAAGCTGCGACTGCTGGAGATCCCGCAGGGCCTGAAGGCCGCCGAGGGCACCGCCATGGAGCTGGACGACTGCGCCTTCCCGCTGCTGCGCGGCATCGAGATCACCGACGACCCCAATGTGGCCTTCGACGGTGCCAACGTCGCCCTGCTGGTCGGCGCCCGCCCCCGTACCAAGGGCATGGAGCGCGGTGACCTGCTGGAGGCCAACGGCGGCATCTTCAAGCCGCAGGGCAAGGCCATCAACGACCACGCCGCGGACGACATCAAGGTCCTGGTCGTCGGCAACCCGGCCAACACCAACGCCCTGATCGCCCAGGCCGCCGCCCCGGACGTGCCGCGCGAGCGCTTCACCGCGATGACCCGCCTGGACCACAACCGCGCCGTCACCCAGCTGGCCAAGAAGACCGGCGTCGCCGTCTCCGAGATCCGCAAGCTGACGATCTGGGGCAACCACTCCGCCACCCAGTACCCGGACATCTTCCACGCGGAGGTCGCCGGCAAGAACGCGGCCGAGGTCGTCAACGACGAGCAGTGGCTCGCCGACACCTTCATCCCGACCGTCGCCAAGCGCGGCGCCGCCATCATCGAGGCCCGTGGCGCCTCCTCGGCCGCCTCCGCCGCGAACGCCGCCATCGACCACGTCCACACCTGGGTCAACGGCACCGCCGAGGGCGACTGGGCCTCCATGGGCATCCCCTCGGACGGCTCCTACGGCGTCCCGGAGGGCCTGATCTCCTCCTTCCCGGTCGTCTGCAAGGACGGCAAGTACGAGATCGTCCAGGGCCTGGAGATCAACGACTTCTCCCGCGCCCGCATCGACGCCTCGGTCCAGGAGCTGACCGAGGAGCGCGACGCGGTCCGTGAGCTCGGCCTGATCTGAGCGGTCTGACTCACCCAGGGCGGCCCCCGGCTACGGAGGCCGCCCTTTGTCATGCCCCGCCGCGCATGGCCGCCCGCACCGCTGCCGCGCCCCGTCGGGCCGCGGACCCGTCCCAGCTCTCCGCCCCGCGCTGCCCGGGCACCATGGCGCGCCACCCCAGCTCCACCGGCGGCGCCTGCGGCAGCTTCCGCCGCAGCCGGTCACCCACCAGCGCCGCCGGATGGTGCACCGGCTCCGGCAGCCCCGTGGTCAGCTGCTCCCGCAACTGCCGCGCCCCCGCCCCGCGCAACAGCCAGTCCGCGGCCAGCGGGGCCAGCTGCTCCACCTCCCGCCCGGTCAGCGGCAGCCTTGGCTCCCGGCTGGACACGGACGCCAGGATCAGCGCGCCGCGCTCCACCAGCTCCTCCGGCAGAAAGTCGCGCGGAGTCGGCGGCGGAGCGGACTGCGGAGCCGGCTGCGGATCCGGCTGCGGCCGGGTGGGCGGGTGGGTATCAGTCTTCCCCTCAGTGTTAGGGGGTTGACCACCGACCGCCCGCCCCCTCGGCCGACCGACGACCGGCTTCCTGCCACTCGGCGGTGGCGGTCGGTCGCCGTCCCGGATCGCGGCCGCCTCATCCCCCGTCAACGGGGTGTTGGCGATCAACTGGGTGGTCACCCATCTTCCGCCCGGCCCCTGCCGCCGCCACTCGTGCGCATAACCCTCCTGGCACAGCTGCGACTTGGCCCGCTGAAACGCGGTGGGCTTGATCCCGGCCCGGCGGGCCGCCTCCGAGAGACAGAGCTCACCGGTGTCCGGCTGCGACAGCAGCCAGAGGAGGAGGCGGACGGCTTCCGAGGATAGGCGCGGGTGCCGGATGATCTCGTTCGGAACCTGGGTGAAGTGGGTTGTTGTAGCGATAACATGGCGCAGCATTGCCGGGTTCCTCCTGTGAACTTTGGTGGTGTAGGCCCTCGCGTGTCCTCTGATGACATGGCGAGGGCCGCTGTCGTTCTCGGGCTGTGACGGGTCGAGCGTATCGCCAACTTGACTAGAGACGGCGGGAGTTCGGGGAGCGGCTTTGCTTGCGCTGGGGGCGCGTATGGGTTGGCGTGAGCTGTAGCGCTTCTTTTGCGCCGCTGGCGCGAATGGTGTCGCTGATGAGGGAGGCGTGCGATGTCGCAGACGGTGCCGAGCTTTGACGAGCTGCTCGACTCGGCCCGACGTTCCGCAGTCCACCTGGAGATGCGAGACGTCTACGCGGTGGCGGAGGAGCGCGAGCACCTTGCTGGTTGGAGTCGGGGCGAACCGGCGGACGATCCCAACTCCGCGTAGTGGCGCGCTTGGGTGGACCTCGTCATAAACGGTGCCTGCCCGGACGCGTGCACGCTACGTTTGGCGATGGTCTGCCGCGTCGGCACAACCGTCATAACGAGGGGGGCTTGTGGTCGCGGACCGGGGAGTCGACTTATCGCGCTTACGGCGCCTGGCGCGGGCCGCGTTGATATTGGCCCTGCTCACGGTTCCGTCGGTGGACGCGGTGGCTGCGACGCGCGACGGGACGCCGAGCAGCCCCCGACTGGTGCTTGACGACAGCTCGTTTGAGGTGGGCGCCAACCCCGGGTTCGCCATCGAGGGAATGAGCGGGACCTGGGACGAGGTGGAGGTCACTTCGGCTGCCCTGGTCAAGACCCTGCGACTGCACCCTGAGCGGCCTGGCGCCGCGCGTTCCGATGACCCCTTCCTCCCGGACGCGCGGGTCGGGATCCGCAGCGGAATCGCACCGGGAAGCTACCCGGTTACCGCGACCCTCCACGGGCGCACCGTGGCGACGGCGCGGCTGAAGGTCGTACCGCAGGGACCGGCTCAGGTCAGGCGGCTCGACCTGGAGCCCCGGGGGAAGAAGGCCCATGCCGGGGAGAAGGTGTTGGTGGTCCTCTCCGACGATCATCCGGCCCCGGACGAGCAGGCGTTGACGGTTGAGTCCGATGCCTTCGGCAGGCCTCGTCGCATCAGGGAAGACAGCCCGGACGACCCGTGGTGCAAGTGTGATGACGGCGCCACGGTCTATGCCGGACGCATCGCCGTGCCGAAGGGCACGCCTTCGGGGACCTATAACGTCGTGGTCATCAGTCACCACGGCCGGAAAAAGACGATCAGGACGCTCGCGGTGGACGGCGACAACAATGGGTTCGACGCCTGGACTCCGTGGATCTTCGCGGGCGGGGCGGGGACGGCCGTCCTGGGGGCGGGGGTTTGGCTCGCCGTTTGGAAGCGGCGTCGCCCGCCGGCCGTCGGCGCGGAATGACAAGAGTGGCGATGCGGTGCGCGCCGGTGCGGCGTTACCGGGGCTCGCCCGGGACATGTGCCCGAACGCCGCCCCAGCGCGGCGTCCCGCTTATGGAACGGGCGCCGCGTATCCCTTGCTACGGGCGATTGGTGACTTTCCGGCCTGTGTGGTGTGGCCGCCACCGTGGAGTGCGCTGGAGCCCAGGACGATCCTGAATGCGGCAATGGTCATGGCGATGAAGGCGCTGAGGCGCTTGCTGAGGTTCATCGGTTCTCCGCTGTCTTTCTGCTGGCCTATCGTTTCAAGAGTTCGCTCACCGAGCCGCCGTTGACCTTTCGTACCTGATCAGCGAGTTGTCGGTCGTCAGGCACGAACTTCTCTGCGGGCCCACAGCAGGTCGCCGCAACCGCCGTCGCTATTGCCCATGGCGCTGACCGTCCCCTTTCCGGAAATGGAAAGGGGAGGGGGATGCGCCACGGAACCTACAACGGCGTTCTGATTGCATCCAGTTCCTCCTTGCACAGTGAGGCCGTAGTTCGGGTGCCGGAACGCACAGTGTCCGAGCGGCCGGACGGCAGGCCAACGCTCGCGCGGTGGATCTGCGGCGTCAGATGCGGGCAGTGCGTGCGCGGTCTGCTCACGGTGCGCGCCGCCGCTCCTCTGCTGACGTTTATGGCAACTGCAATGAAGTCGCCCAAACCGTCTGTGGAAACCTCTGTTCAATATGTGGCGGCGGGGTTGTCGCTGCGGAATCGGGCTTGGCGGCAGGCGCGGAGGGTGGTGCATGTCGTGAGCAGTCCCTTCAGCTGCCAGGGGCGGGCGAGGCGCGCACCCGTCGATACGGCGGGAAGTCCTTCGGCAAGTGCGGCTACTTGATGCCGATGTCAGTTACGTAGCGGACGAGCATCGAGCATCACGCGGTGGCAGTAGCCCTTCGGCCGCCCATCCTGGCCCTGACCGCCGTGCAGTGGAAAGCTATGCGGACATGCGGTGCCATCACGGGGGCACCGCACGCCAGAACAGGGACCGCACGCGTCGGATGTGCGCATTCCGCCGACCTGAGCTGTGCCCTCGTGTCCAGAAGCACCGGGTGGACGGTGCCACCCTGCTCGATGTCGCGCCGGCCGACTGCGCCCACCTGCTGGGTCTGGCTTCGGAGCACCTGCAGGACGACCAATACCGGCCGCCGGCCACCTCGGTTGCCGTCCGGGGCTCTGTGGAACCGACTTCTGGCTGCTCGGCGACGCCACGTTGCTGATCAACCACTTCACGGGTCAGACAACTCGGCGACGGCGGTAGTAGGCGTAGGTAAGAGCAAGCACGATCGGGCCCCACAGCATCACCGGGCTGATGCACACCCGTGCCAGGGCCACCCACCAGATATTGCTGAAGGCGACCTCGTGAAAGCCCAGCAGATCGAACCAGGCGAGGGGCATGGTGTCCCACAGTGCGACCAGGCCCAGTCCGCCCAAGGCCGCCGGAATGATCGCGGCGAGCGGGGCAACCCGCCGGCCACCGATCAGCGGCAGCCAGTCCGGGACTCTCTCGCCCCACCCGCTGACCAGGCCGGTGCAGAGCAGTGCCAGTGCCTCGGTGAGCACGCTCAGCCCGAATACATAGGCGCCGCCCCACCACGGTATGGGCCGCGCCGACGGATCCACCGTTCCCATCGTGAAGCCAAAGGCGAAGGGCAACCGCCACAGGCAGTGCGGCAGGAGGATGAAGGGAAGCGCTTTGGCGAGTCGGAGCGCCCAACGCGGTACCGGGCGCTCGGTGTTGCCCAGAGGGAGGTGAATCGGCATGACTCCACCGTCGCCGAACCCCGACGACAGGGGATCGGCCGCGTGGACGATCGTGATCCCCCACGCGGGGGAGTCACCGTCCGACTTCGCGGACCGCTCTCGCATGACCAAAACCGCGCCTCTCACTACGTCATGTGACGCATTGCCCCCAACTATGCGGTGGCGGTTGCATGGTTGTGGACCTCCGGTGGGGAGCTGGAGGGCAGATCATGTCCAACGTGGGGGGAAAATGAGGGGAAAAACGAACCGGAGCACCACCAGACGGGTGCGGGCCGCCCTGAGCGCGGCGGTTGTGGTCTGCGCGGTCACGGCGGCGCTGCCCGGAGCCGCCTCGGCCGCGCCCGCGGGCGTCGCGGGTGACCGCGCGGCCGGTGTCGAGAGGGTCAGTGTCGCGGCCGACGGAAGCCAGGGCGACGACAACTCCGCCGATGCCTCGATCACGCCCGACGGCCACCGCATCGTCTTCTCGTCCTCGGCGAAGAACCTCACGCCCGATCAAACGACGGGCGGGGACAAAGTGTTCGTCCGCGACCAGCAGACGCGAAAGACCACACGGATCGGGTATCTGACCACGCTCCAGCCTCCGGTGATCAGCGGTAACGGGGAATACGTCGCCTATACGGTGAAGTGGATGAACAGCGTGCGGATTCGCCAGTACCAGGTGGGCACGGGAAAGACGATTTCCGCCGACTGCTGGGTCAGCTGCGACCAGCCGTCGATGAGCTCGGACGGCCGCTACACCGCCCTTGCCAACCTCGTCAGCAGAACGTCGCCCAGCCAGCGCATCGAGGTTCATGACTGGACCGCCCGCACCACCGCGACCGTCGCCACCCTCGACCACAACCAGCCCTCCCGGCCGTCCATCAGCGGCGACGGCCGCTATGTCGCCTACCAGGACGGCGAGGCGGGGAACGTCTTTGTGTGGGACCGGACGAGCGGCACCACCTCCGACCCGATCGAGGGCCCCGACGGGGCGACACTCGTCCAGCTCAGCGACAACGGCACCAAGGTTGTCTACACCTCGGGCTCCGACACCTACGTCCACGATGTGCCCTCGGACACCGACCAACTGGTGCCCGGTGTACGGGGCGTGGCCATCGACCCCACCGGCCGCTATCTGCTGTACGCCCCGAGCGACACCACCGGATCGTCACTCACTCTGCGCGACCTGCAGACGGACACCGACAAGGTCGTCTC
This sequence comes from Streptomyces sp. NPDC052396, assembly GCF_044593195.1. NCBI lineage: Bacteria > Bacillati > Actinomycetota > Actinomycetes > Kitasatosporales > Streptomycetaceae > Streptomyces > Streptomyces sp. NPDC052396. Next base: position 270,084 of record NZ_JBIUAW010000006.1, read on the forward strand.
GGACCGGCCCGCCTCGGCCGGGGCCCACGCGGTCAGCGCCGATGGGCGGGATGTGGTCTTCCAGTCCACGGCCGGCGACATCGTGCCCGGCGGCACCAACGGCAAGTCGCATGTATTCGTCCGCCACTTCAGCTGATCGCTCCGGCTGCGGCATCCGGCGGCAACTCCCGCGCGGGACAAGGCCGCCACGGCCTGCCTGACCATGGGCAGGCCGTGGCGGCCACGCGGCCGAGGATGCGCGGCCGAGGGTGCGCCCCGCTCCCGGTGGCGCGGTGGTCAGACGATGCCGTCGGCCACATTGGGCAGTGTTACCAGCTGCGTCCCCAACGCCCCGGCCGTGATCACTCCATCTGCCAGAGCCGTGACCGTGCCGCCCAGCACATTGGCGTCGACATCCGCCTCGGCCGGCGCCGCCAGTGCGGCACCGCCCAGGCAGAGCAGGGCAGTTGCGGCGACCGTGGTCAGAAAACGGCGAACGGGGGTCATACACACTCCTCGGAGGCGGCGCACGGCATGGCAGGACCACCGGGGCATACCTCCGGCAGAACCGCACCATGCGCCGCACGCGCCCGGGCGCCGGCCGGCGTCACCGTGCGCCCCGGGACCGTCAACCGCCCCGGTCCACGGCCCCGCAGGGCGTAGTCAGTGCCTGGGCCTACTGTGTGCCGCATGAAGATCGAATCCCTTCTCGGGGACCTGGAGAGCGACGACGCCGCGCGTGTGGCGGCCGCGGCCGCACGGCTGGCGGAGCAGGCCGACAGCGTGGTGCCGGCGCTGCTGAGGGGGCTCGCCGAGGTGCGGCGAAGCGCTGATCTGGAGCCGGTGGTACGGGTGTTGCGGCAGATCGGGCCGCCGGCCTTTGACGCCCTGCTGGCGGCGTGGGGCCGCAAGGAGGTGGCGGACTGGCAGGCGGGCCGGCTCCTCGCGGTGTTCGACGAGCGCTGCGCCGACCAGTACGCGGCGCTGGCGGCCGATCCGGACTACGGGAGGTCGGGCAATGGCTTCCAGGGGCTCCACCGGCTGCGGGTGGACTCCGAGGCCGGACTGCGGGCCCTGGTGGAGAGCTATGCCCGGGGCCGCCTCATCCCTTACAAGGCGGCTGACTACGCCCTCCTGATGCGCGACTCCTTCCGGCCACGGCTGCGCTCGCTGCGCCGCGACCCGGCCGCGTCGCCGAGCACCCGGCGGGGCGCGCTGGCGGCGCTGGTGGCGGGCGGCGGCGCCGACGCGCTCGACGGCCGTGACCGCGCGGCGATCGAGCGGCTGATCCGGGTGAAGATCCCGTATGAGACCCCGTCGCTCCCGGCGCCGATCCTCAGCGGTTGGTGGTTGGCCGTGCCCGGGGCGTCCTACGAGGGCGTCTTCGAGGCGCTGGATCTGCACGACCGGCGTCCCATCACGGTCTCCGCCGGCGTCCATGCGACGGATGGGGAGGACATCCGGATAGCCGGGCCGGACGGCGCCGGCCGCACCGTGGGGCGGGCCTTCATCACCCCGGAGCTGGACGGCTGGCGCCTGGTCTTCGGCCCCTTCGACCTGCTCGTCGGCGAGCTCTGGGACGACATGGTCGAGACGGTCGAGCGGGTCAGCGCCCACTGCGGCCAGGCACAGTTCTTCTTCCTGGACGACGCCGGCGGCTCCGATGTGTGGATGGCCGCCGAGAACGGCCGGGTGATCCGTCAGTATGTGGCCGAAGGCGACCCCGAATGGGAGGGCGACCCGCTGCCGTGGGAGACCCTCGCGGTCGACGACCCGGACTTCGACCCCGAGTACGACGAGGCCCCGCCCAACGCGGGCACCGCGGGCGCCCGGTCCGCCTGCGAGTACCTCTCGGTCGACCCCGGCGAGGTGGGCCCGGACACCCGGGTACGCGGCCATGGCTGGCTGGCCCTCACCGCACCGGGCGTCGGCCATGGCGCGTTCCCCGGGACGCTCCGCATCTGAGGTGCGCTGCCGGCGGCGTCGGCCACCGGCACGGCCCGGCCGGCACGCGGTGTACCAGGCAATCACCGGATGAGGGAGCCGAGTTGGCTTTCATGGGCGCTGACGCGTAGAACCGCAGCAACGGACCGCCGGCAGCTCACCTGGTCAGGGAAGCCCCATTCGACCGCCGGACGGTCAAGAGGTGGGAACAACGCCCGTGCAACGGGGGTCCCAGTGCTCGGCGTAGCCGACAATATAGTTTCCGGTCTGCGGGCCGACGACACCGTCAGGGGCGATGCCGAAGTCCTTCTGAAATTCCATCACCGCATTTTCCGTGGCGTTCCCGAACTGGCCATCCACCTTGACGGACACGCCACGGCTGGTCCCGCCCCAGTAATCCACCGCCGCCTGCACGCAACGCACGCCGTACCCGTAGTCCCCGATCTCGATGGGGTTGATCCCCGGCGCAGCGCTCGCCGACGTGGTGCTTGCCATGGCCGCCAGAAGCATGGCGCCCATGGCAACCGATCCTCTACGAAGTGTCTTCTTCATGGGGTACTCCCGTATGTTCGCAACGGCCGGTGGCGCGGTTCCGCAGCAGAGGCTCTGGCCCGCTGGGTCCTGGCGTACGTCCCGCGTCGCCGTGCAGGTGAAAGCCAAGGCGATGTGAGACGGAGACAGCGGGGCTCCAAGCGTCAGGAAGGAGCCTCGCCCTGTTGGGTCCGCGCCGCCGCCGGGCGGTGGTGGCCGCAAAGGCCCGCGGGGGCGGAGCCGGGACCGGCGGTGGCGCGGTGTATACGCAGGGGGCCTCTGGTCAGCAAGGCCCGCCCTCGCGGACGCCCGGCCTGACCCACCCATGGATGAGTTGGATGGGTTTATGACAGGTCCTTGCGAATACCCCTGAAGGCTAAGGCGGAATGACATCCGATCAGAGGGACCTCGCATGACAAAAGGGGGACCACACACGTCACATATGCGCATTCCGCTGACCTAAGCTGTGCCCTCGTGTCCAGAAGCACCAAGGACGGCACCACGTCCTCCGCCATCACCCGTCTGACGGTGGACGGTGCCACCCTGCTCGAGGTCGCGCCGGCCGACTACGCCCACCTGCTGGGTCTGGCTCCGGAGCATCTGCACGACGACCGTTACCGGCCGCCGGTCACCTCGGTCCTCCAGGTCTGGGAGTTGCTCACCGCCAAGGCCCCCTGGCCCGAGGTGGCCCGGCTCCTGGTGCGGCGGTCGCACCTCGGTGCCCTGGGGGTCTGGGACTATGTGCTCACCTCCGCCCCCACCCTCCTCGACGGCATCAAGGACGCCTCAACTCACCTGGGCGTCATGGCCGATGTGGCCAACGAGGCCATCGAGGTCGTGGAGAACGGCCGGCAGGTCACCATCACCCATGTGAGCCGGGCCGACAGCAGCTATGAGGTCGCCTGCGCCCGCCGTGCCTACTGCCTCGGGCTCTACCAGCGGAGGCTCAGTGAGGCCGCTCGCCGGCGCCTTGTCCCGGTCCGGGTCTCGCTGGCCGCCGAGACCCCGCGCGATCACACACCGCTGGTCGAGCTGTACGGGACCCGGTCCATTGACTTCAAGGCGCCCCTCAGCTCGATCACCTTCCTCGCCGCGGACCTGTGCGCCCCGGTGCCCTATGCGGCGCCGGGCCTGTCGGTACTGCTGCGCAGACAGGCCGAGTTGGCCCTGGACGCGGCCATCCCCCTGCACAACTGGCTGGACGTCTTCCGGGCCGCCGTGCGGGCGGCGCATACCGAGGACGGCATGACGCTCTGCTCGGTGGCACGGCGCCTGGGGCTCAGCCCCCGCACACTGCAACGCCGCCTTGAAGAGCATGGCACCAACTGGCGGGACCAGGTTGAGGATGTGCGCCGCGAGCAGATCACCCACCTGCTGCGGAACACCGACCTCAGCATGGAGTCCATCGCCGCCCGCGCCGGGTACGCCGATACCCGTGCGCTGCGCCGGGCGGTCCAGCGCTGGTACGGCCATACTCCGGCCGTGCTCCGTCAGTCGCTGACCGCCGCCACCCGGAAGGCGTGAGCCGGGATCCGCACCGCTTGCCCGCTCACCCGCACCCGGGCGTCCTCCGGGCCGACTCCCAGGGTGAGTTCGCTGGGCCGGCCCATGTCCTCGCCCTGGCGGATGGTGAGCGTGGTGGCCGTCTCCACCAGGCCCAGGGTGCGCAGGTAGCCGCCGAAGGCGGCGGCCGCGGCGCCGGTGGCCGGGTCTTCCACCACACCGCCGACGGGGAAGGGGTCCCGGGCGTGGAAGCGGTCCTCGGACTCGCGCCAGACCAGGTGGACGGTGGTCCAGCCGGCCGCCCGCATCACGGTGCCGAGCGCGTCGAAGTCATAGTCCAGATCGGCCAGTCGGGCGCGTGAGCCGGCGGCCAGCACCAGATGCTCATTGCCGCCGAAGGCGACATGGGGCGGCAGCGCCGGGTCGAGGTCGGAGGGGTCCCAGTGCAGGGCGGCCAGCGTCGCCGACACCTCGGCGGCGGTGGCCGGGCGGGAGTGGGCCGGGACGCTGGTGAGGGTGGCCCGTATCGCGCCCCGGTCATCGGCGGTGGCCTCCACCCGAATCTCACCGGCGGGGGTGTCGAAGAGCAGCTCACCGGGGCCGATGCGCTCGGCGAGGGCCACGGCGGTGGCGATGGTGGCGTGCCCGCAGAAGTCCACCTCGGCCAGCGGGCTGAAGTAGCGGACGGTGAAGCGGCGTTGGGCGGTGTCGAGGGCGGTGAGGAAGGCGGTTTCCGAGTAGCCGGTCTCGGCGGCGATCGCCAGCATGCGCGGTTCGTCGAAATCACGGGCGTCGAGCACGACACCGGCCGGGTTTCCGCCGAGAGGGGTGGCGGTGAAGGCGGTGTAGTGCAGGACTTCGGCGGTGAGGTTCATGGGGACCAGCTTGCCGGGCTGAGGCCATCGTGGCCAACGATGGTTCTTCATCACATCGATCGAGGATGCCGATAGGGTGCGGCGGCATGGACACCCGAGTGCTGCACACCTTCACCGCCCTGGCCAGAACGGGCAGTTTCACCTCCACCGCCGCCGAGCTGCATCTGGCCCAGTCCACGGTGACGGTCCAAATACGTGCCCTGGAGCGGGAATTGGGAGCGCGGCTCTTCGACCGGCTGCCCAGGGGCGCGCTGCTCACCGAGGCGGGGCGGCGGCTGCTGCCACGGGTCGAGGACGTACTGGCGGCGGAGTCACGGCTGTTGGCGGCGGCGCAGGAGGACGGGCCGGTCGCGGGGCGGGTGGTGATCGGGGCGGGGGAGACCCTCTGTTCCGCCCATCTGCCGGGAGTGGTGGCGGCGCTGCGGGACCGGCACCCGGAGGTGGAGGTGCAACTGGAGCCCTGTGGCACGGCCGAGGCCGTGGCGGGGCTGCGGTCCGGACGCCTGGATCTGGCGCTGATGCTGGAGGAGCGGCCGGACTTCGCCGAGCTCACGGCCCGGCGCATCGGCGCCGAGCCGCTGGTGCTGCTGTGTGCCCCGGGGCACGGGCTCGCTGGGCCGGTCGGTGCGGTGGGGTGGGCGGAGCTGGCGCGGGAGAGCTTCTTCCTGCATGAGCAGGGCTGTTCCTACAGCGACCGGCTCGCCCGCGAACTGCTGGCCGTCCCCGGCGCCCGCCCCCGGCTGACCCGGTTCGGCAGCATCGAGGCCGCCCGCGCCTGTGTGGCGGCGGGCCTGGGCCTGACCGTACTGCCCCGGACCAATGTGGCGGACGCGCTGCGGGACGGCAGGCTCACCGTGGTCAACGGGCCCGTGCTGGGGGAGGTCTCCGTTCACCTGGCGCGCCACCGGCGCCGCACGCCCTCCCGGGCGGCCGGGGCGGTGGCGGACGAGGTGGCGCGGCACTTCGTGGGGAAGCCGGCTTAGCCGAAGCCGGGGCCTCAGCCCTTGGGCTGGGTGAAGCGGATCCGGTTGCCGAAGGGGTCGCGCAGGCCGCAGTCCGTCCCGTACGGGCGCTCGGTGGGCTCCTCGGTGAACTCCACGCCCTGGGCCAGCAGCGTCTCGTAGGTCTTGCGGCAGTCGTCGGTGTTGAGGATGAGCCAGCCGCCCATGGCGCCCTTGGTCACCAACTCGCGTACCTGCTCGGCCGTTTCCTCCGACATCGCCGGAGCGCCCGGCTTCTCCAGCAGGATCTGGCGCTCCGGGTGGCCGGGGACGCAGACGGTCAGCCAGCGCATAAAGCCCAGGTTGACATCGGCGGCGACCTCCAGGCCGAGCTTGCCGACATAGAAGTCGAGGGCCTCGTCCTGGTCGAGGACGTATATCTGGGACTGGGTGATGGCGTTGAACATGGGGACAACGCTAGTGGCCGGGGCGGCGGAAAACTTATCCAGAACTGCTCGACCCGGTCTGGCCACTGGGCCGGGTCCACGCCATGGCGAAGCAGGCCGGTACTGCGATGGCCGCCGTCTCCTTGCGGTACGTCCGCGGCGACCGGCCGACGATCTCGCGGAAGGTGCGGCTGAAGGTGCCCGGGCTGCCGAAGCCGACCTCGAAGCAGATGTCGGTGATGCTGCGGTCGGTCTCCCGCAGCAGGAACATCGCCCGCTCCACCCGGCGCCGTTGCAGATAACGGTGCGGCGTCTCACCGAAGGTGGCCCGGAAGACACGGATGAAATGCGCCTCGGAGACAAGGGCGATCCGGGCCAGCGCCGGGACGTCCAGGGGCTGCGCATAGGCGCGGTCCATCGCGTCCCGGGCCCGCAGCATGCGGCGGTTGGTCTCTTCCACGGCGCGGCTCACGGTGTCATCCCATCATGACGACCAGACGCCCGCCGCCGCGGCCTCCTTGGCGAAGTCCGCGAAGTCTCGTGGCGGGCGGCCCAGTGCACGGCTCACTCCGTCCACAAGCTGTGCGTTACGGCCGTCGGTGATCAGGGTGAGCAGGTCGGCGAATTCCAGGGGGAGTTGGTTCTCGGCGAGGAAGGCGCGGAAGGCATCGTCCGGGATGGGGAGATAACGGATGTCGCGATCGGTGGCCTTGGACAGTTCGGCCGTCACCTCATGGAAGCTCAGCAGGCGGGGGCCGGAGAGCTCATAGATCTCGCCGGTGTGACGGTCGTCGGTGAGGGCGGCCACCGCCACATCCGCGATGTCGTCGGTGTCCACAAAGGGTTCCACGGCGTCACCGGTGGACAGGGCCAGCTCTCCGGCGCGTATCGCGTCCAGGAAGAAGCCCTCGCTGAAGTTCTGGTTGAACCAGCTGGCCCGCAGCACCGTCCAGTCCGCGCCGGACGCCTGGAGGGCGCGTTCGGCGGCCTGGGCGCCCTCCTCGCCGCGCCCGGAGAGCAGGACCAGGCGTCGGGCGCCGGAGGCGACGGCGGCCTCGGCGAAGGCCGCGATGGTCTCCCGGGCGCCGGGAAAGCCCAGGTCGGGCTGGTAGGCGACATAGACGGCACGGACGCCGTCCAGGGCGGCCGGCCAGCCGGCCGGGGACTGCCAGTCGAAGGCGGGGGTGGCGGCACGCGAACCGATGCGGACGGCCAGACCACGGGCGGCCAGCCGCCGGGCCACCTTCCGGCCGGTCTTGCCGGTGCCGCCGAGGACGAGGATGGGGTGTGGAGTCATGACTCAAGCCAAGCGCAGGGGAGTTGGATGGACCATGGCCGTCGCGCTCCTTCGCATAAGCGAGCGTCTCGGGTCCAGGCCGGCGCACCGCGCTCCGGGGGGTGTAGCCAGCTATACCTTCAAGACTGCATCGCCTGTCATTGAGCCACCCCCGCCCGGACTGATGTGCTGTGATCATGAACGTCGCGGACTTTGCTGTGGAACTCCGATCGGTTCGCCGGACCTACCGGCGTGGGCCCGAACCGGTCATCGGCCTGGACGAGGTGAGTGTCGGGTTCCCCTTCGGTACCTTCACCGCCGTCATGGGCCCCTCCGGTTCCGGCAAGTCGACCCTGCTGCGGTCCGCCGCCGGCCTGGAGCCGATCGACCAGGGTGAGGTGAGGGTCGACGGCACCGTCCTGGGCGGCCTGCGCGACAACGAGCTGACGGTGCTGCGCCGGGAGAGGATCGGCTTTGTCTTCCAGTCCTTCAACCTGCTCCCCGCCCTGACCGCGGCGCAGAATGTGGCACTTCCGGCCAAGCTGGCGGGCCGTCACCCCGCGGCGTCCGAGGTGAGCGCCGCCCTGGCCGCGGTCGGCCTCGCCGGCCGGGCCGGACACCGGCCGGGCGAGCTCTCCGGCGGTCAGCAGCAGCGCGTCGCCATCGCCCGTGCGCTGATCACCCGCCCGGCGGTGCTGCTGGCCGACGAACCGACCGGCGCGCTGGACACCAAGAGCGGGCGCGAGGTCCTCGCCCTGCTGCGCACCATGGCCGACGACCCCAGCCGGGCCGTGGTCATGGTCACCCACGACCCGGTCGCCGCCTCCTATGCCGACCGCGTGATCTTCCTCCGGGACGGCAGGCAGGCCGGCTCGCTGAAGCGGCCCACCGCCGAGCAGATCGCCGCCCGGATGACCGCGCTGGAGGCCGTGGCATGCTGAGCCTCGCCCTCGCCGGCATCAGGCTGCGCCGGGCCTCGTTCGTCGGCAGTTTTATCGCGCTGGCCTGCGGCGTCGCCCTGATGGCCACCTCCATCCTGGTCATCGGTGCCACCTCCGGCGTGCCCGATCAGGGCCGCCAGCGCTTCTCGCGGGCCCCGGTCCTGGTGACCGCGAACCGGACCATCGACGCCAACGCCGCCGGCGGCGGCACCGGGCCGACCCCGGTCGCCATCCAGCAGGGCCTGCCGGCCGCGCTGATCGCCGCCGTGGCCAGGACCGGCCGGACGGTCGAGGACCGCACCTTCTACGCCCAGCTCGCGGACGGCCCGAGTGAGCAGGTCGGACGCGCCTGGTCCAGCGCGGCCCTGGGCGGATACCGGCTGGCCGCCGGCTCGGCGCCGTCCGCCGACGACCAGATCGTCATCGGCGGGGGCCGCCCGGACCAGATCGGTCAGCGGGTCCGGTTCGTCACCGCCGACGGCCCGCACACCGCGACGGTCTCCGGCGTCACCGAGGCGGCGCCGTTCGAGCACGCCGTCTTCTTCACCGACGCACAGGCCGCCCGGTACTGCCCCGCCGTCGGCGTGCTGGCCGCCTTCGGCCCCGCCGACTCGGTGCGCCGGGCCGTGGACGCCGCCGGCGGCGCGCGAGTCGCCCGGGTGCTCACCGGCTCCGGGCGCAGCCAGGCGGACCCGCACTACGCCGAGGTCAGCAGCCGGCTGAACGATGTGCAGACCCCGCTCGGCCTCGCCGCCGCGGTCTCCGGCGGCACCGCCGTATTCGTGGTGGCCGGCACCTTCGCGCTGTCGATCGCCCAGCGCCGCCGCGAACTCGCGCTGCTGCGGCTGATCGGCGCCACCCGCAAGCAGCTGCGCACCCTGGTCAACCGGGAGGCCCTGGTGGTCGGCGTACTGGCCTCCGTCACCGGGTGCGTGCTCGGCGCGGCCGGGGCGCCGCTGGCCGGCCGGTGGCTGATCAACCACCACATGGTCCCGGCCGGCTTCACCGTCCCGGTCTCCTGGTGGGGGCTGCTTGCCGCGGCCCTGATCGGGCTGCTGACCGCGATGAGCGGCGTGGTGCTCTCCTCGCTGAAGGCCGGCCTGATCAACCCGGTTGAGGCACTGATGGAGGCGGACGCCGAACGGCGCTCGCGGGGCGCGCTGGCCTTCCGCTGGCTGAGCGGCCTGCTGGTGCTCGGCGGCGGGATCGCGGCCCTGGTGATCACGGCCCGGAACTGGCCGGACGCCGCGGCCAACGCCGCGGACTCGCTCGGTCTGCTGCTGGCCGTCGTCGCCGGCTGTGTGCTGCTGGCGGGCGTGCTGGCCGGCCCGGTGATCCGGACGCTGACGGCGCTGCCCGCCCTCTCGGCCCGGCTGCGCGGGCGCCCGGCCGGGGACGGGGGCGGCATCGTCTGGGCCACCGCCCGGCAGAGCTCGCTGACCGCCTTCCGGCGCACCGCCGCCACCACCACGCCGGTGGTGCTGGTCATCGCCTTCGCCGGCTGCCTGCTCGGCAGCATCGACACCATCAACCGCTCGCAGGTCACCGAGGTCCGCAACCAGCTGTCCGCCGCCGACTTCGTGGTCACGCCGGCCGGCACGCCCGGGCTGAGCCGGGCCGTGGTGGACCGTGTCCGCGCCGTACCCGGTGCGCGGGCCCTGGTGATCACCCCGACCTCCGTGATGGCCGACCAGGACGGCGAGGCCGTGCCTTTCCGCGCCGCGACGGCGGACGCCACCGCGCTGGCCGCGGTCGACCGCCTGCCGGTCGTCGCGGGCTCGCTCACCGGCCTCGGCCCCGACTCGATCGTGCTCAGCCGCACCTGGCCCGGCTCGCCCCGGGCCGGGCAGCGGGTGCCGGTCCGGCTGGCCGACGGCACCCCCCGCACCCTGCGGGTCGCCGCCGTCCTCGGCACCGGCGCCGAAGCCACCCAGGCCTGGGTGACCGGACCCAACGCCGTCACCGGCGGCGTCGGCGGCCCGGCCCTGGCGAGCCAGATCCACCTGCGGCTGCTGCCCGGCGCCGACCGGCAGCAGACCGCCACCGCCCTGCGGACGGCCGTGCACGGGCTGGGTGCCCGGCTCGCCACCCCCGAGGAGATCTGGTCGACGGCCACCGACAGCAATGAGAAGGCGTCCTGGGACGCTCTGCTGATGATCCTCGGCCTGGCGATCTGCTACGCGGCCATCGCCCTGGCCAACTCGCTGGTCATGACGGTCACCGACCGCAAGCGGGAGCTGGCCCTGCTGCGCCTGGCCGGCGCCACCAAGGCCCAGGTGCTGCGCACCGTCGCTGTAGAGACGCTGATGTGTGTGGCGGCCGGCACCGTCCTCGGCGTGCTCGGCACGGCCATCAGCATCGGCGGCTCCTGGGCGGCCCTGACCCACCTGGTCGGCCCGACGCCCGCGGTCGTGCCCTGGGAGGTGATGGGCGTGCTCGCCGCCTGCTGCGCGGCCATCGCGCTCACCGCGGCCGTGCTGCCGGCCGCGCTCGCCCTGCGCGGCCGGGACGGCCGGAACATCCTGAGCGGGGCCGCCGGCGCGGCCTGACCGTCGAACGCGACCCCAAGTGCCGGTGATTCCACGGGAGTCACCGGCACTTCGCCTGCCCCGTGGGGCGGCGGGCCAGGGCAGCGGCCGGTACGGCGGCGAGTGCGGTCATCCCGCCCACTGCCATCACCGCCGATGGGGACAGCCGGTCCACGACCACACCACCGGCCAGCGCGCCCAGCGACATGGTGGCCTGGAAGGAGGCCGTGAACAGGACCGAGGCCGTCTCCGGGGCGTCCGGGGCCGCCGCCCGGGCGAAGCAGGTCTGGGAGGCGACCGGTACGCCGCCGTAGGCGAACCCCCAGAGGGCCAGGGACACCAGCGCCCCCGGGGTCCGCCGGCCGAGCAGCGGGAGGGACAGGGCCGACAGGGCGATCAGGGCGCCCGCCAGCGCCAGCACGGTGCGTGGGTGGCAGCGGGACAGTGCTGAACTCGCGGCGAAATTACCGGCGATGCCCGCCGCGCCGTAGACCAGGAGGACAGCGGTCACGGCCTCGGGGGAGAGCCTGGGCACCTGCTCCAGGAAGGGCGTCACATAGGTGTACGCGCCGAAGTGGGCGAGCACCACCAGGAGGGTCAGTGCGAGTGCCCACCGGGTGCCACCGCCCCGGCAGCCGTCGCGCAGCGAGCTCAGCCGGGTGACCCGCACCGGCGGCAGCGGCGGCAGGACCAGGACGGCCGCGATGAGTACGGCGGTGGTGAGAACTCCCATGGCCGCGAAGGCGGTTCGCCAGCCGGCCACATGGCCGACAAAGGTGCCCAGCGGTACGCCGAGCACGGAGCCCAGCGGAACGGCGGAGAACATCAAGGCCGTTGCCCGGCCGGCCGATCCGGCGGGCACCAGTCGTTCGGCCAGGCCGGCGGCGATGGACCAGAAACCGCCGATGGTGATGCCCAGGAGCGCCCGGGAAACCAGCACCACCCGGTAGTCGGGTGCGGCCGCGGCGAGAAAGTCGCCGATGGCCAGCAGAAGGATGAAGGCACACAGCATCCGACGGCGGTCGACCCGGGCGGTGACCACGGTCACCATGGGCGCGGCGACCGCGGCGAGGATGCCGGGCATGGTCATCGTCAGGCCCGCCATTCCGTCCGAGACGGTGAAGTCGGCGCCGATCGAGGTGAGCAGGCCGATCGGCAGGATTTCGACGGTGACGATGGAGAAGAGCCCGGTGGTCACGGTGAGGACGGCCGGCAGGCCGGTCAGCCGGGTCCGGGCGGGCGGGGCGGCGCCGGTGATGGGCATGGATTCCCTTCCGGGGTGGGGGGGCGGGGGCGCGCACCAGTCCAGCAAGGAGCCTCGGTCCCGGTCTGGCGGGAAAGCGACGGAGCGGTGGCCCGTCCACACCCGCTTCAAGTGATTCAGCTCACGCTTTGCGAGAAAAAGGGCATACGTTCCGCGGTTCGGGTTAGGCGCCGCCCGTTGTCGACCCTCGTTTGTCGGCGACGGCACAGCTCACGACCGGAGGACAGAGGAATGACACGCCACGTCGAGACGATCCATGTCGACGGTGTCTGGCGCGCCGCCGCGGCCGGTACGCGGCGGGAGGTGCTGGACCCCGCCGACGGCACGACCCTCGCCGTGGTCTCCGAAGGCGGCGCCGAGGACACGGACGCGGCGGTCGCCGCCGCGCGGCGGGCCTTTGATCACGGGCCCTGGCCGCACACTCCGGTCGCCGAACGCGCCGCCCTGCTGCGCCGGGTGGCGGAGCTGCTGCAGCGCGACCGGGAGACCATCGCGCTCACCGAGAGCCAGGACACCGGAAAGACCCTGGAGGAAGGGCGGGTTGACGTCGACGATGTCACCAACGCCTTCCGGTACTTCGCCGACCTGGTGGTCAACGAGGGCGGCGGCCGCGTGGTGGACGCCGGCAGCGCTCAGGTGCACAGCGTGGTGGTGCATGAGCCGGTGGGCGTCTGCGCCCTGATCACCCCCTGGAACTACCCGCTGCTCCAGGCCAGTTGGAAGATCGCCCCGGCGCTGGCGGCCGGCAACACCTTTGTGGTCAAGCCCAGTGAGATCACCCCGCTGTCCACCGCCCATCTGATCCGGCTGCTGGTGGAGGCCGGACTCCCGGCCGGTGTGGCCAATATCGTCACCGGCGCCGGCGACCCGGTGGGCGCCCGGCTCGCCGAGCACCCCCAGGTCGACCTGGTCTCCTTCACCGGCGGACTGGCCAGCGGCACCCGGGTGATGCAGGCCGCCGCCCCCTCGGTGAAGAAGGTGGCCCTGGAACTCGGCGGCAAGAACCCCAATGTGGTCTTCGCCGACGCCTGCGCCACCGACGAGGACTTCGACACCGCCGTGGACCAGGCGCTCAACGCCGCCTTCATCCACAGCGGCCAGGTCTGCTCGGCCGGCTCCCGCCTGATCATCGAGGCATCGGTACGTGAGCGCTTTGTCGCCGAACTCGCCCGCCGCGCCCAGAAGATCCGGCTGGGCCGGGGCACCGCCAAGGACGTGGAGTGCGGGCCGCTGGTATCGGCCGCCCAACTGGCCAAGGTGGAGGGGTATGTCGCCGCCGCCCTGCGCGAGGGCGCCGTACTGCGCTGCGGCGGCGCCCGCCCCGAACCGGCCGAGGACCGGCCCGCCACCGGCTACTTCTACGAGCCCACCGTGCTGGACCGCTGCAACCGCGGCATGAAGGTGATCCGCGAGGAGACCTTCGGCCCCATCCTCACCGTGGAGACCTTCCGCACCGAGGACGAGGCCATCGCCCTCGCCAATGACACCGAGTACGGGCTGGCGGGCGCCGTCTGGACCAAGGACGCGGGCCGCGCCCGCCGGGTCGCCGGGCGGCTGCGCCACGGCACGGTGTGGATCAACGACTACCACCCCTACCTGCCCCAGGCGGAGTGGGGCGGCTTCGGCAAGTCCGGCATCGGACGTGAGCTGGGCCCCTCCGGTCTCGCCGAGTACCGGGAGGCCAAGCACATCTACCAGAACCTCGCACCCCGCCCGGTGCGCTGGTTCGCCGGCTGAGCAACCGGGCGCGCAGCCAGGCCAGTTACCACGTCCGACCGACTTCAGGAGTACCCCCATGCCCCCCGCAGTGGAGAAGCCCGCAATGGAGCCCGCAGTGGAGCCCGCAGTGGAGAAGATCGAGGCCGACTATGTCGTGGTCGGCGGTGGCACCGCGGGATCGGTGATCGCCTCCCGGCTCGCCGAGGACCCGGGGACCACCGTTGTGGTCATCGAGGGCGGCCCCTCCGACATCGACCGCCCCGATGTACTGACGCTGCGCCGCTGGCTCGGCCTGCTCGGCGGCGACCTGGACTATGACTACCCCACCACGCCCCAGCCGCGAGGCAATTCGCATATCCGGCACAGCCGGGCCCGGGTGCTCGGCGGGTGCTCCTCGCACAACACCCTGATCTCCTTCAAGCCGCTGCCCGGCGACTGGGACGAGTGGGCGACCGCGGGCGCCGAGGGCTGGGACGCCGCATCCATGGACCCCTACTTCGACCGGCTGCGCAACAACATCGTCCCGGTGGACGAGAAGGACCGCAACGCCATCGCCCGCGACTTTGTGGCGGCCGCGCAGCGGGCCGCCGATGTGCCCCGGGTGGAGGGCTTCAACAAGAGGCCCTTCCATGAGGGCGCCGGCTTCTTCGACCTGGCCTACCACCCGGAGAACAACAAGCGCTCCTCCGCCTCCGTCGCCTACCTCCACCCGCATATCGAGGCCGGTGACCGCCCCAACCTCCGCATCCTGCTGGAGACCTGGGTGCACCGGCTGGAACTGGACGGCGACCGGGCGACGGGGGTGCGCGCCCGCACCCAGGACGGCACCGAGCTGCTGGTCCGGGCGCGCCGCGAAGTGGTGCTCTGCGCGGGCGCGGTGGACACCCCCCGGCTGCTGCTGCACTCCGGCATCGGCCCCAAGGGCGACCTGGCGGCGCTGGGCATCGAGGTGGTGCACGACCTGCCGGGTGTCGGCGAGAACCTGCTGGACCATCCGGAGTCGGTGATCGTCTGGGAGACCGACGGCCCCATTCCGGAGAACTCCGCGATGGACTCCGACGCCGGCCTGTTCGTCCAGCGCGACCCGGCCGCCAACGGTCCGGACCTGATGTTCCACTTCTACCAGATCCCCTTCACCGACAACCCGGAGCGGCTGGGCTATCAACGGCCCGCGCACGGGGTGTCGATGACCCCCAACATCCCCAAGCCGCACAGCCGTGGCCGGCTCTTCCTCACCAGCGCCGACCCCGCCGTCAAACCCGCCCTGGACTTCCGGTACTTCACCGACGAGGACGACTACGACGCCCGGACCCTGGTCGACGGAATCCGCCTGGCCCGGGAGATAGCCGCCACCGAGCCGCTGGCCGGCTGGCTCAAGCGCGAGGTGTGCCCCGGCCCGGAGATCACCGGCGACGAGGAGCTCAGCGAGTACGCGCGCAAGGTGGCGCACACCGTCTACCACCCGGCCGGAACCTGCCGGATGGGCGCCGCGGACGATGAACTGGCGGTGGTCGACCCGCAGTTGCGGGTACGCGGACTGAAGGGACTGCGGATAGCCGACGCCTCGGTGTTCCCGACCATGCCCGCGGTCAACCCGATGATCGGAGTGCTGATGGTGGGAGAGAAGTGTGCCGAGCTGCTTGTCCAGGGTCCCCAGGCGGGAGGTGACGGCCGGTGAACGGAAACCAGCCCGTCTTCGCCGTCCGCAACCTCTGGAAGGTCTTCGGCCCCAAGGCCGGGCGTGTCCCCGGCGGTGAACTGGCCGACCTCGACCCGGAGGAGCTCCGCCGCCGCACCGGCTGCACCGCCGCCGTCCGCGACATCTCCTTCGATGTCCGCCCCGGCGAGGTCTTTGTCGTCATGGGCCTGTCCGGCTCCGGCAAGTCCACCCTGGTGCGCTGCCTCACCCGGCTGATAGAGCCCACCAGCGGCACCATCGCCATCGACGGCGAGGATGTGTGCGCCATGGACAAGAACGCGCTGCGCGAACTGCGCCGGCACCGCGCGGCCATGGTCTTCCAGCACTTCGGGCTGCTGCCGCACCGCACCGTACTGGACAATGTGGCCTACGGCCTGGAGATCCAGGGCATGGCCAAGGCCGAACGCCGCGCCAAGGCCGCCGAGATGGTGGAGAAGGTGGGCCTGGCCGGCCTGGAACTGCGCCGCCCCACCCAGCTCTCCGGCGGCCAGCAGCAGCGGGTCGGCCTGGCCCGGGCACTGGCCGCCGACCCCGAAGTGCTGCTGTTCGACGAGCCGTTCAGCGCCCTGGACCCGCTGATCCGCCGCGATATGCAGGACGAGGTGGTCCGGCTGCACCGGGACGAGGGCCGCACCATGGTCTTCATCACCCATGACCTCTCCGAGGCGCTGCGCGTCGGCGACCGCATCGCGCTGCTGCGCGACGGCCGCCTGGTGCAGTGCGGCACCCCGGAGGAGATCGTCGGCTCCCCGGCCGACGACTATGTCCGCGACTTCGTCCGGGACGTCCCCCGCGAGCAGGTGATCACCGTGCGCCGGGCCATGCGCCCGGTCGCCCTCGGCGAGGCGGACAGCGGCCCCGCGGTCAGCCCCGGCACCACCGTCGCCGACGCCATCGACCTGGTCGCCCGGGACGGCGGCTCGGCCCGGGTGGTGGACAAGGGGCGCTGTGTGGGGGTGGTCGACTCCGCCTGCCTGCTCCGTGTGGTCGCGGGCCTGGACGGCCGGAACCGGATCGAGAAAGCCGCGGCATGAGCATCACCAGTACCACCACCCGTACCACCACTCCGGTGTCCGATCTCCCCGCCGCCGCGGGCCGGCTGCTGCGCCGGCCCGGCGCCCGCAAGGTGCTGGCCCTGCTGGTGGCCGGGGCGCTGCTCGGCCCGGTCGCCAACGCCCTCTGGGGCAGCGGCAGCTGGCCCCATGAGCTGACCGTCTCGCTGACCGGCCCGCTGGGCCGGGCCAATGACTGGATCGTCAACAACCGCGACAGCCACTGGGTCTTCCTGTACTTCTTCGGGTACATCAGCCAGGCCATCATCGGCTCGGTCCGGGCCGTCTACCTGCTGCTGCTGGCCCTCGGCTGGGCCGGGGTCACCGCGGCCGCCGGGCTGATCGCCTGGCGCGCCGCCGGGACCCGGGCCGCCGTCACGGCAGTGCTCTCCTTCGCGGTGTGCGGCCTGCTGGGCATGTGGGTGCCGACCATGCGGACGCTGGCCCTGATGGTCGTCGCGGTCGCCGCGTCCATCGCGGTGGGCGCGCTGCTGGGCCTGGCCGCCGGGCTCTCCGAGCGGGTGTTCCGCCTGCTGCGGCCCGTCCTGGACACCATGCAGGCGCTGCCCGCCTTCGCCTATCTGCTGCCCGTGGTGCTGGTCTTCGGCATCGGCGTGGCCCCCGCGGTGCTGGCCACCGTGGTCTATGCCGCCCCGCCGATGGCCCGGCTCACCGCGCTCGGCCTGCGCTCCACGGACCGGGGCGTGCTGGAGGCGGTGGAATCCCTGGGCGCCACCGGTTGGCAGCGCCTGCGCACCGCCCGACTCCCGCTGGCCCGGCGGCAGTTGCTGCTGGGCGTCAACCAGACCATCATGATGGCCCTGTCCATGGCCGTGATCGCCTCCGTGATCGGCGCCGACGGCCTGGGCGACCGGGTCTACCAGGCCCTGTCCACGGTGGACGTGGGCGCGGCCCTCGCGGCCGGCGTCCCGATCGTGCTGCTGGCGATCACCCTGGACCGGATGACGGCGGGCCGCGCCGCCGCGGACGCCCGCCGCGCACCGGGCCGCACCCGGACCGCGGCGGTGTGGGCCACCGGCCTGCTCGCCGTGGCGGCGGCCGCCGTCGCCGGAACCCAGTCCTGGCCCGACGGCTGGACCGTCACCATCGCCGCCCCGGTCAACCGGGCCAAGGACTGGATGGTCGACCACCTCTACAGCGGCATCCCCGGCATCGGCGGCACCGCCGACTGGGCCGCCCACTACACCGGCTGGGTGCTGGACCCGCTCCGGGACGGCCTCCAGGCCCTCCCCTGGTGGGCCGCCCTCCTCCTGGTCGCCCTGCTCGCCTGGCCCATCGGCACCTGGCGCACCACCCTCACCGCCGTGCTCTCACTCGCCGCCATCGGTGTGCTGGGCCGCTGGGACGCCGCCATGGACACCCTCTCCCAGGTGCTGGCCGCCGTGGCCGTCACCCTCCTGATCGGCTTCGCGGCCGCCATCGCGGTGGCCCGCAGCACCCGCGTCGAGCGGCTGCTGCGCCCCGTCCTGGACGTCTTCCAGACCATGCCGCAGTTTGTCTATCTGATCCCGGTGGTCGCCCTGTTCGGTGTGGGCCGCGCCCCGGCCGCCGCCGCGGCCGTGGTCTATGCCTTGCCCGCCGTGATCCGCATCGCGGGCCAGGGCCTGCGCCGCGCCGACCCCTCCGCCATGGAGTCCGCCCGCTCCCTGGGCGCCACCAGCGGCCAGCAACTGCTGCATGTCCAATTCCCCCTGGCCCGCGCCGAGTTGCTGCTGGCCGTCAACCAGGCCGTGGTCCTCGTCCTGTCCG
This sequence comes from Streptomyces sp. NPDC052396, assembly GCF_044593195.1. NCBI lineage: Bacteria > Bacillati > Actinomycetota > Actinomycetes > Kitasatosporales > Streptomycetaceae > Streptomyces > Streptomyces sp. NPDC052396. The sequence goes on from NZ_JBIUAW010000006.1 coordinate 288,552, forward strand.
TCGTCATCATCGGCGGCCTGGTCGGCGGCGGTGCCCTCGGCTACGACGTGGTCTTCGGCCTCGCCCAGGGCGACCTGGCCACCGGGCTGGTCGCGGGCGTCTCCATCGCCTGCCTGGGACTGATGCTGGACCGGGTCACCCAGCCGACGAAGGGAGCGCGCGATGCGTAGCCGCACTCTGCTCACCGCCGCCGCCGCGTTCGGCCTGCTGGCCGTCACCGGCTGCGGTGCCGCCGACATGACCAAGCAGGGCTCGCCCTACGCCAACGCGGCGGGCGCCAAGAGCGTCACCCTGTCCGTACAGTCCTGGGTGGGCGCCCGTGCCAACGAGGCGGTGGCGCAATACCTGCTGGAGCACGAACTGGGCTACCGGGTGGACACCGTCCAGGTGGACGAGGTCCCCGCCTGGGACGCACTCAGCCAGGGCCGGGTGGACGCCATCCTGGAGGACTGGGGCCACCCCGACCAGGAGAAGCGCTATGTGACCGACAAGAAGACGGTGGTGGACGGCGGACAGCTGGGCGTCACCGGCCATATCGGCTGGTGGGTGCCCAAGTACTTCGCCGACGCCCACCCCGATGTCACCGACTGGAAGAACCTCGACAAGTACGCGGACCAGCTGCGCACCCCCGAGAGCGGCGGCAAGGGCCAGCTGCTGGACGGCTCGCCGTCCTATGTCACCCACGACAAGGCCCTGGTGAACAACCTCAAGCTGAACTACCAGGTGGTGTTCGCCGGTTCGGAGGCGGCGCAGATCACCCAGCTCAAGCAGTTCGCCAAGGAGAAGCGGCCGTTCCTGACCTACTGGTACGAGCCGCAGTGGCTGTTCAACGAAGTGCCCATGACCGAGGTCAGGCTGCCGCCCTACAACGCGGCCTGCGACGCCAAGGGCACCAAGGATCCGGCGTCGGTGGACTGCGCGTACCCCACCACCCCCCTGAAGAAGTTCCTCAACGCCGACTTCGCCCGCAAGGGCGGGGCGGCGGCCCGGTTCCTGAAGAAGTTCCACTGGACCAAGCAGGACCAGAACGAGGTCTCCCAGCTGATGGCCGAGGACAAGCTGTCCGCGGAGGAGGCGGCCAAGCGGTGGGTTCACACACATCCGGAGGAGTGGAAGACATGGTTGTGACGACGCCCGGTCGTCAGGACGCGAGTGATCCCTACGACCGCGTCGGCACCGAGGTGGTGCACGACATCTTCACCGAAACGGCGACCCGCCTGGCCGGCCAGTACCTGGCCCTGGCGGACGCCTCCCCCGACGACTCCGAGGGCGACCGCCTGCGCGAGCGCGCCATGCGGCTGCTCACCCTCAAGCGGGCCGTTCCGGCGGACGACCGCGCCCAGTTGACCGCGTATATCCGGCTGTGGCGGGGGGAGTTGGAGGCGTTGAAGGGGGTGGCGCGGTAGGCGGTGCCCGACGGGACGCGGCTCCTGATGAGCAGGCCCGCGAGGCTGCCATCGACCTGGCGGACATCGCCATCGCATTGCGGGCCAAGGCCGACCCCGGCCCGCCCTACGCCAGCAACCCCGCCATCGTCTCGTAAGCCGCCACCATCCACTCCGGCTCGCCGTTGTCCCGTCCCCAGTGCGCGGCCATGGTGGCGCGGAACTGGGCCCAGCGCACGGCTCGTTCGGGGGCGCAGTCGGCCGCTTCGGCGAAGATGGTCAGACGGCGCAGCAGGGCGGTGCGTACATCGGTGGCGGTGAGCAGGTCGTGGGCGCGGCTGCGCAGGGTGGTGTAGGCGTCATAAGCCGGGTCGCCGGCCCAGCCCTTGGGGTCGACGGCCAGCCAGGGTTCGCGGTCGGCCCGCAGGACGTTGTTGGCGTGCAGGTCGCCGTGGAGCAGGGTGTCCGGCTGGTCGGGGCCCAGTTCGCGGAGGGTGGCCAGGGCCGCGTCCAGGGTGCGGGCGGGCAGCGGGTGGCCCAGCCGGGCGGCGTCCTTGGGGAGTTGTTCCTGCCACTCGGGGATGCGGTCGCGCAGGCGCGGCAGGGCGGGCGGCGCGGGGACGGCCAGGCGCCGGGCCAGCTGCCCGGCGACGGCCATCGCCTCGTCGGCGGAGGGGAGTTGGGCGAGGGTGGACTCGCCCGCCCGCTCCAGGAGCATGGCGAACCGGGGGTCGTCCCGTTCCAGGAGCCGTACCGCGCCCCGCCCCCGCCAGGCCGCGAAGGCGTCCGGCTCATGGACGTTCCCATGGTGCGGGAAGGAGATCTTGAGCATGGCCGGGGTGCCGTCGGCCCGGTGGACCGGGAGGACCAGGCCCACCATGCCGTGCACCACGGGATCGGTGGTGCGCACGCACTGCCAGCGGTGCAGCAGTTCGTCCGCCAGGTCCGGCAGCGAGGCGAGCCAGGCGCGTCCCGGCTCGCCCTCGCGGTCGATGGTGTGCTGGGCAAATCCCTCTGGTATCAGGAGCATTGGGGGAACCTAGCAGCAGGCGGCGCGCAGCTCCCGGGCGCTGTCCGCGAGGGCCGTCATGGCCTTGCGGTGCAGGCCGCCGCCGAAGGTGATCCGGGCGGCGCCCAGTTCGCCCAGCTCCCGGGGGGTGGGGCCGGTGGGCAGGGCGATGGCGTTGACCGGCAGGGTGACCGCCGTGGCGAACTCGGCCAGCTGCCCGGGGGAGGCGAGGATCGGGTAGAGGCAGTCGGCGCCGGCCTCCGTATAGCGGCGGGCCCGGTCCAGGGCCTGGTCCAGGCCGGTGACACCGCGCAGATAGGTGTCCACCCGGGCGTTGATGAACAGGGCGTCGCCCGCCTCGGCCCGTACCACCGCCAGATAGTCGGCCTGCTCCCCGGGGTCCCTGAGCTGCCCGGTGGCGGGGTCGCTGTCCTCCAGGTTGCAGCCGGCCGCGCCGGCCTCCAGCAGCCGTACCACCAGTTCCGCGGGCGGCAGGCCATAGCCGGCCTCCACATCCGCGGTGACCGGCACCTCGACGGCGCGGGTGATCCGGGCGAGGGCGGCGAACATCTCGGCGGGCGGCGCCTGGCCGTCCGCGTACCCCAGCGCCGCCGAGACCCCCGCGCTAGGCGTGGCCAGGGCCGGGAAGCCGGCCTCGGCGAAGACCCGGGCGCTGGCCGCGTCCCAGGGCCCGGGCAGCACCAGCGGATCACCGGCGGCCCGGCCGTGGTGCAGGGCGCGCAGCGTGGCGGCGGTCACCGGAAGTTGCCCGGGGAAGTGCGGAAGGCGACGTTGTAGCGGTTCCAGAAGTTGATGACGCCGATCAGCGAGACCAGGTGGGACAGCTGGGTGGTGTCGAAGTGCTCGGCGGCGCGGTCATAGACCTCGTCCGGGACAAAGCCGTCGGTGAGGACGGTGACCGCCTCGGTGAGGGCGAGCGCGGCCCGTTCCCGCTCGGTGTAGAGGCCGGTGGCCTCCTCCCAGGCGGCCAGCAGATGAATGCGCTCCGCGCGTTCGCCGCCCGCCAGCGCGTCCTTGACATGCATGTCGATACAGAAGGCGCAGTGGTTGACCTGCGAGGCGCGGATCAGGACCAGTTCGACCAGGGTGGGGTCGAGGCCCTTCTTGGCGGCGCCGGTCGCGGCATGGATCGCCTGGTAGACCTCGGCGGGCAGCTTGCCCTGACGGGACGACATGACGGAGTTCTCGCTTTCCTCGGCGTAGGAGGTCAGTGCTTGACGGGGGCGGCCCGGTAGGTGCCGGGGGTCATCCGGGTGGTGACACCGATCCGGTTCCAGGCGTTGATGGCGACGATCACGCCGATGACATGGGCCAGTTCGGTCTCGTCGAAGTGCTCGGCGGCGCGGTCGTAGACCTCGTCCGGGACAAAGCCGTCGGTGAGGACGGTGACCGCCTCGGTGAGGGCGAGCGCGGCCCGTTCCCGCTCGGTGTAGTAACCGGCCGCCTCCTCCCAGGCGTTGAGCAGATGGATCCGCTCCGGGCGCTCACCGTCCGCCAGCGCGTCGGTGGTGTGCATATCGATGCAGAAGGCGCAGTGGTTGAGCTGGGAGGCACGGATCTTGATCAGCTCGATCAGGGTGGGGTCCAGGTCCTTCTTGGCGGCGGTCTCGACGCCGGCCAGCGCCCGGTAGACCTCGGGTGCGAGCCGCGAGAAGTGCATCCGCGGGCTGGGTGCGTTCGTCATGGCAGCGACGCTACGCCCCGGAAGGCCCATGGGTATGGTCCATTCCCATGAGGAATTCCTGGGCCATTTCGGAGGCCGTGGCGGATGTGGCGGGCGTCGACCTGCATCTGGACCTGTCCGGTCCGGGCGGGGTACGGGCCGCGCTGATCCGCGCGCTGCGGGAGGCGGTGCGCTCCGGGCGGCTGGTGGCCGGCACTCGGCTGCCGTCCTCCCGCTCGCTCGCCACCGACCTGGGGCTGGCCCGCAACACCGTCGCCGACGCCTATGGCGAGCTGGTCGCGGAGGGCTGGCTGACCGCCCGGCAGGGCTCCGGCACCCGGGTCGCCCCGCGCCCGGCACCCCGTCCGGCGGCCCGGCGGGCCCGTCCGGTGCCGGCCGTCGCCCGTCCCGCGTACGACCTGCGGCCCGGCTCCCCGGATGTGTCCGCCTTCCCGCGCACGGCCTGGCTGGCGGCCGCGCGCCGGGCGCTGAGCGCCGCCCCGCACACCGCCTTCGGCTATGGCGACGGCCGGGGACGCCCGGAGCTGCGCGCTGCCCTGGCCGACTACCTGGCACGGGCCCGCGGGGTGCGCACCGACCCGGAGCGGATCGTGGTCTGTGCCGGGTTTATGCAGGGACTGGCCCTGCTGGGGCGGGTACTGCGGCGGCGCGGGATAGCGGCGGCCGGCATCGAGCGCTACGGGCTGTGGTACCACCACCAGGCCCTGGAGCGGGCGGGTCTGCGGCTGTCCCCGCTGCCGCTGGACGAACACGGCGCACAGGTAGCGGAGTTGGACGACCGTACGGACCTGCGGGCGGTGCTGCTCAGCCCCGCCCACCAGTTCCCGACCGGGGTGCCGCTGCACCCGGGCCGGCGGGCGGCGGTGGTGCGGTGGGCGTCCCGGGTGGACGGACTGATCCTGGAGGACGACTACGACGGGGAGTTCCGCTACGACCGCCAGCCGGTCGGCGCCCTGCAGGGCCTGGCGCCGGAGCAGGTCGTCTACTGCGGTACGGCCAGCAAGTCCCTGGCCCCCGGGCTGCGGCTGGGGTGGCTGGTGCTGCCGGAGCATCTGGTGGACGAGGTACTGGCGGTCAAGAGCACGGGGGAGTGGGGGAACAGCGCACTGGACCAGCTGACCCTGGCGGAGTTCATCAACTCCGGTGCGTACGACCGCCATGTGCGGTCGATGCGGCTGCGCTACCGCCGCCGGCGGGACGAACTGGTGGCGGCACTGGCCGGGCGGGCCCCGCATATCGGGGTGACCGGCATCGCGGCCGGGCTGCATGTGGTGCTCCGGCTGCCGCCCGGGACGGAACAGGACGTACTGCGGGCGGCGGCGTGGGACGGCCTGGCAATGGACGGGCTGAGCCGGTTCCGCTACAGCGAGGGGGAGGACGAGGCGGAGGACCGGGGGGAGCGCGCCTTCGACGGGCTGATCGTGGCCTATGGCACGCCGCCGGACCATGCGTTCCCGGGGGCGCTGGAGGCATTGCTGCGGGTGTTGCCGGGGCCCGCCGGGGGGTGAGCGAGGAGTCGGGCCGCGTTTCCTGCGCGGACCTAGGTGTCTGATGGCCCTTGACCAACCGCCCCGGACGCAGCGCCTCGGCGCCTTCCGGGGCGCCCCGGAAGGGGCGCGGGGAACTGCGCGACCAGCCACAAACGGCCCGCACCTGAAGACGCACCTCAGCGAGGCCCGCCCCCCGAACCCTCAACTCCGCCGGAGGCGTTCGCCTCTCCGAAGCGGGCCAGGGCCAGCGCCCCCAGGACCGCGAGGACAAACCCGGCGATGGCCAGCGGAGCCAGGCCGGGCCGGGTGCGGTCGTCCAGCCAGGCGACCCCCACCAGCGCCGGCCCCACCGTCTCCCCGATCACCATCCCGGCCGTGGCGGCCGTCACCGATCCGCGCTGCAACGCCGAGGTGAGCAGCAGGAACGCCGCGCCGCCGCCCAGCAGGAGGGCATAGAGGGCCGGGTTGGTGAGCAGGCCGGCCGGGGAGAGGTCATCGATCAGGCGGACGGCGACCTCCACCACCCCGAAGCCCAGGCCCGCGCCCAGGCCCAGCACCGCGGCCCGGGCCCGTCCGGGCAGGCGGCCGCCCAGGGCGCCGATGGCCAGGACCCCGGCGGCCACCGCCAGCACCCCCAGGCGCAGGCCGGTGGAGCCGGTGCGGTGGCCCTCGGCGCCGGCGGCCAGGCCCAGCATGGCCAGGCCGCCGCAGACCACGGCCACGGCCGCCCACTCCACCCCGCTCAGCCGCACCTTCAGCACCTCGGCGGCCACCACCGCGGTCACCGCCAGGCTGGCGGCGAGCGCGGCACCCACCGCGTAGATCGGCAGGGTGCGCAGGGCCACCAGCTCCAGCAGGAAGCCCAGACCGTCCAGGCCCAGTCCGGCCAGATAGCGCCACTGTCGCGCCGCCCGTACCAGCAGCACCGGGTCGACGCCGGAGCCGCTGCCGGGGGCGGCGGCCCGGGCCGCCACGGCCTGGAGGACGGAGGCGGTGCCGAAGCAGACCGCGGAGCCGAGGGCGCAGAGCATGCCGAGGATCACAGGGGCGACTGTAGGCCCGGCGCGGTCCGGTTCTCAGCGGAACGCGTGCACCAGATGACCGCCCGGCCTGGGCTCGTCCGGCCAGCGGCCCAGGCTCCGGCCGAACTCGGCGAAGTCGGTCAGCTCCACCTCCCAGCCGCGCTCGGTGAGCAGCGGCCGCGGATCGTCCGTCCCGTAGTGCCAGGCGGCTCCCCGCGCCGCCATCCCGTCCAGCATCGGGCGGGACGCGGGGTCGGCCAGCAGGCTCGCGGAGACAAAGTCGGTGAGCAGGTGGCTGCCCGGGGCCGAGAGCTCGGCGATCCGGTCGAACAGCCGGAGGACATCGGGTTCCTGGAGGTACTGGGTGAGGCCCTCGACCAGCCAGCAGGTGGGCTCCTCCGGCGAGAAGCCGGCCGCGGCCAGCGCGGCCGGCCAGTCGGCGGCCAGGTCCGCGGGGACGGTGACCCGCCGGCAGGTGGCGGCCGGCGCCTGGGCCAGCAGGGAGTTCTTCAGCTCCAGCAGCTCCGGCCGGTCCGCCTCGTAGCAGGTGCTGCCGGCGGGGAAGGGCAGCCGGTGGGCGCGGGTGTCCATGCCCGCGGCCGGCAGCACCAGTTGCCGGGGTCCGTCCCCGGCGCCGGTGATCCGGGCGAGCCGCTCGTCGAAGTAGCGGGTGCGCACCGCGATGGCGGGCTGCTCGCCGAAGGCTTCGGCCTGCGCCCGGCCGGCCTCCCCGGCCAGCAGCCCGGCCAGCGGGTCGTCGAAGAGCCGGTCGGGCCGCCGGGATTCGCGGTCGCGCAGGGCGGCGGTCAGCAAGGCGGTGCCGGCCACCGGGTCGAGTCCGGACATCGGTGTTCCTTTCGTTTGGTGAAGGTGCGGACGCCAGGCTGCCCCAACTCGGCCCGAGCCGAAGGGAATCCCCGGCCTGCCGCGCGAATGCGACACTCGGATACCGTTGGGCGGTGGAATCAGTCGTACTCGACGCGCTGGACAGGCAGTTGATACATGCCCTGCAACTGGACGGCCGGGCCTCGTTCAGCCGGATCGCCGCCGTGCTCGGCAGCTCCGACCGCACGGTGGCCCGCCGCTACCAACGGCTGCGCGGCGCCGGGGTGTTGCGGGTGGTGGGGCTGCCGGACGCGCGCCGGGTGGGCATGGTGGAGTGGTTCGTCCGCATCCAGTGCGCGCCACAGGCGGCCATGCCGGTGGCCGCGGCGCTGGTGCGGCGGGCGGACACCGCATGGGTGGGGCTGTCCTCCGGCGGCACCGAGATCACCTGTGTGATCCAGGCCCGCGAGGGCTCGCTCAACGGCAGCCTGCTGCTGCCGAAACTGCCCCGGACCGCTTCGCTGACCTCGGTGACCGCCCAGTGCGAGCTGCGCAAGGTGGCCGGGGCGGCGGGCTGGTCCGGCCGTACCTCGGCGCTGGAGCCGGAGCAGGCGGCGGCGCTGGCCCGGCCGGTGGACCCGTCCCGCACCGTGCGGCTCACCGAGGGGGACGAGCGGCTGTTCGGGGTGCTGGCCGGGGACGGCCGGGCCGTGGTGCCCGATCTGGCCGCCGCCACCGGCTGGTCGCAGTCCTCGGTCCGGCGCCGGCTGGAGGAGCTGCGGCGGGCGGGGGCGCTGTACTTCGACATCGAGATCGACCCGGCGCTCTACGGCCGGGGCTTCGGGGCGATGCTCTGGCTCACCGTGCTGCCCGCCGAGCTGGACCGGGTGACCAAGGCCCTGGCCGCCCACCCCGAGGTGGCCTATGCGGCCGTCACCACCGGCCGGAGCAATGTGGTGGCCGTGGTCGCCTGCCGGGACGCCGATGACCTCTACGGCTATCTGGCCACCCGGATCGGCGCCCTGCCCGGCGTCCTGGGCGCCGAGACCACCCCGGTCACCCGGTACATCAAGCAGGCGGGCACGGTACTGGTGCCCGCCCGCCGGCCCGGCGGACTCAGCCGGTCAGCACCGCCCGCAGCTGGTCCAGCCCCCAGTCCAGGTCCTCCTTGCTGATCACCAGCGGGGGAGCGATCCGGATGGTGGAGCCATGGGTGTCCTTGACCAGGACGCCGCGGTCCATCAGCCGCTCGGAGATCTCCCGGCCGGTGCCCAGGGACGGGGCGATGTCCACCCCCGCCCACAGGCCGCGGCCGCGCACCGCCTCCACCGCGCCCGCGGTGGCCAGCTGGCCCAGTTCGCGGTGCAGGTGTTCGCCCAGCTCGGTGGCGCGCTCCTGGAACTCGCCGGTCCGCAGAAGGGCGAGCACCTCCAGGGCCACCGCGCAGGCCAGCGGGTTGCCGCCGAAGGTCGAGCCATGCTCGCCGGGGCGGAACACGCCCAGCACCTCGCGGGAGGCGACCACCGCGGACACCGGCACCACCCCGCCGCCCAGCGCCTTGCCCAGGACATACACATCCGGCTCCACGCCCTCGTGCTCACAGGCGAAGGTCTTCCCGGTGCGCCCCAGGCCGGACTGGATCTCATCCGCGATGAACAGCACGTTCCGCTCGGCGGTCAGCCGCCGCACCCCCGCCAGATAGCCGGGCGGCGGCACCAGCACCCCCGCCTCGCCCTGGATCGGCTCCAGCAGCACGGCCACCGTGTGCTCGTCGACCGCCGCCGCCAGGGCGGCCAGGTCGCCATAGGGAACGATCTCGAAGCCGGGGGTGTAGGGGCCGTAGTCGGCCCGGGCCTCCGGATCCGTGGAGAAGCTGATGATGGTGGTGGTGCGGCCATGGAAGTTGTCGCCGGCGACGATGATCTTCGCCTTGCCGTCCGGTACGCCCTTGACCCGGTAGCCCCACTTGCGCGCGGTCTTCACCGCCGTTTCCACGGCCTCCGCGCCGGTGTTCATCGGCAGCACCATCTCCTTGCCGCAGAGCGCGGCCAGTTCACTGCAGAACTGGGCGAAACGGTCGTGGTGGAAGGCGCGCGAGGTGAGCGTGACCCGGTCCAGCTGGGCCTTGGCGGCGTTGATCAAACGGGAGTTGCCATGGCCGAAGTTGAGCGCCGAGTACCCGGCGAGCATGTCGAGGTAGCGGCGCCCCTCGACATCGGTCATCCACGCCCCCTGGGCGCTGGCCACCACCACCGGCAGCGGATGGTAGTTGTGCGCACTATGAGCCTCGGCGGCGGCGATGCTGCGTTCCGTGGACGCGGGTGGCTTAGCGGTCAACGTGCTCTCCGTTCAAGGTCGGCGCATGCTGTCTGACGCCTTTCTAACACCGGGAACCGGCCACGTGACCGGGCCGTCGGCAAGGAAGCGCCGCCGCACCTGAGAGAATGAGGGCATGGCTCTTGATCGTCCGCGCGCTCTCTCCGGTATCCAGCCCACGGCCGGCTCGTTCCACCTCGGCAACTACCTCGGTGCCGTACGCCAGTACGTGGCGCTGCAGGAGAGCCATGACGCGTTCTACATGGTCGTCGACCTGCACGCGATCACCGTTCCGCAGGACCCGGCCGAGCTGCGGTCCAACACCCGCGTCGCCGCCGCCCAGCTGCTGGCGGCGGGCCTGGACCCGGACCGCTGCACCCTGTTCGTCCAGAGCCATGTACCCGAGCACGCGCAGCTCGCCTGGGTGATGAACTGCCTCACCGGCTTCGGCGAGGCGTCCCGGATGACCCAGTTCAAGGACAAGTCCGCCCGGCACGGCGCCGACCGCACCACGGTCGGCCTGTTCACCTACCCGGTCCTCCAGGTCGCCGACATCCTGCTGTACCAGGCGAACGCGGTTCCGGTGGGTGAGGACCAGCGTCAGCACGTCGAACTCACCCGGGACCTGGCCGAGCGCTTCAACAGCCGCTTCGGCGAGACCTTCACCCTGCCCGCCGCGCATATCGTCCGCGAGACCGCCAAGATCTACGACCTGCAGGACCCGACGGCCAAGATGAGCAAGTCGGCCGCCACGCCCAAGGGCCTGGTCAACCTGCTGGACGAGCCCAAGGTCTCCGCCAAGAAGATCAAGAGCGCGGTCACCGACACCGACACCGTGATCCGCTTCGACCGCGAGCACAAGCCGGGCGTCAGCAACCTGCTGACCATTTACTCCACCCTCACCGGCACCACAATCGCGGAACTGGAGCGGAACTACGAGGGCAAGGGCTACGGTGCGCTCAAGACCGACCTCGCCGAGGTCATGGTGGAGTGGGTGACCCCGTTCCGCGCCCGCACCCAGGAGTACCTGGACGACCCGGAGACCCTGGACTCGATCCTGGCCAAGGGTGCCGAGAAGGCCCGCGCCGTGGCGGCCGAGACCCTGGCCCAGGCGTACGAGAAGGTGGGCTTCCTGCCCGCCAAGCACTGACGGACCGGTCCGGGCCGGGACCGGCCCGGACATCTGGCAGCGGCCTGGCGCAGCCGCCACACTGACCACGGGGACTACAGGCGCACTGGAGGGAGAACTGATGGGGACGGTGACGCTCGGCGTTTCGATCGCCGTCCCGGAGCCGTACGGCAGCTTCCTCCAGAAGCGCCGTGAGGGCTTCGGCGACCCGCACGCGCACGGCATCCCCACGCATGTCACCCTGCTGCCGCCCACCGAGGTGGACGCCGAGGCGCTGCCCGGGGTGGAGGCACATCTGGCGGAGGTGGCGGCGCGCGGACGGCCGTTCCGGATGCGGCTGTCCGGCACGGGCACCTTCCGGCCGCTGTCCCCGGTGGTCTTCGTCAAGGTCGCCGAGGGCTCGGCCGACTGCGCCTGGCTGCAGAAGCGGGTACGGGACGCGGCCGGGCCGCTGGCCCGGGAGCTGCAGTTCCCCTACCACCCGCATGTCACCGTGGCGCATGGCATCCCCGAGGAGGCCATGGACCGGGCCTACGCGGAGCTGGCGGACTACGAGGCGGCCTGGACCATCGAGGGCTTTGCGCTCTATGAGCAGGGAGAGGACGGTATCTGGCGCCTTGAGCGCGACTTTCCCTTTGGGGCCGGGGTGAGCCCGGCGCCGCCGGTGGTACCGCGCCAGGCCGGAGCCTTCCCCGAGCCCCGCCGGGTGTGAGCAGCGGGCCGGAACCGGGGTAGGCGTGGATCATGGACCGGCTCACCCGCCTGCCGCTGATCGGCCCCCCGCTCGCCCGCCTGATGGGCACCCACGCCTGGCACTCCTATGAGACCCTCGCCCGGGTCAAATGGAACCGGCTGGCCGCCACCATCACCTTCACCAGCTTCCTCGCCCTGTTCCCGCTGCTCACCGTGGGCGCGGCCATCGCCGCCGCGCTGCTCAGCCAGGACCGGGTGCGCTCCCTGGAACACGACCTCGCCCAGCAGGTCCCCGGCCTGTCCAGCAGCCTGGACCTGGGCTCCTTTGTGGACAACGCGGGCACGGTCGGCCTGGTGGCCGGGGCGCTGCTGCTGTTCACCGGCGTCGGCTGGGTGAGCTCGCTGCGGGAGTGCCTGCGCGCGGTCTGGGAGCTGGAGGAGGACCCCGGCAACCCGGTGCTGCTCAAGCTCAAGGACGCCGCCGTGCTGATCGGCCTGGGCTGTGTGCTGCTGGTCTCACTGGGCTGCTCGGCCTTTGCCTCGGCCGGGGTGAGCTGGGCCGCGCACCGGGCCGGGCTGCCCTCCCCGGTGCTCTCCGTGGCCGGAATCGCCGTGGCCGCGCTGGCCGACTTCCTGGTGATGCTGTTCGTACTGTCCCGGCTGCCGGGGGTGCGGCCGCACCGCCGCCCGCTGATCGGTGGTGCGCTGATCGGCGCCATCGGCCTGGAGGTGCTCAAGCTGGTGCTCAGCGGCTATCTGGGCCATGTGGCGGGCCGGAGCATGTACGGCGCCTTCGGCACCCCCGTCGCCCTGCTGCTGTGGATCAACTTCATGGCCAAGCTGACCCTCTACTGCGCGGCCTGGACGGCCACGCCCGCGCCGACCGGGGCGCGGGCGCGACCAGCCACGGACGAGCCGCAGCCGAACCGCGAACGCTAGGACCGCGGACGCCGCCGCACCAGATCCGGCAGCGGCCACTTCCGGTGCACCACAAACGCCGCCGCGCCCAGAGCCACCAGCGCACCCGCGCCGACCCCGACCGCCGTCCACATCCCGCCACCGCCGCCGGAGGACGCCGAGGCCGCCTGGGCGGCACCCTGCCCCTTGCTGCCGTCGGCCCCCTTGGGGCCCTCGTTCAGCGGCGGCACCAGCAGGCCCACCGGCTTGACGTGCCCGGCCGCCTCAAAGCCCCAGTCGAAGAGCCGCGCGGTCTCCTTGTAGACCTCGTTCGGCTCCTTGGTCTCCGGGTTCATCACGGTCACCAGCAGCTTCTTGCCGTCATGCTGGGCGACACCGGTGAAGGTGTTGCCGGCATTGGTGGTGGAGCCGTTCTTCACCCCGGCGATGCCCTTGTAGACCGGCACCCCGTTGCCGGTCAGCAGCCGGTTGGTGTTCTGGATGCCGAAACTCTCCCGCTTCTTGCCCTTCTTCTCCTCGCCGGGGAACTGGGCGGTGGCGGTGGCGCAGTACTCGCGGAAGTCCGCCTTCTGCAGGCCGGAGCGGGCGAACAGGGTCAGGTCATAGGCGCTGGAGACCTGGCCGTCGGCGTCATAGCCGTCCGGGGTGATCACATGGGTGTCATTGGCCTGCAACTGCTCGGCGTGGGCCTGCATGTCCTTCACCGTCTGCGCCACCCCTCCGTTCATCGCGGCCAGCACATGCACCGCGTCATTGCCCGAGCGCAGGAAGACGCCCAGCCACAGGTCGTGCACCGTGTAGGTGGACTCCTCCTTGATGCCCACCTGGCTGCTGCCCTCGCCCATGCCCTCCAGGTCGGCGGAGACCACCTTGTGCTCCTGGGTCCGGGGGAACTTGGGCAGCACGGTGTCGGCGAAGAGCATCTTCAGGGTGGAGGCCGGCGGCAGCTTCCAGTGCGCGTTCTTGGCCGCCAGCACCTCCCCTGACTCCGCGTCCGCCACCAGCCAGGAGTCCCCGCTCAGCTCCTTGGGCAGTTCCGGTGCCCCCGGCTGCAGTTGCACCTGCGGGCCCGGCTTGCCGAGCAGTTCGCCGCCCACCGTGGACATCCGGGCGGGCGGTTGCTTCGCCGGATGGCCCTTGGCGTCGGCCGGGGGGTGCGGCTGGTGCGTGGCCCTGGGGTGCGGCGTCGCCAGGGCGGGGGCGGCCGTGGCCAGCGGAAGCAGCAGCATGGCCGCCGCGGCCGCCAGCGCGGCGGTCCGCCGCGCGGGAAGTGATGTGGGGTTCGGCACGCTGGTGAACGTACCTTCCCCCGGCAGCCCGGGCGCCTTGTCAGTGGCAGGTGAGTGACCCGAGGACCCGATAGGACCAGTCGTCGATCCGGATCGCATACTGAAACCCATGGTGAATTCTTCCGGGGACGCCGTCCCCCGAACCCCCGCGACCCTCTCGCGCCCCGTGTCCTGGTTCCTGCTCGCCTTCGGAGTGTGGAGCTGGTTCATCTGGATCACCTTTCATAGGAAACTAACCTGTGCTGATCACCGACAACCGAAAGCGCAGGTCAGACCGCGTGTACGAAGATGTGATGACAGGGGCGTTGGTTGCTCCGGGCATACCCACTCATGGGCTTGATGTTGTCCGCGTAGGCATCTATGCCCGGCAATCGTCAGCTCGTCCTGACGCGTCGGAAGCATCACCCGAGGCGCAGATAGCGGCAGGCGAAGCCCTTGCAGTGGCACGTACCAAGAGTGGCGGAGTCCCCTGGACGGTTACACACAGGCTCAAGGACGTTGGTCGGTCCGGATGGGACCCCAAGGTCGTCCGCCCCGGTTTTGACGACCTGATGGCCGCCGTCCGTGCCGGTGAGCTTGACGTGGTCATAGTCAACGAGCTGTCACGGCTCACCCGTCAAGGCGCACATGACGCCCTTGAAATCGACAAGGAATTCAAGAAGTACGGCGTTCGCTTCGTTTCCGTCCTCGAACCGTTCCTTGACACCAACAGCGCTATCGGTGTCGCAATCTTCGCGCTTATTGCGGCTCTCGCTAAGCAGGATTCCGACATCAAGGCTGCAAGGCTGAAGGGCGCAAAGAACGAGATTCAGGCCGTCGGCGGACGGCACTCCAGCTCTCCCCCCTTCGGAATGCGCGCCGTCCGGGAGAAGATCGGCAATCTCGTTGTCTCAATACTTGAGCCCGACGAGGATAATCCGGACCACGTTGCCGCTGTAGAGCGAATGATTGAGCTGTCTTTCGACGGAAAGGCGGACACCAAGATAGCCAAAATCCTTGCGGAGGAGAAAAGGCCGATCCCTGGCAACGCGAAAAGCCGGGCGACACCGAAGCGCATGGAGGCAATCAAGAAGCGTCGTCTAACCGGCAAGGACGGCCCGATCGTGTGGAGAGATCAAACCGTCCGCTGGATTTTGAATCACCCGGCGATTGGCGGATTCGCGACTGAGCGTGTAAAGCGCGGCAAGTCATACGTCAATGTCGTTGCGCGAGACGAGACCGGGGCGCCCCTTACGCCGCACCGAGGAATTATCAGCGGAGATAAATGGCTGGAGCTTCAGGAGAAGCGCAAGTCACGCGCAAAGGCCCATAGGCAGCCCGGCGGAGAGGCTAGCCCTACTCTCCTGAGCGGGTGGCGCTTCTCGACCTGCGGGCGGTGTACCGGATCGATGGGGCAGAGCCATAACAATGGCGGGCAGGACTATTACATGTGCTCCAACCCCAAGGGCCACGGCGGACTTGCCATCAAGCGCAAGGACGCCGACGGATACGTTGCCGGGCGGGTGTGGGCGCGGCTCATCAACGCCGACATGGGTAACGAAGAGGACCGCAATTGGATGGCGGCAGCCGCTTTGCGATTCGCCCGCCAAAAGGACTTGGCCGGAGTCGAGAAAGAGCGCCGCGAAACTCAGGCGCACCTCGACCATGTGCGCGAGTCCATCCGGGAACTTCAAGCGGACCGAAAGGCCGGGGTCTACCGAGGCGCCCAGGAGCTTGCCGTCTGGCGCGCAACTATGGAGCAGTACCACGCGTATGAAGACCGGTGCAACGCGCGTATTGCGGAACTGGACGAAAAGACAGCGACATCGGTGCGTATCCCGCCGGAGTGGCTGACCATGGGCGACGACCCCATTGGGGATAACTCCCTGTGGGCGGCGTGGGACGTCTACAAGCGCCGCGAGTTCCTGAGCTTCTTCCTTGACGGGGTGTCAGTCGGGCGCGGGCGTGACGACGACAACCGGTTCATTCCGGTAGAGCAGCGAATCACGTTCGAGTGGTGCAAGCTCCCCGACGATGACGAAGAGGCCGACGAAACGGCGGAACCTGCACTGACGGCTGTCTAGGCGTCCCGGCGGGTCGGTACCCCGCCGGGACTGCCCACAGCATCCCAGAAGGCCGGA
The DNA here is from genome assembly GCF_044593195.1 of Streptomyces sp. NPDC052396. Classification (NCBI taxonomy): domain Bacteria; kingdom Bacillati; phylum Actinomycetota; class Actinomycetes; order Kitasatosporales; family Streptomycetaceae; genus Streptomyces; species Streptomyces sp. NPDC052396. The sequence continues at coordinate 304,453 of NZ_JBIUAW010000006.1, forward strand.
GACGGCCACACAGAGCCCCCGTGAGCCCCAAGTGGCCTGCGGGGGCTCTCTCGTGCCCGCAGACGGCCGGGATGGCGGCCCCTACGCTGGCCCTATGGAACGTGACTACACCATCAAGGACACAGCTTTCACGCGCTGGTTGCTCGATCAGGCCCGGTCGGCCGGATGGGACGTGGACGACGACCAGGAGACGCGGAAGACCATCCGACTCACGGCGGCGCTGATCCGTACGAGCGGCGTGGCCGTGGTGGATGCGCCCCGGCTCGCGGCGGCGCTCGGGGTGACCGTCGAGGAGATTCAAGAGGCAGTGCGGCCGGAGCTGACGGCGAACGAAGCGGCGGCGCGACTGTTCGACCAGCCGGGCATGGGGGAGCTGGACGCCCGCCTTGATGCGGTCGCGTGGCCGGACGGCCCCGGCAAGAAATCGTCCTGACGCGCACTCCTCGTGCCCCTACGCTGGTCATCGTGTAGGCCGGATACAAACCCTCCGGGGTGAGCGCGGGCCCTTCGGCAGTCGCGAATGCCAGGGCTCTCATCCTCAAGTGCCGGTCTCGCACCCCCGCTCGGGACGCCGGGCGGGGGCTTCTTTTTGAGCATTGAACGAGACGATACGTCTTGTCTCGCATGGACGCCGGGAGCGCTGCCGGTCGGCGGGCGGAGTGCGGTGGAACGGTGGTTCTTGGCGTTTTCTGGAATGCCATAAGAAACCTATAGAGAAAACCAGAATGACCCTCGAATCACCGTTTCACCGCACTATGGCGGGCGTCACCCGGCAGGATGCGGAAAGCACCGGAAACGGCACCGCTCCAGGTAACCCTCACGCTCTAGTAAGGGTAGAGAGCGGGGCGATTACCGCGCACCCTCACAATGCGGCGCATAGCCACGGATACGGCGGACTGAGTCCGCCCCGCTCTTCAGGCCCGCCTAGCCCAACTGGCAAGGAGGCGCCGCCCTTAAGAAGGCGGACAGTCCCGGTTCGAATCCGGGGGCGGGCACCATGCAACCGGCCGCACGGGTCGGTGATTCAAAGGAGTGTGCATGCCCACCTGGACTCCCCGGCTGACGAACGTCAAGGGCGCCGACGGCACCGCCGGTTCCGGCGCGTTCAGCAAGAGCGGCGACGTGGTCACCTTCACCGCCGACATTGTCGCCAAGCGTGAGACCGTTTCCGCCGATACGGGCGGCTTCGGCCTCACCCTGCCGGTTCCGGCTAAGCCCGGCGCCCGCTACGTGTTCGCACTGAGCCTCGACGGCCGGGACGCTGACCATGGCGTCTGGGCGGGCCAGGCGCAGATTTACGCGGGCTCGGACGGCGCGCAGATTGACCGTCTGCGCGTTGTCGGCATTGAGAACGGCTCTGCCCTGCGGAACGTTACAGCGTTCTATGGCGGCGACGGCGCGACCAAGGGCGAGATTCTGACTGTGACCGGTTCCTACGTCGCCGCCTAACGGACTGACCACCGCATCACGTGATGCGGTGCCCCTCCGGGGACGAGTGATGGGGGTTCCATGCGTGCGCGGTGTCTTGACTGTCGGGAGTGGGCGACCCTCAAGGGGCGCTGCCCCGCCCACCATAAGGCGTATGAGGGCACCCCTTCACGCCGTTCGCGCCGCAAGCGCCGTGAGGCTCTAGCTCATGGCCGTAACGCGGCAGTGCTCATGCGGAAGGCGGCACGCAGGGCGGGATATGTGCGGTGCGCTAAGTGCCGCCTATCCTTCCTCGCCTCCGCCGTCGACGTCGACCATATAACGCCCCTGTCTCTAGGGGGTGAGGACGTGCCGGAGAATACGCAGTTCCTTTGCCGTCCGTGCCACAAGATGAAGACCCGGGCCGACTTTGGAGCAGGGGTACCCCCGTTCTAGCCCCGGGCAGCCGGGGGTGTGTGGGGGCATGGGGGCTAGTGGCAGGTGGGCGGGCAGTACCCGCCGTGACAGGCTGCCCGCCGACTGGCCGATGCGTCGCGCGCACGTCTTGCAGCGTGACCGCTGGCTCTGTCAGTGGGTGCGCGTGGATACCGGCACGCTGTGCGGACTCCTCGCCACCGACGTTGACCACATCGAGCCGGGCGACAACCACGACGCTGGCAACCTTCAGGCTCTTTGCCGCTTCCATCACGCGAAGAAGAGCGCGACAGAAGGCGCGAACGCTGCGAACGCCAAGCGTGAAAGACGCGAACGAAAGCGTGAAAGTCAAGGTTCAGCGCGAACTCAAATGCTGAAATCTCTTCGCGATTCACGCGACGTCACAAACGACGCTGACAACGGTCCGTGAAATCTGATCACGCAGGGTGGGGGGTGACCCCCCTGCGGCTCCGACCCGAGCCGGGGGCCAATAGCGCGCCCGTCCGTGTACGGGTCTGAGGGTTTTTCTGATGCCTCCCCTCGCGGGCGGCGGGGCGGGGGTGCCTGTGCTTTTTGGTAGTGCTGACGGACTGTTGTCCGCCGGGTCCGGGGCCATTCCCGGAATCCATCCGTTCTCTGTCCTGCGCAGCGACCTCGGGCCGTGGACGCAGCGCCGTCGGGTGTGGGAAGACCTCGGCCTGAACAGCCGCGCAGGGCGCGAGCATGTGACGACGTGGGAGACCGACGGGAAGTTCGGCGCGCGCATGGGCGCCCTGAGTGGCGGACTCTCCACCTTTGACCCGGTCCTGGCTGAGGCTTGTTACACCTGGTACTGCCCGGAAGGCGGCAAGGTTCTCGACCCCTTCGCGGGCGGCTCCGTTCGCGGCCTGGTCGCCGGAAACGGCGGCTACCGGTACACGGGCATTGACCTGTCGCCGGTCCAGGTGGACGCGAACGAGGAGACGGCGGCGGACTGGCGGGCACGTGGCCTGCTCGCCGCTGATCCGGAATGGCTTGTTGGCGACTCCGGCGAGATCCTGCCGACCCTTCCTGGTGGCGGCTTTGACTACGTGTTCACGTGCCCGCCGTACCACAACCTTGAGCGCTACAGCGACCATCCGGCAGACCTCTCCGCTATGCGGTGGTCTGCGTTTGAGGACGCGTACCGGCACGTTATCGCCGAGTCGGTGCGCTGCCTCGCCGACGACGCGTTCTGTACGTGGGTAGTTGGCGAAGTGCGGGACACAAAGGGCCTGATGCGCGGGCTCGTTCCTCTGACGATCGCCGCCCATGAGGACGCGGGCGCACGGTTTTACAACGACGGCATCCTGTTGAACGTCATCGGCACCACCGCTATGCGGCTGGGCAATCAGTGGCGCCCCTCGCGGAAGGTCGGCCGTCATCATCAGTACGTGCTGACGTTCGTCAAGGGAGACCCGAAGCGGGCAACGGCGAAACTCCCCGTCCCTGCTAGGTATTAGCGCGAAGGGGGAGGCATGGCAGGCTTCGGGCCTCCCCCTAAAGAGAACCGGCGCCGCCGGAATGCCGACACCTTCGGCGTTGGCCCCGGCGAGACCACCGCATCACGTGATGCGGTGCCCGCCCCGCCCCTGCCCACCCCTAAGCGCTGGCTCAAGGCCACGCGTGAATGGTGGCAGACGTGGGCGGAAGGCGGGCAGGCGGCGCACTTCGCGCCTACGGACTGGCAACGCCTGCTCGCCCTGCTGCCCCTCGTGGACAGCTACCACCGCCTTACCGTCCCGGCGCACGCCGAGGACACGCGCAAGGTGCGCGCCGCGCTGGAGGTCATGAAGGAAATCAGGCAGAACGAAAGCCTGTTGGGCGCCACGCACGTTGACCGCCTGCGGGGCCGTATGGCCAACACGGCCAGCCCCGGGGCGCCTTCCGCTGAACCTGCCGCCGTCCTCGACCTGAGCGCCTACAAGGGCATGTTCGCCGAAGGGGGGTAGTCATGCAGACCGGCAATCTCCCCGACGGGTGGCCTAAGCGCACTCTCGGCTGGTCGATTTGGGCTTGGGCAATCAAGTACATCCGGCAGCCTGACGGCCCCCGTGCCGGGGAACCCTTTGTGTGGACGCGGGAGCAACTCCGCTTCCTGCTTTGGTTCTACGCCCTGGATGACTCCAACCGCTTCATCTACCGCATGGGAGTGCTGCGGAGGTCGAAAGGCTGGGGAAAAGCCCCCTGCTCGGCGCGTTCGCGCTCATCGAATTCGTCGGCCCGTGCGTGGTCGACGAGGACGGGCCGGGCATCCTTGACCCCTTCGGGGACTGGCACCCGTCGGGGAGGCGGCGCAATGCCGCGTGGGTGCAGATGGCGGCTGTCTCGTACCAACAGGTGATGAACACGCTTGACCCGGTGCGCGGCATGCTGGCCGAGGGCCCGTGCGTTGCCGACTACGGCATTGACCCGGGCAAGACTCTCATCCAATTCGTGCACGGTATCGGGAAGATCGAGCCGGTTACGGCGTCGTCCGCGTCGTTGGAGGGCTCCCGGCCGAACATGGTCGTGGGGGACGAGATCCATCATTGGCGGTACAGCCAGGGTGGGGAGAAGATGGCCCAGGTCATCAAGCGGAACCTTGCCAAGGTCGGCGGCCGTGCCATCTTCACGACTAACGCCCATGACCCGTCCGAAGAGACGGTAGGGCGTGCGGAGTACGAGGCACACCTAACCCGGAAGGCAGACGGGGGCGTTGATGACGTCCTGTACGACTGTGTAGAGGCCCCGCCGGAGGCATGGGACCCTGCGGACCCCGGGCGCGTGAAAGACGGCCTCAGAGCTGCTTACGGCGATTCCACGTGGGTGGACCTTGACCGGCTGCTGGCCGAGATCTACGACCCCACTGCGGATGCGCAGGAAAAACGGCGCTTCTACATGAACCAGGTCGTTGCGTCCGCCGATGCGTGGTTGGAACCGCTGGACGTGGACACCGCCGCTGTGAACGCCCCGCCGTCGGATGATGGGGCACTGATAACGCTTGGTTTCGACGGAAGCCGGGGACACGACGCAACGGCCCTCATGGCCTGTGACGTGGGCACCGGCCATTCGTGGCCCCTGGGTATCTGGCAGAAGCCCGACGGCCCCGAGGGGCGCGGGTGGGAAGTCGACCGCGCGGCCGTGGACGAGGCCGTCAGAACCGCCTTTGAGCGGTGGGACGTTGTGGCCTTCTATGCGGACCTGGCCTTTTTCGAGGGCTACGTCGACCGGTGGGCCGAGGACTACCGGGAGAGCCTGTTCATCAAGGCTTCGCCGGGCCATTCGGTCGCCTTCGACATGCGGCGCAGAACGAAGGACTTCACGCTTGCCGCCGAGTCGACAGAGGCTGCTTTCGGGGACCGGACGATCACGGTTGCCGATGACACACGCCTGTTGACTCACCTCAAGAACGCGCGTCGGAGGCCGAACGCCTTCGGCGTGGGATTCGGCAAGGAGTCGCGCGAGTCGGAACGGAAGGTCGACGCCGCCGCCGCCCTCGTGCTTGCGCGCGAGGCACGCCGGAAGGCGATCGAAGCGGGTGTCCTGGAGAAGCGCGCCAAGGGTGACGCGACCGTGTACGGATTCTGAGTTGGGCGCCTAGTCACGCATGGGGGACCACCGCATCACGTGATGCGGTGGTCTGCGCGCGGGCGCTGCGGGGGGATATATGGATACGCGTGAACTGCTCGGCATAGGTCTGGCGCAGCGCAAGCGGGAGATGCCGGAACTTGTCCGCGTCGACCAGTACATGCGCGGGGTTCAGGACGCGCCTTACCTGCCGAAGAAGGCTGAGGCGGAGTTTCGGCGGCTGGTGGCTCGGTCCGTCGAAAACTGGCTCCCGCTGATCGTGGCCGTGATTGCCCAGAACCTTCGGGTGGAGGGGTATCGGAGTACCGACAATCCGGAGGACCTTGAGCCGTGGCGGTACTGGTCGGCCAACCAGCTCGACAGCCGACAAAACGCGGTGCACCGCTCGGCGCTCGTGTTCGGGCGCGGGTACGTGGCCGTGACGCCGGGGGACGCGGGCCCGGCTATCCGGCCGGTCTCCCCCCTGTCGGTGACCGGGGTTGCCGAGGACCCTGACGCCGAATGGCTTGACGGCGCGGTGCGCTTCCTGGGGCGAACCCGGCGCGACGGCAAGACCTTTGAGCGCTGGCAGGTCTGGGATGATCACGCCATTACGGAAGCGCTGACGCCGGAAGGCGAGCACGAGCGCGCCGATAAGTGGATTGTGGGCGCCCGGGAGCCGCACGGGCTTTCCCGCTGTCCGGTCGTGGCGTTCCGCAACCGGTGGGCGGATGCGCCGGACACGCTTCCGCACGAACTCGGCGAGGTGGCGCCGCTGATACCGATTCAGGACCGGCTGAATGAGACGATCCTGAACACGAAAATCGCTGAATCCTACTCGGCGTTCCGGCAGCGCTGGGCGTCCGGCATCAGCATTCCGCGCGACCCGGAAACGGGTCAGCCGGTCGAGACTTTCCGCGCTGCTGTTGACCGTCTGTGGATGGTCGAGAACAAGGACGTTCGCTTCGGCGAGTTCCAACAGACCGACTTGGGCGGGTACTTGGCCTCGCGGGAGGCGGCCGTCAAGGCCATGTCCGCTATCGCGCAGGTGCCGCCGCATTACCTTCTCGGCGGCATGGTCAATATCAGCGCGGATGCTCTGACAGCCGCCATGTCCGGCCTTTCGAACCGTGTGGGCGAGCGCCAGACGATGTACGGCGAATCGTGGGAGCAGGTGCTACGGCTCGCCGCCGAGGCTGACGGCCAGGAGACGGCGGCCGGTGACCTGTCCGCCCGCATCATCTGGCATGACGCGGAGGCCCGGTCCCTGTCCGCGACCGTTGACGCCCTGGGCAAGCTCGCGCAGACGCTCGGCGTTCCGGCCGAGGCCCTGTGGGAGCGGGTGCCGGGCGTGACCGCCTTCGACGTCGAGGCGTGGCGCAAGGTGCGTGCGCAGAGCCAAACCGCCGACCTGGCGGCGCAGTTGCTCACCGGCCAGCACACGTCCGACGCGACCCTGATGGAGGCAAGCGCCGTTGGCAGTGAGTGAGCTAGGGGAACGGCTGACGGCCGCCCACCAGAGAGCGCAACGAGCCCTTACGGGCCGTGCGTTGAAGGAGCTGTCCATGGCGTGGGCGGCTGTTGATCCGGCCGACGAGGCGTCGTGGCTGCGATACATTGCGCAGGCCGAAGAGCTGTGCCAGACGGCGCGCACGAAGTCGGCCGACACGGCGTTCCGCTACCTGGAACGCTTCCGTGACGCCGAGTTGAAAGCCCTCGGCGTCACGGCCGAGCCCCTGGCCGTCGGCGCCCCGGGCCTCTCCGTGCCGGGCGAACTCGAAGGCGCCCTATCGTCCTACGGCCCCGGCTACGTGAACCGCCTGGTGGCCAACGGCGTTCCCCTCGAAGAGGCCAAACGCCTCGCCATGTCCGGGCAGATAGGAGACGCAACCGGCTACGTCCTCCGGTCCGGCCGGAAGGTCGTGGCCGACGGAATCAACCGTGACCGGCGCTGCATCGGCTGGCGCCGCGTCTGCTCCGGCGCCGCATGCAGCTTCTGCGCGATGCTCGCCAGCAGGGGAGCAATCTACAAAACGGAGGCGACGGCGCGCGGCAGCCGGGGCGCGAGCCTGTCGGTACACGGCAAGGGCACCGCCAAAGGGGGCGAAGTGCACCGCGCGTGCCAATGCCACATGGAGCCGGTCTATTCACACCGGTCACGCCCCACGCCCCAGGAACGGCACTACGACGCCGTATGGCGCGAAGCGGGCGGCGACCCCATCCAGTTCCGGCGGCTCATCGAGGGGCGCGCCTAACACCTGCCCGTGCGAGCAGGCAACCACCCCGATCCAGAGGGATATGTGATGAACGACGAGACGCAGAACGAGACGGCACCCGAGGTGCAGGAGACCACCGCATCACGTGATGCGGTGCCTCAGGACCCCACGGGGGATGACGGCGCGAACGCCGAACTTGAGCGCCTGCGCGCCCAGTTGGCCGAATATGCGCCTATCGTGCAGGCGCATCAGGAGGCCGAAGAGGCGCGCAAGACAGATGAGCAGAAGCTCAGGGATGAGCTGGAGTCGATCCAGCGGGAGCGTGATGAGGCCCGGCGCGGCCTGCTGCTACGAGAAGTCGCCGACGAGACCGGCCTGCCCGCCGACGTGGTCGCCCTGGTCCAGGGGGCCACGCGGGATGAGCTCCTGTCTGCCGCATCCGTGATCGCGGAGCGCGCCAAGCCTGCCGTTGCGGCGCCGAAGCGGCCGTCCCCCACGGTCGGCGCCGGTACCGACGCGCCGCCTGCCGATTCCGACGATATCGACCCGATCAAGCTCGCTCGGGCCATTGCTAAGCGCGCCCGCTTCTAAGGGCGTTGAGAGAGGTGCGCATGTCTACCAACGTTTTCATCAAGGCCGACAAGCTGGCAGCCGCAACCCTGGGCCTGCTCCAGCGGCAGGCGGTTCTAGCGGGACTCGTCGCGCGGGATTCCGGCGCCGACTTCACGGGCGCCGAGGGCGATGTGGTCAACATCAAGCGGCCGTCCCGCCTGACCGGCGCGGAGCAGGATCTACGGGCCGACAACTCCGGCGGCATCGAGTCCGAGAAGCTGAATGAGTGGAAGATCCCTGTCCGACTCGACCGACACATCTACTCTGCGGTTGACCTGACGGACGCCGAACTCACCCTCGATGTCACGGACTTCGGCGCGCAGGTACTTTCCCCGCAGGCGAACATCGTCATTGAGCGCGTGGAAAAGAAGCTCGCCGCCGCGCTGGCCACCGCACCGGCTATCGGCACCGTGGACGTGGACAAGGGCACGGGGGATGAGATCACGCCCGGCAGTGTCCGCCGGATGATCGCCAGGGCGCGAACTGCGCTGAACAAGCAGGACGTTCCGGCCGTCGGCCGGGTCCTGGTCGTGGGCGCCGACATTGACCAGGCGCTCCAGATGGATGACCGGCTTGCCCGCGTCGACACGTCCGGTACGGACAGCCTCCTGCGCGAGGCCACGGTGGGCCGACTGTCCGGCTTCACGATCATTACCACGAACTATGTGCCCGCCGACATGGCCATTGCACTCCATCCGTCCGCGTACATCCTGGTGAACCGGGCGCCGGTCGTGCCGAGTTCGGCACAGGGCTCGTCGTCCTCCTTCGAGGGCCTGTCCGTCCGCGTCATGCGGGACTATAACTCCCGCACGGCCAGCGACCGTTCTTTCCTCAGCACGTACGTTGGTATTGGTGAGGTCCTGGACGCGCCGGAGGGCACGCCGAAGGGCCAGGAGGCGACGGCCGCGAAGCAGATGCGCGCCGTGTCGTTCAAGCTCAAGCCGGTGACCCCGCCGAAGCCCGTCGAGAGCAAGTAACGCATGGGTGAGTCTCTGGTAACCCTCGCGGACTTCGAGGCTCGTCTACCCGAAGCGCTGACGGCCGAAGAGCGGCGCCGCTGCGAGCTGTTGCTACAGGACGCGTCAGACCTCGTGCGTGAGGAGGTGGCCCCGGTCGCCATGCCGGAGCCGCCTCCGTTCACGGTCCGCCAGCTCGTCATGGACCTCGCCGCACGGGTCCTGAACAACCCCCGGGGGATCACGACCGAGAACATCGGCGATTACTCGTACAGCCTCGCGCGCAGCGCCATCAACGGCATGGCGCTCATGTCGTCGGAACGGGAGGCGCTGTACCGGTGTCTAGGGCTGTCCTACGCGGCGTCCGTGCCGATGCGGTCGGGCCCCACGGGCGGGACCGTGCGCCGGGCCACGCCGACCGGATGGGCGGACGGCGAACGGATCACGTGGGGGTGGTGACATGCGCGCCGAGCTACTGCCCGATGCGGTGACCATCGTCCGCCCCGGGCGCTCTGTGGACCGCTACGGCAACGAGACGGCCGATTGGTCCAGGACGATGCGAACGGCCGTCTACGGGCGCCTGGTGGCCCGTGCCGTGGGTCGTCTGGGCAACGGCGAGGTTCACACGGCCGTGCGCGTGGCCATTGAGCAGGACTGGGCGCTGATCCTCCCCGCCGGAACGGACATCGGGGCGCGTGACCAGGTCGAGACGGAACACGGCCTGTTCACGGTCGAGGGCAAGCCGCTCTTGCGGCGCACGCTCCGGCGGGCCCACCACATCACGGCAACACTCAAGGCGGTGACCGATGGCACGGCCGGTCAAGGTCGTCATTGACGAGGCGGCAATCCGGCAGCTCGCGCAGGGCGACGGCACACGGGGCCTCCTGACGGACGCCGCACACGCGGCCCTGAGCGTCGCACGTGCGGGCGCCCCGGCGGAGGGCGGTTTCCGTAACTCCTTCTCCATCAAGGAAGGCGTGAGGGGCCGGGGTTCCGGCTCCTACGTCTGGGTGCGCGTGTGGAACAGCAGCCCGATAGCGAACCTCATTGAGTTCGGCGCCCCGAAGCGACGGGGACCGCGAAAGCGCATGCGGGTCCTCGGCCGTGCCCTGGACGCCGCCGTCGGCAAGCTGATCGGGGGGTGACGTGGCACCGGTCTTCCCGGACGCGGAGGCACTGACACTCGGCTTCCTCCGCGCGCAGCTGCCCGCCGGAACGCAGTACGGCACGTACGTGCCCGGCTCGTACGACGGCGCCCGGCCCCTCGTCATCGTCCGCCGTATCGGCGGACACATGCGCTGGCCCGCTCTGGACATTGCCACGGTCGACGTGGAGACCTGGGCGGCCTCGCGGGAGACGGCGCACGACGTGGCCCAGGAGGTGACGGCCGCCCTCATGGCCACGCGCATCACTGGCGGGCCGTTCGCGCGCGTCAACGTCATTGCGGGGCTCACGTTCATGGCGGACGACCTTACGGAGCTGAGCCGTTGGGTCATGACCTTTCAGATATCGATTCGACCCAGGGGGGCCGACCATGGCGCGTGACGCCGACGGGTTCAACACTGATCTAGTCCGGGTTCCGGTAACCGGGACCATCTTTATGGCGGACGAGGGGACAAGCATTCCGGCCGCTGGCACCAAGCCCGAGCCCAAGCAGTGGAAGCCGCTCGGCACGTTCAATGACGACGGCGTCGAACACGGCTTCAAAGAGGACACCCAAGAGGTGAAGTCCTGGCAGCGTGGCGTAGTCCGCGTGATTGTTACCGGCCGTGTTCTGACTCTCAAGCTCTCCGCGCTGGAGTCGTCGCCCACTGTCCTAGGAACTTTCTACGGGGCCGCGCCCACCGTCGACAAGCTCGCAAAGTCCGTGACTTTTCACATCAAGCCGAATGTGGCACGCCCGAAGGCGTCTTTCCTCTTTGAGTGGAAGGACGGCGACGAGAAGACGTGGCGCATGCACATTCCGACCGGCCAGGTTTCGGAAGTCGAGAGCCCCAAGTTTTCGGGCGGTGACGCCGTCGTGTGGGGCATGACCCTTCAGGCGCTCGGCGGTGGCGAGGCCCTGGCCGAGTGGCAGATCACTGACCCGGCGTTCTACGCCGAGGCGGCACCGGACACCGGCAAGCAGGACTAGCGGGCCCCGCCCCGAGATCACCCCACGTGACCAGGCTGCCCGAGCCGGCATGGGCTGGCTCGGGCTGGCCGGGTAAAAACGGACATCTATCCGCCCCGCGGGATACACGCTGGGTGACAGGAGCACAGAACAGCATGAGCAAGCCCAACAAGTCCCGCTACCGCCTCGCCGAGCTGCGCCAGGCGCACGCAGAGAAGAACGGCGGCGACACCATCACCTTTGAGTTCATGGGCGAGGACTACGCCATTGCCGCCCCCGGATTCTGGGACGACGCCGTCAAGGTCGCGCTGAAGGAGGGCAACGACATTGACGCCGCCCGCGCGCTCATGGGTGAGCGGTACGCCGATTTCACGGCGCGGGGCGGGCGCGCCGATGACGTGATGCTCGTGGTCGGCGCCTACGCGGATGACCAGGGCGTGACGCCGGGGGAATAGCAGCGCTCGCGGAGTTCGCGGACGAGCACGCGGCCGATCTGGAATCGGACCTCCTTCGGTTCTGGGGACTTGACCTCGTAACCGATCTGGGAACCCCCCGGCTGACCTGGCGGCGCCTGGGGGTTCTCATCGAGCGCATGCCGGAAGACGCGGCACTCACCCGCTCACTCGTCGGCACCGATGCGGCGCTGTGGACTCCGGAGCGCCATCTACTCGCGGGCGTAGTCGACAGCCTGGGCGTGGTCGCCTATCTGCTCGGCGGAACCATCGTCACCCTCGGAGGTGCGAAAGAGAATCCCGTCCCGCAGCCGAAACCCATTCAACGCCCCGGCGTCGCCACAGAGAAACCGGCGACGGAGAACCGGGGCTTTCTGTCGCTCGCACGCAAGATGGGTCAGCCCGTGAAGCTGACATGACGCAGTACCGGGGGGCGTTATGGCAGGCACGGCGAATGCGATGCGCGCGGGGGCCGCCTATATCGAGCTACAGGCGCGCGCCGACCGGCTGTTGAGCGATGTGCAGCGCCATGCGCGCGAGGCCGGTATGGCGGCCGGTACGACGCTGACGACGACCATGAGCCAGCGCATGCAGTCGGCCGGGTCGAAGATGCAGGCGGCGGGCAGCACCATGAGCCGCAACCTGACCTTGCCGCTCGCCGGAGTGGGCGTGGCCGTCATCAAAATGGGCGCTGACTTTCAGTACCAGATGGCCCGGGTCAAGAACATCAGCCAGGCCACCGGCGGCGACTTCGAGGCCATGAGGGCCAAGGCCAAGGAACTCGGCGCTACGACGCAGTACAGCGCCACTCAGGCGGCACAGGGCATGGAATACCTGGCTATGGCCGGGTTCAAGCCCAAGGAGATTCTTGAGGCCATGCCCGCCGTCCTGAACGGCGCCGCCGCCGCGAACATGGACCTAGGCCGGACCGCCGACATCGTCTCGAACATCATGACCGGCTATCAGATGAAGGCCAGCGAGGCGAGCACGGCAACCGACATCCTGACCAAGGCCGCACAGTCGGCAAACGTCGACGTCGACATGTTGGGCGAGAGCTTCAAATACGGCGGAAGCATGGCCAAGGCATCGGGCCTTTCCGTTACCGAAGCGGCCTCGGCCTTCGCCCTCCTCGGTAACGCCGGTCTCCAGGGGAGCATGGGCGGTACCGCCGTCGGCGCCATGCTCCGCGCCATTCAGAAGCCTTCACGGAAAGCGGCCAATCTCCAGAAGGAATTGGGCCTGAGCTTCATGGACGCCAAGGGCAACATGCTGCCCTTCGTGCAAGTCCTGGAAATGCTGCAAAACAAGACCCTCACGGCCGCGCAGGCGAACGTCTTGTTCGGTACCGAGGGCGCCCGCGCGTACTCGGCGCTGAAGGACCAGGGCGTTGACGCGTTCAAGAAGCTGGACCAGTCCCTACGGGATTCCAAGGGCACCACCGACCGGTTCGCCGAGGACATGGGCAAGACCGCCCAGGCGGGCATGTGGGGCTTCACATCCGCCCTTGAGGGCCTGGCAATCGCCATCTCCGAAAGCGGCGTCCTGGACGCCTTCACGCTGATCCTCGGCAAGGTCACGCTGTTCGTCCGCAAGCTGACGGAGACCAACCCTGAAGTCTTCAAGTGGGGTTTCGCGATCGGCGTTCTCGCCGCCGCAATCGGCCCCGCCGTCAAGGTGGTTGGGCTCCTCTTCGGCTGGATGGGCAAAGTCGGCCCCGCCATCAAGACAGTGACCACGTTCATGCGGGGCCTGAACCTCGCCTTCCTCACGTCCCCGGTCGGGCTCGTCGTGGCCGCCCTGGCCCTGCTCGCCGTCGGCCTCTACCTCGCGTACCAGAAGTGCGCGCCCTTCCGCGAGGCCGTGGACCGGCTCTGGGAAGCACTCAAGAGCGGGTTCCAGACCCTCATGACGGCGCTACAGCCCGTCTTTGACGCCCTCATGCGTCTCTTCGGCCAGATCGTCTCATCGGCCTCTCAGATGTGGACGATGGTTCAGCCGTATCTGTCTCAACTCGGCGCGTTCTTCGCCTCGGTGCTGGACGGAATCATGACGGTCGTGTCCGGCTTCGTTGAGCTGGTACAGGCCGTCTGGAGCCGCTGGGGCGACAACATCCTGGGCATGGTGCGCGGCATCTGGCAGATGATCAGTAGCGAGATCATCGGCGTCCTCGGCATCATCCAGGGCGTTATCCAGGTGGTGACCGGCCTCATCTCCGGTGACTGGCAACAGGTTTGGGACGGCATCAAGCAAATCGTCTCGTCCGCCTGGGACATGATCAAGGGCGTCATATCCGGCGCCCTTGAGTACCTGTCCAACCTCATGGCCATTGCCTGGGACGGCATCTCATCCGTAACTAGCGCCGCCTGGAACGGGATTGTGGACTTCGTCCGCAGCATCCCCGGCCGCATCGTCTCGTTCTTCCTTAACTGGACGCTCGTCGGACTGGTCATCTCCCATTGGGACAGCATCAAGAGCGGCACAGTCCGCGTCGCCTCATCCATGCTCGACTGGGTAAGTGGCCTGCCGGGGCGAATAGTTGGGTACTTCGGCAACTTCGGCGACATGCTGTACGGCAAGGGCATGGACCTGATCCGGGGCCTGTGGCGCGGCATTCAGTCCATGGGGTCATGGCTCCGATCCACGCTCATGAGCTGGGCGGCCGACATGATCCCGGGGCCGATCGCCAAGGCCCTCGGCATCCGCTCGCCGTCCCGCCTCATGCGCGACCGCATCGGCCGCTTCATCCCGGCCGGTGTGGTCGAGGGCGTGAAGCTCGGCGCGTCCGCCATTGAGAAGGTCATGCGGACACTCGTCCCCGCGCCCGCCATGCCGGGCATGCCGGAGTTCGCCGCAGACTGGGCGGCGCCGGTAGTCGACGCCGCGAACCGCACCGGGGGGCCGGTGCTCACGGCGCCCGCTGTGCGCCCACTGGACTCCCGTACGCCGGACTCCCCGGCCCCGTGGGGTGCTGGCGCACGGGGAGGCGCCGGAATCACGGTCTACGCGCAGACAAGCGCGGACCCGCATGCAATCGGGCGCGAGGTCGCCTGGGCCGTACGCACGGCCGGACGGTAAGCACCCGCCCGCAGACCACCGCATCACGTGATGCGGTGCCCCCTGCGCGCGGTGCCTGAAACAGCACAGGGGGAAGCGTGGCAAGACTTCAGCGCTGGACGTGCGAATACAACGGGCTCGCCATCGGCGGCGCCGGGTCGGGGGTGCAGCTCAGTGAGGTCGACGGGCTGCTGTCCCTGCCGGACGTACGCACCGGGGACCTGGAACTAGTCCAGCGTCACGGACTATGGCCCGGGGACGACTACATGGGCGGACGTACGGTCACACTGACCCTGCCTGTCTACGGCGAGACGCCCCGGGACTTCTCAAGGGTGCTGACGGCCATTCAGGCCGCTTTCGCGGCCGGGGAGGAGGAGAAGCCTTTCCGGTTCCTCTTCCCCGGCCTGGCAGGCGACAAGGCCGCCTACGTCAAGGCGCGCCCGCGTAAGCGGTCCGGCCCACTGGGGGCCGACTTCGCCGCCGGGGTCTGCACCATCGTCGTTGAGCTGTTCGCCACCGACCCGCACATCTACGGCGACGCCGGGCGAACGGTCAAGGCTGTCAGCGGGATTGCGCCGGGCGCGTCCCCCGTGGTCCGCCTCACGCAAGAGGGCTCCGTGCCCGCACGGCCAACCGTCAAGATCTCGGGCGCCGTGACACCCCGCCTCGAAAATCTCACCACCGGGGAATTCCTCGCCGTCAACTACACCGGCGCATTCACGGTGGACAGCATGCGGGAAAAGGTCATCGCGTCCGGCGGGGCGGATATCACCGGGCTCGTTGACCCGGCGTCGGCGTGGCCGGAATACCGGCACGGCGCCCACTCCATCCGGCTCATCAACGGCGACACATCCAAGAAGGCAACCGCCGAACTCTCCTGGGTGGACACGTGGATATAGAAACGGGGGCGTCATGTGGGCGCGGTATGAGGTAGTGAGTTTCCATCTCAAGACGCAGGAAATCTACGACGCACTTCCCGTGACGGCAATCGCTTACACCGACACCCTGAACGCGTCGGGAACCATGTCGTGCACCGTGCCGCTATCGGCGCCCGCCGCGACGCCGGACAAGCTCTATCCCGGCGGAACCGGCCTCGCCGTACTGCGGGACGGGGAACCGATATGGGGCGGCATTCTGTGGACGCTGAACGCCGACCTGGAGGCGGGCACGCTGACCCTGAACGCGTCCGGCTTCCACTCGCACCTAAAAGGAAAGCATTTCGTCGCGGGCGAGACCGCCCGGGACGTGGACCAAAACGCCATGGTCCGCAACTGGGTCAGCCGGTCGAACGCCAACAGCGGCATTGCAACCGACGTAAGCCGGATCAAGGACTCAGGCCGTAAACGTACCCGGGTATGGACCCGGTACGAATGCAAGAACCTCGGCGACGCCATCGAAGAACTCGCCGAAGTGATCGATGGCTTCAATTTCCGGTACGCGCCCTATTGGATTGAGCGGCGCAAGCGCATGGGAAACCGTCTCCTGATATCGCCCCGCAGTGGGACGCCTGGCACGGGCCTTCTTGAGCACCGGATCAATTGCAACGTGACGTCTGTGAGCTACGACAGTACGGCGCTGGCCACAAACGCGTACGCCATCGGCGCCGACAACGGGGCGGGCGAAAAGCTGATGGGCTCGGCACGGAATGCCGAACTTGGCGAGCGCATTCCGGCGCGGGACAGCGTCACCACGTACACGGACATCAAGGAGACGGAAACGCTCCTGTCCAAAGCGCAGGCCGCAATCGACGCGGGGCGCGAGCCCGTGGCCATTCCCACACTCACCCTGTACCCCGGCATGAGCCCTGCCGGGTTCACCGTGGGGGACGCGGTGACCGTGCGCGTTGATTCCGGCTATGTCGCCGTCCTTGATGACTTCATCATCACGGAACGCAAAGTCGATATCGAAACGACCGGACGGGAAGGCGTGTCCCTTTCTCTAGCGAATAGGAAGCTGTTCACCAATGGCGATTCATGACAGTGCCCTCCCCCCGAGCCTCGTTCAGGAAATCGCCGGTCTGCAACGACGGCTGACAGCCCTTGAGCGCAAGCCCGAGACCATGACGAAATTCGACCGGTACCCCGTTATTGACGGCGGCGCGCTATCTCGTGAACCCGTGGAGGGCAATCTATGGACGACATGCAGCATCGCCAATGTGACCGGCATGGTATTCGACCGGGTGGAGTGCAAGTTCATCACTGACTGGCTACTCAAAGGCAGGCGTGAGGCAGAAGTGCGCCTAGCCGCTTTCCGTCACAGCGGCAACAACAGCCGCGAAATCGTGTCCGCGTCCAGAGTGCTGGAACTCAATGGCCTTAAAGACCGGACGGTTGCCAGCGTCGTCATGCGCTGGGTGCACGGAATTCCCTTCGGGTGGGACTACGGCGACGACACCACCGTGTATACCATCGAGCTACAGCACCGGTACAAGAAGGGCCCCGAGAAAATCAAGGGCCAGACCGTCTATGCGATAGCGGCCCCGGAGGGCACGAGCATGGACGGCATTCTGAATTGGGGCTACAAAGACGACTGGTGGATTTCGACGTACCGCGCGGGAAGCCCGTGGGAACCCGACTTCGTGACCGTGCCCTCATGGGATCAGGGAACCTACAGTATTTCGCCCATGTTCTACTGCGTCGGCCTGCCGAAGGAACGCATTCCCGATGCCACCTCCAAGGGGTCGGCGTGGGTCAAGTGGAGCGATTCCAAGTGGACTCGTGACCCCAGCATTTCCGAACCGTATTTCAACATCTAAGGGCCGACATGGATTACACCCGCCTGTTCGGGGCGGCTGAGACGGCCGTGCCGATCCTCGTATTCCTGGCCTACTCGCTCCAGCGCTGGAAGACGGGCATGCGTGAAGCGTGGCGCGAGGAGGCCGACGAGCAGCGCGCCCGCGCGGACCGCTTCGCCGAGGACGTCAACGAACAGCGTGCCCGCGCGGACCGCCTCGCCGAGGACGTCAAGAGCCTGCTGGTGGAAGTCACCAAGCTCCGCGCCGAAAACGCAGAACTCCGCGCGCAGGTCGCCGAATTGCTGAACCGCTAACCACATCCGACGGACCACCGCATCACGTGATGCGGTGGTTTTTCATGCCTGGGAGACCCCATGCCTTCTGACGACACTTTCCCCCTCCCATCCGCCATCCCCACCGTGCGCGTGCACGGCCGCTACGTAGGCCCGGACGGACACCCGCTCGGCGGGCGCGTCACCTTCGCCGCGCCCGCGCTGCTCACCTTCCCGGACGCCGACCTCTTCATTGCCGGGCCGCTCGTCGCCGAACTGGACGAGACCGGCCGCTTTGAAATCCGTCTCCCCGCGACCGATGCCCCCGGCATGAGCCCGAAGGACTGGTCTTACACGGTCAAGGAAGACCTGGAAGGCATCCAGCGCAACCGCGCCTATGCCGCCATCTTCCCGAAGTCGGTGCCCGAGGTGGACCTCGCCGACGTCGCCCCGTCCGACCCACTCACCCCCAACTATGTGCCGGTCATCGGCCCCAGAGGGCCCCAGGGCGCCACAGGGGGCACCGGCCCCGCAGGCCCCCAGGGGGCGACGGGCGCCACGGGAACTACCGGGGCCACCGGGCCGCAGGGGAAGACGGGCCCGGCAGGGGAGCGCGGACCTGCGGGCCCCACGGGCGACCCGGGACCACAGGGACCCAAGGGTGACCCCGGTGCCGGTTCCGTGAGCACGGTCAACGGCAGCCCCGGGCCGGACATCACCCTGCGCGCCTCAGACGTCGGCGCCATCCCGTCAGCCAGCCGGGGCGCCGCCAACGGCGTTGCGTCGCTGGACAGTACGGGCAAGGTGCCGCCGGGCCAGCTCCCCACCGTGAGCGGCGCTGGCGTCCGCAACACCTGGACCCCTCAGGCCCTCGGCCTCGAAGCGTGGACCTGTGACCCGTACGCGGTGACGAACCCTGCGCTGAAGGCGGCAAAGCCGAAGCGCGTCTACCTCGGCGGCATCTGCATCAGCGAGCCGACAACGGTCAATTCGGTGGTCATGTTCGCCCGTGGCTGGGCAGGCTCCTCCGCTGTCCCCGGCGCCCGCTTCGCCGTCGGCATCTACGACGAGAGCGGCAAGCGGCTCACGGAAAGCGGCCTCGTGTCCAGCGTGCCCGAGGCGGGCATCGGCTCCCCGCCGGGGTCCCGGAACAACCACATCGGCGCCGTTCCGATCAAGCTCAAGGACGCCGTCACGCTCCCGCCCGGTCGCTACTGGGCGTCGTTCTGGATGAACGGGGGAACGACGGACTTCTATTACATGCACGTGGCGAACGAAAGCCCGTCCGCACCCGCCAACTTCTACCTCGGGGCACCCTTCCCCCGGGCATGGGCGGTCGACGGCTACAACGGCATGCCGCCCTCCCTCGACCCGGCGGCCGGTGAAGTCGGCATCGACCCGGCAGTCATGGCGCTCGCCAACGTCTAGCGGCAACCGCCCCGCTCATCACCCACCACCGCATCACGTGATGCGGTGCCCTCGATCAAAGGAGAATCCCGAATGGCCTGGTACCCCAACGCCAAGAAGATGGAACTTCAGCCCGAGTCCGACGCGCAGCCCGCCATCCGGCCGACACAGGTCATCTTCCACAGTATTGCCGCCCCGTGGACCCCTGAGCGCACTTACGAATACTGGCGTGACAGCACGAATTTGGAGTCCCATTTCGGTGTGGGTTTCGACGGCCGGATTGCCCAGTACATCGGCACCGAGACGCGCGCGGACAGCAACATGCACGCCAACCGCCGGTCCGACGGGAGCGGCGCCGTGAGCGTCGAGACGGCCAGCAACATGGACGCTACGGACGAGTGGACGCCGGAGCAGGTGAACACGCTCATCAAGCTCGGCGTGTGGATGCATGAGCGCCACGGCGTCCCGCTCCGCATCTGCCGATGGGCGAGTGACCCGGGCTTTGGTGTGCACCGGATGTTCTCCGACTGGAGCGATGGCGGCACCGAATGCCCGGGGGACGCGCGGGCCGCGCAGTTCCGCAACGAGGTCTTCCCCGGCATCGTCAAGGCTGCGGGCGGCAAGGCCCCCGACCCTGCCCCCACCGGCTATCAGCCGTTTCCGGGGGAGGGCTTTTTCAAGGACGAGCCGGACTCTCCGATCATCACGGCCATGGGCCGTCGTCTGGTCGCCGAGGGATGTGGCGCCTACGAGTACGGCCCGGGTGACCAGTGGACAGACGCAGACCGCGAGTCCTTCCGGCTGTGGCAGAAGAAGCTCGGCGACGCGCCCCAGTACCGCGACGGCTGGCCGGGCCCCCGCCAGTGGGCGGCGCTCAAGGTCCCCCGCGTCTCGTAACCCTCTGTACAAACCGCGGGAAGCGGCATGTCCGTTTTCACCCGAGCCAGCCCGAGCCGGCTCGGGCTCATAGATCACCAAGCGTAATGAAAGGGAGCAAGGTAAATGGAGCTCATCAAGGAGCATGCAACCCGGCTGTATGCCGTCCTGGTGGCCGTCCTCGCCCTGGTCGCCCACTACGTGCCGACGCTGCCGACCGCGCTGATTCTCGGCGTAGCTGCGGCCGTCCTAGGCACCGGTGAGGCGGTGCAGCGCGTTGAGAACGGCAAGACGCTCGCCGCGCTTGAGGGCACCGGGCGGCACCGAATAACCGCGTAACCCCCGCGCTCCCGTGGTTGGGGACAGCCCCTAGCCACAGGAGACACCCCCATGGGACACCCGCACCTTGCCCTGATAGGCCGGAAGCGATCCGGCAAGGACACCGTTGCCGCGCGGCTTACGGCGCGCTATTTCTACACGCGCGTCGCGTTCGCCGACCCGCTTAAGGACATGGCCCTACAGGTCGACCCCGTCATCACCTACGAGCCCGCCGGATACGGCCCGCTCCCTGTCCGCCTGAGTGACGTGGTGCGGCGCCTCGGCTGGGAGGACGCCAAGGACGCGTTCCCGGAGGTCCGGCGCACGCTTCAACGCATGGGGGAGGGCGTCCGCCAGCACAGCCCCGACTACTGGCTCGACGTAGCCCTGTCCAAGGTCGACGTGGCCGACACGTGGCGCCTGCCCGTAGTGGTGACCGACTGCCGCTATCCCAATGAGGCGGTGGCACTGAAAGCGCGCGGCTTCATGCTGGTCCGCATCGTCCGGCCGGACGCCGCCGACCCGTCCCCCCAGCATGAGAGCGAGACGGCGCTAGACGCGTTCCCGGCCGACGTGGCCATTGCCAACGTCGGCACCCTCGCAGACCTCAACGCCCAGGCGGACGCGCTGATTTGATACCGGCGCACCTCTGGCGACCAAGCCCTCTACCTGCCATCCGGCGGGTAGGGGGCTTCTTTGCGTTCCACCACCGCATCACGTGATGCGGTGCCCCTTGCAGCTCGTTCCGAGCCTGTGCCAAGCTCGGGTCCGCAAGGCGCCGCACGGGGCGGCGCCAGAAGCAAAAAGGGGCGGGCCGTGAGTGACATTCAGCGCTGGTTGGATGAGAGCCGGTCTCGCACCTTCTGTGTGATCGGCAAGGGCAAGTGTGTGCACCTGAGCCGGGGCAATGACGAGTCCCTTTGCGGGAAGCTCATGATGGACGGGAGCCGGTACGTCGGCTCGCAAGACGTACTGGACTACGCCCCTTGCCGCACTTGCTGGAAGATCATGGAGCGCGAAAGCGCGGAACTTGAAAAGGGCGGGGACGCGGTGGCAGGCAAGGGACGTTACAAGGTGTCGCTCACGCGGCCCGTCATGGAATTCCTTGACGGCACGTCGTGCATGCAGGGCGACGAGGAGCCGGAGATCAGGGCGGAAATCCTGGCCCTGTCGCGCCGCTCCAACGGCACCGAAGTCGGCTGGGTGTCCTTCGAAACCCTGGAATGGCTTTACGACTACATCAGGACCTGGGCCGAGGGCACGGAGGACAACGCCGAGCCCGGGGAACAGCGGGCGGCGTTCGCCGCACACAAGAAGATCGGCGCCATCTATGCGCAGGCCAAGGAAGAGGGGGCGACGGCCGTGGCTGAGACTCAGGGGAAGCTCAAGCTGAGCGAGGTCCGGGGTGACATCCGGGTTGGCAGTGTGAACGGTAGCGGCGGAACTATCCACGCCATCAAGGAAATTGACGCCAACGGCCGGAACGTCCCTTACTGCTCCATCAAGAGCAAGAACATGCTTCGCTCGTGGGGTCCGGCGCATGAGCAGAAGGCAACCCTTGAGCTGTGCGCGCAGTGCAGTAAGCACGTGCCGACCGGCGCCGTTGAGTTCACCGAAGAGACGGTTGCAATTCCCGGACTCGACCGGACCGTTACCCGCCGGGTTGCGAAGCCCGTGACCGGCGACGACAACACCAACAATGCAAATGGGGAGGACCCTGCCATGGCAGCAAAGACCAGCGGGACAATGACCAAGGCAACTCAGAATGAGGTGGCTGAGGCAATCCGGGCGAACATTGCCCGCCTGGCCTCCATGGACGGCGAAGGCACCGCCGAGGGCATCGAGGCTCTGCGCGAGGAGATCCGGAAGGCAACGGAGGAGATCACGGGCCGGGGGGCTGCTGGCATCAAGGCCACGCTTCGCGCTGAGGCTGACAAGGCCATGGAGACGGCTACTGCGGCCACGAAGTCGGACGCGGAGGCGGAGCCGGACGCCGAGGAGAAGCCGGACGCCGAGGTGGTCAGCCTCGCCACGAAGTCCGTGGAAGACATCGTCGACTTCGCCAAGCTGGTGGAAATCGGTGCTCAGCGGGTCCGAGAAGCCGCCACGGAGTCCTTTGAAAAGGGGCGCGCCGTCGGTGATGTTCAGCACGCGATGCGACTCGGCAGCACCGATAAGGATGGCGACCCGGACCTGAACGCCCGGCAGGACATCACGAAGAAGGGGGCGGGCCGGATCTACGAACTGGTCCTCGCCAACCTGCCTGAAGAGGGAGCCGATCCGGACGCGGACGTAATCCGCGAGAGGATCGGCACCATTCAGACGGACGCACGTCGGGCCATGCAGACCATCCAGCCCGAATACATCCGCTCTCTCGACGTTGAGCCTGACCCGCAGGCCGAAGACTACGAAGAGCAGAAGGCCACTCTGGAAGCTCACCGGGCGCGCTTCCACAATGCGCTGAAGATGTTCCCCGCCGACTTCATGGTTGACGACGAGGAGGACGGCAAGCCCATCAAGCGTCCGATCAAGTGGTCGGAGAGGGTCTTCGACTACTACGAGAAGAAGGGCAAGCCGCTCCGCCGCTACACCCGCGCCGAAGAGGCAGCGCAGAAGCGCGCTATCAAGAGGTCGCAGAAGGCGCAGCTTGAGGCGGCCGTGGAGGCCGGGGAGCTCACCCAGGAGGAGGCGGACGCCACGCTGAACCCCGAGGCGACGCCGGAAGAGGTCAAGGAGAAGGCCGACAAGCGCGCGAAGAGCGCGGTTCTGAGGCTGATTGACGACGCGAAGAAGCTTGAGAGTGAAGAGGAGAAGACGGCGCGGCTCGACGAGATCGCGAGCATGCTGACTGCGCTTCGCAAGGAAATCAAGAAGGCAGAAACGGCCGCGAGCTGACGGCCCGACACCAGGACGGCCCCCGACTCTTCGCCAGTAAGAGCGGGGGCCGTCCCCGTGCAGGCAGACCACCGCATCACGTGATGCGGTGCCGCATCCCAAGAACGGGTCGAGCGTCCACCTGAGCGCCTGCTAGCCCCGTCTGGCCCCCGAGGTCAGGCGGGGCTCTCTCGTGCCCGCAGGTGGGCGCCTAGAGCCTTGCAACCCCCGCGCTCCCCACACGGTGTCACATCACCTAGCCCGAGGGGGCGTCAGTGGGAAGCGTTCGCACCATCCATCGCGGCGGAAGCCGCTTCTACATCCACCCGGACCGGCCGGAGATCAAGCACCCCGGCGTGACCAGTGTTATCGGGATGCTCCCGAAGCCGTTCCTGATGTACTGGTCCGCGAAGCTCACGGCCGAACTCGCCGTCGACTCCTTGCCGTTCGTGGCGCAGATGGCGGAGAGGGACCGACAGGGCGCCGTCGACTACCTCAAGGGTGCAAGCCGCCGCTACACGAAGCTGCGGGCGGACGTGGGCAGTCAGGCGCATGACCTCTTCGAGCGCATGATCCGGGGCGAACATGTCGGCCGGGTCCACCCCGACCTTGAGCCGTACCGGGCGCACTTCGCCGACTTCCTTGAGGCCGTCAACCCCCGCCTTGAGCGCGCGGAAGACGTGGCCTGGAGCGACACCCACGCGTACGCCGGTTCCTTCGACGCCGTCCTCACCGTGTGGCTCGACGCCGACGGCAAGCCGACCCCGGACCGGTCCGGGGTGCCGCACCTGCTGATGGTCGACTGGAAGACCAGCAAGGACACCTACGCCGACGTGGCGTTGCAGATGAGCGCCTATGCGCACGCCGACCGGATCATTGCGCCGGACGGCACGGCGGAGCCCATGCCGGAATTCGACGGCGCCGCCGTCCTCCACATCACCCCGGATCAGTGGGCTCTTAAGCCCGTCCGCATTGACGCGGACGTATTCGCGTTCTTCCTGGCCCTGCGGAAGACGTTCACATGGGACCGCGAAGTCTCCAAGGCGGTTATCGGCCGCGCCATCGCGAAGAGCGCAGCACGGCTCGTCACCGGCACTCAGCGCCGCGCCATGTAGCCGGGCAACCCCCGCGCTCTAGGCCACCCAGAAGGGGCGGACGGAAGACGGAAGACCACCGCATCACGTGATGCGGTGCCCCGCGTCTCTCCCGTTCGCCCCTCTTCAGTACCTGACTTGAGGAGACCCGCCCCGCATGGCGAACCGCATGACCATCTTCGACACCGACCCCGACGCCCGCCCGAAGGAGCGCGTGACCTTCTCCGATGACACGGTCGGCCGCTTCCACTCCGGCCGTGCCGTTGACGGCGTCCCCGAGGCGCTGACGGAATGGCGCATCAGTACCGGCGACAAGGTCGTTGCCGACTCGGTGGCCCAGCTCTACGGCGGCGAGCCGATCGAGACCGACAGCCCCAGTGAGAACTTCATTGACGTCTTCACGGACCGGGACAGCGTTCCCGTGGTGCTGGAAGGTCCGGATGCCATCTACGCAGACATGAAGCTCTGGAACCGCAACAAGCTCGTCCATCACTGCGACGGCAGCGTGTTCCTATCCCCGGAAGACCGGGCGGGCAAGCCGTGCCACTGCCCCGAACTCTTCGCGGAGCGCAGGCAGGCCGCGAAGGACTTCATGGGCCCTGCCCCGTCCATCACCCTCACGTTCCGGCTGGCCGATGACCCTGAGCTGGGCAAGTTCAAGTTCCAGTCCGGAAGTTGGACGCTCGCCAGCGTGCTTCACGAGTACGAGAACGACCTGACGGCAATCGACGGCCCGGCCCTCGCCGAACTCACCCTGGAAGCCGTCGAGTACACCGTCAAGAAGGGGCCGAACAAGGGCCGGAACGTGTCCTACGTGAAGCCCGTCGTGAAGGTGCTCAAGTCCTACAACGACGCCATTGCAGACGGGCGCTGACCATGCCTGGCAGCGAAAAGCCGGAAGCGCAGGGCGCATCCCCCCGGGCACGGCTCCGCGCCGTGCCGGACGAGGTGATTCGCGCGCCGCTCTGGGAGTGGGCGCCGCATGAGCGCAAGGCGGTAATCAGCGAACGACGGCGCCGCTTCGGCGTTGATGACGAAGAGGGGGCCGACATTGGCTAAGAGGGGCGTGATCACGGATTACGCGGGCGAGGAACTGTACCCGGGTGACCTCATCAACTACGCGGCCAGGCAGGGAAACCGGGTGCGTGTCTCCGATGCCCTCGTGGTCAAGGTGACGGCGGTACTTGAGGGCGGACGCCTGCGCCCCATGCTCAAGGTCCAGCCGACCGGCACCGAGTCCGGTTTCACGAAGCGCCGGACGCTGCGCGCGGAGTGGATCAGTGCCGAACACGCGCGGCTCATCATGGCCGACGCGACCGGCGACTAGCAGCACATATCAGGGCCGGACGGCACCCCAACGGGCCGTCCGGCCCTTTCGCGTACACCCACCGCATCACGTGATGCGGTGACACGGAGGGAGCGGGATGGAAAGAACAATCACGGCCGACAGCGCCCCGGCGCTGGGGGACGTGCGGCGCCTGGGGTGTGGGGACACGCTATGGGTCACCCGTGGGGCGGAGCGGCGCGCCGACTGGGGGCGGTGCGTGGATGCCGCAGCCGTAGCGCTCACGCGGGGCGCCGACGTGCGGTGGAAGGGTGGCCGTCGTGGGTGAACTCCCCGTGCCCGTGCTGCTGTTCATCGGTGCCGTCATGAGCGGTGACCCTTTCGTCGTAACCCTGGTTTGTCTGATGGCGGTTGCGTCGCTGGCGTTCACAATCCTCTTGGCTTTCGCTGTCGTTGGGTGGTGGCGCGGGCGTGGTTAATCGGAACAAGGCCAAGGGCACCCAGTGGGAATCGGATGTGCGCGACTACCTGAACGAGGCGCTAGGGCAGGTCGACGCGCGCGGGGTGTTCCTGGACCCGTTCGACGCTCACAATGTCCGGCGCCCGGCACAGGAGGGCGCGGCGGACGTGGGCGACGTGCACGCCGTCCCCTTCGTTCTTGAGTGCAAGAACGTGAAGAGGCCGAGCGTGCCAACCTTCCTGCGGCAAGCCCAGGTTGAAGCCTGTCACGCGGGATTCCCCTACGGGGTAGCGGTCGTGAAGGTGCCCCGGTCGAACGCGCGGCGCGGCAGGGTGCATTTCGCGATCGGTACATGGACCCGCGTGCGGCTCGCGCTGGGCCTGTCGTCGCGTGCGTTCGCGGACCGGTACGCCTTCGGGGCCTCGCTGCGGGGGCTGGACTCCGGCAAGTGGTACATGACCACCGAGCTTGAGAGCTTCCGGCACCTGCTGGCCGACATGCGGGCCGCTCGTTACGCACCGTAAGTTCCGCGGAAATGCCGGCATCGGGCTGGCTCGGGTGAAAACGGACATGCCGGGCTCGCGCTCGCCACACACCGTGATCAACGAATCAGGCAACCACCGCGCTCAAGGGAGGGGTGACAGAAGGAGCGGTTGCCCATGCAGTTCACTGAAATTCTCTCCCGATTCGCGGACGTCACCGAAGAGACGGACGGCGGATACCTCGCCCTGTGCCCCGCCCACGGGGACAGCCGCCCGTCTCTCCGCATCTGGCGGGGGGACAACCACAAGGTCCGCCTCGCCTGCCGGGCTGGTTGCCGCAATGAGGAAGTGGTCAAGGCTGCTGGCCTTGTCTGGTCCGACCTGTTCGACGTGACCGGCCCCGGGGCTACTGTCCCGAGCGGGCGCCCGGCGCTGGTCGGTCCGGGGCCAACGGCCTCACTGGCCGTGTACGTTGACGCCACCACGGGGCGTCTCTTCGACTACGACCACGCCTATGCCACAAAGGCGCGTGAGTACATCGCAGACCGCTTCGGCCTGGACGAGGACGGCGCGGCAGACCTCATGCTCGGCGTCGACAGCGGAGACATCGAAGCCAACTTCCCCTACCGGTCGCGGGCGTTCACGCGCTACCCCCGGCTGACTGTCCCCCTGGTCGACTTCCGGGGCGTGGCCCGGGGCTTGCAGGGCCGAGACCTGAGCGGGAAGTGTCCCGGGCGCTGGGTCTCCCTCCGCAACCCCGACGGGCAGCGCTGGGGCGCCTACGGCGTTCTGCGGGGCCAAGGGGGCTACGGGGTCACCATCGTCTCTGAAGGGCCGGGAGACGGCCTTACAGCGGTCGCCGTGGGCTATGACGCCGTCGTCATCCGGGGCGCCGCCCTCGCGGGCAGCCCCGAGCTCCTGGCAGAGCTGGCCGAAGGTCTCAAGGGGCACCAGGTCATCGCGGCCGGGGACAACGACACGGCGGGGCAGCGCTTCAACGCCCGCCTCGCCGAAGGGCTCAAGCCGTACGGAATCACGGTCTACGCACTCCCGATCCCGCACGACGGCGACGACCTCACCGACTGGCGGGGACGCAACCCGCACGGGTTCCCCGCCGCACTGCATGACGCCGTACACGCCGCCCGTCCCGTACAGGACGCGGACACAGCGACGGCCGAGGCCGTCTCGGCAGAACTGACGGACCGCACTGGGGCGGACACCGTGAGCCGGGCCCAGGGCACGGAGGCCGCCCGCATCCTCGCCGGACTCATCCACCGGTACGGCGAGAGCGACGCGATGAACGCTCACGCCCTGCTGGCGTGGTCGGACGGCCGGATCAAGTACGCGCCGGGACTGGGCTACTACGTGTGGAACGGGACCGTGTGGGAGCGCTCAGAGGTCAAGGTGCGGCAGGAGATCCACCGCATGGGCGCCGCCCTGGTCCTCGTCGGCGAGACGCAGAAGGCGCGCGGCTTCACGATGACTTCGAGGATTGACGCGCTGCTGACGGAACTTCGATCCGTGCCCCATGTCCACGTCGACGCGGCGGAGTTCGACGCCCGGCCGGACCTGCTGACCTTCCGCAACGGCACGGTCAACCTGCGCACCGGATTCCTCCGCCCGCACGACAAGGGCGACATGATCACGTACGCACTCGATCTCGACTACGACCCACAGGCGAAGTGCCCGCGCTGGGAACAGTTCCTAGGCGAGATCTTCCCCGGCCACCCGGAGCTGGTGGCCTACGTGCAACGGCTCATCGGATACGGCATCACCGGCAGCACGGCGGAACAGTCGTTTTGTGTTCTGTGGGGAAAGGGGGCGAACGGCAAGAGCGTGCTGACGGATGTCCTCACGGGCGTCTTCCGGTCCATATCGAAGACCACGCCGTTCGCGACGTTCGAAGAGAAACCGTCCGGCGGAATCCCCAACGACGTTGCGGCGCTGCGTGGTTCGAGGCTGGTCATGGCGTCCGAAGGCGAGTCCGGCAAGCCGATGAGTGAGGCCGTCCTCAAGCGCGTCACGGGCAAAGACATGATCAGCGCCCGGTTCCTGCGACAGGAATTCTTCGAGTACAAGCCCACCTTTCTCCTGCTCCTGGCCACCAACCACAAGCCACGATTCAGGGGCCAGGACGAAGGGCTGTGGAGGCGCGTAAAGCTGCTCCCTTTCAGTCGCTGGTTCGCCCCGGAAGAGCGCGACCCGGACCTAGACCGGAAGCTGCTCGCCGAGGCGCAGGGCATTGCCGCATGGGCCGTACGCGGGGCGGTCGACTGGTACCGGGGCGGCTTGCAGGACCCGCCCATCATCACGCGGGCAAGCAGCGAATACAGGGCCACCAGTGACGCCCTCGCCGGGTTCTTCCCCGGCGTGCTTGAACGGTGCAGCGAAGAGCACGTGATGCCCGGTAACGACGTGTTTGCAAGCTACCTGGACTGGTGCGAGGCCGAGAACCTTCCCGCAAAGGAACGGTGGACCCGGCGCACGTTCTACAACGCCCTTGAGGAGCGGGGCGTTACCCGCGTCATCAAGCGCTCCGGCGTCGCCCTCGCCGGTATCCGGCTCGCCGCCGCCACCCGCGCCGACGCACCCGGAATCTTCGCCAAGTAGGGCTGCACGCCCGCTCATTGGGGCCACCGCATCACGTGATGCGGTGGCCCTTTTTCTTTAGGAGAACCCGCCTTGCTCACCTACCGGCACCGCATCGCAGACGACGCGGTACGCGTGCACGTACCGGCCACACCCGCAGAACTGGACGCCTTCCTCGCCTGGGCGCAGCGCGCCGACGAGCGCGGGCCCATAGCGCTGGACACAGAGACCTCCGGCCTCGCGATATTCGTCGACGGCTACGCCCTGCGTACCGTCCAGTTCGGCGACGCGCACGACGCATGGGTCATCCACTGGGAACGGGGCGGCGCCTTCCGGCATGCCGCCCTGCAAGTCCTGCGCCAGGCACGCCGGTTCGTCATCCACAACGCTGCCTTTGACTGGCTCGTCCTCGACCAGTGCGCCGGGGTGCCCGTAGAGGATCTGGCACCTCGCACCCGGGATACCCGCGTGATGGCGGCGCTTGTCGACCCGCGCCAGCCCCAGGAGGGCGGCATCGGGACGGCCCTCAAGCCCCTGTCCGCGCACTACCTGGACCCGGCGGCGCCGGACACCCAGGGGGACCTTACGGCGGTCTTCCGCTCGCTCGGGCTCACGAAGGACACCGGCTTCGCGCACATCGACCTAGACCACCCAACCTACAATCTTTATGCGGGACTTGACGTTCTGCTGACGGCGCGGCTGTACCCCGTTCTCCGTGACCAGCTCGGCCGCCTGGGCGTGCGTGACCGGCTGGTCGACTACGAGCACGAGATAGCGCGTGTCTGTGCGCTCATGCAGCGCCGGGGGCTGCTGGTTGATCAGGAGTACACGGCGCCCCTCGCCGACCGGTTGGCGGCCGAAGCGGAGAGGTTCCGGGCGGTTGCCGCCGTCTACGGCGTCGATAAGATCGGGAGTTCTGCCCAGATCGCCGAAGCCCTTGCGGCCATGGGGGAGACGCTGACCGACCGGACGAAGGGCGGAGCGCTCTCGACGGACAAGAACGTCTTGATGCCGCTCGCCGACCTCGACCGGGACTGGCAGCGCATCGGTGCCCGCACCCCAAACCCGTTGGCGGACGCGGTACTTAGGTCGAAGCGTGCCGCGAAGTGGGGCGGCGACTATGCAACACCCTTCATGACGCAGCTCAGTTCGGCCGGGCGCATCCATAGCAGCCTGAATCCCCTCCAGGCCCGAACAGGGCGGATGAGTGTATCGGGCCCGCCGCTCCAGCAGCTCCCCTCCGGCGATCACGTGATCCGGCGTTCGATCCTCGCCGACCCCGGGCACGTGATGGTGTCCACGGACTTCCAGGCCGTAGAGATGCGGGTCCTGGCGGCGCTCGCCGACGTACGCCGGATGCGGGAGGGATTCCAGTCCGGCGGCGCGGACTTCGACATTCACATGTACACGGCGCAGCTCATCAAGGGGCCCGCCGCGACGAGCAAGGACCGGAAGCTTTTCAAGGGGGCAGGCTTCGGCAAGGTCTACGGGGGAGGGGTCGGCACGCTCGCGCGCCAGACCGGCGCCAGCGAGGAGGAGATCCGGCGGGCGGTTACGGCGTACGACCAGGCGTTCCCGGAGATCAAGCGCGCGTCCGTGCGCTGGCAGCGCGAGGCACGGGCCACGGGCATGGTCACCGTGTCGGCAACCGGGCGGCGCATGCCGCTGGACCGTGACCGGACGTACGCCGTCGTCAACTACCAATGCCAGTCCGCAGCACGGGACCTGTTGGGGCAGGCGCTGTTGAATGCCGAGGCCGCCGGGCTGGGCGACCTGATGTGTTTGCCCATTCATGACGAGATCCTCGCGTCGGTACCGGCCGGGGACGCGCGGGAGGTTGCCCGCGAGTTCGAAAAGGCAATGACCATGAATCTCTTCGGCGTGCCCATCGTCGCTACCGCCGACATCGGGCGCCGCTCCTGGGGCTCCCTCTACGGCGCCGACTACTAGCACCGCATCACGTGATGCGGTGCCCCGTTACCCGCCCGTGACCGCCTACGACCAAAGGAGGATCTATAGCCCATCCCGTGGAGGCAGCGTGATCCCGTCTTGGGAACGCCTCACAACCTTCCAAAAGACAAGCGGTCTTACCCCACGTCAACGCCGTTGCTGACCTGCGCAGTTCGCGATTTGAGTGAACGTCAGCAACGACGAAGGCCGATGCGCAAGCCCCGTCCGAGCGATCCCGGACGGGGCCTTTTTGTGCCCTGCATGTCCTGACGCTTCAGGGGGCTTAGTCCCCCCTTCGGTCTTGCGCGCGCTCCGCCCCGTTCCGGGCAACCCTTGCGCTCCCCACGGGAGTGCAACCGACCCAGGAACACGCGGAGCACTCCTTGATTTCCCTCACCGAAGCCCAGATTTGTGCTGCCCAAAACCACGACCTTGAGGCCGTTACGGCAGTCGTTGAGGCCACTGAGGAACGCATACAGCAGCTCGCCCGGAAGTACGCCACGGGCGGCGGGCGCACCGACCAGACCCTTGCCGAGGACCTCGCACAGACCGGCCGAATAGCCGTCTGGGAATGCCTCAGCCGGTTCTCTGGAACGACCGTCGCTGAGTTCTTCACCTACGTTGACCGGACGCTGAAGGGCGTCATGAGTGACACCCGCAAGGAAGAGACCCGGCAGGGGGTTTCCCGGTCCGTAGCGGCATCCTTCGAAACCGCCCTGTCCATGGCCGACGGCGACCCGTACAGGGCCGAACGCGTGGCCACCGACCCGGACGCCCTCGGCGACCGGCGCCTTAGCCCGGAAATGGCCTACGCCGCCCGCCTGAGCTACCAGGGCGCCGAATGCCTCGACGCCCCCATGGGGCAGAGCGAGACCGGCGACGCCCTCACCCTGGCCGACACGCTTGCCGCAGAGAACGAGGTGCCCGCCGACCTCCTTGAGCCCAGCGACTACGAGCGGGAGCGCCGCAAGCAGACCGGCATACGGGTCCGCCGCACCCTCGCCCGCATGAGCTGGGATCAGAGCACGGTCCTTATGGCGCTTACCGGCATCGTCCCCGTGAGCTACTACGGGACGGAGCGGGACGGCGACCTGGCGGCCGACTACGGCTTGCGGCGGGACCAGGTCCGCATCATCCGGAACAAGGCCAAAGAGCGCTTCGCGGAGCTCTGGGAAGGCGGCGCGTAAGGCACCGCATCACGTGATGCGGTGGCCCTTGCAGGCCGATCCGAGCGCGTGCCAAGCTCGGGCCCGCAAACGCACGGTTCGACACCGAAGGGTGGGGCAATGACCAAGTACCACGTGTGGGTTCCGGTTCTCCTTGACGGCATGGTGCGCGAGCACAAGACCGATGTGGCATACGAGGGGGAAATTGACCGCAAGGCCATTGAGGAGATGCGGCGCGTAGCCGTCGAGCATGTGGCGGGCAAGAAGCTCGAAGTGGTGGAGGGGCGCGAAATCAGGATCACCCGCCCCAAGCAGTAGGGCGCCGCCGGGTCCGGACCACCGCATCACGTGATGCGGTGGTCCCTCTCTTCCGCCCGCCTGGGCGGGGGTGCCGTAGCTTGTTCGCAGCGACCAGAGGGGAAGGGTGGGACATGGCCGTCATGACGGACGCACAGTTCCAGTGTGTGAGGTACATGCACCGCAACGGCGGGAGCGTGGCGCAGGGGGACGGGTACAGCCTCAGCACCGTACGCAAACTGGAAGAGGCGGGGTTCGTCACCCTCGACGAGTACACGACCGCCGCTCTTTACGAAGGGCACAAGAGGACGTGGATTGCATCCCTCACGAAAGCCCGCCTTGAGGCGGCCAAGATGTTTTCCGTTGAGGTTCCCTACGGCGTGCTGCGGTGGTTCGAGGCAACCCGCCTCATGAATCCGACTGAACGCGACATGGACTTTGAAAGCGACGTGACCCGCGCCGTTCGCGACACGTGGCGGAAGTCGCGCGGAGACAGCGAAGCCCGCGACGGGGACATGGTCTTCACGGCTCCGCTCGCCGTCCTGACGGCCGTCTCCATGCTCGTAAAGGGGGCGCTCGGCGCCCCGTCACCGTTCAACCCGCTGCCCAAGGAGGAGGCCCAGGCGTTCATTGACGCCGTGTCGGCTCTCACGTAAGGCCACCGCATCACGTGATGCGGTGGCCAGCCCCCACCTGTGCCGGTGGGGGCTTTTCCGTGTCCCCGTAAATGGCATGTGCATGTTGTGTACCACTTTGGGTTGTCGGTGGGTCCGGCTAGGGTCGTAGTCGTGGGGGTGCGTACTACTCAGGTAGGACGAAAAGCCCGCAAGATTACCCATGAGTAGGGTTTCCGGTATATTTGCTTCCGCTTGGGGGATTATTTGTTCTATTGTCACGTCATGGCTACACACAGTACGGGGGCGGTCCGCGTGACCGTGTGGGTGCCGACGTTGGGGGACAACCGCCTGACGTGGCGCCCGTGCAACACCCTTCCCTCTCCAATGGGGGAAGAGATCGTGACGACGTGCGGGGGCACAACAGCGCTGCTCCGCGCTCAAGGGCTGCTTGCCGCCCGCCTGTTGGCGGCCGGGGGCACTCAATACCCAGGATTCCGACTCCTGGCGCGTGACCACCACAGGAACCTCGTGGGGTCCGGCGAGTGGTACGCGAGCCCCGAGACGGGCGCCTACCTGCCCTATCCGGGCGGAATCTGGGACGCCTGCGACTACGGCCAGCACTGCCACCAGGACGCCGTAGAACCCGCCCTAGCGGCCGTCGCGTAACACCGCCAACGCCCCATCCATAAGCAGGAGATACAGACGCTGAGCGCTGCTCACGCCCGTGCCCGGAAGGGCGCGCATCACACAGGGGGAACCATGCCTGTCCGTCACCATGTCCGCCGCCATGCCCGCATGCTCGCCGGGCTTCTGTCGGCCCTCGTTTTCGTGCTCCTCACCTGGGCTGTGCACGCCGACACAGAAGCCCTAACCGCACGCGCCCCAGTACCGAGCTCGGGCGCCCCCGTCGACGGCGACGGGCAGGGGGAGGACGCGCCCGCCGAACAGCGCATGCCCCGCCGGGCGAACAGCGCCAGGAGCAACGGCAAGCGCGGCAAGGATGAGCGCGAACGCGGCGGCCTCCTCGGCAAGTACGGCATAGGACGGGTTCTTGACCGGGTCGCGCCCGGCACGCGGAAGTGGGCGGAGAGGGTGCCCGGCGTCGGGCACGTCGACCAATCAGGGGAGGCCGACCGGTTCCTTGAGGCACCCGCCGCCCGGCCGGTCGAAGTCGGCAGGCTGACGGGGGACGCCCGTACGCAGGCTGATTACGCCCCCGCCGCGTGATCACGCTGGGTCAGAGCCCGAGTCCGAGGATGTCCGTTTCACGCCTTCCAGCCCGAGCCGGCTCGGGCTCGGAGGTCAACGGAGAGTCATGAAAAGAGCCCCGGCCTGCTAGCGGGCAGGTCGGGGCTCCCGCCCCGATCCGTTATCGCCGGACCGGGGACGACCAGAGGCTACACGCCCGGCTCCGGCGCGTCCTTGACGCTGGACACGAACGAGGACCAGGCGCCGGAAGGGATGAGCAGCGCGGGCCCGCTGGGGTCCTTGCTGTCCCTGACGGGGACTATGCCAGGGAAGTCATCGGAGACTTCGACACAGTTGGAGCTTGAGTTGCTGCGGGTGGACTTTCGCCAAGTCGCTTGGGTCAGGTCAGGCTTGGTCATGATGTTCCGCCATTTCGAGAATCAGGCGCCGTGACGCCTCTTCGCCTAGCGCCATACTTGAGATGTCTTGGAACGCCGCGTCATAGCGCTCCACTTCGTTCGGCCGGTCTAGATATAGGTCTCCTGTGTATCCGTCCGCGTAGACAGTTGGGGGCTCCGTCTCCTTACCGCTCCTCGTCAGCGGGAAGCGGAGAATTTGGAATTGACCGGCTGTGAGGCCCTGGTGGAACCCCACGTTGGCGGGTACAACCTGGATCGTGACATTGGGCAGATTGGCCACGTCTGCCAGGTGGGCAAGCTGACGCGCCATCACGGTAGTGCCCCCGATGAGGTGCCGTAGAACCGGTTCCCCCAGGATCACGGCCAGCGCTGGCGGGTTGATCACCCTGGTGAGGGAGATGCGCCGATTGACCCGGAGCTGCACGCGCCTTTCGATCTCTTCCGGATCTTTGCCTTGGTGTCCGGCGCGGATGATCTCGCGGGCGTAGTCCTCGGTCTGTAGCAGGCCAGGGACCAACTCGGGTTCGTACCAGTCGATACGCAAGGCGGCTTCCTCTAGTCCGATGTAGAGGTCAAAGCCTTCCGGCATTACGTCATCGTATGAGTGCCACCAGCCTTTTGCCTTTGTCTCAAGTGCGAGCTTTACCAGTCCTTCAGTGAGCTCTCTTGGCGCGTCGTACAGGTCGCACATTGCGCGCACTTCAACGCCTCGGGAGGAGACGTGTCCCTTTTCTACGCGCCAAATCGTAGTGGGCGACCGCTCAAGCGCTTTCGACGCTGCCTGTGCGGTGATACCTGCCTTTTGGCGCAACTCGGTTAGATATCGGCCAAGTTGTCGCCTTGGGACCGTTGATCCGGTAGGTCCGTCCGGTGTCGTCATGTCCCCACCCTTTCACCGCAGATGAAAAGCTTTGGCGAGTCTAGATGAAAGCACCACCGGGTGTGATGTGCAATGCACGTCAACTAGGCGGAATTTCGCTGGATGGAAGGTTGCACGGCGGGCGCGGAGGGAGCATTCTGAGGGCTCCCAACCCCGCCCATGTGGCCTACATGGCGCGGGAGATGAGGAGGCGCGACTATGAACTCCCCACCCGATAGGGGGATTCAGGGTCAGTCTGTGCGGCTAGCGGACGCGCAGACCGGACCCGCAACCGAGGGCCTACTGGTCTCGCTACCCCACACGTCCGGCGGCGCGGGTGTCGCCGTCGGCGGGGTCACGGACCGGTGCCCCCGCTGTATCGAACTGCGTAAGCGCCGCCACGAGGCGTGGATTGTCCTCGACTTCGGCGCCGAACTGAGCGTGAGGCGCTCGTGGTTCGCCCACTACGACCAGGAGCACGCCGGACGCTGGGAGGAGGTGAACCATGAGTGAACCCCGGTTCGTGGTGGGCTGCTCCGGTCCCGCTCAGTGGGTTCCCAACCCGCACGAGTTGGTGACCGACACGGCCCATGGTCGCGTCGGCAAGATGGTCTCGTGGGACGGCGACTTGGGACGTCTGACGCTCCGTTCGCTGGCTGACGGCACGCAGTGGGAGACCACCGAGTACCGCCAGCCGAACGACGCCGACAAGGCCCGCGCACGCGCGATCGTGTTCAACCGAGACCGGCGAAAGGGGGTGCACTGATGGGCACGTCCTACCGCTTCGTTGACTTCCTGGTCCGGCGCTGCGAAACCGAGGATCGAAAGGCGGTTTGCGTGACGAGCCTCCCGGGCGCTTGCGCATCGGCGGGGTTCCTGCCGTCGGACTGCGGGGCCGCTTCGCCGTGGCTCACGACCGGTGAGCAGGTGACGGACTGGATGCGCCACCACACGCGCGACACGGGCCACCTGCGCTTCGAGCGGACCACGCGGGACCAGGTGCTCATGGAGCCGCCCGGCGGCATCCCGGAGGGCTGCACGGACACCTTGCCGAAGGGGTGGACGCCGTGAAGCGACGACGGCACAGGGCGCGTCGCTGGCGTCCCTCGTTCGACTGGGCCGACATCGGCGAAGGACTGATCATCGGCGCGGGGCTCGTCCTCGCGTGCGGCACGGTCGTCTGGCTCGCCATCCACGGCGCCCCCAGCGGGCGCTACTAGACCGCCTGCCCCTCTGCCGGTGACTTCCCTCCCCACACCCCTTCCCGGCACAGGGGCAGGCCCTAGACGCCCGCCCGGTCGCACGCCCCGTGAAGCGGAGACGGCCGGGCGGGTGCACCACCGCCCTGGGTGGGAGTCGCGTTCTTCTCGTCGCGTGGCTCCTTGATCGAGCCCAAGGTGGGAACCACTCCCGTCCGGTCGTCCTCGTGGCCGTCGATGGCCGGACGGGTGCACCATCAACGAGCAAGCAAATCATGCACGTTGGCAAGGGCAACATACGATCTCTCATCCTGGAGGATCTATGCGCGCTCTACCCCTCCGGCCTACATTCGCATGGCTGGAGATCACAGGTGTCTGCAACCTCAAGTGCTGGCACTGCTACGCAGGTTCTTCGCCCAACGGAACCCACGGGAACATGACCCCGGCCGACTGGATCAGGGTCATAAACGAACTCGCCTCAACCGGAGTTCGCGACGTGCAATTCATCGGCGGAGAGCCGACGATGCACCCCGAACTCCCGGCTTTCATTCGGCACGCCCTGAGTAAGGGAATGCGAGTGGAAGTCTTCTCCAACCTCACCCACATCAGGAACGAGGTGTGGGAAGCCTTCCAGCTCCCCAACGTCCGACTGGCATTCAGCTACTACTCGGACTGGGATCAAGACCACGACGACGTGACCCAAACCAAGGGATCGCACAAACTGACCCGGGCCAATGTCGAAAAGGCGGAACAGCTCGGCATCCCCGTGCGCGGCAGCATCATCCGAGTCCTCCAGGACCAACACAGCAAGGAAGCCGAGACC
Source organism: Streptomyces sp. NPDC052396 (assembly GCF_044593195.1). Lineage (NCBI taxonomy): Bacteria > Bacillati > Actinomycetota > Actinomycetes > Kitasatosporales > Streptomycetaceae > Streptomyces > Streptomyces sp. NPDC052396. Next base: position 342,174 of record NZ_JBIUAW010000006.1, read on the forward strand.
GATCTCCTACAGATCGGTATCCGCGACGTACGCACAGACAGGCTCCGTCCCTTCGGCCGGGGCGCAAACGGTAAGGCGCCCGACATCAAGAAACTCTGCGGGAAGTGCGGGCGAGGCAAGATCGCCATCAGTCCCAACGGTGACGTGTGGCCCTGCGTTTTCGCTCGATGGATGCCCATCGGGAACGTGCACGAGCAAGGCGTCGAAGCCATCTACTACGGCGAGGCTAACCGGCAGGTGCGCGCCGAACTGGAAGCCGTGTTCCCGCACACGATCGTGGACGACAAGCCGAAGTGCCTGCCGGACTGTAATCCGGCCTTCGAGACCTGCTCGCCGCAAACCGTCTGCGCACCTGACGCGGCCTGCGGGCCGACTCAGCCACCGCCGCCGCCACCCCCCAAGAAGGAAGTTCGCCTCTCGCCGAACAGGTCCGTTCGGTACGCGAACCCCGGCATATCCGGAACCGACTGCTAGCGGTCGCACGCGCGCACTGAGCATCGCGAACGGAGGAACAACCTCCATACACCGGCGATCAAGGAGGGGAGGACGGTAACGTGGCGGCGCCCGAGCCAGACGGGCTCAAAGAGGCTCACCGAGTACGGAGTAACCGCATGCTCGAAGCACCACTCGTCACGCTCTACCTCGCACGTCGTGACGCATACGCTGAATTCCTCTCCGCCGCCGACGCTGAATCTCAAGTCGCTTGGTTCCGTAGTGACGGCCGGTACAAGGAAGACGCGGAAGCCATCGCGGCAGTGGACACGGCGTATGCAGCAACCCGCGCCAAATTCAACGTCATCGACGTTGAAAGCGTCGGCCCCATCAAAGAGGCCCGCGCCGTTCTCGAACAACTGCAAGCCATGCACAAGGACGGCGGAAAGTCCCCGGACTGGCACGACTTCAAGCAGGCACGCGAAGAGTTCGTGAAGTCGGCCGGGGACTTCCTCCGGGGGATGGTGGGGGAGAAGTAGCCTTCCCGTCAGGCCCCGCCCGTGCGCTTCCCTAAGCCGCCGGGCGGGGCCTTCTGGCGTCCTACTGGGCGTTGCGGCGGGACGCGCGAATACCCCGCACGCCGATCACGCCGATGATCGTTCCCAGGGCAAACGAGACGACGGCAAGAGTCAGGTGGACCCAGAAATACGCCGTGGGGTGGCCGTCGTCGAAGGCGAGCCCGCTGGCGTCCTTCCATAGGTTCTTGACGAAGGTCACCCAGACCACCCACGACCACGCGCCGAACGCTGCGAGGAACCAGGAGACACGGGGGCTGAGCTTCATTGGGCGCTTCCTTCGGGGCGGGCGGGGGCGTTCGCTCCAAGTATGGTCGGCCGTCCTGTCGGGCCCGCTGTGGGGGCACCGAGGGAGGTGGGTACTTGCATCTGGATCACTTTCGCAAAGAATCTCTGGCAGGACGGTAGTGGGCTGGCCTTCGACCACGCGGGCAACCCGACCGCCTACTTCTGGGTCCACCTGGCGCTCGCGATCACCTCGTTTCTTCTGGGGACGGCTGTCGGAGTGATCGGGTTGCGTGGGGTACGGGCCTTGCGGCGTACCTCATAGCGGCACCCCGGCGCCCAACGCCCCGACCACGCCGCCCCGGCAGCGAAGCCGATCACTTGGCCGATTCCCAAGACGTACGCCCGTTCGCCTGTTTACCGTGAGGCGCATCGATGGGCGGAGGGGGCACGGCGATGCACGGGGTCCGGAAGCGGGGCCGGGTAAGAACGGGCGTGACGGGAGCGGTCCTGATGGGGCTGCTGGGAGCGGGTACCGGGGGGTGCTCGCTGGTCTCGTCCGACGACAAGAACGACAAGCCGGTGACGGTCGGCACCACCGACTCGATCACCAGCCTGGATCCCGCGGGCGCCTATGACGCCGGATCCTGGGCCCTGTTCAGCAATCTGTACCAGTCATTGATGACCTATACACCGGGCGGGGCCACTCCGGTCCCGGATGCCGCGGAGGACTGCCGGTTCACCGACTCCGGCCTGCGCACCTATACCTGCCGGCTGCGCTCCGGCCTGAAGTTCGGCAATGGTGACCCGCTGACCGCCAAGGATGTGAAGTTCTCCTTCGACCGGGTCAAGCGCATCAACTGGCGTACCGGGCCCGCCTCCATGCTGTCCACCCTGCAGTCGGTGGACACCGAGGGCCAGGACCGGGTGGTGTTCCATCTGCGCACCCCGGACGCCACCTTCCCGTTCAAGGTGGCCTCCAACGCCGGGGCCATCGTGGACAGTTCCGACTATCCGGCGGACCGGCTGCGCACCGGCGGCGAGGCGGATGGCTCCGGCCCGTACACCCTCAAGCACTACCGCTCCGGCTCGCTGGCCGAGCTGACGCCCAATGGGAAGTACCACGGGGCGATCAAGAGCGTGGGCGGGCCGGTGACCGTCAAGTACTTCGCGGAGGCCGCCAAGTTGAGCGATGCCTGGCGGCACGGTGACATCGATGTGGCCTACCGGGATCTGCCGCCCGCCGAGATGGCCAAGCTGGCGCAGTCCACCAGCGACCAGCATGTGACGGAGAGCGCGGCACCGCACACCCGGAACCTGATCCTCAATGTGCGCAAGGGCGCCCCGTTCGCCAATGGCGCGGTGCGGCAGGCCGTGGCCTCGGTGGTCGACCGGTCGGCCCTGGCCCGGGACGTCCACTACCGCACCGTGGAACCGCTCTACTCGCTGATCCCGCAGGGCATCACCGGTCACACCACCGCCTTCTACGACCTGTATCCGCAGCCCGACCCGGAGCGGGCCCGGCAGTTGCTCAGACGGGCCGGGGTGAGCACGCCGGTCCACTTCGTCCTGGCCTACTCCCAGGGCGGTGCCAACCGCGAGGAAGCGGCCCTGCTGAAGAAGCAGTTGGAGGCCACCGGTCTGTTCACGGTGGAGACCCGCTTTGCCAACTGGAATGACTTCCAGGACGGCCTGAGCCGGGGGGGTTTCGACTCCTACCTGGTGAGCTGGCTGGGCGACTACCCGGACCCGGACACCTTCACCAGCCTGGTGAGCACCGACAGCGCCATGCACTCCGGCTACTCCAGCCCCAAGGTGGACCGGCTGATCCGGGCCGCCCAGCAGAACCAGCACCGGGAGCAGAGCGCGGAGGAGTTCCGCACCATCCAGAAGATCATTGCGGAGGATGTACCGCTGGTGCCGCTATGGCAGAAGAAGCAGTATGTGGTGACCAAGCAGTCGATCTCCGGCAGTCAGTATCTGACGGACGGTACGGGGCTATGGCGGCTGTGGCGTCTGGGGCGGATCTAAGCGGTCTTGCCGAAGTCCGGTGCGGTGTGGCCGTGCCCCGTAGGGGCGCGGGGAACTGCGCGACCAGCCACGACGCGTCCGCAGGTGAGGTGCCCGGAATTGCCGCGGAGCGCTTAGCGCGCGGCGGGGCGGGAGTAGGTGCTGACCACCGCGCCATTGGGGAAGGAACGCACCGATTCCAGCGTGAAGTCGGTGATCCGGAAGCCGGCCTGGAACATCGGCATCCCGGCGCCCAGGACCACCGGATAGGTCTTGATCACCAACTGGTCGACCTCGTCCTGGAGTTCGCCGGCCAGCTGGGCGCCGCCGCAGAGGTAGATGCCCAGCCCCTCCTCCCGCTTCAGCTCCCGCACCCGCTCGGTGAGCCCGGCGCTGATGATCTCCACCGCCGGGTCGGGGGACTCGGTGAGGGTGCGGGAGGCCACATACTGCCGCAGATGGGCGTAAGGGCTGGTGATGCCCAGCTTGAGGGCCACCTCATAGCTGCCCCGGCCCTGGATGACGGTGTCGAAGTGCCGGTTGGGCAGCTGGTCCAGGCCGAGCGCCCGGCGCCCATGGGAGGCCAGGGTCTCCGGGTAGTCCGAGGTCAGCCAGTGGAGGAACTCCTCGTCCGCGTGGCGCAGAAAGAACTCCGCGTCGCCGCTGGGGTCCCCGATGAAGCCGTCGATGGAGGCGGCGACCAAATAGGTGAGCTTGCGCAAAACGGTCCTCTCGTCGGCGAGTGCGGCCGGATCGACCACGACAGTTATAGTGCTTCACCTGTAGTGGTTGCGCAAGACCTTTTTCCGAGAGGTGGATCATGGCCAGAAACCCGGAGCGCAGAACGGCGCTTGTGGACGCCGCCATCGAGGTGCTGGCGCGGGAAGGGGCGCGCGGGCTTACCTTCCGCGCCGTGGATGCGCAGGCCGGTGTCCCGGCCGGTACCGCCTCCAACTACTTCGCCAGCCGGGACGAGTTGTTCACCCAGGCGGGCAGCCGGATCCATGTCCGGATGGCCCCCGACCCGGACCTGGTGGCCGAGGTAATGAGCCCCGAGCCCTCCCGCGAGCTGGTCACCGGGCTGATGCACTGGCTGGTGCGCCGGATGACCGAGGAGCGCACCGGCTATCTGGCCTTCCTGGAACTCCGCCTGGAGGCCACCCGCCGCTCCGCGCTCCAGGCCGAACTCAACCGCGCCGTGCGCGCGGAGCTCGACGCGACCGTGGACTTCCACCTGAACGCGGGGCTGCCGGGGGATGCCGACACCGTCAAGGTGCTCTATCTGGCCATGACCGGGCTGCTGTTGGAGCACTTCACCCTGCCGGAGGTGCTGTCCGAGACCGAGCTGGGCGATCTGGTGGCGACGGTGGTCGAACGGATCGTGCCGGCGGCGCCCCGTTAGGGGCGCGGGGCGGCTGTTCCATGCGGCTCCGCCGCGTGGGCGCGATCACCCACCGCCGGCCCGCACCCGAAACGCCGCAGGTGACCCATCGCGGCGGGGAAACCCTCGCACGCAAGGTCCCGCAGGGACGGAAACCGGGCCGCGCCCCTTACCGGAGCAGCCCTAAAGCCCCTTCCGGGCAAGGAAGTCGAGGATCAGCTTCCGCCACTCCTCCGGCTGCTCCAGCATCGGCAGGTGCCCGCTGGCGATCTCGGCGTACTCGGCCCCCGGGATGCCATCCGCCAGCACCCGGGAGTTGTCCGGCGCCACCAGGGTGTCCCCGGTGGTGGCGATGACCAGGCTGGGCACCGAGATCCCCGGGAGATCGGCCGTGGTGTCCCCGTTGAGGATCGCCCCGGCCTGACCGAAGGTCCCGGCCGGCACCTTGGCGGCCATCTGGGCCAGCAGATCGGCCACCTCCTCGGCCGGAAGCGCGTTGACATACTCCTCGCTGAACGCGCTCAGCAGGTTGAACCGGGCGAAGGTGGCCAGATCGCCCTGGCTCAGCAGGGCGCGCCAGATGCCCAGCGCGGTGGTCACCCGGTTGTCCGGCCGGGGCAGCCCGGCGGTGAGCACCAGGCCGCGCACCCGCTCGGGGTACCGGGTCGCGGTCCGTACCGACACCAGGGTGCCCAGCGAGAAGCCGACCAGGGTGAAAGTCTCCAGCCCGGCCTCGTCCGCCGCACCCACGATCGAGTCGGCCAGGTCGTCGATGGTGAACCCGTCCTCGGCGACCGGGGTTTCGCCGGAGCCCGGGTAGTCGGGGGCGACCACGGTGTGCTGCTCGGCCAGCGCCGGAATGAGGGAGCCGTAGTTGGACTCGATGCTGCCGCCCCCGCCATGCGCCAGGAGGATGCCGGGACCGGAGCCATGGACGGTGTGGGAAAGGGGAATTCGCGTCATGTGCAGCAGGTTGACATCTGACACCAGTGTGAAGGTCAAGCCGGCTGGAAGGGATCGCGGATGCGTATCGGTGAACTGTCCCGACGGACGGGGGTCAGCACCCGTCTGCTGCGCTACTACGAGGAGCAGGGGCTGCTGGCGGCCGAACGCGACGCCAATGGCTACCGCCGCTACTGCGCCCAGGCGCCCGAAAAGGTGACCAGGATCCGGGAACTCCTGTCCGGCGGACTGACCACCGAGGCCATCCGGGACCTGCTGCCCTGCACCCAGGGCGGCCCAGGGCTGCTGGGCTGCAGCCACTCCGAGAGCATTCTCCAGCAGCAACTGGACCGGCTGGAAGCCGAGATGGAGCAGCTCCGGCGCCGCCGGGACGCCCTGCTGAAGGTGCGTGAGGCCTCCGAGGCCCGGCGCCGCGCGGACGAGTCCCTGGCCCGGCTGGCGCTCCGGGCGTCATAGCCCGTGCCGGGCCAGGAAGTCCAGGGTCAGCTTCTGCCACTCCTCCGGCCGCTCCATCATCACCACATGGCCCGCGTCGACCTCGGCGTACTCCGCACCAGGGATCCCGGCGGCCAGGAAACGGGAGTTGTCCGGGGCGACCAGGTTGTCCAGGGTGGCGCCGATGACCAGGGTGGGCACCGAGATGCCGGCCAGATCACCGGTCGTATCGGCCTCGGCCACCGCGGCGGACTGCTCGGCGGCACCGGCCGGGATGGCCCGGCTGATCAGGCCGTAGAAGGTCTTCAGCTGGGAGCGGGGTATGGAGTCGAAGAACTGCCGGCTGAAGTAGGTCATCGCGACAAAGCGGGCATAGGTCTTACGGTCCCCCTCGGCCAGCAGCTTCTTTGAGATGTCCAGGGCCGCCAGCACCCGGTTGTCGGGCCGGGCCAGCCCGGCGGTGAGCACAAGTCCCCGCACCCGGTTCGGGTGCCGGGCCGCGGCCCGGATGGCGACCAGGGTGCCCATGGAGTAGCCCAGCACGGCGAACCGGCCGACCCCGGCGGCGACCGCCGACTCGACGAGGGCATCCGCCAGCCCGTCGATGGTCAGCGGCTCCTCGGACCGTGGAGTGGCCCCGGATCCCGGGTAGTTGGGGGCGACCACGGTGTGCTGCTGGGCAAGCGTGGGGATCAGGGTGAGGAAGTTGCTCTCGATACTGGCACCGGCACCATGCGCCAGCAGCAGCCCGGGGCCGGAGCCGGTGACGGTGGTGGACAGAGGGATCCGTGTCATATCCGCAGATTCCCATGGCGGGTTGGGGTACGGGTGGTGGCTGAGTGGTACCTCACAGAGGCAACTCGGCTGAAGCCTTGTCCATACCCGGTGCGCGGGCGGGCCACCGGCTCCTGGCAGGTCCTGGCCGCGTACGCCCGCTCCAGCCGCTGGTCCGGTTCCGAGACCTCCTGGACGGCAGTTCGATGGACTCGTTCATGCCGGTAATGCAGACGACGGTCCCGGTGATCCGCCGTGGCCGAATTAACGGACCCCTCCCATTCGAACGGCGCCTCGTATTATGCCGTGATCCCTCTCCATAGCGGCAACGGCGATTCCGGCAAAGGGGATTACCCGCGTCAGGGGGAGTGAACGAAAGTCACGCACGCCCTTGACGCCGCCTCCGCCGAACCGCCACGCTCATGCAACCTGAGGCAACCCGCGCAAACTTCGACAGAGGAGTCGGTCATGGCGCTACGGTTCTTCGGCAAGGACCCCTTCACCAACGGCGATGACTGCCCCACCGTTTGGGTGGACGAGGCCAATGCCGATCTGGTGTTCCAGGGATGGAAGGCCGATCGGGAGACCGAGACCGAGTGCCTGGCGTCCGGCCATATCCCGGACAGCGAAGCGGTGATCCGCATTCCGGCTCGCATGGTGGCGCTGGTCAGGAGGGCATGTGATGCCGCAGAAGAACGTGCCCAGCTTCACTGAACTGATATCCGGCTGTCATGGCTCGGCAGTTCACCTGGAAATGCGGGACACCTATGCTGTCAGCGGCGAGGCCGAGGACTTCCGGGAATGGCGCCGGCATGGGCTCATCACTCCCGGGTCCCTCGGCCGCCGCCGGCCATGGCTGGACCTGGTGCGGCGGACCGTCGGCCGGGGCGTGGTCATGCGCCGCGCCCGCATAGTCTCCGAACCGGTCAGCGAGTACATACGGTACGAGCACGCCGGCACCCATCTGAATGTGGCAGCCGGTGAGCAGGTGCGCTGGCTGCCGCGCCGCCTCACCAATGATCTCGTCCTCCCGGGAAACGATTTGTGGCTCTTCGACAACAGCCTTATCCGCTTTGGCCACTTCACCGGCGACGGCGCCTCCGCCGGGCATGAACTCTGTGACGACCCGGTGGTCGTCAAACAGTGCCTCGCCTCCTTCGAGGCGATATGGGCGCGGGCCACGCCCCACGAGATATTCACGGTCTGATCGCGCGCTCACCGGGAATCTCAGCCATGCCCAGCTATCAGTCGTTGACCGTTCAGACCGCACGGCAGGCCGTGGCGGACCGGCTGCGAGAAGTCCGGCTCGACGCCGGGCTCACCGGCCAGGAACTCGCCGCCCGCTGCGGATGGAACAAGTCGAAATCCTCTCGCATCGAGAACGCCCGGACCCCGCCGTCCGACGCCGACATCCACAAGTGGTGTGCGGCCTGCGACGCTCCGGCCCAGGCCGCCGACATCATCGCCGCCTCGCGTTCCGCGGAATCGATGTACGTCGAGTGGCGGCGCCTGCAGCGCACCGGGCTGCGCCGGCTCCAGGAGAGCCGGTTGCCGCTCTATGAACGGACCAGGAATTTCCGGGGATATGGCTCACATGTCATCCCCGGCATGTTCCAGACCCTGGCCTACGCCCGTGCCCTGCTGACCTCGATCGGCCGTTTCCATGGCGCACCCGATGACACGGAGCGGGCCGCCGAGGCACGGATCGCCCGCTCCCGGCTGCTCTGCGAAGGCGGGCGCCGGTTCGCGCTGCTGATCGAGGAATCCGTTCTCCGGTACCAGATCGGTGACTCGGCCACCATGGCCGGGCAGTTGGGCCATCTGCTGTCGGTGATGTCCCTGCCCGCGGTGTCCCTGGGCGTCATCCCCTTCGGCAGCGGACAGCGGGGCATCTGGACGCTGGAGTCGTTCAGTATCTTTGACGAGCAGCGAGTCCATGTCGAACTGCTCACCGCACAGGTCACGGTGACCGCACCAGGGGAAATCGCCCTCTACGCAAAGGCGTTCGCCGAACTGAAGGGACTGGCCGTCTATGGGCCGGAGGCGCGCGGCCTGATCACTGCGGCGATCGAATCGCTCACCTGAACCCGCACCTGAAGCGGCATGCAACTCGGTAGAACTTCCTTGAGTAGCGGAGCCGTTGGTTCCTAGCGTCGGGTCATGGAGCGCTCCCGGGGGATGGCCACGGCCCGCCACCATGTGGGGCTGGCCGCCTTGCAGCGGTCGGCCGCCGGCCTGGCGGAGGAACTGCGCGATGCGTTGCGGGCCCATGGGCTCACGGTTCAGGTGATCCCGGAGCCGCCGATATGCGGCCGAGCGTATGTGTCCATTCTGGAACCGCTCCATGAGGAAGAGGTACGGGTCATCGCGGACGCGTTGCGGGAATACCGGGGAAGTGCGCGGCGCAGCCTGAGCGTTGGGGTGGCGGAGGCCAATGCGCGCAGCCGGCACTGGCTGGATTCCACCGAACAGGGCGGCTGCGCGGAGTGCCGCCGGATCAAGGAGCGGTTCTCCGCGGCGGCGGAGGAGGGTGAGGCCGAGGCGGTGGACGCATGGTGGCTCACCATGGCTCGGCATCTGCGCGAAGCGCACTGAGGAAAGGGGTTGGGGGTTCTGGGCGGCTCAGGGCGGTTCAGGGCTCGGATGGGCCGAACTCCGTTCCGGGGGCCGGTGACGGCTCGGCGCGGGTGGGTGCGGTGCGGTGCGCTATGCGGTTCCGGGTGTGCCCTTGGGGGGTTTGTGGTTCGCCCCTGAGGGCGCCCGGTGTTCCTTATGAGGGCGCCGGCCCTACGCGGTGAGGTGCCCCTCGCTGAGGGCGGTCAGGAAGGCGGCCCAGGCGGGGCGGGGTGGGTTAACGGTTCGCTCCCAAGGGCGCTTGCTGTCTCTCATGGTGACGATATGGGGTATGTCGTGTGATATCTCAACGCAATCCGCTCCATTGCCGCCTCCATCGCTGTGACTGGATTTACGCCAACTCATCGTGTTTAGGTCTTGCATGTGCGGAATTCCTCAATAATCCGTTCGATCGAGGCGACTGAAGCGGCCGGTGGCTGAGCAGCGGCCTGGACAAGGCCGTACTTGTGAGTCAGCTGCACTACGGACTTGCGATCCCTCATTAGCTTCCCGAAGGCGCCCCCTTCGAGGTAGGCAACATCCGGGTCATTCTCGAACGACAGGAGCGTCACGGATCCGCCCATGGCAGCGTGGCACCCCGTCTTAAACGGTATAAGTTGCACTTCGATATGCGGCGACATGGCCGACTCCACGACGTGGAGCAGTTGCTCGCGCATGACCGCAGGGCCACCGACCGTTCGTCGAACGACGGCCTCGTCCAGCACGACCCACAGCAGAGGCGGTTCCTCTCGCTTCAGGAGGGCTTGACGACTCATCCTGGCTGCCACCTGCTTCTCGACTTCTTCCTCTGAGCACCAGGGCTGGCCGGTTTGGAAGAGTTCCCGGGCGTACGCCTCGGTTTGCAGCAGCCCAGGGATGCAGTGGGCCAAGTACTGGCGCAAAGCGACGGCTTTGGGCTCGTAATCGAGGAACCCCAGCCGCTGGTCCCGTTCGACGTGACACCACAGGTCGATCAAATCGCCATCTGCGCCGAGCACCTCGTCCAGCAGGACACAGACATCCTCCGGCGGCACCTCCTTGCCCAGCTCGAACTGGGCAATCCGGCTATGGGAGATATGCACCCGCCCACCCAGCTCCCGCTGGGTCCACCCGGCTCGCAACCGCAGCTTGCGGAGCTTGACGCCGAACAGGGCGGCCAGCGAGATGCTCGGATCGAGTTCCTTGGGTGCAGGCACCATCGCCCCCGTTTTCGCTTGACGCAGCGCAAACCGTTACCCCTGGTGAGCTTAGCCACACACCCCGATGCTGGATGGTGAAACCGGAGCGATCCAACCACCCGAGGTACCCACCCATGAGCCGACCCCAACCCGTGTCCACCACCAGTGAATTGAGGCGCGCCGCCGCCCGCCTGGCCGTCGAACTCCACGACGCGCTCCGCGCGCACGGGTTCGCCATCCAGGTCGTACCGGAACCGCCCATGCAAGGCCATGCCTACGTCTCCCTCCTCGACCCGCTCCGCGAGGACGAGGCCCGCGTGCTCACCGACGCACTGCGCGCCTACCGGGGCAGCCGCCGGGAAACCCTGAGCATCGGAGTGGCCCAGGCCAACGCCCGTAGCAAGAAGGCGGGCCTGACGTGAACGCGCGGCCACCGGCCCCCTGCCCGGAGTGCCGGCGCATCAAGGCCCGTTACTACGCCGCCGACAAGTCCGGCGACCGCGCCGCCGCCGACACCTGGACGGCGGCCATGGGCCGCCACCTGCGCGAGGCGCACCCATAGCGGAACCGGCCGCCGGCAGAAGCGTCAGCCCCGGAGGGGCTGTCACTCGCCGGTGAGCTCCGCGCATAAAGGGGCTACGGCTGTGCCATCCTTCGCGTCACCAACATCGTTGAGCGCGGACGCAACTGCGCCTCGACCAAGGAGACTTCATGCTGCTTCCCCTTACCGGATCCCTCCTCGGCCTCGCGGTGCACGGCCTGCACAGCCTTGTCGTCGGCATCCTGTCCCACCTCCCCCTGTCCCTCCCGCACTGAGCCGAGAAACGGACGACCCGCCCGCCACCACCCTGGCCCCGCAGGGCAGTTGCTGACAGCATCTGGGGGCATGAAACCGCTGCTGCCCACTGATCCGCGTGAGGTCGGGACATACCGCCTGCTGGCCCGCCTGGGCGGTGGCGGAATGGGGCAGGTCTACCTGGGGCGGTCGCGCGGTGGGCGGACGGTCGCGGTGAAGCTGGTGCGGCCGGAGCTCGCCGAGGACGCGGACTTCCGGGTGCGGTTCGCCAGGGAGGTGGACGCCGCCCGGCGGGTCGGCGGTTTCTACACCGCGCAGGTGGTGGACGCGGACACCCGGGCCGACCCGCCATGGCTGGTCACCTCCTACATACCGGGACCGTCCCTGGGCGAGGCGGTGGGCCGGTTCGGCCCGCTGCCCGCCGAGACGGTCACCGTGCTCGCGGCGGGACTCGCCGAGGGGCTGGCCGCCATCCACGCCTGCGGGCTGGTGCACCGGGATTTCAAACCGGGGAATGTGATCCTCGCCGAGGACGGGCCGCGCGTCATCGACTTCGGCATCGCCCGGGCGCTGGACGCCACCCACCTCACCCGGGGCGGCGTGATCGGTACTCCGGCCTTTATGTCCCCGGAGCAGATCCGGGGGCAGGAGGCCGGTCCGGCCAGCGATGTGTTCTGTCTGTGCGCGGTGCTGGCCTACGCGGCCACGGGGCGCGGCCCGTTCGGGGAGGGGCCGACCGAGGCCGTGATGTACCGGGTCGTCCATGACGAGCCCGATCTGTCCGGCGTGCCGATGGAGATCGCCCCACTGGTGAAGGCGGGACTGGCCAAGAACCCGGCCGACCGGCCCGGCCTGGCCGAGATCCTGGACCGTTGCGCGGAGCGGGCCGGCGGCCTGGGGCACTGGTTGCCGGCCGAGGTCACCACGCTGGTGGTCAACTCCTTACCCAGGGAGGTGCCCGCCTCGCCGACGCAAGCCGACTACGTTCCCGCGCAGTTGAGCGCGCATGCCGGTAATTACGCTTTGTCCGTACCCGAGTTCGCGGGCGGCCGGGCGATGACCCTGCGCCGCTGGTGCAAGCAGGTGGGGCAGGCGGTCAACGGGGGCGAGCCGCTGGCCGAGGTGGTCGTGGGACAGGCGGCGACCGTGATCACCGCACCGGTGGGCGGTGTGCTGGGGACGGTGAGCCGTAACGCGGGCGATCCGGTGACCCCGGGTTCTCCGATCGCCGTGCTCCATCCGCCGCCCGGGAGGGTGATCCCGGCGGTGCCGGTGACCACCGTTCGGCGCCGGCGGCGCCGGCGGGCGCGGCTCGTGCTGCTGATGTCGCTGTTGCTGGCGTTGCTGGCCGTGGGCCCGGTGAGCGTATGGACGCCCGTTTTCGAGGACGAGGTGGACGGAGCCCGGCCCGGCGACTGCGTTGGCCTGGAGTCCGGCATCCCGGAGCGCTGGTACACCATGCCCTGCACGCTGATGCGGGCCCGCAAGGCCACCGACGGGGACGGCGGCCACCATTTCTTCAAAGTCGTCTACCGGGTTCCGGACGGGTGGGAACGCGAACAGTGCGCCGAGCACGTCAAGGGCTGGGATCGGCATGATGTCGCACGCTATCGCGAAAGCCCCTTCGCGGACATGGTGTTGTGCCTGCGGTCGCTGTGACCGGATCGCCTCGTCGATAACCCGGCCCCGGACCCGGGTCATCTCCGGGTTATTGACCTGTATGTGGGGCGGCGTCAGACGGGGGAGCAGCAGCGGGTGGGTATGGGGCAGCTCCAACCGGGCCCCGATGGCCCGCCCCAGGCGGGCGGCCAGTTGGCGGTGGGGGGAAGGTGGTGTGTCAACTCATGGCCTCACTCCGCCAGGGTGTGCGCGACCAGGGCGTTGGCATGGCCGTGGCCCAGGCCGTGCTCGGACTTGAGCCAGGAGACCAGCTCCATGTGCTTGGTGAGCGGGGAGGCGCGGATGAGGTCCTTCCACTCGGCTATCGGACGGCCGTATTTGCGCTCGATGGAGGGGAAGTAGCTGGCGGGACCCTTCACGGTTTCAGTCATACGGGCAGTGTGCCACCACCCACTGACAATGCCGTCGGCCAGACGATCTCGAAGTACTTCACCCGCTCGTCCTCGCCGACCAGCCGCATGCCGGCCGCCGCCATCACCCGCTGGGAGGCGATGTTGTCGTGGTCCGCATCGCCCTTGACACGGGAGATGCCGTACTCCCGGGCCAGGCGCAGCAGTTCGCGTAGCGCCTCGGTGGCGTACCCCTGGCCCCGGGCGGCGGCCACCAGGCCGTAGCCGATGGTCACCGTACGGTCCGCGGACGGCGGGCCGTGGAAGCCGAGGCCGCCGATCACGGTGCCGTCGGCACGGCGGCGGATCTCGTAGGCGCCGAAGGGCTGTGGATTGCCGGTGACCGCACAGTGGTTGAGGAAGTCGGTGGCCGACTCCACATCCCCGTCGGTGGGGTAGCCGGGCGCCCACCGGTCGCCGTCCCCTTCCGCGCGGGCCACTACGCGCCTGGCCTCGTCGGCGGTCATGGGGTGGAGTATCAGCCGGTCGGTTATGAGGTCGCTCATGGCTGCGATCAATAGCACGAGCGGAAGGTGATGGCCATGGGGTTGCCGGCAGTTGGCGATGATGAACCGGTGGCCGTCCGGGGCGCGGCGGTCAGTGCCCCCGGACGTCCGGCTGCTGCGGCTGGATCACCCGGACGTGGACGGTGGGTCCGGACGCCGGGTGGTCCGCACCGGCGGCGATGGCGCTGGCCGCCGGTGCGAGCAGGGCGCCGGCCAGGGCCGCGGTGGCGGCGATGCGGAGAGCGGTGCGGCGACGGTGGTTGCGCATGCGGGGGCTCCTGGACGTACTCGGTCGGCTCCCGGACCACAGTAGGCGCTGTGTTTGTGCGAGCCGTTCGTTCCATGTCACGAGCGTGTGACAAGGGGCTGTGACATGAAGCGCGTTTAGCGTCCCTTGAGCGTCTGTCTGCCGCGCCTGGGCAGGCTTGGTCTCGAACATCCAGAACCACCCATCACAGTTGAAAGGAACCGGAGTTATGCGATTCGCTCGAACCGGACTCGCCGCAGTGGTGACAGCAGGCGCCCTGGCGCTGGCCGTTGTGCCGGCCTCGGCCGCGGTGGTCAGCACGCATCAGGCGGCCGGTGCGCACGCCGTGGCGGCAAACCCCAAGACCATCAAGGCGGCCGCCTACAACCAGGCGCGCTCCATCCTGGCCAACGCCGGCAGCCAGACGGCGGCCAAGTCGCATCCCGTGCATGGGAAGCCCGATGTGCCGGTCAGCTATGGCACCAGCCTGCTGGCCGCGGCGCGCGACGAGTTCCGCCACAACGACCAGCACCTGCCGGCCAAGGACAAGAAGTCCGGAATGTCGATCCCGCACTACAACGCGATTCATGACGCGGCGCGGACGATGGGCATCGACCGCTGGTGAGGTGACGCATGGCGAACGGCCCGGCCGGGAGAACCCGGCCGGGCCGTTCGCTGCGTCCGCGAGGTCCGTCAGAAGCGCCGGGTGATCAGCGCTCGCTTGACCTCCTGGATCGCCTTGGTGACCTCGATGCCACGCGGGCAGGCGTCCGTGCAGTTGAAGGTGGTGCGGCAGCGCCAGACACCGTCCTTGTCGTTGAGGATCTCCAGCCGCTGCTCACCCGCCTCGTCACGCGAGTCGAAGATGAAGCGGTGCGCGTTGACGATCGCCGCCGGGCCGAAGTACTGGCCGTCGTTCCAGAACACCGGGCACGAGGAGGTGCACGCGGCGCACAGGATGCACTTGGTGGTGTCGTCGAAGCGCTCGCGGTCCTCGGCGGACTGCAGGCGCTCGCGCGTCGGCTCGTTGCCCTTGGTGATCAGGAAGGGCATCACATCCCGGTACGCCTGGAAGAAGGGCTCCATGTCGACCACGAGGTCCTTGAGGACCGTCAGGCCCTTGATGGGCTCGACCGTGATCGGCTTGTCCGGGTTGATGTCCTTGATCAGCGTCTTGCAGGCAAGGCGGTTACGGCCGTTGATGCGCATGGCGTCCGAGCCGCAGATGCCGTGGGCGCAGGAACGGCGGAAGGTGAGCGAGCCGTCCAGGTCCCACTTGATCTTGTGCAGGCCGTCGAGCACGCGCTCCTTCGGGTCGATCTCGACCTCGAAGTCCTGCCAGGTCGCCTCGGCCGAGACCTCCGGGTTGAAACGGCGGACCCGGAAGGTGACCTTGATGTAGGGGGAGGCCTTGGACTGCGCCTCGACCTTGTCCTCGATCGCGGTGCTCATTAGTACTTACGCTCCATGGGCTGGTAGCGGGTCTGCACGACCGGCTTGTAGTCGAGGCGGATGGAGTCCTTGCCGTCCGTGTCGACCTCGCGGTACGCCATGGTGTGGCGCATGAAGTTGACGTCGTCGCGGTTGGGGTAGTCCTCGCGGTAGTGACCACCGCGGGACTCCTTGCGCGCCAGCGCGGACACGGCCATCACCTCGGCCAGGTCGAGCAGGTTGCCCAGCTCGATGGCCTCCAGCAGGTCGGTGTTGAAGCGCTTGCCCTTGTCCTGGATGGACACGTTCTTGTAGCGCTCGCGCAGTTCGGCGATCTTCTCGACGGCCGTCTTGATGGTCTGCTCGGTGCGGAAGACCATGACGTTGGCGTCCATGGTCTCCTGCAGCTCGCGGCGCAGCTCGGCGACCCGCTCGGTGCCGGTGGAGTTGCGCAGCTTCTCGACCTGGTCGACGACGAGCTGGGCCGGGTTCTCCGGCAGCTCGACGTAGTCCGCCTTCTGCGAGTAGTCCGCGGCGGCGATGCCGGCGCGGCGGCCGAAGACATTGATGTCGAGCAGGGAGTTGGTGCCCAGGCGGTTGGCGCCGTGCACCGAGACACAGGCGACCTCGCCGGCGGCGTAGAGGCCGGGGACGACGGTGTCGTTGTCGGCCAGCACCTCGCCCTCGACATTGGTCGGGATGCCGCCCATGGCGTAGTGCGCGGTGGGCTGGATCGGGATCGGGTCCGTGTAGGGCTCGATACCGAGGTAGGTGCGCGCGAACTCGGTGATGTCCGGCAGCTTGGCGTCCAGCTGCTCCGGCGGCAGGTGGGTGAGGTCCAGGTAGACGTGGTCGCCCTCGGGACCGCAGCCACGGCCCTCGCGGATCTCGGTGTAGATGGAGCGGGAGACCACGTCGCGGGAGGCGAGGTCCTTCATGACGGGCGCGTACTTCTCCATGAAGCGCTCGCCGTCCTTGTTGCGCAGGATGCCGCCCTCACCGCGGGCGCCCTCGGTGAGCAGGATGCCCATGCGCCAGATGCCCGTCGGGTGGAACTGGAAGAACTCCATGTCCTCCAGCGGCAGGCCACGCCGGTAGCAGGCCGCCTGGCCGTCACCGGTGAGGGTGTGCGCGTTGGAGGTCACCTTGAAGAACTTGCCGGTGCCGCCGGAGGCGTAGATGACCGCCTTGGCCTGGAAGATGTGGATCTCACCGGTGGCCAGCTCATAGGCGACCACACCGGCGGACTTCTTGACGCCGTCCACCTCGGTGATCAGCTGGTCGAGGACGTAGAACTCGTTGAAGAACTCCACACCCTCCTTGACGCAGTTCTGGTACAGCGTCTGCAGGATCATGTGGCCGGTGCGGTCCGCGGCGTAGCAGGACCGGCGGACCGGGGCCTCGCCGTGGTTGCGCGAGTGGCCGCCGAAGCGGCGCTGGTCGATGGTGCCGTCCGGGGTGCGGTTGAACGGCAGGCCCATCTTCTCGAGGTCCAGGACCGCGTCGATGGCCTCCTTCGCCAGGATCTCGGCGGCGTCCTGGTCGACCAGGTAGTCACCGCCCTTGACCGTGTCGAAGGTGTGCCACTCCCAGTTGTCCTCCTCGACGTTGGCCAGGGCGGCGGCCATGCCGCCCTGCGCCGCGCCGGTGTGGGAGCGGGTCGGGTAGAGCTTGGTGAGAACCGCCGTGCGGCTGCGCTTGGTCGACTCGATGGCCGCGCGCATGCCGGCGCCGCCGGCGCCGACGATGACGGTGTCGTACTTGTGGATCTTCATGTCGCGTCAGCCCCGGGCCTTAGGAAATGTTCGGGTCGAAGGTGAAGATGACCAGCGAGCCCAGCAGGACGGTGAACACCGTGGCCGTGTACAGCAGCATCTTCAGCCAGAAGCGGGTGTTGGCGCGCTCGGCGTAGTCGTTGATGACCGTGCGCAGGCCATTGGCGCCGTGCAGCATGGCCAGCCACAGCATGATCAGGTCCCACGCCTGCCAGAACGGCGAGGCCCAGCGGCCGGCCACGAAGGCGAAGCCGATCTTGCTGACGCCGCCGTCCAGGACCAGCTGGATCAGCAGGTGGCCGAGGACCAGGACGACCAGCACGATGCCGGACAGCCGCATGAACAGCCAGCCGTACAGCTCGAAGTTGGTGCGGGTGGACTTGGGCGTCTTCTTGGTGCGCTTGCGCGGCGCCTCGATGACCGGGGCCGGGTTGTCGGCGTCGTAGAGATCGACGTCGGCCGCGGCTGCGGGGGTGGCTTCAGTGGACATGTCTCGCGTCAGCTCCCGAACAGCGTGCGCAGCGTGTGGCTGAGCACGGGGTAGAAGGCGCCGGCCATCAGCACGACCCAGATGCCGACAACGGACCACAGCATCTGCTTCTGGTAGCGCGGGCCCTTGGACCAGAAGTCCACGGCGATGACACGCAGGCCGTTGAGCGCGTGGAAGAGGATGGCGGCGACGAGGCCGTACTCCATCACATTGACGACGGGTGTCTTGTACGTCGCCACGACCTTGTCGTACGCGTCGGGGGAGACGCGGACGAGAGCGGTGTCGAGGACATGCACGAACAGGAAGAAGAAAATGAGGACGCCGGTGACTCGGTGAGCCACCCAGGACCACATGCCTTCCCGGCCGCGGTACAGCGTTCCAGCCGGCACGGAAAACCCTCCGGGAGCGGATTTGGGGCCTGCCGGCTTCTCTGTCGGTCGGCCCGGCCGGGTACGGTCCACCGGCCCTGGCCATCGTAGCGACGCCTTGTCGGTTCGGTCGCGCGGGGTGTGGCAGCTGTGATCAAACTGGCATGTACGGGTCGCTGACGGTCCGGCGGGTGCCATGCCAGATTCATCCCCTCGGGTTAGGTGACGGGCGGGCGTTCGAGCTAACGCCCGGGGGGTGGCACTACCTTGCCCAGAAATGGGAGGTTTTGTCCGATGGGATTCATGGGATTCACCCGCACCTCGGCCATTCGGGGAACCGTGGCCACCGCCGCCCTGATCACCACCCTGTCCCTGATGGGCTGTCCCGGCGATCAGCACGCCGGTCAGCAGATGCGAGCCGACGGGCGGTCCGCCCCGGCCTCGTCCCCCTCCTCGGCCGCCGCGTCCCCCTCACCGGCGGTGCCCGCGGTGCCGGCCGGGCCGCCGCGTGTCGTCCCCTCGGTACGTTCCTTCGCCGCGCACACCGGGCCGGGCTGGCGGCCCGCGCGCACCGCCCGGGTGGTGGCCGACCCGGGCGGGCCGCTGGCCGCCGAGGCCCGGACCCTGGCCGGCGAGCTGGGACTGACCGCGGCCGCCCCGCCGGCCCGTCCCGGCGACCTGGAGCTGCTGGACCGTCAGGGCCAGCCCACCGAGGGATATGAGCTGTCGGTGCGCGGCGGCCGGGCGGCGATCACCGCCTCCGATCCGGCGGGCGCCTTCTACGGCGGGCGCACCGTGCTGCAGGCGGTGCGCGGTGCGGGCGGGGTGCCGGAGGGAGTGCTGCGGGACGCCCCGGACCGGCCGCAGCGCGGGCTCAACCTGGATATCGCCCGCAAGTTCTTCAGCGCCGACTGGATCGAGGCGCGGCTGCACGAGATGGCCGACCTCAAACTCAACCAGCTGGGTCTGCACTTCTCCGACGACCAGGGCTTCCGCATCGAGAGCCAGAGCCACCCGGAGATCGTCTCCCCACAGCACCTGACCAAGGCCGAGGTACGCCGAATCGTTTCCCTGGCCGGGGAGCTGCACATCACCGTGGTGCCGGAGATCGACTCGCCCGGGCACCTGGGGGCGGTCATCAACGCCCACCCCGACCTTCAGCTGAAGGACGCGCAGGGGGTGGCGTTCCGCGGCGCGGTGGACATCAGCCGGCCGGAGGCGGCGCGCCTGGTGGACGACCTGATGCGGGAGTACGCGCCGCTGTTCCCCGGCCCCTACTGGCACCTGGGCGGCGATGAGTACCGGGCGCTGACCGTTCCCGACCCGGAGGCGTCCTTCCCGGTCCTGGCCGCGGCGGCCCGCCGGCGCTACGGGCCGCAGGCGCGGGTGCAGGACCTGGCCACCGGCTGGCTGTCGGACCGGGCGGCGGTGGCGCGCAGCCTGGGCAAACGGCCCAAGGCATGGAACGACGGCTTCTTCCGGGACGGGGTGGCACCGGTCGACAAGGGCATCGAGGTCGAGTACTGGACCGGCAAGGAGCTGGGGGCCCGGGACCCGGGCGAGTACCTGGCCGGGGGACAGACCGTCGTCAACCTCAATGACGAGTACCTCTATTACGTACTGGGCGAGCCCAATGACTTCCGCTACCCGACCGGGGAGCGGATCTACCGGGAGTGGTCGCCGGCCGTGCTGCGCGGTGACCGGGCGGTGGCCGCCGCCGCCTCCGTCACCGGTCCGGACCGGCTGCCGGGCGGGCGGCTGGCGGTGTGGTGCGACCGGCCCGACGCCCAGACACCGGAGCAGGTCGCCGCGGGCATCCGGCTGCCGCTGGCGGCGGTCGCCCAGCGGCTGTGGGACCCGCGCCCGCCGGAGCTGGGCTGGGCTGACTTCACGGTGCTGGTGGGGCAGGTGGTGCGGCGGGGGTAGGGCGGCCCGTTGTCTTTTCGGGGGCGGGCTGTCGGTGGCTGGTCGCGCCCGCGCGGCGGAGCCGCATGGTGTAGCCGCCCCGCGCCCCTGATGGGGCGCCCCCGAAAGCGCGAAACCGCAGGCCAGCCGGCCGAAGCCGCACGGACGGGCGACAGCCGCTAGCCTCACCGCTGGAAAACCCGTCCCGCGAACGAGGGCCCCGATGAAGATCGAATTCCTGCTGCACAACGCGTACGGAATCGGCGGCACCATCCGCTCGACCGTCAACCTCGCCTCCGCCCTCGCCGACCGGCACGATGTACGCATCGTCAGCGTCAACCGGCCCGTCGACGAGCCGGAGCTGGCCATCGACCCGCGGGTCACCCTGACCCCGCTGGTCGACATGCGCGAGGGCACGGAGGGGGACGAGTTCCAGGCCCCCCTCAACCAGAAGCCCAGCGCGCTCTTCCGCGACGAGCGCATCGACAACGGGCGGATGGCCGCCACCGCCCTCACCGACGAACGGGTCGCCGCCCACCTCGCCGCCACCGACGCCGATGTGGTGATCGCCACCCGGCCCAAGCTCATCGGCTACCTCACCGCCTATGGCAGCGACCGCTATCTGCGCCTGGGGCAGGAGCACCTCACCCATGAGGCCCATGTGGCCGAGCTGCACCAGGTGATGGACCCGGCGATCGCCGCCCTGGACGCCTTCACCACCGTCTCGGAGGCGGACGCCGGGCACTACCGGCAGGCCCTGCCGGACGCCCGGGCCCGCATCCTGGCCATCCCCAACGCCGTGCCGGCACCGGCCGCCGAGCCCTCCGACGGGACGTCGAAGACCATTGTCTCGGCCGGCCGCCTGGTCGGGGTCAAGCGCTACGACCGGCTGATCGCCGCCTTCGCCAAGGTCGCCGCCGAGCGCCCGGACTGGAACCTGCGCATCTACGGCCGCGGCCCGGCCAAGGCCAAGCTGCGCAAGCAGATCGAGAACCTCGGCCTCTATGAGCGGATCACCCTGATGGGCGCCCGCTCGCCGATCGAGACAGAGTGGTCCAAGGGCGCCGTCGCCGCGGTCGCCTCGGACGCCGAGTCCTTTGGGATGACCATCGTGGAGGCCATGCACGCGGGCCTGCCGGTGATCGCCACCGACTGCCCGCACGGCCCCCGCGAGATCATCACCGATGGCACCGACGGCGTCCTGGTGCCGCTGGACGGCGGGGACGCGGTGGACGCCTACGCCCAGGCCCTGCTGAAGCTCACCGGCGACGCCGAGCTGCGGGCCCGCTTGGGCGCCGCCGCCCGTACCGCCGCCCGCCGCTATGAGCCGGACGCCATCGCCCGTGCCTATGAGCGGCTCTTCGAGGAGCTGCGCCCCGGCTGCACCACCGCCAAGCCGGCCAAGGGCGGGCTGCTGCGCGGCCTGTTCGGCGGCCGCCGGCAGCAGTCCGCGGTGCCCGCTCCGCGCAAGCCCGCCGAGGCGGCCCACCCCGAGGCCCGCTGCGCCGTGACGGCCGACGGCTCACTGCTGGTGCGGCTGCGCGCCGAGCAGCTCAGCGCCGCCGACACCCATCTGCTGCTGCGTCACCGGGGCAGCAAGGGCCAGGAGGAGGTCCGGGTTCCGCTGCCGGCCCAGCGCCGGGACGCCTGGGTCGAGGTCCGCCTGGACCGGGCCGCGCACGTCCTGGCCGAGGGGCGCTGGGACAGCTACACCGAGCGCTCCGGCGACAAGACCCGCCGCCGGCTGACCGCCGGCCTGGTGGAGCAGAAGGCGCTGCTGGGGCTGGCGCTGCCGGCCGCCGCCGAGCTCACCGCCTGGGTGCCGTACGAGACCAGCGACGGCTACCTCGCGGTGCGCACCTGGCGCCGCGCGCAGCACGCCGAGGCCACCGGGGTACGGGTCGGTGAGCACGGGCTGACGGTCACCGTCACCGCCCATGGCACCGCGCTGGGCGACGGCGCCGAGCTGATCGCCCGGCTGCGCGGCGCCGATGGCGCGGTGGCCGATGTCCGGGCCGCGCTGGAGGACGGCACCGGCACCCTGCCGTACCCGCCGATGAGCACCCGGCGCGGCGAGGAGCAGGATCTGTGGGACCTGTACATCCGGCCGGCGGCCGGGGCGGCGCTGGTCCGGGTGGGCCGGCTGGGCGGCGACTTCGCCGACCGCAAGGGCATCGACACCTTCCCGGCCGCCACCCGGGGCGAGGTCCGGCTGCGCCCCTACTTCACCGTCACCAACGACCTGACCGTCTCGGTCAAGGACGTCGCCGCGGAGTCCTGACCGGGGCGGATGCCGCAGGACGGAGCCGGACGACAGCCGTGGCCGCCACCCCCCACAGGAGAGGCCACGGCCGCCGTCCGCTGCGTGCCCTGGTGGGGCACACACTTCGTACAGCGCCGGGCGGCCCGGATCCGTCACACCGGACCGGCGGCCAAGGGACCCGTCTGGACGCGGCGGGGGGCGGGCACGTAACGTGCGGGTCCGCACCAGGCTCTCCGGGGGTTTCCAGACGATGAATCCGTGCGGCACCTGCCGCGCCGCCGCCGTCGGTCCGGACGGGCGCTGTGCGGCGTGTGGCGCCCAGCAACAGCGGGCGGCGGTCGCCGCCGCGCCGCCCATGCCGGCCGCCCCGCCCCCGATGCCCGCCGCTCCGCCGATGGGCATGCCGCCGGCCGCGCCGATGGCTGTGCCCATGGGCGGGGCGTATCCGGACGGGATGCCGCTGCCCGGCGTGGACCAGCGGCGGGGCGTACGCACCGCGCTGGATGTGCTGCTGATCGTCAGTGTGCTGGGGCTGCTGCTGCTGGCCGTCGCCCGCTTCCGGCAGTACGGCGTCATCGGCGAGGTCCTGGACCAGTCCCCGGACGTGGGCGATGCCACGGTCAGGCGGGCCCAGGACGCGGACACCTTCTTCGGGACCACCAGCCTGGTCTATGACCTGGCCGGTCTGGCCACCGTGGTGCTGTGGGTCATCTGGTTCCGCCGCACCCGGCTCAACGCGGAGATCTTCGCGCCCGGTTCGCACCGTTTCGGCAGTGGCTGGGCGGTGGGTGCCTGGTTCACCCCGGTGGTCAACCTCTGGTTTCCCAAGCAGCTGGCCAATGACATCTACCGGGCCAGTGCCCCCGGCGGCCCGCAGCGTGCCCCCAAGGGGCTGCTCAACTCCTGGTGGACGGTGTTCCTCTGTGCCTCCCTGAGCAGGACCGCGCTCGCCGCGGTCTACGGTGCGCTGGACGCCAGGATGCGTTACGCCCACGACCGCCACAGCCTGGAGGACTGGGAGCGCGACCTGCGGCTGATGAAGATCTTCAGCGTGCTGGACGCCTTCGCCCTGCTGCTCTACGCGGTCGCCGGGGTGCTGGCGCTGCTGGTGGTACGGCAGTTGACCGCCCTCCAGGAGCAGCGTGCCCAACTCCCGCCCGCCCTGCCGCCGATGGGGGTTCCGCCCTACCCGGCGGGCCCGTACGGTGCCCCGTACGGCAGCCCCTACGGCATGCCGTACGGGCCGGGCGGCGGGCCCGGATCCAACCCCTATGGCCCTGGCCGTGGTTACTGAGGCAAGAGTTCAGCAAGTGGTGCGGTATGTGGACGTGCAGGGGGATGACGCCGAGCTGACGGCTGCCATACAGGCGGCGCAGGACGGGGACGAGACGGCATTCCGTACCGTCTACCGGTCGGTACAGCCCCGGCTGCTCGGCTATGTGCGGACCCTGGTCGGTGACGCCGACGCGGAGGACGTGGCTTCGGAGGCATGGCTGCAGATAGCCCGTGACCTGGAGCGGTTCACCGGGGACGCGGACCGGTTCCGTGGCTGGGCGGCGCGGATCGCCCGCAACCGGGCGCTGGACCATATCCGGATGCGCGGCCGCCGCCCCGCCATCGGCGGTGACGACAGCGAACTCGCCGCCCGCCCGGCCGAGTCCGACACCGCCGACCAGGCCCTGGAGTCGCTGGGCACCGGACGCACGATGGAGCTGATCGCCCGGCTGCCGCAGGACCAGGCGGAGGCGGTGGTGCTGCGGGTGGTGGTCGGGCTGGACGCGGGCAGCGCCGCCGAGATGCTGGGCAAACGCCCGGGCGCGGTGCGCACGGCCGCCCACCGCGGCCTGCGCAGACTGGCCGAACTGATGACCAAGGGAAGTGGGAAGGCCGCGGTGAGCACCGACACCCTCCCCACCCAGGGGATCACCCGGGGCGAGGAAGCCCCGACGGGTGTGACGCGATTGCCTGCGCGGACGCAGAAGGACATGTGATGGCGCACGACCACGAGCACGGCTGGCTGGACGAGGGCAGCGCCGAACGGCTGCTCGCCGGAGACCCCTTGGCCCCCTGCCCGGTGTGCGGCGACTCGGCCCATGGCCAAGGGCGTTGTACGGCGGGCGAATTGGAGGCCGCCCTGAACGCGCTGCGGCCGCCGGCCGTTCTCCCGGACGGCCCGCTGCCCGGCGAGGAGGCCGCGCTGGCCGCGTTCCGCACGGCGCGTGCCGAGCGGTCGGCGCGCTCCGAAGTGCCGGAGCTGTCCGACCAGTTGGGGCATTCCGAACACTTGGCTCGTTCCGAGCGTTCGGATCGTTCCGGACGGGACAAGCACCCGGTATCCGATGAACCTCCCATACCGGGTGAACATCCCCGGCCGGCCGGGCGTGCCGCCGAGGTGGCCGTCCTCCCGGCCCGCCGGCCACGGCTGCGCCGCCCCGCCCGGGTGGCGATGGTGGTGGCGGTGGCGGGCTGTGCGCTCAGCGGAGTGGCGGTGGCCGCGGGCCTGGTCGACCTGCCCGCCGCGCTCGGCGGCTCCGGGCACAAGCCCAGCGCGGGCGTGGCCGTGGAGGATCCCGACCAGGCCTCCGGCAGCCCCGTCCCGCAGGCATCCGGTGCCGTCCCCGGGGACACCCCCTACGGGACCGCCCGCCCGTCGGACCGTCCGTCCCCCGGCCATGGCCGGCCGGGCACCGGCTCCTCCGCCACCCCCGGCGACCGGCCGGCCGGTCCGTCCGCCGGCCCCTCGGCGTCCCCGCGCCGCGAGGACGGCCGGGACACCCCGGCGCCGGAGCCCCGGCCCACCGGGGTCCAGCGGGACTGGCTGGTCCGGATATGCCGCGACTACCTGGGCGCCAACAGCCTGCTCGGCAAGGACGACCAGGCGGTACGGACCCTGTAGCGCACCGCGGGCGGCGCGGACCAGGTGCGCGGCTACTGCCAGGACCTGCTGCGCGGCGAACCCGGCACCCAGGGTTCCCAGGGCTCTCAGGGTTCCCAGGGCGAGGACTCCCAAGGGCAGAACGGCCTGCCCCTGCCGGGAGACCAGGACACCCGGCCCCGCGCCGGACGCCTGCCGGGGCTGCCCGCTGACCAGGGTGTGACACTTTCCGGCGGTGTGGCGCTGTAGTACATGAGGCCGACTGGTCATCGGCCGAGCGTGAGCCGCTGCTCCCCCCCCTGCGAGCGGCTCCGCCCCACGGCGCGGGCAGGACTACATCCCCCAGTCCTGCCCGCGCCCGTATCTCCCGCACCCTCCGGCCCGTCCCCTGACAGCCCCGAGCGGCCGCCGCTACAGTCCGGTGGCCTGGACTGCGGCAGGCGGGAGGCATAAACCCATGACGCACGACACGACGGATGACCCTGACACCACCCGGATCACAGAGTCGGGGTTCCCGGTGAAGCCCGTCTACGGGCCCGAGGACCTGGCCGGCTGGGACCCCGGGGAACGGCTGGGCGAGCCCGGCGGCTACCCCTTCACCCGTGGCGTCCACCCCACCATGTACACCGGGCGGCCCTGGACCATGCGCCAGTACGCGGGCTTCGGAACCGCCGCCGAGTCCAACGCCCGCTACCGGCAGCTGATCGCGCACGGCTCGCACGGCCTGTCGGTGGCCTTCGACCTGCCCACCCAGATGGGATACGACTCCGACGCCCCGCAGGCCCAGGGCGAGGTCGGCAAGGTGGGTGTGGCCATCGACTCCCTGGACGACATGCGGGTGCTCTTCCGGGACATCCCCCTGGACCGGGTGTCCACCTCGATGACCATCAACTCCCCGGCCGCGGTCCTGCTGCTGCTCTACCAGCTGGTCGCCGAGCAACAGGGCGTCGACGCGGCCCAGTTGACCGGCACCGTCCAGAACGATGTACTCAAGGAGTACATCGCACGGGGCACTTATATCTTCCCGCCCGGCCCCACCCTGCGGCTGACCGCCGACATCCTCCGCTACTGCCGCACCGGGATGCCCCGCTGGAACACCATCTCCATCTCCGGCTACCACATGGCCGAGGCCGGCGCCTCGCCCGCCCAGGAGATCGCCTTCACCCTGTCCAATGGGATCGCCTACGTCCGTACCGCGCTGGCCGCCGGGATGGCGGTGGACGAACTGGCGCCCAGGCTCTCCTTCTTCTTCGTCTCCCGCACCACCCTCCTGGAGGAGGTCGCCAAGTTCCGTGCCGCGCGCCGGATCTGGGCCCGGGTGATGCGGGAGGAGTTCGGCGCCCGCGACCCCAAGTCGCAGATGCTGCGCTTCCACACCCAGACCGCGGGCGTCCAGCTCACCGCCCAGCAGCCCGAGGTCAACCTGGTGCGGGTGGCCGTGCAGGGCCTGGCCGCGGTGCTCGGCGGCACCCAGTCGCTGCACACCAACTCCTATGACGAGGCCATCGCGCTGCCCACCGACAAGGCCGCCCGGCTGGCCCTCCGCACCCAGCAGGTGCTCGCCCATGAGACCGATGTCACCGCCACCGTGGACCCCTTCGCCGGCTCCTACGCGGTGGAGTCGCTCACCGACACCGTGGAGGCCGCGGCGCTGGAGCTGATGAACCGGGTCGAGGAACTGGGCGGCGCGGTCGCGGCGATCGAACGCGGCTTCCAGAAGGGCGAGATCGAACGCAACGCATACCGCATCGCCCAGGAGACGGAGAGCGGGGAGCGGGTGGTGGTGGGCGTCAACCGCTACCGGCTGGACGAGGAGGAGCCCTACCAGCCGCTGCGGGTGGACCCCGCCATCGAGTCCCGCCAGCGGCAGCGGCTGGCCGCGCTGCGCGCCGAACGCGACGGCCGGGTGGTGACGGCGGCGCTGGGCGCCCTGCGCGAGGCGGCCTCCGGAACGGACAACGTCCTGCCCCCCATGAAGGAGGCGCTGCGCGCCCGGGCCACGGTGGGCGAGGTATGCGGGGCGCTGCGCGAGGTGTGGGGTTCCTATGAACCCACCGAGACCCTTTGAACCCACCGAGACCTTATGAACCGACCGAGACTCTTTGACACGAGACCCTGTGACGGCGGTCTGCCCCGTTTGCGAAAATGACCGGATGTCGTCTTCGCCGCGCCGCACCTGCCCCGTCTGCTCCCGGGAGATCGCCGTCGTCGGCGGCCGCTACGCCCGTCATGACCCGCCCGGCCGCCGCACCGCCTTCTCCTACGAGCTGATCTCCTGCCCCGGTTCGCGGCGCTCGGCGCCGCTCCTGGCGACGGCTCCCCGGCTCTTCGACCCCGAGGAGCCGCCGATGGACGGCCAGGGCCAGCTGTTCTGACACAGGTCGGCCGACCGATTGGATCTCCACCCCGCCGCTGGTGTAGAACACACCGTCGATCAAACATGATCACGACAATGTTTTTGGCAACGGGGGATTCGACATGCGCTCGACTCGACGATTTGTGAGCACCCTGGTGCTCGTGGCCGCGCTCGGTGGCGGCCTCGCGGCCTGCAATGACGGCAAGAAGGACACTTCGGACTCGGCCTCCTCGTCGAAGCCGGCCGACCACACGGACAAGACGGACAAGAGCGACAAGGGCAAGGACGGCAACGACCCCGACTGCGGAGGTAAGCCGCCGGTCATGCCCGCCGGGCACACCATGATCGCGGTGACGCTGGAGCGGGACGCCTCCAAGGGCTTCGACGCCCAGGTGGCCAAGCCGGTCTGCACGCCCAACGACTGGGCCTACCACGGCGAGGGTGAGGCGAAGCACTACACGCTCGCCGCCGACGTCAAGGCCGAACTCGCCCTGATGGACGGTCCGAACAAGACCAAGCCGGTGAGCAAGGACGACCTGACCTACCACATCGACCAGTGCCACAGTGACGACCACTCGCGGGTGAAGGCGCCCTTCGGCTGCTTCGGCAATGTCTATGACATCACCATGAACGGCAAGGGCGAGATCAAGACGATCAAGGAACTCTGGCACGTCTGACCGGACGGGCGGCGTCCCGGCCCTAGCGGCCCTGGCCCTCGCAGGTCAGGTCATGGGCCGGGCGCGTCCCGCCGATCAGGAACTCGCTGACCGCCCGGTCGCCGCAGGCATTGCCGTTGCCCAGGTAGGCGCCATGGCCGCCGGAGTCCACGGTGACCAGCCGGGCCCGCTTGCCCAAGGCCGCCCGCATCTTCAGCCCGGCGCTGTAAGGGGTCGAGGGATCCCGCAGGTTCTGGATCATCAGCACGTTGGCCGGGCCCCGGCCGTTGATGCGGACGGGCCGGTCGGCGGGCCGGTCCTTCCAGAACGCGCAGGGCGTGATGTTCACCGGCATGCCATGGGTCAGCGGATACCGGACCCGGTCGGCGGCCACGGCCCGGGCGTAGCCGGACACCTCACGCGGCCAGCTGATGTCATTGCAGATGGTCGCGACCATCACGGCCGCCTGGGCGTCCGATGCGGCGACATCCGGGAGCGGCTTGCCCGCCCGCGCGGCCCGGATCAGCTCGCCCAGCCCCTTGAACGACCCGTCCGAGTCCAGGCTCATCTGCAGGGCGTTGCGCAGCTTGTTGCCCTCATTGCCCGGCCGGCGGTCCAGCCGGGCCGCCAGGCCCAGGAACATCGGCCGGACGTCCCGCTCCCGCTGGGCCAGCCCATCGCGCACCGCCCACCGGGCGAAGTCGGGGAAACGGTCCTCCGCCCCCCGCGCCATATTGGCCAGCCAGCCGCGCTCCACCCGGGCGGGATCGGGGTCATTGCTGCTGTCCAGCACCCAGCGGTCGGTGTGCCGCGGGTACTGCTGCGCATACCAGGCCCCTACATACGTCCCGTAGGAGCGCGCCCAGGCAGAGAGCTTGCGCTCGCCCAGCGCCTGCCGCAGCCGCTCGATGTCCCGCACCTCGTTGGCCGTGGACAGCGACCGCAGCAGCGGGCCGCCGTTGCGGGCACAGGCGTCGGCGACGCGCTTGGCCCGGACGACGTTCTCCCCGATCTCCCCGCCCGGCCCCGGCCACCCGCGCAGCACGCTGAGCCGCCGGTCCGCCGGGTCCAGCCGGCAGCTCGCCGGGGCGCTCCCGCCCATGCCGCGTGGATCGAAGGCGACGATGTCATACGCCCCCTTGGTCGCCGCCCGCACCCGCTCGCCCTGCTTGACCAGCATGTCCTTCCCCGCCGACCCCGGCCCGCCGTTGATCATCAGCAGCGTGCCGCGTCTGGCCGCGGGGTGGTCGCTGCGCAGCCGGTAGACGGCGAGGGTGGTGTGCGGCCCCTTCGATGCGCGGTAGTCCAGCGGCACGGACAACTGCCCACACTCCCGCTCCGGCGCGTCCGCACATGCCCGCCAATTCAGCGCGGCCCCGTCCCCCTGCCCCCGGTACTCCGCCCGCGCCGGCCCGGCGACGGTGGTGACGGCCACGGCGGCGGTGGCCAGGGCGAGGAGTGCGGCGCGGCTGTTCCGGCGGCTCTGGTTGCCAAGTGTCATGCGGTACAGGATTGTTGGCGTGGGGTGCCCGTGCCCATCCGGTCAGCTGGTGGGCGGGGGTGGGGCTAACCCCCCGGGGTGTCAGAGGCCGTACGGGTACACCTCGACGCTCGATCCGCATGGCCTACTGCCAGGGAATCGTGAGCCAAGGGCTCTGCGGATCGCTCATCAGCAACCGGTGCGCCTCCAGTACGTCTTGGTACCAGTTGCCGAACTCCTCGTCGTCGAAGTGCAGGCAGCGGCCCAGGATGTAGCCCGCCGAGAAGTCCGCCCAGGAGTGGTAGTCCCGCTGGGCGGCCCGGCCGGCCTCGATGACCGCGTGTTCTGCCTCCGGCAGGTCGCAGAAGCGGGCGCCGAGGCCCCAGCGGGCCATGGCGGAGGCGCGGCCGTAGTCCCAGGACAGGACGGAACGCACCTGTTTGTGCTCGCCGAGCAGGCCGTCGGCGCGGAATCTGGCCTCGTAGCGGGTGATGCGGCCGATGAGCTGGCCCACCCGGCGGATCTCCGCCTCCAGGGCGGCCTCCGACCGGTTCTCCGCGGCTTCGGCCTGGCGCCGCATCACCCGGCCGGTCACCTCGCGCCAGTGCGCGGGTTCGATGGGCCCGCCGTACTCGCGGGACAGCGCCTGTCTGATCTCCAGCACAAACTCCCAGATGCCGCCCGCCATATCGGCGTTGAGGAGCCGGGTCAGGGTGCTCTTCCAGTCGGCGCGGGAAGTGACGCCCCACCATTTCTCCAGCAACCGGCGTTCGCCGGTGAAGCCGCTCCCGTGGTAACCCATGGAGTTCCAGAGGAGGTTGTTGTTGACGAGCAGCAGGGCGCCGCAGGCCAGGCCGCGTGCCACCGGGCCCTGCAGCGGCCCGCCCACCCACAGCGTCCGCAGGGAGCGCGGCGGTTCCTCGGGGGCGCGGCGGGCATGCTCGGCCCACTGCGCCCGGTGGCCGGGCGTCGCGGGGAAGAGGGCCTCGCAGGGAGTGCCCGGGTTGATGGCAAGCCAGGGGACGGACTCCGTCCAGTGGCCGGCGAGCGAGCCCAGTGAGGTGCGGTAGAAGACGGGGTCGGGTGCCGGGGCCGGCAGCATGCCATGGGTCAGGTACACATGACCGGTGGCCCGTACCTGGGGGAGCAGGGAGACGGTGTCGACGACCCGGCCCGGATTGGCTTCGGCGAAGGCCCGGGACATGGGGTGGAAGAGGTCGGCGCTCGCCAGAATGCGCCAGTAGGCGTCCCAGTCCCCCCGCCACTTCGCCTCGTACAGCCCCCGCTCCACCTCGGTCGGCGCCTGCCAGGCCGGCGGCTCGGTCGGCGGGGGCGGTGCCGGTGCTGCTGCGGCGGGTGCGGGCCGGTTCCAGATAGCCATGAGCGTGCACTGTACAGACAGCTGCCGAGGGGCAAGAGTCGAAGGGCGACGGGTCGGCAGAGGAGGAGCGCATGACGGGGTTCGCGGCCCAGGGCCAGGGAGTCGGCGGGGCGGCCCAGTTGGTGGCGGAGCTGGCCGAAGGCCGGGTCACCGCCCGGGAGCTGACGGAGCGTTCGCTGCGGCGGATCGAGGAGACCCAGGGCACGCTCAACGCCTTCCGCCGGATGCGGGCCGAGGCCGCGCTGCGGGAGGCGGCGGAGGCCGACCGGCGGCTGGCGGCGGGGGAGCGGGCAGCGCTGCTGGGCGTGCCGGTGGCGGTGAAGGACGACATGGACGTGGCCGGGGAGCCCACCGGGTTCGGGTGCCCCGGGGAGTTCCCGCCCAAGCGGGCCGACAGCGAGGTGGTGCGCCGGCTGCGGGCCGCCGGAGCTGTGATCGTCGGGAAGACCAATACCCCGGAGGCCGGCCAGTGGCCGGTCACCGAGGGGGCCGCCTTCGGGATCACCCGCAACCCATGGAATCCGGCGCACTCGCCGGGCGGCTCCTCGGGCGGGGCCGCCACGGCGGTCGCGGCAGGGCTGGTGCCGCTGGCGCTGGGCTCGGACGGGGCGGGATCGGTGCGCATACCGGCCGCCTGGACCCATCTGGTGGGGATCAAGCCACAGCGGGGGCGGATCTCCTGCCGGCCGGAGGCGGAGACCTTCCGGGGCCTGGTCTGCTACGGGCCGCTGGCCCGTACCGTCGCGGACGCGGCGCTGCTGCTGGAGGCGGTGAGCGGCGCACACCCCGGCGACCGGCACCGGCCGCCCGCCATCAGACCGGTGGACGCCGCCCGGCAGGAGCCCCGGCGGCTGCGCATCGCGCTGTCCTTCCGGCCGGCCTTCGCCGCGGTGCGGCACTGGCTGGACCCGGAGGTGCGCGCGGCCACCGTGCGCACCGCGGAGCGGCTGGCGGCGCTGGGCCATGAGGTGATCGAGGAGGACCCGCGCTACGGGCAGGTCGGACTGGCCTTTCTGCCGCGCTCGATGGCGGGCATCCGCGTCTGGTCCCGGCGGGTCCCCGACCGGGCCGCGCTGGATCCGCGCACCCGGCGGAACGCCCTGGCCGGACTGGTGCTGGGCGGCGGGGCGCTGGCCGCCTCGCGGGCCGCCGAGGGGCCGCTGCGGCAGCGGGTGGGGGAACTGTTCGGCCGGTTCGATGTGGTGCTCACCCCCACCACCGCGGTGCCCCCGCTGCGCACCGGGGCGCTGGACGGACTGTCCGGACGGGCCACCAACTCCCTGACCACCGCCTCCTGTCCATACGCCTGGCCGTGGAATGTGCTGGGCTGGCCGGCCATGAGCGTGCCCGCCGGGTTTGTGGACGGGCTGCCGGTGGGCGCCCAGCTGCTGGGCCCGGCCAACAGTGAGCCACTGCTGATCTCGCTGGCCGCCCAACTGGAGGCGGACCAGCGCTGGTTCGAGCGGTGGCCGGCGAACGTGCCGGAGTGAAGGCGCCGTTATGGACCATGCGGAGCTCTACGGGGCCAGGATGTCCAGCTCCGCCATCGCCCCGGTGGCGATCCGCCGGGTCAACTCCTCGGCCCGCGCGGCATCGTGTTCACGCACCGCCTCCGCGACCCGGACATGCAGGGTGACGGCGGCCGGGTCCGGGTCGGTGAACATCACCTGGTGCCGGGTGCGCCCGGTGAGCACGGCCTCCACCACATCGCTGAGCCGGGCGAACATCTCATTGCCGGAGGCGCGCAGCACCGTGCGGTGAAAGGCGATGTCGTGCTGGAGGTACGCCTCCAGCTGCTGGCCGCGTGAGGTGGCCACCATGCCCAGCGCATGCTCGGTGAGCTCGGCGCACTGCCCGGGAGTGGCCTGCCGGGCGGCCAGGCCGGCCGCCACCGGCTCCACGGCCAGCCGCAGCACGGTCAGCGAACGCAGCTGGCGGGGCCGGTCCGCACCGGCCAGCCGCCAGCGGATGACCCGGGGGTCATAGACGTTCCACTCCTCGGTGGGCAGCACGGTCACCCCCACCCGGCGGCGCGAGGCGACCAGGTGCATGGACTCCAGGACACGTATCACCTCGCGCACCACGGTGCGGGACACCTCGAAGCGCTGCTCCAGCTCCTCGGTGCGCAGCACGCTGCCCGGCGGGTGCTCCCCACTGGTGATCGCGGGTCCGAGGGACTCCAGCACGCGGGTGTGCGACCCCTGCCCCTGGTTTTCCATGCACTCAGCGTAAGGGGCGACCGGCCACGCCATTAAGTATGACGTTTCCATCACGAGGGCTTGAATAAGTCATACCCAATGGGTTTCAGTGGGGCGGCGGGTTCGGCGTCG
This sequence comes from Streptomyces sp. NPDC052396, assembly GCF_044593195.1. NCBI lineage: Bacteria > Bacillati > Actinomycetota > Actinomycetes > Kitasatosporales > Streptomycetaceae > Streptomyces > Streptomyces sp. NPDC052396. The sequence goes on from NZ_JBIUAW010000006.1 coordinate 375,688, forward strand.
AGGGCGACGCCGTCGTCAGACAGCGAGGTACCTGATGAACAGCCGTCCGGTCGTGGTGGTCATGGGCGTCGCCGGTACGGGCAAGACCACGGTCGGCCCGCTGGTGGCCCAGGCCCTGGGCGTGCCCTATGCCGAGGGCGACGACTTCCACCCCCCGGCCAATATCGCCAAGATGTCGGCCGGGGTGCCGCTGGACGATGCCGACCGGGCCCCCTGGCTGGACGCGGTGGGCGCCTGGGCCGCCGCCCGCTCGGGCCGGGGTGGTGTGGTCAGCTGCTCCGCGCTCAAGCGCGCCTACCGCGACCGGCTGCGCGCCGCCGCACCCGGCGTTGTCTTCCTCCACCTCACCGGCGACCGCGAGTTGATCGCCGGCCGGATGGCGGCCCGCACCGGCCACTTCATGACCACCCGGCTGCTGGATTCCCAGTTCGCCACCCTGGAACCGCTCCAGGCCGACGAGGCCGGCGTCGTGGTGGACATCACGCCCGCGGCGGCCGTCATCGCCGAGCGGGCGACCGCCGCACTGCGGCGGTTGTAGACCGCACTTCCTCCCCCAACTCCCTTCCCTAGGAAGCCCCGTGAGCACTCTCAGCGTCGAGATGCCGGCCGCGGCCCCCGCCGGACCGATCACTTCGGCGGGTCACGCACAGCTGGGCATCGCCGTACTCGTCGGCATCGCCGTCATCGTTCTCCTCATCACCCGCCTCAAACTGCATGCCTTCCTGTCGCTGACCATCGGGTCGCTGGTGCTCGGCGCCGTCGCCGGGGCGCCGATGGACAAGGTGATCACCAGCTTCAGCAGCGGTCTGGGCGCCACCGTGGCCGGCGTGGGCGTGCTGATCGCCCTTGGCTCGATCCTGGGCAAGCTGCTGGCCGACTCCGGCGGTGCCGATCAGATCGTGGACACCACCCTGGCCAGGGCCGGCGGCCGGGCCATGCCCTGGGCCATGGTGCTGATCGCGGGTGTGATCGGTCTGCCGCTGTTCTTCGAGGTCGGGATCGTGCTGCTGATCCCGGTGGTGCTGCTGGTGGCCAAGCGCGGCAACCACTCGCTGATGCGCATCGGCATTCCGGCGCTGGCCGGACTGTCGGTGATGCACGGCCTGGTGCCCCCGCACCCCGGCCCGCTGGCGGCCATCGACGCCATTGGCGCCAACCTCGGGGTGACGCTGGCGCTGGGCGTGCTGATCGCGGTGCCCACCGCGGTGATCGCCGGACCGCTGTTCTCCAGGGTGGCCGCCCGCTGGGTGGAGGTGGCCCCGCCCGAGCGGCTCACCCCACAGCGCCCCTCCGAAGAGCTCCGGCGCCGCCCCGGCTTCGCCGCCACGGTGGGCACGGTCCTGCTGCCGGTGCTGCTGATGCTGGTCAAGGCGCTGGTGGAGGTGGTGGTGGACAACCCCAAGGACCACCTCCAGCGGATCGCCGATGTCATCGGCTCACCGCTGATCGCCCTGCTGGCCGCCGTGCTGGTGGGCATGTTCACCCTGGGCCGGGCGGCCGGCTTCGGCCGGGAACGGCTGACCGCCACGGTGGAGAAGGCCCTGATACCCATCGCCGGGATCCTGCTGATCGTCGGCGCGGGCGGCGGCTTCAAGCAGACTCTGATCGACGTCGGCGTGGGGCAGATGATCCTGGAGGTCTCCAAGGACTGGTCGGTCTCCGCACTGCTGCTGGGCTGGCTGATCGCGGTGACCATCCGGCTGGCCACCGGCTCGGCCACGGTGGCCACCATCTCCGCCGCCGGCCTGGTCGCGCCGCTGGCGGCGGGGATGAGCACCACCCACACCGCACTCCTGGTCCTGGCCGTGGGCGCCGGGTCGCTGTTCTTCAGCCATGTCAACGACGCCGGCTTCTGGATGGTGAAGGAATATTTCGGGATGGATGTGGGGCAGACGCTGCGGACCTGGTCGCTGATGGAGACGGTGATCTCGGTGACCGGGCTGGGGTTTGTGATGCTGCTGTCGCTGGTGTTGTAGGGCGGCGTCCGCCAGGGGCGCGGGGCCGCTGTTTTCAGCGGCTCCGCCGCGCGGGCGCGACCGGCCAAGAACAGCCCGCACCGGGGCAACTGCCCGTCAGAGGACGGCGTACACCTCGGCAAGGTAAGCCCGGACCTCGGCCGGATCGTGGGTGGCCAGCCCCACATAGCCGTCCGGCCGGACCAGGAACAGCCCGCTGCCGTACGCCCGTTGGGCATGACCGCCCGCATCGTGCAGCTCACCGCACGAGCCGCCGATGTGGTGGACGTGCACCAGGTCGCCGCCCGGCCAGTCGCCCTCCAGCGCCCCGGCCCCGATGGACAGCAGGGTGAAGTGGGTCCCCCGGAACAGGTCGAACAGCCTGACCTGTGTCCCATCGGCACCCTTGAGCGGTGCGTCCGGGGCGCGGTCGCCCGCGCGGAGTGCGTCCTCGGTGAGTTCCGGGCGGGTCTCCCGGGTCAGCGGGCTGTCCGGGTAGGCGATGCCCAGCTGGTGGGCGTCCGGCCCGCGCCGTGCGGTGAACCCGACCTGCGGGCCGCCGTCGCCCCGGTGCAGCCGGGTGCTCAGGCCCAGCACCCCGGCGGCCACCGGCAGCCGCTCCGCCTGGTACGAGTCCAGGAGCGCGTCCGGGGCGCCCCGCCGCAGCACCAGGCCCAGCTTCCAGCCGAGGTTGTAGGCGTCCTGAATGCTGGAGTTGAGGCCCTGCGCCCCGGCGGGGGAGTGGATATGCGCCGAGTCGCCGGCCAGGAAGACCCGGCCCGTGCGGAACCGCTCGGCCATCGCCGCCCGGGCCCGGAACACCGAGGACCAGTGCACCTCCCGCACCTGGAGCCCCGTCCAGGAGGCCACCAGCTCCCGCACCGCCCCGGGATCGGGGTCCAGCTCCCTGGCGCCGGGGGCGGCGATCAGCTGGAAGGTCGTTCCGGGCAGCGGGCAGAGGGACAGGGCTCCCTTCTCGCGGTTCCAGACATGCCAGTGGTCCCGGTCCAGGCCCGCCACCTCCAGGTCGGCCACGATCAGCGGGTCCGGGTCCACCGTCTCCCCGGTGAACACCGTGCCCAGGGCGGCCCGTACCGTGCTGCGCCCGCCGTCCGACCCCACCAGATACCCGGCGCGCACCGTTTCCATGGAGCCGTCCGCCGCCAGCAGTCCGGCCGTCACCCCGTCCCCGTCCTGGGTGAAGCCGGTCAGCCGGACGCCGAACTCCACCGCACCGCCCAGCTCCCGCAGCCGCTGGTGGAGGATCTCCTGGGTGCGCCACTGGGGCAGCAGCCAGGGCTCGGCATAGGGCATGCCGGGGGTGGGCTCGGCGCGGGTGAACATGTCCCACTCCCTGACCTTCCGGCCGCCCTCCCAGCCCGCCATCATGGGCGGCCGCAGGCCGGCCTCGTAGATCTCCTCGACGATCCCCAGGTCGTCGAAGAGCTCCAGGGTCCGGGGCTGGATGCCCTTGCCCCGTGAGCCCATGAACAGCTGCTCGCCCGCCTCCACCAGCCTGAAGTCCACGCCCCGGCGGGCCAGTTCACAGCCCAGCACCAGCCCGGTCGGGCCGGCACCGATGATCAGCACCTCGCATGAGGACATGAAAAACCCCCCCTTAACGCCGTTCAATTTAATGCCGTTAAGGAGAGTCTCCTGAACGTCGTTAAACTGTCAAGGTGGGAAACCGACTGGACCGTGATCAGGTGGTACGCACCGCACTGCTGGTGCTGAACGAGGAGGGCCTGGAGGGGCTGACCCTGCGGCGCATCGCCAAGGACCTCAATGTCCAGGCGCCCGCGCTCTACTGGCACTTCAAGCACAAGCGGGACCTGCTGGACGCGATGGCCACCGAGATGATGCGCCGGATGTCCGAGGGCTTCGTCAATGAGCCGGCCGACTGGCGCGAGGTGCTGACCGAGACCCAGCGGGCCTTCCGCGGGGCCCTGCTGCGCTACCGCGACGGCGGCAAGGTCTTCAGCGGCACCCGGTTCACCGACACCAGCTATGCACCGCCCATGGAGGCGCACCTGCGCCGGCTGGTCGGCCTGGGGCTCACGCCGAGGGCGGCGACCCGGGCCACCTTCACCGCCAACTGCTACACCGTGGGCTATGTCATCGAGGAACAGGCGATGGGACCCGATCCGGGCCGGGGCGAGAGCGATGGCCATGGGTACGACCTGGAGGCCCGGGCCCGGCGGCTGGCGGACTACCCGCTGACCGCCGAGGCCGGTTTCGAGCTCTTCGGCGACCCCGACGCGGGGTACGAGGCCGGGCTGCGCGCGATTGTGGCCGGCATCGAGGCCACGCTGACAACGGTCGGGTGACGGGTTTGCGTGCGGCCCGCCCAGCGGTCAGGTGGCCGGCCTGCGTCGGCCCTCCTGGCGGTCAAGTGACCTTCGTAGCAAGGGAGTCAGCCGTCGCTCCACGGCGGCATGGATCGTCCAGGCCAGGGCCAGCATCAGGGCCAGGGTGAGCGCGAAGGTCCCATAGGCGGGGATGCCCAGGCGCCGGTGCAGCATCCCGATCATCACCCAGCCCAGGTGTTCGTGCACCAGGTAGAAGGGGTAGGTCAGGGCGCCCGCCAGCGGCAGCCAACTCCAGTCGGCCCAGCGGGCCTTGCCCAGGGCGATGGCCGCGACCGCCGCGTAACCGGCGGCCAGCACCGCGATGATGGCGTACTGAGAACGGTAGGAGAAGTAGTGCGGGCCCGGCGGATGCCACAGGCCCGCCACCGCGTAGTGCTGCCCCACCAGGAAGCTCATCAGCACGATGCCCCAGGACAGCGCGGAGTGGCCGAAGCGGTGCAGCAGATACAGGCCGATGCCGCCGATGAAGAAGGCCGAGTACTCCGGCATCACCACCACCCGCAGCAGTTCGAGATGCGAGGCGGTGGTGATCACCGAGGCCAGTGTCCACACCGAGCAGAACAGCACCACCCGGGCCCGGGTGGCCCCCGGCAGTACCACGAACAGCGCGAACAGCGCATAGAACCGCAGCTCCGCCCAGAGCGTCCAGCACACCCCCAGCACCCGCTGGGCGCCCACCGGCTGTTGCAGCATGGTCAGGTTGACCAGGGTGTCGCTGGCCGAGACGGTCCGGTAGGTCACCCAGGGCAGCGCGAAGACCACGGTCACCAGGACGATGGCCACCCAGTAGGCGGGGTAGAGCCGGGCGGCCCGGGAGGCGAAGAAGGACCGCAGTGAACGCCCCCAGCCGCTCATGCAGATGACAAAGCCGCTGATGACGAAGAAGATCTCCACGCCCAGGCAGCCATAGGCGAACGCCGGGGAGAGGTGCGGGAATTCATGACGGGGCGAGGCGCCCCAGGCCCGGCTGACCTCGCCGTCCCGTCCTCCGTAGTGGTAGAGCGCCACCATCAGCGCGGCGATCAGCCGCAGTCCGTCCAGGGCCCGGAGCCGGCCGCCGGATCCATGGGCGCGGACGGGCTGTTCAGGGGCGGGGGCCTGGCGGGGCAGGGTGGGGGCGGTCAACGGGTCACCGTGGCCTTCCTGGTCAGCCGTCGCCGCAGCGCCCGCGCCCGGCGGGCCATCCGGCGCACGGCGGGATTGCGGGGCAGAAAGGCGAGCTGGGACGGGATGGCGCCGGGCAGCCCCAGTGAGGTGAGCCGGCGGCGCTTGAAGTAGCGCCGGGTACGGGCGTTCAGGTGCCCGGCGAGATAGCGCTCGGCGGCCGGCCGGAGGGCCGGGTGGAGCTGTGGCTGCATGGCATAACCGACCGCCGCGAGCAGGCCGTTGAGATCTTCCTCCGGCTCCGGTGGTGCCGCGTCCGTCACCTCCGGCAGCAGGGCGTCCACCAGCGTCACCGGGACCCGGTTGCTGTTCTGGTACGGGGTGAGCCGCTCCAGCAGCAGCCCGGTGCCGGTACGGGCCGCCGGCAGGCCGTAGCAGGTTCCGGCGGTGATCAGCGCGGTGGAGAAGCAGCCCACCACCAGCGCGGGCCGCAGCCGCTGGCAGACCACCTCGGCCAGGGCCGCCGTCTCCAGCACGGTCAGCTCCGCCCCCAGCCGCTCCGCTTCCTCCTCCAGCCGGCGCGACCAGCGGGCCGGGGCGGTGGGATGCGGCTTGAAGACGACCTGGCGATGGCCCCGGCCCACGGCCCCGCGCAGCATCCGCAGATGGAGTTCTTCCTCCTCCTCGGGGGTGAGGATCTCCAGCGCGGAGAGGTACTGGCCGAGCAGCAGCGCCGGCTCCGCGGGGGCCGGGGGCAGTTCGGTGGCGTCGGCCAGCTCGGCCAGCACCTTGCCGAACACCTCGCCCGGGATCACCTGGGCGGGCACGCCGAACTCGGTGAGCAGCAGCGGCCGCAGGCCCGGCACCAGATCCAGGTGGAGCAGCCGGCGGATCCGGGTGCCGATCAGCGGGTCCAGCTTGTTGCGGGTGGGGCCGTAGCTCATCAGCCCGTCCGCATAGACCTCCAGCGGGGCCTCGGGGAACAGCTGGGCCACCGCCAGCGCCGGGTTGACCTGGATGGACTCCACGACCAGCGTCACCCGGTCGGTGCCCAGCCCCCACAGCAGCCGCAGCTGGCGCTCCCACAGCGGGACGTCGTCCGGGCGCGGGGACCAGCCGCCGGGGTGGAAGGGGCTGATGGTCTCGTTCCAGGACAGCACCCCGTCGAAGCGGGTGCGCAGCCGGTCGAAGCCGGGGGCCCGGTCCAGGGCGGGGGTGGTCTCCGGGACGGCCGCGTTGTTGGCGACCAGCAGCAGCCGCCGCCCGGCGGGGGCGAACAGCCCGGCGTCCAGGGCGGCGGTCAGGGTGGCGGCCCCGTAGAGGGTGGAGGCCAGGAAGATCTGGGTCTCCACGGGTTCGGCGGTCATGAGGCGGCCCCCGCCGGGACCGGGCGGCGGCGCAGCCGGCGCAGCCGGGCCGCGCGGTCGTCGTCCATGGAATTCAACGCGTCCTTGAGCAATTGCTGCGGCATCCGTTTCATGGCGGCCGCACTCATCGAACGGAGTGTTCGGGCCACGGCCGGTTCGAATCGTTCGATGGTGCCCAGGTGATGGGAAATGATGGCGCAATAGGTGCGCACGGCCTTGGGCAGGAGTTGCCGGGCGTCGGGATCCTGTGCGGTCTCGTCGATTACCTGGTCGAATGCGCGGATGAAATCGAGTTGGCGTACGTCGCCGATCTGGGTCAGTGACGAGGCCACACCGCGCCGGTAGAAGACCCCGAGCAATCCGGCCACCGCGAAGGAACGCGCCTCACGGTGCAGCCGCCAGATCCAGGGCCGGTCCTCCGCGGTGCGCAGCCCGTCCCGGAAATGCAGCAGTCCGTCGTCGAGCAGCCGCCGGTGGTAGATCCCGGCCCAGGCGTAGGGATAGTCCACGGAGGTGGAGCGGTCGGCGGGCAGTATGGCGCCGCGCGGGTCGAGCGCCGTCCAGCGGCGGCCCTGCGGCACCCGGTGCACGGTGCGGGTGCGCCCGGTGCACTGGATGTGGTCGGTGCGGACGAAATCGACGGCCAAGTCCTCGATGGCGGAGAGCAGTTGGGGGTAGTAGCCGGGGGCCAGCCAGTCGTCCCCGTCCAGGAAGGCCAGGTACTCGCCGCGGGCCGCGTCCAGGCCGGTGTTCCGGGCGGTGGCCAGGCCGCCGTTCCGCTCATGCCGTATCAGCACGGCACCGGGCAGTTCCCGTTCCGCGTGCCGCAGGATCCCCGGCGTACCATCGGTCGAACAATCGTCGACGAGAATGAATTCGAAGTCTCCACGGGCGTTCGCCTGCAGGCTCCTCAGAGTGTCCGGTGCATAGGTCTGCACATTGAAGAACGGCACGATGACGGAGAGCTTGACCACTCGGGTGACGTTAGGTGACCGCCCGGCATTCGTTCTGACTACTGCCAAAAGCGAAGGTGAACGAAGCGCGGCGGAATGATGAACCCGCCCTGCGCGTCAACCACTTCGCCGATCGTCGATGTGCTGTTTACCGGCTGTTGCGCTCGCGTTGGCCGGTGAAGCGGAATCAATTCCTATGGTCATGGATGTGCCATCACGTACCGAATCCCCGCCGGTGGTCGCGGTGCTCGCCGACTCCGATACGCGGTGGAAATGGGGAGCGCTCACCGCACGCCGGCTGGTGCCGGATGCCCGGCTGGATGGATTCCTGCTGCGTGGCCGGGCCACCCCGACCGGGCGCCAGCTGTCCGAAGTGGGGGTGCGCGCCGAGGAGTTGCGCGAGGTGACCGGGGTGGAGTTCGTCCGCACCGTGGACCCGGCCCGGCATCGGGTGGTGGTGCTGGCCTGTGTGGGCGGCGCGGTGCAGGCCATGCTGCACGGGCTGGCGCACCAGTGGGCAACGGCCGGGTCCCGGCCGGTGGTTGTCACCGGCTATGTGGGTGTGGTCTATGAAAAGCTGGCGGACGGACTGCTGTTGCGTCATGGGGCCGATGTGGTGCTGGCCAACTCCCGTTATGACGCGGAGCGGTTCCGGGCGGTCTACGCCGGAGCGGGTGCCCCGGACGGCTGTGTGACCGAGTGTGCCCTGCCCTTCCTGGACGGCGGGCCCCGCGCCATGGACGGGTCCCGCGCCGCGGACCGGACCGGGCCGTTCACCGTGGTGTTCGCCGCCCAGCCCTCGGTGCCGGAGAAGCGCGCCGACCGCCGCTATCTGCTGGAACGCGCGGTACGGCACGCCCGGCTGCACCCGCAGCGGCAGGTGCTGGTCAAGCTGCGCAGCAAACCCGGCGAGCACACCACTCACCTGGAGGAACTTCCCTACCAGCGGCTGGCCGCCCGGCTGCCGGGCGGGCTGCCCGCCAACTGCCGCCTGGTCTATGGGCACATGGGCGAGGTGCTGGACCGTACCGACCTGCTGGTCACGGTCAGCTCCACGGCCGCCCTGGAGGCGCTGCACCGCTCGGTGCCCACCGCCGTCCTCACCGACCTGGGCATCCGCGAGCAGCTGGGCAACCACCACTTCCTGGGCTCGGGCTGCCTGGCCTCCTGGGACCAGCTGGACGCCGGACACCTGCCCAAGGCGGAACCCGCCTGGACCGCCCGCCAGGGCGTGGCGGCCGACCGGCCGTACGAGCGGTCCTTCGAGCAGGCCCGGGAGCGGGTCGCGGAACTGGCGGCCGTTCACCGGCTGCCGCCCCTCGCGCCCTACTACACCCCGCACACCGCCCCCGGCTATCTGCCGGCCCTCCTGGCCCGCCATGGCTTCGGGCCCGCCGGGCAGCCGCTGCCCGGGCGGGAGCCCCGGCCGCGGAGTGCCCTGCGGCGGGCCGCCCGCGAGGCCCTGCGGGAGGCGGCCCGGGGCGCCTACCGGCAGGGAGTGCAGCGGGTGGCCCCGGTCATCCGGCGGCTGGGGGAGCTATGACCGTCCAACTCGCCGGGAAATCCGGCCCCTTCGAGGAGCGTGCCATGCCCGCCGTTCTGGCCGTCATCCCCGCCCGCGGCGGATCCAAGGGCGTACCCGCCAAGAACCTCGCCTCGGTCGGCGGTGCACCGCTGGTCACCCGCGCGGTGCGGGAGTGCCGGGCCGCCCGGCTGGTCAGCGAGGTGGTGGTGTCCACCGACGACCCGGCGGTGGCCGAGGCGGCCCGCGCGGCCGGCGCCCTGGTGGTGCACCGGCCGGCCGCCCTGGCCGGGGACACCGCCACCAGCGAGGCCGCGGTGCTGCACGCCATGGACGCCTACCAGGCCATGCGCGGCGGCCCGTTGGACGCGGTGCTGCTGGTCCAGTGCACCAGCCCGTTCCTCACCGGCGAGGATGTGGACGCGGTCGCCGCCGCCGTGGTCGAGGGGGGTGCCGACAGCGCTCTGACCGTGGCCCCCTTCCATGGCTTCCTATGGCGCGCGGGGCCCTCGGTGCCGGCCCAGGGCGGCGGCGGGCAGGCCGGCGGCGCCCAGGGCGTCAACCACGACCGCGCGCACCGCCCGCGCCGCCAGGACCGGCCCGAGGACCTGCTGGAGACCGGCGCCGCCTATGCCATGCGGGCGGACGGCTTCCGGGCCGCCGGACACCGGTTCTTCGGCCGTACCGAGCTGGTGCGCACCGATCCGGCCCGGGTGCTGGAGATCGACGACCCGCATGACCTGGCCCGCGCCCGGGCCCTGGCCCCGCTGCTGGACACCCGGCGCCCGCTGCCCACCCGGGACCAAGTCGACGCGGTGGTACTGGACTTCGACGGCACCCAGACCGACGACCGGGTGCTGATCGACGCCGACGGCCGGGAACTGGTGGCCGTGCACCGGGGCGATGGGCTGGGTGTGGCCGCACTGCGCCGGGCGGGCCTGGCGGTGCTGATCCTGTCCACCGAGACCAACCCGGTGGTCGCCGCCCGCGCCCGCAAGCTGCGGGTGCCGGTGGTGCATGGCACCGGCCGCAAGGACCTGGCGCTCAAGCAGTGGTGCGACGAGCAGCGGATCGAGGCGCAGCGGGTGCTCTACCTCGGCAATGACGTCAATGACCTGCCCTGCCTGGACCTGGTGGGCTGGCCGGTGGCGGTGGCCGACGCCCACCCCCCGGTGCGCGAGGCCGCCCGCCTGGTCACCCGTGCCCCCGGCGGCAGCGGCGCGGTGCGTGAGATCGCGGGCTGGCTGCTGGGCCCGTCCCTGAACCCCTGACCCCCCGACCCGAGCCCCACACCCCACCAAGCCCGGCCCGACCCAGCGAAGGAATCCCGATGCTCTCTGCACTTTCCGCCCGGCGCACCCGTCACCTCGGCGACCGGCCGGTGGGCCCCGGCCACCCCGTCTATGTCACCGGTGAGATCGGCATCAACCACAACGGCGACCTGGACACCGCCCTCGCCCTTGTCGACGCCGCGGTGGACGCCGGATGCGACGCGGTGAAGTTCCAGAAGCGGACCCCCGAGGTCTGCACCCCGAGGGACCAGTGGGGCCTGGAACGGGAGACGCCCTGGGGACGGATGACGTATATCGATTACCGCCACCGGGTGGAGTTCGGCGAGGACGAATACCGCAGGATCGACGCACACTGCCGGGAGCGCGGGATCGCCTGGTTCGCCTCGCCCTGGGATGTGGAATCGGTGGCGTTCCTGGAGAAGTTCGAGGTACCCGCGCACAAGGTGGCCTCCGCCTCGCTCACCGACGACGAACTGCTGCGCGCGCTGCGGGCCACCGGCCGCACCGTGGTGCTCTCCACCGGGATGTCCACCCCGCAGCAGATCCGGCACGCGGTGGAGGTGCTGGGCAGCGAGAACATCCTGCTGTGCCATGCCACTTCCACCTATCCGGCCAAGGCCGCCGAGCTCAATCTGCGGGTCATCCACACCCTCCAGGCCGAGTACCCCAATGTCCCCATCGGCTACTCCGGGCATGAGACCGGACTGCAGACCACCCTGGCTGCGGTGGCGCTGGGTGCCTGCTTTGTGGAGCGGCACATCACCCTGGACCGGGCGATGTGGGGCTCCGACCAGGCCGCGTCCGTCGAACCGGGCGGCCTGCAGCGGCTGGTGCGCGACATCCGGGTGGTGGAGGAGTCGCTGGGGGACGGCATCAAGCGGGTCTACGAGAGCGAACTGGCCCCGATGCGCAAACTGCGCCGGGTGACCGGTGTGGTGGCCGGCGACCGCGAACCCGCCGCGGTGTGACGGGCGACCGGCGGTGACCGACACCCTGGCCTTTGTGGAGAGTCCGGTCCAGCTCCTCAACGTCCTTGAATGGGCGCACTCCGGGGCGCTCGCGCGACCGGCGGGCGGCGGGGCCCCGCTGTGTGACGGGGTGCCCCGCCAGAAGGACGGGTGCGATCCGGCGGCTGGTGAGCTGCTGGTGGTGGTGCTCGCCCCGCATGACGCCATGACCCGCGGCCAGCTGCGGCGAATGGCCGAACTGGCCCGCGACCAGGGGCACCGGCTGCGCTGGGAGGAGGCCCGCGGCGGGCCCGGGGCGCCGGTGCACACGGTGGGGACGCTGGCCGGACCGCTGCGCGCCGCCCGGCGGGTGGTGATCGGCGATCCCTTCTCCCGCTATGTACAACTGCTGTTGACCATCACCCGGGCCCGGGAACTGGTGGTGGTGGACGATGGCACCGCCACCATGGAGTTCGTCTCCCAACTGGTGCGCGGGGAACGGCTGATGCGCTGGCATCGCACCGGCGTCCCCTTCGACTGGAAAGTAGGGGCGCGAGACATGGTCTTCGCGCCGGTGTCTGCTTCCGCGCGCCGGATACTCACTCCAAATGGCCGCCGGGACATCCGGCTGTTCACCTCGATGCCGGTGGCGGCCCCGCCCGGAGTCACCGTGGACGCCAATGACTTCACCTGGCTCCGGGCCACCTTCGGGCCGCCCCGGCTCACCGGCGGCACCGACCTGGTGGGCACCTCACTGGTGGAGACCGGCGTGGTGGACGGCGAGCGCTATCTGGACGCGGTGGCGGCCCTGGCCGCCGAGCACGGCGCCACCCGTTACTTCGCGCACCGCCGGGAGCGCACCGACAAGCTGCACCGGATAGCCTCCCGGATCGGGCTGGAGGTGGTACGGCCCGAACTGCCCCTGGAAATCGTCGCCCGGCGCGGCCCCATCGGCCGTACCGTGCTGAGCTTTCCGTCCACCGTGGTGCACACCCTGCCGCTGGCCCTGGCCGGCACCCCGGTCACCGTCGCGGTCTGCGACATCGACCCCTCCTGGCTCACGGCTCATGCCTCGCCCCGCGCCGGGGACTTCCTCTCCGGCGTCACCACCAGCGCGGGGCGCGAAGTGCGCCGCCTGCCCTATGTGCCCGCGCCGGCGCGCGGTTTGTGAGTGTGTTCCGCAAAGGTACGCCGTAAATACGGGTCATACCCTCTGGGCGACCCATCCATGCGGCTGAACTTTTCTTGATCTGGAGGCAGTTGCCCTTCACATGGCTCTACTCTTCGCAGGGTGAACCAATTGATGCCCTGTGATACCGCGCCCGGCGCATCGGCCGGCCGACCCGGAAGTGACCACGCCCGCGAGCTCACCGGACTGCTCCCGGCCGACCTGGAGGCCGAACTGATCGACTTCCGGCGGGACTTGCATATGCATCCGGAGTTGGGGAACCACGAGTTCCGTACCACCGCGGCGATCAGGGCGAGACTGGAGAAGGCGGGGCTGCGGCCGCGCACCCTCGCCTCCGGCACCGGGCTGATCTGTGACATCGGACGGACCCGGGCCAGCGCCACCCGCCGGCCGGTGCTGGCCTTCCGCGCGGACATCGACGCGCTGCCCATCCCCGACACCAAGACGGTTCCCTACCGCTCCACCATCCCCAGGATGGCGCACGCCTGTGGCCATGACGTCCACACCACCGTGGTGCTGGGCACCGGCCTGGTGCTGGCCGCCCTCGCCGAGCAGGGCCGGCTGCCGCACCCGGTGCGGCTGATCTTCCAGCCCGCCGAGGAGGTGCTGCCCGGCGGCGCGCTGGGCGCCATCGACAGCGGGGCGCTGGAGGGCGTGGCGCGGATCGTGGCGGTGCACTGCGACCCCAAGGTCGAGGTGGGCCGGCTGGGCCTGCGCACCGGGGCCATCACCTCCGCCTGCGACAAGATCGAAGTGCTGCTGGACGGCCCCGGCGGGCACACCGCGCGCCCGCATCTGAGCACCGACCTGGTGACCGCCGCGGCCCGGGTGGCGGTGGACGTTCCGGCGCTGCTGGCCCGGCGGGTGGACACCCGCGCCGGACTGGCCGTCACCTGGGGGCGGCTGGAGGCCGGGCACGCGGCCAATGTCATCCCCCAGCACGCCGAACTCTCCGGCACCGTACGGTGCCTGGACCTGGCCGCCTGGCGGGACGCCCCCGACCTGGTGCACGCCGCGGTGGACGAGGTGGCCACGCTGCACCGCGCCAAGTCGCAGATCAACTACCTGCGCGGGGTGCCGCCGGTGGTCAACCACCCGGAGATCGCCGGGCTGCTGGAGCGCGCCATGACCGCCCGGCGGGGTGCCCAGTCGGTGGAGGACACCGAGCAGAGCCTGGGCGGCGAGGACTTCTCCTGGTACCTGGAGCACGTCCCCGGCGCCATGGCGCGGCTGGGCGTCCGGCCGGTGGGCGACACCACCCGGCGGGATCTGCACTGCGGGGATTTCGATGTGGACGAGGGAGCGATCAAGGTCGGAGTGGAGCTGTTCACCGCGGCCGCGCTGCTGGATTGTCCGTAAATGTAGCTTTCTACAAAGCAAGCGCCGCTTGCGACGATCCGATAACGGCTTCGAAGCTCCCCTTTTCATCCCATCTACGCGCGTTACGATTCCCGGCGAACCAGCGCCAATGGAGGCGCTTCGAGTGAAGGGGCCCTCGTGCGCCGGGTATCCACGATCACCGTTGCGGCAGTTTCCACCGCCGCTCTCGCATTCTCCCTGACCGCCTGTGGTTCGTCCTCGACCGAGTCGAGCGGCGGCAAGAACAAGGGCGTTGGACTCGCCTATGACGTCGGCGGCCGGGACGACCACTCCTTCAATGAGTCCGCCGCCCGCGGTATGGACAAGGCCAAGAAGGAGCTCGGCGTCGACGGCCGGGACATGACCGCCAAGAACGGCGAGACCGAGGCGGAGCGCGAGCAGCGCCTGACCTCCCTCGCCGACGCCGGTTACAACCCGGTCATCGGCGTTGGATTTAACTACCAAAAGTCCATTGAGAAGGTGGCCAAGGACTACCCGAAGACCACCTTCGCGGTGGTCGACTCGGTCGTCGCCGGCTCCAATGTCGACAGCATCACCTTCGGTGAGAACGAGGGCTCCTACCTGGCCGGTGTCGCGGCCGCGCTGAAGTCCAAGAACCACAAGGTCGGCTTCATCGGTGGCGTGAACAACGCGCTGATCCAGAAGTTCCAGGCGGGCTTCGAGCAGGGCGTCAAGGACACCGACTCCAAGGCTCAGATCACTTCGCAGTACCTGTACCCGAACAACGACAAGGGCTTCAACGACCCGGCGGCCGCCAAGGACAAGGCCAACGGCATGCTCGACTCGGGTGTCGACGTGATCTACACGGCGGCGGGCCTGTCCGGCAACGGTTCCATCGAGGCCGTCGCCGGCCGCAAGGACTGCTGGGCCATCGGCGTGGACTCCGACCAGTACCAGCAGTCGGGCCTGGACAAGTACAAGGACCACATCCTCACCTCCGTGGTGAAGAACGTGGACGTGGCGGTCTTCGACGTGATCAAGAGCGTCAAGGACGGCAAGCCGCTGACCGGGCAGCACCAGTACCTGGTCAAGGACGGCGGTGTCTCGCTGGCCACCTCGGGTGGTTTCATCGACGACATCAAGAGCCAGCTCGACGCCGCGAAGAAGAAGATCGTGGACGGGCAGGTCAAGGTGCGGACCAGCCCGCAGGGCTGATCCTCCGCTGAACCGAGTGCGGGCCCGGCGGGAACACTCCCGCCGGGCCCGCACATAGGTACCAACGCTACGCGCGTAGCGTTGAGTTGAGGCATGTAGCGTCAACCAGCTCAGCCGAACGACCGGTCCCCGCCCGGGCGGGCCCGGGCTCCACCACCCACCGCTCCCTTCCCCGAGGAGAGTGCGCCATCAAAGCGTCCACCAGTACCGCTCCCGCCGTCGAGCTCGCCGGCATCACCAAGCGGTTCCCCGGTGTCGTGGCCAACCACGACATCCACCTCACGGTCCGCAAAGGCACCGTCCACGCCCTGTGCGGCGAGAACGGCGCCGGCAAGTCGACCCTGATGAAGATCCTTTACGGGATGCAGAAGCCCGACGAAGGAACGATCAAGCTCGACGGCGAGCAGGTCAGCCTGCACTCGCCCGCCGACGCGATCACCCGCGGCATCGGCATGGTGCACCAGCACTTCATGCTCGCCGACAACCTCACCGTCCTGGAGAACGTCGTCCTCGGTGCCGAGAAGCTGCACGGCATCGGCAACAAGGCCCGCGCCAAGATCAAGGAGATCTCGGACGCCTATGGCCTGGGCGTGCGCCCGGACGTCCTGGTGGAGGACCTCGGCGTCGCCGACCGCCAGCGCGTGGAGATCCTCAAGGTCCTCTACCGGGGCGCCCGTACGCTGATCCTGGACGAGCCGACCGCCGTCCTGGTGCCGCAGGAGGTCGACGCGCTCTTCGACAACCTGCGCGAGCTCAAGTCCGAGGGCCTGACGGTCATCTTCATCTCCCACAAGCTGGGCGAGGTGCTCTCGGTCGCCGATGACATCACCGTCATCCGCCGCGGCACCACGGTGGGCACCGCGGTGCCCAGCGAGACCACCCCCAAGCAGCTGGCCGAGCTGATGGTGGGCGAGGAACTGCCCTCGCCGGAGACCCGCGAGTCCACCGTCACCGATGTCGAGATGCTCACCGTCGAGGGGCTGCATCTGTCGGCCACCGACTCCGACGGTGTGGTGCGCACCGTGCTGGACGGCATCGAGTTCACCATCCACAAGGGCGAGGTCCTGGGCCTGGCCGGTGTGGAGGGCAACGGCCAGGCGGAACTGGTCGAGGCGATCATGGGCATGCGTGACCCGGACGCCGGCACCGTCACCCTGGACGGCACCGAGATCACCCACCTCGCCACCCGCAAGCGGCGCGAGGGCGGCATCGGCTACATCCCCGAGGACCGCCACCGGCACGGCCTGCTGCTGGAGGCCCCGCTGTGGGAGAACCGCATCCTGGGCCATGTCACCGAGAAGCCCAACAGCAAGGGCGGGCTGCTCGACAACAAGGCCGCCCGGGCCGACACCGAGCGCATCGTGCGCGAGTACGACGTGCGCACCCCCGGCATCGAGGTCACCGCGGCCTCGCTCTCCGGCGGCAACCAGCAGAAGCTGATCGTCGGCCGGGAGATGAGCCACCACCCCAAGCTGCTGATCGCCGCGCACCCCACCCGGGGCGTGGACGTCGGCGCGCAGGCGCAGATCTGGGACCAGATCCGCGAGGCGCGCCGGGAGGGCCTGGCGGTGCTGCTGATCTCCGCTGACCTGGACGAGCTGATCGGGCTCTCCGACACCCTGCGGGTGATGTTCCGCGGCCGCCTGGTCGCCGACGCCGACCCCGCCACCATCACCCCGGAGGAGTTGGGCTCGGCCATGACCGGCGCCGCTACCGGCCACCTTGAGCACACCGAGGAGACCGAAGGGGGCGACACGGAGTGAAGAAGTTCGACAAGGACAAGCTGATCCTCGGCCTCGCCGCACCCGCCCTGGCCATCGTGGCCGCCCTGGCCATCACCTCGGCCATCATCGGGGCCACCGGCAAGGACCCGTTCCACGCCTACCAGGTGATGATCGACTTCGGCTCCAAGGCCGACAGCCAGGTGTGGATCATCAACCAGGCCACCCCGTACTACCTCTCCGCGCTGGCGGTCGCCGTCGGCTTCCGGATGAACCTGTTCAACATCGGTGTGGACGGCCAGTACCGCATCGCGGCGTTCTTCGCCGCGGTGGTGGGCGCCAAGCTGACCATGCCGGGCTTTATCACCATCCCGCTGATCATCATCGTGGCGATGCTGGTCGGCGCGGTCTGGGCGGGCATCGCCGGTCTGCTGAAGACCACCCGCGGCGTCAGCGAGGTGATCAGCACCATCATGCTGAACTCCATCGGCGCCTCGCTGATCGGTTACTTCCTCCAGGACGGCCGGCTGGCCAAGAAGGAGGGCAACCTGATCCACACGCCCTACCTGCCGGACTCCGCGCACTTCTTCGAGTTCGCCACCCAGACCAAGCCGGTCTATGGCTTTGTGCTGATCGCGGTGCTGGTGGGCGTGGCCTACTGGTTCCTGCTGGGCCGCACCCGCTTCGGCTTCGACCTGCGCACCGTGGGCCAGTCCGAGTCCGCGGCGCAGGCCAGCGGCGTCAGCGTCAAGCGCATGGTGATCACCTCGATGCTGATCTCCGGCGCGATGGCGGGTCTGGTCGGCATGCCGACCCTGCTCGGCGTCTCCTACAACTACGGCACCGACTTCCCGGTCGGCATCGGCTTCACCGGCATCGCCATCGCGCTGCTGGGCCGTAACCACCCCATCGGCATGGCGCTGGGCGCCCTGCTCTGGGGCTTCCTGGACCGCACCGGCACCCAGCTCGAGTTCGAGGGCTATGCCCAGGAGGTCGTCGGCGTGATCCAGGGTGTGATCATCCTGTGCGTCGTCATCGCCTATGAGCTGGTGCGCCGCTACGGCCTCAAGACCCAGCAGCGCAAGGTCGGCGAGGAGCTCGCCGCCCAGGCCCGCAAGAGCGACAAGGCGGAGGTATCCGCGTGAGTACGACGACCTTCACCTCCTCGCTGGCCGAACGGCTGCGCGGCGGCGACAAGTCCGGCGGACGGCGGCTGACCTACCCCGTCGTGATGCTGATCCTGGCGGGCGCGCTGATCCTGCTGTCCGCCCTGCGCGCGCTCACCGGCGCCAACGACCTGACCTCCTCGGGCCAGTACGGCTCGGCGCTGGCGGCCGCGGTGCCGATCGGACTGGCCGGTCTGGGCGGTCTGTGGGCCGAGCGCTCCGGCGTGGTCAACATCGGCCTCGAGGGCATGATGATGCTCGGCTCCTTCGGCGCCGGGTGGATGGGCTGGCAGCACGGCCCCTGGGTGGCCGCGCTGGCCGGTGTCGTCGGCGGTGCGCTGGGCGGCCTGGTGCACGCCATCGCCACCGTCACCTTCGGCGTGGACCACATCATCTCCGGTGTGGCCATGAACATCCTGGCCCTGGGCGTCACCCAGTACGCGGCCAAGATGCTCTTCGGCGCCCAGGGCAGTGCGGCCCTGGCGGCGGGCGGCAATGACAAGCAGTCCCCGCCGATGGCCGACATGTCCAACTTCTCCATCCCGGGGCTGGCCGACTGGCTGCAGTCCCTGGAGAAGCACCACTGGTTCCTGGTCTCCGACGCGGCGGGCATGCTGCGGGGCTTTGTCTCCCAGGTGTCCTGGCTGACGATCGTGGCCGGCGCGCTGTTCGTGGTCACCTTCTTCGTGCTCTGGCGCACCTCCTTCGGTCTGCGCCTGCGCTCCTGCGGTGAGAGCCCGGTGGCGGCCGAGTCCCTGGGTGTGAACGTCTACACCTACAAGTACGCGGCCGTGGTGGTCTCCGGCGCGATGGCCGGCCTGGGCGGCGCCTTCCTGGCCATCGGTACCCATATGTACTCCGACGGCCAGACCGGCGGTCGTGGCTACATCGGTCTCGCCACCATGATCTCCGGCAACTGGCGGCCGGGCGGCGTGGCCATGAGCGCCGGCCTGTTCGGCTTCATGGACAGCCTCCAGCTGCGCTCCGGCGGTCCGACCGTGCACGCGCTGCTGCTGCTGGTCGCGGTGCTGCTGCTGGGCATGGCCCTGTGGCGGTTCCGGGGCGGCAAGCTCAAGCCGGCCGTGGTCAGCGCGGTGATCGCCGCGGTGCTGGTCGTCTGGTACGTGGCCAGCAAGACCGTGCCGCTGGAGCTGGTGGAGGCCACGCCGTACCTGGTCACCCTGCTGGTGCTGGCGCTGTTCTCGCAACGGCTGCGGATGCCCAAGGCGGACGGCAAGCCCTACCGGAAGGGACAGGGCAAGTGACCTCTCCCGAACTCTGGGAGGACCTGCGTGCGCAGGCCCGGGACGCCATGTCCCGGGCCTACGCCCCGTACTCCGGCTTCCCCGTCGGTGCCGCGGCCGTCGTCGACGACGGCCGGGTGGTCACCGGCTGCAATGTGGAGAACGCGGCATACGGCGTCGCCCTGTGCGCCGAATGCGGTCTGATCTCCGCCCTGTTCTCCTCCGGCGGCGGCCGGCTCACCGCCTTCACCTGCTGCGACCGCAACGGCAACATCCTGATGCCGTGCGGCCGCTGCCGTCAGCTGCTCTGGGAGCACGGCGGACCGGAGCTGGCGGTCGACACGACCTCGGGCATCCGCCCGCTGGCGGAGTTGCTGCCGGATGCGTTTGGGCCCGCTGACCTGAATCGTTGAAGATGTCCTTAAGCGCCGGACGGGCCGATGCTTCGGCCCGTCCGGGTCACTTTCCGACCCCGGGAAGCTCTGAGGACGCACGAACTTAAGGAAAATGTGCTGATGGACGCCATTTCCGTCATCCGCGCCAAGCGCGACCGCGGCCGTCTGACCGACGAGCAGATCGACTGGGTGATCGACGCCTACACCAAGGGTGTCGTCGCCGACGAGCAGATGTCCGCCCTCGCGATGGCGATCCTGCTCAACGGCATGGACCGCGCGGAGATCGCCCGCTGGACGGCGGCGATGATCAAGTCCGGCGAGCGCATGGACTTCTCGTCCCTGCCCGTCCCGACCGCGGACAAGCACTCCACCGGTGGCGTCGGCGACAAGATCACCCTGCCGCTGGCGCCGCTGGTCGCCGCCTGCGGCGCGGCCGTTCCGCAGCTCTCCGGCCGCGGCCTGGGCCACACCGGCGGCACGCTCGACAAGCTGGAGTCCATCCCCGGCTGGCGCGCGCTGCTCTCCAACGACGAGATGATGGACGTCCTGCGCAACGTCGGCTCCGTCATCTGCGCCGCGGGTGACGGCCTGGCCCCGGCCGACAAGAAGCTCTACGCCCTGCGCGATGTGACCGGCACGGTGGAGGCCATCCCGCTGATCGCCTCCTCCATCATGTCCAAGAAGATCGCCGAGGGCACCGGCTCGCTGGTGCTGGACGTCAAGGTCGGCTCCGGCGCGTTTATGAAGAACATCGAGGACGCGCGTGAGCTCGCCTCGACGATGGTCGGCCTGGGCACCGACCATGGCGTCAAGACCGTCGCCCTGCTCACCGACATGTCCACCCCGCTGGGCCTGACGGCGGGCAACGCCCTTGAGGTCCGCGAGTCCGTCGAGGTCCTCGCGGGCGGCGGCCCGGCCGATGTGGTCGAGCTGACCATCGCCCTGGCCCGCGAGATGCTGGCCGCGGCCGGCCTGCCGGACGCCGACCCGGCCAAGGCGCTCGCCGACGGTTCCGCCATGGACCACTGGCGCCGCATGATCGCCGCGCAGGGCGGCGACCCGGACGCAACCCTCCCGGTCGCCCGCGAGCAGCATGTCGTCACGGCCGCTGCCTCCGGCGTGCTCACCAAGCTGGACGCCTACGCCGTGGGCGTCTCCGCCTGGCGCCTGGGCGCCGGCCGGGCCCGCAAGGAGGACCCGGTGCAGGCCGGCGCCGGCATCGAGATGCACGCCAAGCCGGGTGACTCGGTGGTGGCCGGCCAGCCGCTGCTGACCCTGCACACCGACACCCCCGAGAAGTTCGACTACGCGCTGGCCGCGCTGGAGGGCGGCGTGGAGATCTCGGCGGCGGGTACGGACTTCAAGCCGAACCCGATCGTGCTGGACCGGATCGCATAGCGTTCCGAGCGCGCACGGGGCCGGGGCCGGTGGTTCGCCACCGGCCCCGTTGGCATATGCCGCCGGGTGCGGGCTGTTCGCAGCCGGCCGCTACGGTGCGTCCTCCTCTCCTGCCGGCGCGAACGCCGGTTCCAGCGACCGCAGAAGGCCGATGAGGTCATCCAGGCCGAGGCCGCAGTAGGTGGCGCGGTGCGCGGCCATCAGCAGCAGATGCGCGGTGATCTGCTGGTTCCATTCGCCATGGATCCACTCATGGACCTTCTCGACGCCCGTGTCATTGAGCAACACACCGTGTTTCCGGGCCACTTCGCCCGCCACTTCGGCGATGGCATGGAAGACGGTGGGTGCCTCGCGGGTGCCGGTGATGCCCGGGTAGTGGTCCCAGGTCCGGAACGAGAACTCGAAGCCGTCAGGTGGGTCGGCCGCCAGCGAGGCGAAGTAACTCGGCTCGCGCTTGGGCCACTTGTCGTGGATCAGTTCCACGGTGTATTCGGTCATGCGCTGATGGTGACAGGGGGTCTGACAGCGGGCGCTCGATAGGGTGAGTGGGGGACGGTGGAGCGGCGGTCTCTCGTGCTTCGTGCCAGACTCGGCGTTATGACCCGACAGGTTCGCTTTACCGCCGCCGTTACGCATGAGGACCAGTGGTACGTGGCACGCTGCCTCGAAGTCGACGTGGCCAGCCAAGGGGCCACGATCGAAGAGGCTCTGGCCAACCTCCGCGAGGCGCTGGAGCTCTATTTCGAGGACGAACCGGTGCCTGCCGTCCATGACGTCATCACGGCGCCGGTCCAGGTTCAGGTCGCGTGAGCCCGGCACTGCCCAGGGGGCTCTCCGGGGCGCAAGTGGCCAAGGCCCTTGATCGTGACGGGTTCAAGCACATTTCCACTCGGGGTAGCCACGCCAAGTATCGCAAAGGTGAGCGGACGGTGATCGTCCCCTTGCACCCGGAACTGGCTCCTGGCATCCTGCGGGCCATTCTGCGTCAGGCCGAGTGGGACGTTGACGCCCTTTTGGGCAACCTGTGACGGCGAGTGGTACGGCCGGGTGCGGCTGCAAGTAGCAGTCACACGTGCGCCCTTGACGCCCGGTGGGTCGGCAATGTCTGCCGGATCGCGTAGAGAGTGACCGGAGCCGGACATCGCCGCACGTGAGCGCGCCGTGAGCCGGGTTGGGTCCGGGCTGGCGGTGGCCTATTGATGCCGTCGCCCGCACCCAGGCCGCGACTTGGGCATGCAAGAGCTGTTGGCGTGCTCATCGGGGCGTGAACGATGAACGGGCAACCGTGTCAAGGCCGAAGGAGTTGGCAAGCATCGCCTCGCGGCTTTGACCCTGCCCTGTTGATGGCTCAGGCGGACAGGCGGCCGTTGGTGCCGGCCACCGCGGTCACGAATGAGGACCAGGCCGCTCGCGGGACAACGATCGGAGCACGGTTGGGGTCTTTGGAATCCCGGACCGGCATCACGCCGGGGTACTGTTCCGCGATCTCAAGGCATTGGTTGCCCTGAGTGCTGCGAAGGCTTTTGCGCCATTGCGCTATAGACAGGTCGAGACTGTGCGACATGGGTAATATTCCTCAACTACCTTGTGGATAAGGTCTCTTGTCGCGACTGCACTCAGCGCAACCAAGTGCAGTTGATCATAGAGGTGATTGAGACGCGCAGTTTCGGACTCCTTCCTGATGAACATCCCGGTGCTGTCACTGGTGGGCCGCCAGCCCGTGTACCGCCCATCGGGGCCCTCCCATAGTGAGACGAATCCGATATCTGGGACGCAAGAGTGTGAGCTCAGCGGGACCACGCGCACATCAACAGCCGCTTCGCGGGAACGGTCGATCAGGTGAAGTAGCTGCCGACGCATGACTTGCTTGTCTCCACCGATGTTGACGTGCAGGACCGGTTCCCAAATGACAGCTTGAAACGCAGGAGCGTTGGGGCCCTCCAGGACGCCGCGCAGTTGACGTCGGTACTCGAGCTTGTCGTTCAGGTCGCCGCCGTAGTAGGCAAGTCCGTCTTCCAGTGCCAAGCGCGTGTGCTCTTCGGTCTCCAGCATCGCGGGAATCGAGGAGAAGCAGATCTGGCGGATTCTTACGGCACGTGAGTGCTGTGCCAGATACCTCTTGACGCGTTCCGCGTCAGGGTTGTCGTCCAGAGCGTCTCGCAGCTCCCAGATCTCTTCGCCGGCCTCCAGGGCCTGGTCGATGCGCATGGCGACATCACGACGTGGCACGCGGGCGCCGCTCTCGAAGTGCGCGATCGCGGTATTCGACAGCGCGACCTTTCTGGCGAGCCTGTCCTGGGTCCACCCCTTGGCCTGCCGGTGCTTCTTGATGGTCGCCCCGAGCTCGGCCGCTCGCATCCTGTATGGATCAAGTGGCCCCGGTGCAGCCATAGTTGTATACCCCACTTGACATTGATGGTTAGGCAAGTCCTGGTGGTGGTTGAGCATAGGGGCCCGGGCAGATACTGGACACCGGAACCGGGACGCACGGAACCGGGCGCCTGACGTGCGTTCGATTCCCGCTGTCGTGATGCCCGCCGTACCGCGCCGCACGCGTCGGCCGACGGCAGGGTTCCGGCCAACTTGGTTGCCTGCCAAGGCATAAGACCCCGGCGGCCGCGCAACCGGCCCCGGGGCGAGGCCAACGCCGAAGAGGAGCGCTGACAATGCTGGACCATATCCGCCGCTGGTTCACCGGGGCCAGGCGGCCCCGGCAAGCCGTCGATACATCCGCACCCGCAGCCGCCACGCCCCAGACGCCGAACCGGCGCCGCTGCGGATGCGCTCAACCGCCGCTGACGCCCCGCAACGGTATCTACGTCACCATCGGCGCCCATGGGATCAACCTGCGCACGGTGGACGGCCGATGAGGCCGGACAAGCAGGAGCATCCCGCGGGTTCCCGCTCTGTGATGCGGTACGCCCGTTGGGTGATCTGCTCCGACAAGGTGCCCGGGAACCCGCTCGTCACCCACGAGTTGCAGTGCGTCGCCTGCGATGAGCTGTCCGGTCCGTGCTCCGAACTGCAGACGGCGCAGGCGTGGGCGCTACGGCACTCCGGCGCCAACCCCAAGCACACCGGCTATGCCGAGACGGCACGTCGCTACTGGACCACCAGCCTGGTGGAGATGCTGGACTGACCGCACCCCGGAGGGTCAGCGCAGAAGATGCCGATCATCTCGCGCAGCAGGGCCATGCGTTCGTTGTCCACCCGGCGCAGGCGCGCGGTGGCAGCCTCGTCGCGCCGGGCCGGACGACTTCCCCGTGATGCTCGCCGCGCTGCGGGCGTCCGGCGGGTGTGCGCCCAGCCGCAGTAGCGGGGCCGCCCTCCCGGAGAAGGGCGGCCGCCACGGCGGACGCCAACCGCCGCCTACGCGTGGGCGGTTGCCCGCCCCGCGCGCCGCTCACGGAGCGCCTGCCGGGTCGCGTACAGGGTGATGGACGCGGCGGCGACCATGGCCGTCAGACCCAGCACGACCGTGCCGGACCAGCCCCCCGCCCGGAAGGCGAGCGCGCCCGCCATGCCGCCCACCGAACTGCCCGTGTAGTAGGCGGTCTGGTACAGCGCCGAAGCCTGCGCCCGCCCCGTCTGGGCCGTGCGGCTCACCGAGGACGAGGCCACCGCGTGGCCGGCGAAGAAGCCGGCCGTGATCAGGACCAGGCCGAGCAGAACGGAGAGCAGGGAGTCCGCCAGGGAGAGCAGCAGACCGGCGGTTGTGGTGCCCATCGCCAGATAGAGCGCCCCGCGCCGGCCCAGGCGGCCCACCAGTTTTCCGGCGGTGGCCGAGGAGGCCGTCCCCACCAGGTAGACCAGGAAGACGGAGCCGACCACGCCCTGCGGGAGGGAGAACGGCTGCCCGGCCAGGCGGTAGCCGATCACCGTGTAGACCGCGCCGAAGACGGTCATGAACAGCGCGCCGATCGCGTACAGCCGCACCAGCAGCGGGTCCGCGAGGTGCCCGCCCAGGGTGCGGGCCAGAGCGCGCGGGGCGAGCGAACCGGGCGTGAAATGGCGAGCCTTGGGGATGAGGAGGCGGAAGGCGACGGCGCAGACCACCGCCAGCGCGCCCACCGCGGCCAGACCGGCCCGCCAGCCCCAGGCCTGGGCGACCCAGCCGGCCAGGATCCGGCCCGACATGCCGCCGATGGCGTTGCCCGCGACAAACAGCCCGACCGCGCCGACCAGCGCCTTGGGCCGTACCTCCTCGGCCAGGTAGGCCATCGCCGAGGCGGGCACGCCGGCCAGCGCGGCGCCCTGGACCGCGCGCAGCGCGACCAGCCAGCCCAGGCCGGGGGCGAAGGGCACCAGCAGGCCGATCAGCGCGGCCACACAGAGCGCGCCGGTCATGGTGGCCCGCCTGCCGAAGCGCTCCGAGAGCGCGCTCACCGGGACCACCGCCAGGGCCAGTCCGCCGGTGGCGGCGGAGACCGTCCAGGACGCCTGGTCCGGGCTGACGCCCAGGCCGCCGGAGATCGCGGGGAGCAGGGCCTGGGTGGAGTAGAGCAGTGCGAAGGTGGCGACACCCGCGGCGAACAGCGCCAGGCTCATCCTGCGGAAACCGGGATCGCCGGGCCGCAGGCGGGAGTTGGAGTCGGGGGACGGCGAGAGGGAGGCATCCGCACGCATGGTGGTGGCGGATGCCCCGGTATCGACGGGAGGCATACCCAAACCGTATGGACACTGCATCTGATGCGTCCAATGCACAGAATGGCCATAATCCATTCCCTGGTGCATGAGTAGAGGTCAGGAGCGGCTGTGTCACCGGTCGGCAATGAAAAAGACATCGCGGTTACATACGACATCCTGGCGGCGACCGCCGAAATCGACCCGGACTCCTGGGCGGTGACCCTGACGCCGCGGCTGGCCCAGTTTGTCGCGGTCGCCCGGCACGAGCATGTCACCCGGGCCGCGCAGCAGCTGGGCATGCCGCAGTCCACCCTGAGCCGCTCGATGGCCCGGCTGGAAAAGGACCTGGGCGTCGCGCTGTTCGCCCGGCACGGGCGGACCGTCTCGCTCACCGCGGCGGGACGGGCCTTCCTGGGGACCGTCGAACGGGCGCTGGCCGAGGTCGACCGGGCGGCGGAGTCGGTACGGGCGGACGCGGACCCGGCGGGCGGCAAGGTGGCGTTCGGCTTTCTGCACACGCTGGGCCCGGAGACGGTGCCGGAGCTCATCAGGGCGTTCCGGGCCGACCATCCCCGGGTGCGGTTCCAGTTGGTGCAGAACTATGGCGAGGCGATGCTGGAGCGGCTGCGCGCGGGGGAGTTGGACCTGTGCCTGACCTCACCGGTGCCGGACGCGCCCGACCTGGTGGCGCGGCGCCTGGACGAGCAGAAGCTGCGGCTGGTGGTGCCGGAGGACCACCGGCTGGCGTCCCGGAAGCGGGTCCGGCTGGTGGAGGCGGCCGCGGAATGGTTTGTCACCCTGGAGCCGGGTTACGGGCTGCGGCGGATCACCGACGCGGTGTGCGCCGCGGCCGGGTTCACCCCGAAGGTGGCCTTTGAGGGGGAGGAGGCGGAGACGCTGCGCGGGCTGGTGGCGGCGGGGCTGGGGGTCGCCCTGCTGCCACCGCCGGCCGTGCCCCGGCCGGGGGTGGTGGAGCTGACGGTCACCGCGCCGCGGGCGGTGCGGGAGATTGGTGTCGCCTGGCTGGACGGGCATCCGGATACGGCTCCGGTTGCCGCGTTCAAGCGGTTTCTGCTTTCTCGGCGGGGGCAGTTGCTGGCTCGGGGCGCCAACTCGGTGGGGGCGGACGGGGGTTGAGCGCCGTGGCCCGCCGCAGGCGGATCAGTAACCCAGTGACGACCCGAAGCCGGAGGCGAGCGGCATGCGCAAGCCCAGCGGCGGCGGCGCCGCCAGCGCGTCCGCCAGTGGGCGCGCGTAGGGGTGCCCGAACAGCGAACCCCGGACGAAGTCCACGGCCAGCGCCAGGACTTCCCCCCGGTGCTGGCGCAGCGCATGCCCGTCCGAGTGCACCTCGAACCGGCACACCTCCCGGTTCCCCTTCTTCGCCCGCTCCGCCAGCCGGTACGACAGATCCGGATCCGTACGCTCGTCATTGGTGCCGTGCACCAGCAGCACCCGCCGCCCGGCCAGATGGCGCACCGGATCCGGATCCAGCACCGCCTCCGGCTCCGGCAGCCAGGGCGCGACGGCCAGCACGCTGCCCACCGCGGGATGCCCCGCGGCCCGCAGCGCCGCCCGGCCCCCCAGGCCGGTGCCGACCAGGCACACCGGGACGTCGCCATAGCGCCGCACCAGTTCGTCCACCGCCCAGGCGGTGTCCCCCACCGGGTGCGCGGACGGGCCGTTCCAGCCCCGGAAGCGGTAGCGCAGCACATGGACGACCAGCCCCTCGCCGGCGCCGGCCCGGGCCAGCCGGCGGGCCAGCGGCCGCTGGGCGGCCAGCGAACGGGCGGTGGGACGGCGGATACCGGTGGCCCGGCCCTCGGGCAGGAGCAGGGCCACTCCATGCACCCGGGCGCCGGCACCCAGCGGCTTGCCGAGGCGTGGTGACCGTTCCGGAACCGGCGGCGCGAACGCTTGCTGAGCCATGGCAGACAACGATGGCAGAAGGAGGCCTGGAGTCCACCTAAGCGAAGGGTCACCGTTCCGTATCGTTCGGCGATATCTACGCGCGTAGGGCTTAGAGTGCCGAAATGACGAGCGAGAGCATCACTCAACCCACCCCCGAACAGATCCGCCGCGCCCCCAAGGTGCTGCTCCACGACCACCTCGACGGCGGCCTGCGCCCCGCCACCATCGTCGAGCTGGCCGGGCAGACCGGCTACGACAAGCTCCCGGAGACCGACCCGGACCGGCTGGGCGTCTGGTTCCGCGAGGCCGCGGACTCCGGCTCGCTGGAGCGCTACCTGGAGACCTTCGCCCACACCTGCGCCGTCATGCAGACCCGCGACGCCCTGGTGCGGGTGGCCGCCGAGTGCGCCGAGGACCTGGCCGAGGACGGCGTGGTCTACGCCGAGGTGCGCTACGCCCCCGAGCAGCACCTGGAGGCCGGGCTCACCCTGGAAGAGGTCGTGGAGGCGGTGAACGAGGGCTTCCGCGAGGGCGAGCGCCGGGCCCGCGCCAACGGTCACCGGATCCGGGTCGGCGCCCTGCTCACCGCGATGCGGCACGCCGCCCGTGCCCTGGAGATCGCCGAACTGGCCAACCGCTACCGGGACTCGGGCGTGGTCGGCTTCGACATCGCCGGCGCCGAGGCGGGCTTCCCTCCCACCCGCCACCTGGACGCCTTCGAGTACCTCAAGCGCGAGAACAACCACTTCACCATTCACGCCGGTGAGGCATTCGGCCTGCCGTCCATCTGGCAGGCCCTGCAGTGGTGCGGCGCCGACCGGCTCGGCCACGGTGTGCGCATCAGCGACGACATCGAGACCGCCGAGGACGGCACGGTGCGGCTCGGCCGGCTCGCCTCCTATGTGCGCGACAAGCGCATTCCGCTGGAGATGTGCCCGACCTCCAACCTCCAGACCGGCGCCGCGACTTCCTACGAGGAGCACCCGATCGGGCTGCTGCGCAAGCTGCATTTCCGGCTCACGGTGAACACCGATAATCGGCTGATGAGCGGCACCAGCATGAGCCGTGAATTCGAGCACCTGGTCAAGGCGTTCGGCTACACGCTGGATGACATGCAGTGGTTCACCGTCAATGCGATGAAGTCCTCCTTCATCCCATTCGACGAACGGCTGGCCATGATCAACGACGTGATCAAGCCGGGATATGCGGAGTTGAAGTCCCAGTGGCTTTTCCGCCAGACGGCCACCACTCCGGCGGCGGGCAGCTCCGCCGACAAGGAGCAGGGCTGACGGCGACACCGCGGTGAATACCGTGAACACGGCCGGGACTCAAGAGAGTCCCGGCCGTGTCGTTGTCCCGGGCCCGTCGTTCTCGTGACTAGGTTGCAAAGTCGCGCGCAATTCGCAGACATTCCCCCGTCACTGAGGACAGATTCCAAATGAAGCAGGGAACCATCAAGTCATTCGGTATCGCCGCTCTCGGGGCCGTGATCGCCACCGGCGCGGCCGGCACCGCGGCGGCCGCGGGCCCGTTCGAGACGGCGGCCACCACGGCCCAGTCCGTGACGCGCTCCCTTCCCATCGAGGACGTCGCCCCCATGGTCCCGGGCGGGCCGGTGCTCTCCGCCGCCAACCACGCCATCGGCTCGGCGGCCTTCACCCAGGCAACCAAGGCCCTGGACAAGGCGACCAGCAGCCAGGGCCGCAAGGTGAGCCGGACCAGCAGCGTGCGCCATGGCGTCAAGGACACCGCGCCCGCCACCGCCCCCGACAAGGCCGCTCCCGCCACCCCGGACCAGGCCGCGCCCGCCGCCACCCCGGACAAGGCCGCCCCCTCCGCCGCCCCCGGCAAGGCCGCCCCGGCGGACAGCAAGGGCAACGGCGGACTGCTGAGCGCGCTGGGCAAGCTGCCGGTCGGCCTGCCCAGCCACGGCATCTCCGCCCCCATCGGCACCGGCGGGGGCCACTGACCGGCCCCGAGGCCGTTGGCCGAAAGCCGTTAAACGCCGGACGGACTGACCTCAGCCCGTCCGGCGTTTGACGACCTCCGCAGCGTGCTCCCGGGCGGCAGTTCGGTGGCGCGGGCGCCGGGCAGGCCACGGCGCAGCCGGTTGCGCACCGCGGGGACCACCGCCAGATGCGCCAGCGCCACACCGGTCACATTCAGCAACAGGGCGTCCAGGTCCAGCACTTGACCCACCACCCCGCTGCGCACCGCCTGCAGCACCAGCGACAGCATGGCGCTGGTGAAGACCGTACGGGCCAGCGAACCCAGCGGGGAGACCGCCACCCGGCCGCCCGCCCAGGGCAGCAGCACGCCCAGCGGCGCGAAGGGCAGCAGCCCCTCGCCGATGGCGCGGGCCGCCCGCCAGGGGCCCAGCGCCAGGTCGGCACGGAGCGTGGCGAACGGCTCCATATGCGCGGCGGTCACCCAGGGTGCGGTGAGCGGCCGCAGGGCCAGCCAGCCCACCACGATCAGATGCGCCGCGAGAAGTACGCAGCCCACGACGCGGTAGCGGTATCGAAGGGCGGGCGTACCGCCATAACCATGACGCTGCACGCACCACAGGACGCGGCGCGCGGGGCGCGCGGTTCCGCCTGTGGGCACGCAGCGTCAGCGCCGGTTCAACGGCCGGTTCCGGGCACCGGAGTTCCGCCGCCCTGCAGGGTCTCCGGGTGGGCCCGGGTCTCGTCGGTGCACGGGTAGTCGCGGGGCGGCTCCTGGCCCGGACCGCCCAGCACCACCGTCCGGTTGCCGCCGGTGGCGGCCGTGCCGGCGAAGGTGCACACCACCTGGGCCAGCGCCAGCGGCGACAGCTCGTCCGGCGGGGTGTTCAGCCGCAGGGTGCCGGCCGGGTCGCCCTGGCGCGGGCCGCCCACGGTCAGCCGCTGCGGCACATCGGTGGAGAACCCGGCCTCGTCCTCGGCCGGCGAGGGCTGCCGGCGCAGCTCGTCCAGCAGCGCCTGGGCCAGCCCCGGTGCGTCCTGGCGGCCGGGGGACGAGACCACCCGGCTCACCGGCAACAGCTGGGAGGTGCACACCAGTTGGACGGGCATGCTGACGCTGCCCGCCGGCGGGGTGGCGGGCGCCTGGGGACGTACCTGGCAGGTGGCCCGGGACGGCGCGCCGCCGGCGTCCACCGGTACCGCCGTGCCCCGGATCCCGCAGCCGGCCAGGGCGCCGGCCAGCGTCACCGCCGCCAGCACCGTGTGCGCTGTGCGTCTCATCGTGCTCCCCCTTCCGGGGAGCCGGGCCCGGTGCCCTGCTCCCCGGGGCGCGCCGCGCCTTCCTCCGGCGGGTCGGCCTCGCTGTCCCGGGGCAGGATGAGGGTGAACACCGCACCGCCCTCGGGGGAGTTGGCCGCGGTGATCTCACCACCGTGGATATGGGCGTTCTCCAGCGCGATGGACAGGCCCAGGCCGCTGCCCTCGGAGCGCGGCCGGGAGGCGCTCGCCTTGTAGAACCGGTCGAAGACATGCGGCAGCACATCCTCGGGGATGCCGGGGCCATGGTCGCGCACCTCGATGACCAGCCGGTCACCTTCATCGCCGCGGGCCTCCGGGCGCACCGACACCCGCACCGGGGAGCCGCCGTGCTTGAGGGCGTTGCCGATCAGGTTGGCCAGGATCACATCCAGGCGGCGCGGGTCCAGGCGGGCCATGATGCCGCGCTCGGCGTCCAGTTCCACCGCGTCCAGCCAGGCGCGGGCGTCGATGCAGGCGGTCACCTGGTCGGCCACGTCCACATCGTCCAGCACCAGGCGGGCGGTGCCCGCGTCGAAGCGGGTGACCTCCATCAGGTTCTCCACCAGGTCGTTCAGCCGCCGGGTCTCGCTGACCACCAGCTGGACGGCGGGCGCGATCATCGGGTCCAGCGAGTCGGCCTCGTCCTCCAGCACCTCAGTCACCGCGGTGATCGCGGTCAGCGGGGTCCGCAGCTCATGCGACATATCCGCGACAAAGCGGCGGCTGGCCGCCTCCCGGGCGCTGAGGTCCTCCACCCGCTGCTGCAGCGACTCGGCGGTCTTGTTGAACGTCCGGGACAGCTCGGCGAGTTCATCGGTGCCGGACACCTGCAGCCGGGTGTCCAGCTTCCCCTCGCCCAGCCGCCGGGCCGCCTCGCCCAGCCGCTGCACCGGCCGCAGCACGGTGGAGGCGGCCGCCTGGGCCAGCAGCGCGGAACCGATCAGGGCCAAGCCGGTGGCGATCCCCAGCGACCAGGCCAGCGAGTTGAGATCGGCCCGCTCGTTGTCCAGCGACTTCAGCAGATAGCCGGTGGGGCCGCCGCCGATCACCTTGGCGCCGCCCACCAGATAGGGCTTGCCGTCCAGGGTGATCCGCTGCCAGTAGAGGTGGTACTGGTACGGATTGGCATCGTCCACCCGGCGCTGCCGGTTGACCGCGGTGACCAGGGTCTGCGGCACCACCTTCAGGGTGAACAGGTCCCGGTCGGAGGGCGCGGCGCAGTCGCCGCCGCCCTTGACCTTGCCGATCAGCAGCACCTCGTACTTCTGCGAGGTGGCCGCCATCCGGTCGGCCGCCTCCTGGAGTTCGGGGCAGGTCGGCGTCACGGGCAGTGAACCGGTGTTGTCCTGGAGGGACTTGCGGAAGTCGTCCAGGGCCGCGTTCTGGGTGCGGGTGAGCACCGCGTCCCGGTTGAGCCAGTAGGCGATCGCCGAGGCCGAGACCGCGGCGGCCAGCGCCACCAGCGCGAAGACCAGCATCAGGCGCAGCCGCAGGCTGATCCACCGCATGCTCAGCCGCATGACGTTCCTGGGCACCCAGGCCCGTGCCCGACCGGGCTCTGCCATGTGTTCCGTACCAATCGCTCGCTACTGCGGGGTGTCCAGGCGGTATCCGACCCCGCGGACCGTGCGGATCAGAGTAGGGGAGGACGGTACGTCCTCCACCTTCGCCCGCAGCCGCTGCACACAGGCGTCCACCAGGCGGGAGTCGCCGAGGTAGTCGTGCTCCCAGACCAGCCGCAGCAACTGCTGGCGGGAGAGCGCCTGTCCGGGCCGGCGGCTCAGCTCCAGCAGCAGCCGCAGCTCGGTGGGGGTGAGCTGAAGGTCCTCGCCGTTCTTGGTGACCGTCATCGCCGAGCGGTCGATCACCAGCGAGCCAAAGGTCGCCGAGTCATTGGACTCCCGCTCGCCGCGGCGCAGCACGGCCCGGATCCGGGCGTCCAGCACCCGGCCCTGCACCGGCTTGACCACATAGTCGTCGGCCCCGGACTCCAGGCCCACCACCACATCGATGTCATCGCTGCGGGCGGTGAGCAGGATGATCGGCAACTGGTCGGTGCGGCGGATGCGGCGGCACACCTCGAAGCCGTCGATGCCCGGCAGCATCACATCCAGCACGACCAGGTCCGGCCGCTGCTCGCGCAGCATCTTCAGGCCGTCCTCACCCGTCGCCGCGGTCGCCACACGGTGGCCCTGGCGGGACAGGGAGAACTCGAGGGCCGTGCGGATGGCGTCGTCGTCCTCGATCAGCAACAGGAAAGGCACGGTGGTCATTCTGGCCTACGTCAGGCCGGTAGTTCGACTCGCCCGGCTCGGCCAGGTCCGTCACAGGCCCTGTTGCACAGCTGTGACAGTCGGCGGACAGCGCCATGAAACTGGCCCGGCAGGCTTTGGTTCACCGGGCAGCACGAAGGTCCGGAACACCAGGATCCGACTGGCTCCATGACGGGGGGCGCAAGATGAACACGCTGCACAGCATCAACACCGCCGCGGTGCGCACGCGCCTGCATGACACCACCGCCGGCCGGAGCCTGAGTCTTGAGAAGTCCGGTACCTCGGGTGGGCGGGGGTGCGCTCGTGGTACCGGACGCGGCCGGTCGCCGTATCTGACGGCGATCGACGCGGAGGTGTACGAGTTCCCGGCGCCCGCCGCGAAGGAGCAGGCCGAGTCCCGCCGGGAAGCCGAGTTCACGGCCTACGTCCAGGAGCGCCGCGCCGCCCTCTACGCCACTGCCTACCACCTGACCGGTGACCGCTACGAGGCCGAGGACCTGCTGCAGAGCGCGCTGTTCTCCACCTACCGTGCCTGGGACCGGATCACCGACAAGGCGGCCGTCGGCGGCTATCTGCGCCGCACCATGACTAATCTGCACATCAGCGCCTGGCGCCGGCGCAAGCTCAACGAGTACCCGACCGAGGAACTGCCGGAGACGCCGGGCGAGCAGGACGCCATGCGCGGCACCGAACTGCGCGCGGTGCTCTGGCAGGCGCTGGCCCGGCTGCCCGAACTGCAGCGCACCATGCTGGTGCTGCGCTACTACGAGGGCCGTACCGACCCGGAGATCGCGGAGATCCTGGACATCAGCGTGGGCACGGTCAAGAGCAGCATCTGGCGCTCGCTGCGCCGGCTGCGCGAGGACGAGGCCATCGGCTGCGGCCGGGGCGTCGAGGAGTCGTTCGGCGAGCTGGTGGCCTGAACGATCCCCGTAACCGGGGGGATACGGGGGAGCAGGGGGGAACGGGGGAAAAACGGGGGGAACACACGGGGGAGAACACCGGGGGGAAAGAGAGAGCGGGCGGACGGCCGGGGGGCCGTCCGCCCGCTCTCGTCATGCGCGGGCTTCCTCGGGCTGCCGGGGCCGCGTACCCGCCCCGGAGCGGCGGCCGGCCGCGGCGGCCGCGGCGATCCGGCCCATGGCGCTCTCCCGGCCGCAGGCGTAGGCGCCCAGCGCCACCTGGCGGGCCACAATGCCCCGTTCCTCGCGCATCAGCCGCAGACCGCGGCGCAGCAGATAGCCCACCGGCTTGCGGCCCTCGCGCACATCGCGCAGAAAGCGGCGGCGGAAGGTGGTCGCCGGGCGGCCGCGCAGGCACAGCGCGTCGGCCAGCAGGTCCAGCTCCCGGCAGCGGCCTATGACATCGGCGGCGAAGATGCCCTCCGCGATGAACAGCCGGGTGCGGCCGATGTCCAGGCTGCTGTGACCGGTGATGGAGCTGGTGCCGATGTCATAGCGGGGCACCTCGGTGCGCGCGGTGCGGCACAGCTCCTCGATGGCACCCACCGCCGCGTCGGCGTCCCAGGACAGCGGGGAGTCCCAGTCGGCGCCGCCGCCGTCCGGGAGTTGGGGCAGCGTGGGGTCGGTGCCCTCCTTGTAGAAGTCGTCCAGGTTGAGAACCGGGAGTCCGGTGCGGGCGGCCAGGGACGACTTGCCGGAACCGGACGGACCGGTCAGCAGGATCACGCGGGCGGGCGCGGAGGCGGAGGGCAGGAGGGAGGTCACGGAACACCAGTGTGACGCATTGACCCGCATGAGGGATCCCTCCGGGTTGGGATGTGCGCGAGGTGTCACTGCTCAACTACGCTGCGTCGCTGAACGCTTCAGTCCTTATCGGGAAATCCCCGTATCTCTCACCCTCGGCAGGTTGTCATGGCTCGTCACGCACGCTCCCGTCGTTCCCCCCTGCGGCTGCCACGCTCCGTGGTACGCGCGGGGCTGACCGCCTCCGCGGGGGCGACCCTGGTCGCCGCGGCCGCCGCCCAGGCCAGCGCCACCTCGCCGGCCCACGCGTCGTTCGGGCGGACGGATGTGATGGCGGCGGTGGACGGCATGCACACCGCGCTGCAGAAGTCGGTGGCCGGACTGTCACCCGTGATCAAGACGCTGCCGGTCAACCCGCTGGCAAAGACGCCGGTCGACCCGCTGAACAACCAGGCCCGCACCCAGGTCGCGGACTTCAAACCGGTGAGCACCTCCATGGTCACCGGCCCGCTGTCGGTGGAGGGCGGCAAGGTGCAGAACGTGCCGGTGGCGGGCGGCGCGCTGAGCAAGCTGCTGCCGTAACACAAGAGGGTGGCCGGGCCGTTGGGCCCCGCCACCCTCTTCCGCGTCCGGACCCCTAGTAGGACGAACCGCCGGCGCCCAGCGAACCCGTGGGGTGCCAGACGGTCTTGGTCTCCAGGAAGGCCATCAGCCGCTCGGTGCCCGGCTCGGCGGACCAGTCCGCGGACCGCGGACGGAACACCCGCTTGAGGTTGTCCGCGGCGCCGATCTCCAGCTCCCGCGCCAGCACCGCGCCGGCACCGGCCAGATCGACCGCGTTGACGTCCTGGTGCGCCGCCAGCGGCACCGCCAGCTCCGCGGTCCTGCCGGAGAGCACATTGACCACACCGCCCGGCAGGTCGGAGGTGGCCAGCACCTCGCCCAGCGACAGCGCGGGCAGCGGAGCGTTCTCGGCGGCGATCACCACGGCGGTGTTACCGGTGGCGATCACCGGGGCGACCACCGAGACCAGGCCGAGGAAGGACGACTCCTGCGGGGCCAGCACGGCCACCACACCGGTGGGTTCGGGGGCGGAGACATTGAAGAACGGCCCGGCCACCGGGTTGGCACCACCGGCGATCTGGGCGATCTTGTCGGTCCAGCCCGCGTACCAGACCCAGCGGTCGATGGCCGCGTCCACCTGGGCGGCGGCCTTGGCCTTGGACAGGCCCTCGGCGTCGGCCACCTCCGCGATGAACTGGTCGCGGCGGCCCTCCAGCATCTCGGCGATGCGGTAGAGGATCTGGCCCCGGTTGTAGGCCGTGGCCCCGGACCAGGCGCCGAACGCCTTGCGCGCGGCGACCACCGCGTCCCGGGCGTCCTTGCGGGAGGACAGCGGGGCGTTGGCCAGCCAGTTGCCCTTGGAGTCGGTCACCTCGTACACCCGCCCGCTCTCGGACCGGGGGAACTTGCCCCCGACGAACAGCTTGTAGGTCTTAAGGACACTGAGACGCTCAGACATCGAGGTAAGCCTCCAGACCGTGACGGCCGCCCTCGCGGCCGAAGCCCGACTCCTTGTAGCCGCCGAACGGCGAGGTCGGGTCGAACTTGTTGAACGTGTTGGCCCAGACGACGCCGGCGCGCAGCTTGTCCGCGACGGCCAGCATCCGCGAGCCCTTCTCGGTCCAGATGCCCGCCGACAGGCCGTACTGCGAGTTGTTGGCCTTGGCCACGGCCTCGGCCGGGGTGCGGAAGGTCAGCACGGACAGGACGGGGCCGAAGATCTCCTCACGGGCGATCCGGTGCGCCTGGGTGACGCCGGTGAACAGCGTCGGGGCGAACCAGTAGCCGTTGGCGGGGAGTTCGCAGGCCGGGGCCCAGCGCTCGGCGCCCTCGGCCTCGCCGCTGTCGGCGAGGGCGGTGATCCGGGCCAACTGCTCCGCGGAGTTGATGGCGCCGATATCGGTGTTCTTGTCCAGCGGGTCGCCCACCCGCAGGGTGGACATCCGGCGCTTGAGGGCGTCCAGCAGCTCGTCCTGGATGGACTCCTGGACCAGCAGGCGGGAGCCCGCGCAGCAGACCTGGCCCTGGTTGAAGAAGATGCCGTTGACGATGCCCTCAACGGCCTGGTCGATGGGGGCGTCGTCGAAGACGATGTTGGCGCCCTTGCCGCCCAGTTCGAGGGTGAGCTTCTTGTCCGTACCGGCGACGGTCCGGGCGATCGCCTTGCCGACGGCGGTGGAGCCGGTGAAGGCCACCTTGTCGATGCCCTCGTGCGCGACCAGCGCGGCACCCGTGGAGCCATCACCGGTAAGGATGTTGACCACACCCTTGGGCAGGCCCGCCTGGCGGCAGATGTCCGCGAAAAACAGCGCGGACAGCGGGGTGGTCTCGGCGGGCTTGAGGACCACCGTGTTGCCCGCGGCCAGCGCCGGGGCGATCTTCCAGGCCAGCATCAGCAGCGGGAAGTTCCACGGGATGACCTGGCCGGCCACGCCCAGCGGACGGGGGTCGGTGCCGAAACCGGCGTGCGAGAGCTTGTCGGCCCAGCCCGCGTAGTAGAAGAAGTGCGCGGCGACCAGGGGGAGATCGGCGTCGCGGGTCTCCCGGATCGGCTTGCCGTTGTCCAGGGTCTCCAGGACGGCCAGCTCGCGCGAGCGCTCCTGGATGATGCGGGCGATACGGAAGAGGTACTTGGCGCGCTCCGAGCCGGGCAGCGCGGACCACTTCTCAAATGCCTTGCGGGCGGCCTTGACCGCCGCGTCCACATCCTCGGCGCTCGCCTGGGCGACCTCGGAGAGCACCTCCTCGGTGGAGGGCGAGATCGACTTGAAGACCTTGCCGTCGGAAGCCTCGCGGAACTCGCCGTCGATGAACAGCCCGTAGGACGGGGCGATGTCGACGACCGCGCGGGACTCGGGGGCCGGTGCGTATTCAAAGGCCATGGTCAGTCCACCGTCACATAGTCGGGACCGGAGTAGCGCCCGGTGCTCAGCTTCTGGCGCTGCATCAGCAGGTCGTTGAGAAGGCTGGAGGCACCGAAGCGGAACCAGTGGTTATCCAGCCAGTCCTCGCCCACGGTCTCATTGACCAGCACCAGGAACTTGAGGGCGTCCTTGGTGGTGCGGATGCCGCCGGCCGGCTTCACACCGACCTGGATGCCGGTCAGTTCGCGGAAGTCGCGGACCGCCTCCAGCATCAGCAGGGTGTTGGCCGGGGTGGCGTTGACCGCGACCTTGCCGGTGGAGGTCTTGATGAAGTCCGCGCCGGCCAGCATGCCGATCCAGGAGGCACGGCGGATGTTGTCGTAGGTGGACAGCTCGCCGGTCTCGAAGATGACCTTGAGGCGGGCGTTGCCGCAGACCGCCTTGACGGCCTTGATCTCCTCGAAGACCTCGAGGTAGCGGCCGGCCAGGAAGGCGCCCCGGTCGATCACCATGTCGATCTCATGGGCGCCCGCGGCCACCGCGTCCTTGGTGTCGGCCAGCTTGACCGGCAGCGCGGCACGGCCCGCGGGGAAGGCGGTGGCGACGGAGGCGACCTTGACCTCGGAGCCCCGCATGGCTTCGACGGCGGTGGCCACCATGTCGGGGTAGACGCAGACCGCGGCCGTGCGGGGGGTCTCGCGGTCCGTCGGGTCCGGGTTGAGGGCCTTGCCGCACAGGGCCCGGACCTTGCCCGGGGTGTCCGCACCCTCCAGGGTGGTGAGGTCGATCATCGAGATGGCCAGATCGATGGCGTACGCCTTGGCCGTGGTCTTGATCGAACGGGTACCGAGCGTGGCTGCGCGGGCTTCGAGCCCGACCGGATCGACCCCGGGCAGACCGTGCAGGAAGCGGCGCAGCGTGCCCTCGGAGGCGGTCAGGTCCGCCGCCATCGAGGCCAGTCGCTCCGCGGCGTCATTGCCGGAGGAGGGGACTTCCGTACGAGGGTGAATAGTCACCGGATGAGCATATCTACGCGCGTAGCGACTGTCATCAGCCGGAAAGCGGTTGTGACCGTTCCGTTTTGCTGGCGAACTGCCGTGACTCTCCTGCGACCTTGGGTGTTGCCGTACCGCAACCTCCGGTGCGGGAGTGGTCCGGCAGAATCGGGCGTATGACCACTCCCGAGGCGCCGCAGTACGCCGACCGCTGCTATCGCTCCTCCGCCGGCATCGGCAGCGGTGTGCTGCTGCTGGCGCTGATCGCCTGGCTGGGCGGCGACGCACTGGTGCGCGGTACCGGGCGCACGCCCTGGCTGGCGCTGGCCGGTGCGCTGCTGGTGGTGCCGGTGGTGATCGCGTTCACCCTGCGGCCCGCGGTGTGGGCCAGTGAGGACCGGCTGCTGGTGCGCAACCCCTTCCGCACCATCACCCTGCCCTGGGCCTCGGTGGAGGCGGTACGGGCCGGATACTCCAGCGAGGTGCTGGCCGGCGGGCGCAAGTACCAGCTGTGGGCGATTCCGGTGTCGCTGCGGCAGCGCAAGCGGGCTGCCCGGCGGGTGACCCGGGATGTGGCCCAGGGGACGCCGGTGATGCCCGGGGCGGGCGAGGAGCCGCTGCGGGCCGCCGCGGACCAGGCCATCGTGGACCTGCGTGACCTGGCCGAGCGGTGCGCCGGGCGGGACGCCGCGCAGGGTGCGCCGGTGGTGCGCTGGGCGTACGAACTGCTTGCCCCTGCCGGGGCGGGGGCGGTGCTGCTGGGGGCCTTGCTGGCGTTTGCGTAGGGTGCGCCCCCTTGGGGGCGCGGGGACTGCTCGGGTGCCCCGTAAGGGGCGCGGGGAACTGCGCGACCAGCCAGGGGCGGCCCGCACCGGGAACGCAACGAGGCCCAGCCGGGTCCGGATTTCTTTCGGGTCCGGGCCGTCGACGGCTGATCGCGCAGTTCCCCGCGCCCCTGAGGGGCGCCCCCGGCGCCGGAAGAACGACGCGGCCCCGCCGGAAGGAATCCGGCGGGGCCCACGTAGGTCAGCCGGTCAGATGCCCGCTGCCTGCGAGAGATCGGCCTTGATCGCCGCGAGGACCTCCGCGGCCCGGACGCGCGCGTCCGCCAGACCGCTCGCCGAGGCGACCGGGACCACAACCTCCAGGTAGCACTTGAGCTTGGGCTCGGTGCCGCTGGGCCGGACGATGACCCGGGCGCGGGAGACCGTGCCCGCCTCGTCCCCGGCCAGGTGGTAGCGCAGGCCGTCGGTCGGCGGCAGCGCCTCGGTGCCCTTGGCCAGGTCCTCGGCCGAGTCGATGTGCAGCCCGGCCAGCACCGCCGGCGGCTGCTCGCGCAGGCGCCGCATGGCGTCCGCGATCAGCGACAGGTCCTGCACCCGCACCGACAGCTGGTCGGTGGCGTGCAGGCCGTGCTCCACCGCCAGGTCGTCCAGCAGGTCGGAGAGCGTGCGGCCGGACTCCTTGAGTTCGGCGGTCAGCTCGGCGACCAGCAGGGCGGCGGTGATGCCGTCCTTGTCCCGGACGCCCTCGGGGTCCACGCAGTAGCCCAGCGCCTCCTCGTAGGCGTAGCGCAGGCCGTCCACCCGGGCCAGCCACTTGAAGCCGGTCAGGGTCTCGGTGTACGGCGTGCCCGTGGAGGCCGCCGCGATCCGGGACAGCAGCGAGGAGGAGACGATGGTGGTGGTGAAGGTGCCGCTGGCCTTCTTGTGCACCAGGTGGGTGGCGAGCAGCGCGCCCACCTCGTCGCCGCGCAGCATCCGCCAGCCCTCGGCGGTGTCCGGGGCGGGCACCGCGACCGCGCAGCGGTCCGCGTCCGGGTCGTTGGCGATGATGATGTCCACCGCCTCGCCCCGGGCGAGGGCGGCCCGGGCCGTGGCGAAGGCCAGGTCCATCGCGCCCGGCTCCTCCGGGTTGGGGAAGGCGACGGTCGGGAATTCGGGGTCCGGGTCGGCCTGTTCGGCGACCACCGTCGGCGCCGGGAAGCCGGCCCGCTCGAAGGCGGCGGTCAGCACGGTGCGGCCGACGCCGTGCATGGGCGTGTAGACCACGCGCGCGTCGCGGGCCGAGCCATTGGTGAGGACCGCGTCGGTGCGCTCCAGGTAGGCCTCGAGCACGGAGTCGCCCAGGGTCTCCCAGCCGGCGTCCGGCCGGGGCACGTCATGGAGGCTGCCGATGGCCGCGATCTCGGCGGCGATGTCCGCGTCCGCGGGCGGCACGATCTGGGAGCCGTCGCCCAGGTAGACCTTGTAGCCGTTGTCCCGCGGCGGGTTGTGGCTGGCGGTGACCTCGACACCGGCCACCGCGCCCAGGTGGCGGATGGCGAAGGCGAGCACCGGGGTGGGCAGCGGGCGGGGCAGCAGCGCGGCCTTCAGGCCGGCGCCCACCATCACGGCCGCGGTGTCCCGGGCGAAGTCGGCGCTCTTGTGCCGGGCGTCGTAGCCGATGACGACCGTGCCGCCGGTGTGCCCCTGCTTCTTGAGGTAGGCGGCCAGGCCGGCCGCGGCCCGGATGACCACGGTGCGGTTCATCCGCATCGGGCCGGCACCGAGCTCGCCGCGAAGGCCGGCGGTGCCGAACTGCAGGGTCCCGGCGAAACGGCCGGCCAGCTCGGGCAGGTCGCCGGCCTTGATGAGCTCGGCGAGCTCGGCGCGGGTCTCGGCGTCGGGGTCCTCGGCGAGCCATGCCTCGGCCCGGGCGATGAGCTCTCGCTCCTGCTCCACGGTTCTCCTCCGGAGGTGGATGTGGGGATGCGGGGGTCGTTGGGGACGGGGGAAGGGGGCGGGGTTTCCACCCCGCCCCCTTCTACCCATCGGCGGCAGCCTGTGCTGCCGTCAGAGCTTCGGCAGCACCTGCGCCAGCAGCGCACCCATCTGCGCCGCGGAGTCGCGGCCGGCCTGGAGCACCTCTTCGTGGTTGAGCGGCTCACCCGTCATGCCCGCGGCCAGGTTGGTGACCAGGGAGATGCCCAGCACCTCGGCGCCCGCCTCGCGGGCCGCGATGGCCTCCAGCGTGGTGGACATGCCGACCAGGTCCGCGCCCAGGGTGCGGGCCATCCGCACCTCGGCCGGGGTCTCGTAGTGCGGGCCGGGGAACTGCGCGTAGACGCCCTCTTCGAGGGTGGGGTCGACCTCCTGGCACAGCGTGCGGAGCCGCTGCGAGTACAGGTCGGTGAGGTCGACGAAGTTGGCGCCGACGATCGGGGAGGTGGCGGTGAGGTTGAGGTGGTCGCTGATCAGCACCGGCTGGCCGGGGCGCATGCCGTCACGGAGACCGCCGCAGCCGTTGGTCAGCACCACGGTCTTGCAGCCGGCGGCGACGGAGGTGCGCACACCGTGCACCACGGCGGCCACGCCGCGGCCCTCGTAGTAGTGCGTACGGCCGAGGAAGACGAGCGCGCGCTTGTCGTTGACCTTGTACGAGCGGATGGTGCCCGCGTGGCCCGCGACGGCGGCCTTGGTGAAGCCCGGCAGCTCGGTGACCGGGAACTCGGCCTCGGGAGCGCCGAGCGCTTCGGTGGCGGGGACCCAGCCCGAGCCCATGACCAGGGCGACGTCGTGGGTCTCGGCGCCGGTCAGTTCGCGCAGGCGGGCGGCGGCCTGGTCGGCGGCGGCGTACGGGTCGGCCTGGATGTCCGGAGTAACTGATGCGTTCACGCGGACGAGGGTAACCGGTCATCGCCTACGCGCGTAGATATCGCAGGTTACGGTCCTGCGACGGTCGCCCCGCGGATTGCGCCGAACGGCCCGGACCAAAGACCCGCCGGATCGCGGCCAATGGGGGCCTAACAGGGCCGCTTGCGCAGTTCCATCACATAGTCGTGCGGCGCCCCGGCCGACTCCGCGGCGTCCGCGAGCTCGCCCAGGTAGCGGGCGGAGGGCAGACCGCCCTCATAGCCGTTGAGCACATAGATCCAGGCCGGCTCCTCGCCGTCCAGGGTGTGCACCCGGACCTTCAGCCGGCGGTAGATGCCCAGGCCGACGCCCTCCCAACGGTCCATCGACTCCTCGTCCATCGGGGCGATGTCGTACAGCGCCACGAAGACCTGGGCGCCGGGCTCCTCGACGACCGTGGCCAGCGCTCCCTCCCAGCCCATCTGCTCCCCGCCGAAGGTGAGCCGCCAGCCGGTGAGCCAGCCGGTGCCGCGCAGCGGCGAGTGGGGTGCGCGGCGGGTCATCAGCCGCGCGTCGAGGTTGCCGGCGTACGCGGCGTAGAGCGACATGGTTCTGAGGGTACGGGAGTGAGGCGGGACCGCATTTGGGATGGCAGGCTCAAGAGGAGGGCCCCGGAGGGAGTCGCTTTGATGGGTGCGGGACAATGGAGTACGTGACTCGGATCGTGATCATCGGTGGCGGACCCGGCGGCTATGAGGCGGCGCTGGTCGCCGCTCAGCTCGGCGCGGAGGTGACCGTCGTCGACTGCGACGGTCTGGGCGGGGCATCGGTGCTCACCGACTGCGTGCCCTCGAAGACTCTTATCGCCACCGCCGAGGTGAAGACCAACTTCGACTCCTCGTATGAAGAGCTGGGGATCACGGTTGACGACGGCGAGGACGGCACCGTGGTCGGCGTGGACCTGGGCAAGGTCAACCGGCGGGTGAAGCGGCTGGCGCTGGCCCAGTCGCATGACATCACCGCCTCGGTGACCCGGGCCGGCGGCCGGGTGCTGCGCGGGCGCGGGCGGCTGGAGCCGCAGCAGGCCACCGACGGTTCCCGGCGGGTGGTGGTACGGGCCGCGGACGGCACCGAGGAGACGCTGGTCGCGGACGCGGTGCTGATCGCCACCGGCGCCCACCCCCGGGAGATCCCGGACGCGCTGCCGGACGGCGAGCGCATCCTCAACTGGACCCAGGTCTATGACCTGGAGGAGCTCCCCGAGGAGCTGATCGTGGTGGGCTCCGGTGTCACCGGCGCCGAGTTCGCCGGCGCCTACCAGGCACTGGGCTCCGAGGTGACCCTGGTCTCCTCCCGGGACCGGGTGCTGCCGGGCGAGGACCCGGACGCCGCCGCCGTGCTGGAGGACGTCTTCCGCCGGCGCGGGATGAATGTGATGGCGCGCTCCCGGGCGCAGTCGGCCAAGCGGGTGGGCGAGCGGGTGGAGGTCACCTTGGCCGACGGCCGGGTCATCTCCGGTACGCACTGTCTGATGGCCGTCGGCTCCATTCCCAACACGGCCGGCATCGGC
Organism: Streptomyces sp. NPDC052396; assembly: GCF_044593195.1. Lineage (NCBI taxonomy): Bacteria > Bacillati > Actinomycetota > Actinomycetes > Kitasatosporales > Streptomycetaceae > Streptomyces > Streptomyces sp. NPDC052396. The sequence goes on from NZ_JBIUAW010000006.1 coordinate 419,712, forward strand.
CTGGAGGAGTCCGGCGTCCGGCTGACCGAGTCCGGGCACATCTGGACCGACAAGGTCTCGCGCACCAGTGCGCCGGGCGTGTACGCGGCCGGTGACTGCACCGGTGTGCTCGCACTGGCGTCGGTGGCCGCGATGCAGGGCCGGATCGCCATGTACCACTTCCTGGGTGACGCGGTGACCCCGCTCAATCTCAAGGCGGTATCCGCGAACGTGTTTACGGATCCGGAGATTGCCACGGTCGGTTATTCGCAGGCGGACGTCGACAACGGTCTGATTGACGCCCGGGTGGTCAAGCTCCCGCTGCTGCGCAATCCGCGGGCCAAGATGCAGGGCATTCGCGATGGATTCGTGAAGATGTTCTGCCGTCCCGGCACCGGCATCGTGGTGGGCGGCGTGGTGGTGGCGCCGCGGGCCAGTGAGCTGATTCATCCGATCTCGATCGCGGTCGACAACAATCTGACAGTGGAACAGATCGCGAACGCGTTCACCGTGTACCCGTCCCTGTCCGGCTCGATCGCCGAAGTGGCACGGCAGTTGCACACCAGGAAGACCCAGCGGGAGTCCTGAGTTGCCGGGGAGCCGGATGAGGTGATCAACCTCCCGGCTCCCTATATCACTTACCGGCGGGCGCGGCGGAAGACTTCCGTTAATTGCTGCAACCTGCTGAAAGCAGATGCTCGTTGGCGTTACTGTCGGTTTCGTGTTCGCTGCAGAACGTCGTCAATTGATCCTCGAAATGGTGCGGGCCAACGGGGCGGTATCGCTCCGGGAGCTCGCCCGCGTTGTCCAGACCTCCGAAGTGACCGTGCGGCGTGACGTACGGGCGCTGGAAGCCGAAGGGCTGCTGGACCGCCGGCACGGCGGCGCGGTGCTCCCGGGCGGCTTCACCCGGGAGTCGGGCTTCCCGCAGAAATCCCACCTAGCGACCGCCGAGAAGACGGCCATCGCCGATCTCGCGGCGAGCTTCGTCGAAGAGGGCGAGGCCGTCGTGGTCGGCGCCGGCACCACCACCCAGGAGCTGGCCCGCCGCCTGGCGCGGGTCCCGGGTCTGACCGTGGTCACCAACTCCCTGCTCGTGGCCCAGGCGTTGGCGCACGCCAACCGGGTCGAGGTCGTGATGACCGGCGGCACTCTGCGGGGATCCAACTACGCGCTGGTCGGCAGCGGGGCCGAGCAGTCCCTGCAGGGGCTGCGGGTCTCCCGGGCCTTCCTCTCCGGCAGCGGCCTGACCGCCGAACGCGGCCTGTCCACCTCCAATATGCTCTCCGCCAGCGTGGACCGGGCGCTGGTGCAGGCCGCCGCGGAGGTGGTGGTGCTGGCCGACCACACCAAGCTGGGCACCGACACCATGTTCCAGACCGTGCCCACCGATGTCATCACCAGACTGGTGACCGATGAGCCCCCCGCCCACGACGACCGCGCGGCGACCGAACTCCAGGCCCTCGCCGACCAGGGCGTGCATATCTCGGTGGCCGGCTCCGGCGCGGGCTCCGGGCCGGGTGCGCCCGGTGGATCCGGGGACGCCGGCCGCCGCCGTGAGATGCCGCCGTTGCCAGGGCAGCGGCGCACTCATCCGCTGGCGGACGGGCGGCACGGTCCGCAGTACCCGGGGCCTGGCCAGGGCGGCGCCCCGGGGCCGCAGCTGCGCAGTGCCGTACCGCTCGGCGACCAGGCGCCGGTACGGGTCGCCGACTTGGCCCCGCGACGGAGATAAGGGTGCCCCCTCGGGGGCGCGGGGAACTGCGCGACCAGCCGATGACGGCCCGCACCCAAACCCTGCCTGACGGCCCACGGACCGCTCAATCGCCGGGCGCCGATGTCCGCCGCGTCATATTTCACGTGCGGGCCGTCGCGGGCTGATCGCGCAGTTCCCCGCGCCCCCGAGGGGGTGCCCCAAGAGTGACCGCTAGCCCTGAATGCCGCGCAGCGTGAGCTTCAGCAGGCGATCGGCCAACTCCGGGTCCTCCGGGGACTGTTCGACCGCCAGCGAGATGGCGTTGGTCAGCTGCATCAGGTCGGCGATGCCCACATCCGGGCGCACCACGCCGGCCTGCTGCGCCCGCGCCAGCAGGGTGCTGCCCGCCGCGCGCATGGGCGTGCTGCACCGCGACAGCGCGCTGGCCTCGTCGCTCTGTGCGGCCATCAGCGCGCGGGACAGCCCCCGGTAGGTGCTGGCATGGGTGACGATGGCCCGCAGCCAGTCCACCAGCGCCCGGCAGGGCTCGGGCGCGGCCAGCAGCTCCCGGGAGCGGGCCAGCAGCTTGTCGACCTCGTCCTGGAAGACGGCGCTCATCAGCGCGGTGCGGTTGGGGAAGTGCCGGTACAGCGTGCCGATGCCGACCTCGGCCCGGCGGGCGATGTCCTCCAGGGAGGCATCGGTGCCGTGTTCGGTGAAGGCCGTGCGCGCCTCGGTGAGCAGCCGCTCGTAGTTGCGTCGTGCGTCTGCGCGCATGGGCCTTGCTGACGTCCGCGCCGTATCGGTCGTCATATCCGTCCGTCCTCCCGTCGCTCCCCCGCGACCCAAGGATGCCATCAACGCGACGGGGCCCCTGGCCGTTGCCGGACAGGGACCCCTGGGGACTCGGCGCGCTGCCGCGCGGGCGTCAGTCCTTGATCTCGCAGATGACGGCGCCGGAGGAGACCGAGCCGCCGACCTCGGCGGTGATGCCCTTGATGGTGCCCGCCCGGTGGGCGTTGATGGGCTGCTCCATCTTCATGGCCTCCAGGACCACGATCAGGTCGCCCGCGGCCACCTGCTGGCCCTCCTCGACGGCGACCTTGACGATGGTGCCCTGCATCGGGGAGGTCAGCGAGTCACCGGAGGCCGCGGCCCCGGCCTTCTTGGCGGCGCGGCGCTTGGGCTTGGCGCCCCCGGCGGCCGCGGTACGGGCGATGGTCATGCCCAGCGAGGAGGGCAGCGAGACCTCCAGGCGCTTGCCGCCGACCTCCACCACGACCGTCTCCCGGCCGGGCAGTTCCTCGTCCTCTTCGGCGGCGGCGCCGGCGAACGGCTCGATGGTGTTGTTGAACTCGGTCTCGATCCACCGGGTGTGGACCCGGAAGGGGTCCGCGGTGAAGTCGGGGTCGGCGACCACGGCGCGGTGGAACGGGATGGCGGTGGCCATGCCCTCCACCTCGAACTCGGCCAGGGCGCGGGCGGCACGCTGCAGGGCCTGCTCACGGGTGGCGCCGGTGACGATCAGCTTGGCCAGCAGGGAGTCCCAGGCCGGGCCGATGACCGAGCCGGACTCCACGCCCGCGTCCAGGCGGACGCCCGGGCCGGTGGGCGGGCTGAACTTGGTGACGGTGCCGGGGGCGGGCAGGAAGTTGCGGCCCGGGTCCTCGCCGTTGATGCGGAACTCGAAGGAGTGGCCGCGCAGCGGCGGGTCGTCGTAGCCCAGCTCCTCGCCGTCGGCGATGCGGAACATCTCCCGCACCAGGTCGATGCCGGTGACCTCCTCGGTGACCGGGTGCTCCACCTGCAGACGGGTGTTGACCTCCAGGAAGGAGATGGTGCCGTCCTGGCCGACCAGGAACTCACAGGTGCCGGCGCCCTCGTAGCCCGCCTCGCGCAGGATGGCCTTGGAGGCGTTGTAGAGCTCGGCGTTCTGCTCCTCGGACAGGAACGGGGCCGGGGCCTCCTCCACCAGCTTCTGGTGGCGGCGCTGCAGGGAGCAGTCACGGGTGGAGACGACCACCACATTGCCGTGCTTGTCGGCCAGGCACTGGGTCTCCACATGGCGCGGCCGGTCCAGGTAGCGCTCCACGAAGCACTCGCCGCGGCCGAAGGCGGCCACCGCCTCGCGCACCGCGGACTCGTAGAGCTCGGGGACCTCTTCCAGGGTGCGGGCGACCTTCAGGCCGCGGCCGCCGCCGCCGAAGGCGGCCTTGATGGCGATCGGCAGCCCGTGCTCCTCGGCGAAGGCCACGACCTCCTCGGCGCCGGATACCGGCTCGGGGGTGCCGGCCACCAGGGGGGCACCCGCGCGCTGGGCGATATGACGGGCCGCCACCTTGTCGCCGAGGTCGCGGATGGCGTGCGGCGGGGGACCGATCCAGGTCAGCCCGGCGTCCAGAACGGCCTGGGCGAACTCGGCGTTCTCGGACAGGAAGCCATATCCGGGGTGGATCGCGTCCGCACCGGACTCGGCCGCCGCCGCGAGCACCTTGGAGATGTCGAGGTAGCTGGTCGCGGGGGTGTCACCGCCCAGCGCGTACGCCTCGTCTGCCACCCGGACATGCAACGCATCCCGGTCCGGGTCGGCGTAGACCGCCACACTGCCGATTCCGGCGTCCCGGCACGCACGAGCGACGCGGACTGCGATTTCGCCTCGGTTGGCGATGAGCACCTTGCGCACGATGGCTCCCTCCTTGAAACAAGGTGAGTTTAGGTACTGGCGACACCTTGTGCCGACCCGACTTCCGGCGTGACCTTGCCCACACGCTGCGTTAACCGGGGTCCGAGGGACGTCCCCCGGATGGATGACTTCCTCGATCTCCCACGGTACGCCGGGTTTCCTGGTGTCCGGCTGGAGCGCCGATGTGGTGTGGATCTCGGGCGCTTCGCGTGGGTGGTGATGACATGGATTTGTGGAGTCCCTACGAATGGGTGACGCAAAGTTTGCGTCTCGACCGGTCTTCGAACGGCCCTTGAGGATGGGTTACCCGTCGGTAGGGCCGGTCATCCGGCCTCAGCGGGCCGGCCGCCCGGCGCCACCCGGCCCGTCCGGCGTCAACTTCCCGGCCTCGGCCGCCACTTGGCGCAGCGCCGTCAGTACCTCGTCCCGGCGCCGGCCCAGCTCCCCGGCCGGCAGGGCGACCGAGACCGCGGTGGCCGGGGAGCCGGCGGCGGCCGGTACCGGGACGGCCAGGCAGGCCACCCCCGCCGCGCACTCCTCGACCTCCATGGCCATCCCCTCCCGTCGCACCCGGCGCAGCTGGGCCTCCAGGTACTCCGGGGAGGTGATGGTGCGCGGGGTGATGGCGGGCATCCCGGCGGCGGCCAGATAGCGGTGCCGGGCGGCCCGGGGCAGTGTGGCCAGCAGCACCTTGCCGTGGGCGGTGGCATGGGCGGCGTCGTCCCGGCCCAGGGTGAAGCCGCCGGGCTCGGCGGCGGTGGCCAGCACCGCCACGGTGCCGTCCCGGTAGCCGCTGAAGTAGACATCCGTGCCCATCGCCCCGCGCAGCCGGAGCAGCAGCTCCTGCACCCCCTCGCCGATGCGCATCTGCCGCTGGAAGGCGCGGTGCAGTGCCGGCACCCGGTAGCCCAGCACATAGCCGGCCGGAGTGCGGGCCAGATGGCCGCGCGCGGTCAGGGCGCCCAGCAGCTCATAGGCGGTGGACAGCCCGCAGCCCAGCCGCCGGGCCAGGGCCTTGGCGGGCACTGGGCCCTCGGCCTCGGCGAGGACGTCCAGCACGTCCAGAGCCCGGTCGACGGACTGGGGCATGGCGGGTTCCTTCCTGCTGTGGGGGAGGGGCGGGATGGTTCGCACGCTTGCCTTTGCTGCCCCAAGCCTGTGCGAATTCCTGGGAAATATGGGGGAGTTAGGGCGGGTAGCGGTCGGGGTGGGGTGACCGATATGCCATGACATCGTTGAAGATGTCATGATCAAGCGCATTGCAGCGGCCGCCGCTCTGGCCTCGGCCGCTCTCTCCGTGACCTCCGCCGCCACCGCCTCCGCGGCCCCCCTGCCGCAGCCCTCGGCGTCGACGGCGGCCCCGGCTCCCGCCCCGGGCACCGGCCAGGCCGCGCCGAGCGCGCCGGCCGGCCCGACGGCCTCCGCGGGGCACACCAGCGCCCCGCCCAAGGGCATGCCGGCCAAGGGCCCGGCCACCAGCCTCTACCCGGGCGCGGTGGATGAGCTGGGCAAACTGCGCGACCTCGACCAGCTGAAGAAGGTCGGCCAGGTGACCAGCGCCCTGCCGCTGTAACCGGCCCGGGGGCTCAGACCCACAGATCGGTGATGGCCACATCCAGGGCGGCGAGCAGCTCGCGCAGCAGCGGCAGCGACAGCCCGATCACATTTCCCGGGTCGCCGTCGATGCCCTTGATGAAGGGCGCCGAACGGCCGTCCAGGGTGAAGGCTCCGGCGACGTACAAGGGTTCGCCGGTGGCCACATAGGCGGCGATCTCGGCGTCGGTCGGCTCACCGAAGCGGACCGTCGTCGAGGCGGTGGCCGAGCCGCGGCGGCCGGTCTCGGTGTCGATCACACAGTGACCGGTCCGCAGCACCCCCGAGCGGCCGCGCATGGACTTCCAGCGCGCGATGGCGTCCTCGGCACCGTCCGGCTTGCCCAGTGCCTGGCCGTCCAGCTCCAGCACCGAGTCACAGCCGACCACCAGCGCCCCCGCCGTCCGCGGCAGCGCCGCCACCGCGGCGGCCTTGGCCTCGGCCAGGACCAGCGCCAGCTCGCCCGGAGTGGGCGCGGTGAGCGCGTCCTCGTCCACCCCGCTCACGATCACCTCGGGCGCGAGCCCGGCCTGGCGTAGCAGGCCGAGCCGGGCGGGGGACTGGGAGGCGAGGACGAGGCGGCGCTTGGCATTCATGACAGCCAGCCTACGGAAGGCCGCTATTTCTCGAGGACCGCCTGCATCACCCGCTTGGCGATGGGGCCGGCCAGCCCGCCGCCGGAGACGTCCTCGCGGTTCACTCCGGAGCCCTCCGGGTCGATGAACACCGCGACCGCCACCGGGGAGCCGTGGTCCTGCTGGGCGTAGGAGACAAACCAGGCGTAGGGGATCTTCTCCAGGTTGGCGCCGTGCTGGGCGGTGCCGGTCTTGCCGCCCACCGTCACCCCGTCGATCAGCGCCGCCTTGCCGGTGCCCTCCTTGGCGGTGAACTCCATCATCTGCCGGACCTTGCGCGCGGTGTCCGGGGAGACGGGCCGGGACATCTCCTCCGGCTTGAACTCCTGCACCGTGGACAGGTCCGGTCCGCGCAGCTTGTCCACCAGGTGCGGCTTCATCAGCGTGCCGTCGTTGGCCAGCGCCGCGGTCATCATGGCCACCTGGAACGGGGTGGCCGCCAGGCTGCCCTGGCCGATGCCGGTGAGCGCGGTCTGCGGGCGGTTGATGTCCTTGGGGTAGACGCTCTTGGTCACCCGTACCGGCATGTCCACCTGCTGGTTGAAGCCGAACTTCTCGGCCGTCTCGCGCATCTTGTCCTTGCCCAGCTCGGCGGCGATCTTGGCGAAGACGTTGTTGCAGCTGTACTGCATGGCGACCTTGAGCGAGGCATTGCGGCAGGGCGCGCTCTCGTTCTCGTTCTTCATCGGCGTCACCGTGTCCGGCAGGTTCCATGGATACGGGGAGTCGGTGGCGGCGTCGATGTCGGTGTAGAGCCCATGGTCCAGCGCGGCCGCGGCGGTGAGGATCTTGAAGGTGGAGCCGGCCGGATAGAGCTCCTTGATCGCCTTGTTGGACAGCGGCTTGTTGTCCTTGTCCCGCTCCAGCCGCACCCAGGCCTTCCCGTCCTTCTTGCTCTCCCCGGCGAACACCGAGGGGTCGTAGGAGGGGGTGGAGGCAAGCGCCAGGATCCGGCCGGTGCCCGGCTCGATGGCCACCGCCGCGCCCTTGTAGTTGCCCAGCCCCTTGACCGCGGCCTGCTGGGCCTTGGGGTCGATGGTGGTGACCACATCGCCGCCGCGCCGCTTGCGGCCGGTGAACAGATCGGTGGCGTGCTCCATGGGGAGACGGTCGTCGTCGCCGCTGAGGAACTTGTCGTAGACATACTCAAGCTGGCTGGCGCCCAAGGACTGCGAGGAGAAGCCGGTGACCGGGGTGTAGACCGGACCGTCGGTGTAGGTGCGCTGGTACTTCAGATCGCCCTCGGTCTCCCGGGATCCGGTGACCGCCTTGCCGCCGACGATGATGTTGCCGCGCGGCTGTGCGTAGGCCCTGATGTCGACCCGTCTGTTCTTCTTGTGCTCCGCCAGCTCGCCGGCCTGGACGAGCTGCAGCCAGGTGACCTGGGCGAGCAGGGCGAGGGCCAGTATTCCGGCGAATATCGCGATGTGGCGCACGGGCTTGTTCATGGCGTGACAGACTCCCCGGTTCGCGTCATTTGACAGGCAATGACGCGAAAAGAGGTGCTTCTGGTTGCACTTTGGTAAAGCCCGGGCAAACCGGGTGTGCTCGTTGAGCACCGGGGCGCGCCCGTAAGGGGCGCGGGGAGCTGCGCGAACGGGGCCGGGCTCGTCGCCGGGTGCGGCTCGTTGGTGGCCGGTCGCGCAGTTCCTCGCGCCCCTGAGGGGGCCCGCCTATGCGGGCCAGTAGCTCGTGCGCCAGGCGTGCGGGCCCGGCCGGGGTACCCGGCGGGTCCCGGTCAGCCGGGCCGGGTCGGCCCACTGGGCGCGCACCTCGGAACCCGGCGCGGCGGCGGCGCGGGCCGCCGCGCGGGCCTGGACCACCGCCAGTGCGGCGGCCAGCTCCTCGGGGGTCGGGTTGCCCCGTACGACCTTGATCACGTCAGCGTCCCTTCCGACGGCGGTCTGTTAGAGCGGAATGTTCCCGTGCTTCTTCGGCGGCAAGGACTCCCGCTTCTCCCGCAGCGCCCGCAGCCCCCGCACAATGTGCCGCCGGGTGTCCGAGGGCATGATCACCGCGTCCACATAGCCGCGGTCGGCGGCCGCGTACGGGTTGAGCAGCGCGTCCTCGTAGTCGGTGATCAGCTGGGCGCGCAACTCCTCGCGCTCCTGGTCGGTTTCCGCCGCCGCCAGGGAGCGGCGGTGCAGGATGTTGACCGCGCCCTGGGCGCCCATCACCGCGATCTGGGCGGTGGGCCAGGCCAGGTTGAGATCCGCGCCCAGGTGCTTGGAGCCCATCACGTCATAGGCACCGCCGAAGGCCTTGCGGGTGATCACGGTGATCAGCGGCACGGTCGCCTCGGCATAGGCGTAGATCAGCTTGGCGCCGCGCCGGATGATGCCGCTGTACTCCTGGTCGGTGCCGGGCAGGAAGCCCGGAACGTCCACAAAGGTGAGCACCGGAATATTGAAGGCATCGCAGGTACGGACGAAACGGGCGGCCTTCTCCGAGGCGTTGATGTCCAGACAACCGGCGAACTGCATCGGCTGGTTGGCCACCACGCCCACCGGGTGGCCCTCCACCCGGCCGAAGCCGGTGATGATGTTGGGCGCGAACAGGGCCTGGGTCTCCAGGAATTCACCGTCGTCCAGCACATGCTCGATGGCGGTGTGCATGTCGTAGGGCTGGTTGGCGGAGTCCGGGATCAGCGTGTCCAGCTCCCGGTCGGCCTCCGTCACCTCCAGGTCCGCCTCCTCCGGGAAGGCCGGCGGCTCGGAGAGGTTGTTGGACGGCAGATAGGAGAGCAGCGCCTTGACGTAGTCGAAGGCGTCCTTCTCGTCCGCCGCCATGTGATGGGCCACGCCCGAGGTGGTGTTGTGGGTCCGGGCCCCGCCCAGCTCCTCGAAGCCCACGTCCTCACCGGTGACCGTCTTGATCACATCCGGGCCGGTGATAAACATATGCGAGGTCTGGTCCACCATCACCGTGAAGTCGGTGATCGCCGGCGAGTAGACCGCGCCGCCCGCGCAGGGCCCGACGATCAGCGAGATCTGCGGGATCACCCCGGAGCCGTGCACATTGCGGCGGAAGATCTCGGCGAACAGGCCCAGGGCGACCACGCCCTCCTGGATCCGGGCGCCGCCACCGTCATTGATGCCGATCACCGGGCAGCCGGTCTTCAGCGCGAAGTCCATCACCTTGACGATCTTCTCGCCGTAGACCTCGCCCAACGAGCCGCCGAAGATGGTGAAGTCCTGCGAGTAGACGCAGACCGTACGGCCGTCCACGGTGCCGTAACCGGTCACCACCCCGTCCCCGTAAGGGCGGTTGTGCTCGATGCCGAAGTTGGTGGAACGGTGCCGGGCAAACTCGTCCAGTTCCACGAAGGAACCCTCGTCCAGCAGCAGCTCGATCCGCTCGCGCGCCGTCAACTTCCCCTTGGCGTGCTGCTTTTCCACCGCCCGGGCGGAACCGGCGTGGGTGGCCTCCTCGATCCGGCGCTGAAGATCCGCGAGCTTGCCCGCGGTGGTGTGGATATCGGTTCCGTCCGGGTTTCGCTCAGGCATCGGGCTGCGGCTCCTGCTCGTTCCTGGGGACGACATGGCAAGACGATCTGACACAACGGTGGCTACCGGTCCGTAGCGTATCGGCGCCACTGCGTTCCGGCAGTGCGTCGTTGGCCACATCCGCACCGCTCCTAAGGTGGGTGTATGACGCCCTCCGACAGTTCCGGAAGCCGCTGGTCCGACCTGGACCGGCCACCCCTCAACACCCCGGCGCTGCGCCGCGCGCTGCTGCGCCCCGGCGGGCTGTGGACCTCCCTGGACGTGGTGGCCAACACCGGCTCCACCAACACCGATCTGGCCGCCGCCGAGGGAGCCGAGGGCGCGGTGCTCATTGCCGAGGAGCAGTCGGCCGGCCGCGGCCGGCTGGACCGCAGCTGGACCGCACCGGCCCGCTCCGGACTGTTCTTCTCCGTCCGCCTCACCCCGGGCCCCGCCGTGCCCATGGAGCGCTGGGGATGGCTGCCGCTGCTCGCCGGAGTGGCCACCGCCACCGCGCTGTCCCGGGCCGCCGGGGTGGACACCGCCCTGAAGTGGCCCAACGACCTGCTGGTCCGGGTCGGCGGCGAGGAACGCAAGGCAGGCGGCATCCTCGCCGAGAGCAGCGGCGACTCGGTGATCGTCGGCATTGGCCTCAATGTCTCGCTGCGCGCCGCCGAACTGCCCGTCCCCACCGCGGGCTCGCTGGCGCTGGCCGGGGCGGCCGTGCTGGACCGGGACATCCTGCTGCGGGCGGTGCTCCGCTCGCTGGCCGAGTGGTACCAGCAGTGGCGCGCGGCCGGCGGCGACCCCGCCGGCTGCCGCCTCCAGGAGGCGTACGCGGCCGGCTGCGCCACCCTGGGCCGGACGGTACGGGCCGAACTGCCGGGCGGGCGCGAACTGACCGGGGAGGCGGTGGCCGTGGACGGGGACGGCCGGCTGGTGCTGGCCACCGCGGAGGGGGTGCAGCGGCCGGTGGGCGCGGGCGACATCGTCCATCTGCGCCCGGCGGCGGAACCGCCGCGGCCGTCCGCGTCGTCGGACCCGTCGGAGTCGCCGGAAGAGTGAGCTAGGGCACACCTGCCGTATCGTTGTCCGCGGAAACTTCGCTAGCGGCGATCGGCAGGGCAGTGCGCACGGATCGGACAGGGGGCGGGCGGTGACCGCCGACGATGGAGGTGCCTTCCGCGCCGTTCAGGCCGAGGGGATCAAGGGCGCCGAGGACCGGGACGCGGACGCGTCCCTCCGCGCGTACGGCGACGAGGCCGCCGAGGAAGGCGCCGACCCCCTGGCGCTGCGGCTGGAGTCGCTGATCCTGGGCGCCGAGCGGCGCTACACACCCTTTCAGGCCGCCCGCGCGGCAGGGGTGTCCATGGATCTGGCCGCCCGCTTCTGGCGGGCCATGGGCTTCGCCGACATCGGCCAGGCCAAGGCGCTCACCGAGGCGGATGTGCTGGCGCTGCGGCGGCTGGCGGGCCTGGTGGAGGCGGGGCTGCTGAGCGAGCCGATGGCGGTGCAGGTGGCCCGCTCCACCGGCCAGACCACCGCCCGGCTGGCCGACTGGCAGATCGACTCCTTCCTGGAGGGGCTGACCGAGCCTCAGGAACCGGGCATGACCCGGACCGAGATCACCTACCCGCTGGTCGAGCTGCTGCTGCCGGAGCTGGAGGAGTTCCTCATCTATGTCTGGCGGCGGCAGCTGGCCGCCGCCACCGGCCGGGTGGTCCAGGCCCAGGACGACGCCGAGATGGTCGACCGGCGCCTGGCCGTGGGCTTCGCCGACCTGGTCGGCTTCACCCGGCTCACCCGGCGCCTGGAGGAGGAGGAACTCGGCGAGCTGGTCGAGGCCTTCGAGACCACCGCCGCCGACCTGGTGGCCGCGCACGGCGGCCGGCTGATCAAGACGCTGGGCGATGAGGTGCTGTTCGCCGCGGACGACGGGGGCACCGCCGCGGAGATCGGGCTGCGGCTGATCGAGACGCTCAGCCATGACGAGACCATGCCCGAACTGCGGGTGGGCATCGCCTTCGGTACCGTCACCACCCGCATGGGAGATGTCTTCGGCACCACCGTCAACCTGGCCAGCCGGCTGACCTCGATAGCGCCCAAGGACGCCGTGCTGGTGGACGGCGCCTTCGCCGAGGAACTGGCCCGGGCCGGGGACGCGCCCAAGTCGGAGGCGGAGGCCGCGGAAGAGGGCGAGCACCAGCCGCCCTACCGGTTCGCCCTCCAGCCGATGTGGCAGCGGCCGGTGCGCGGACTGGGCATGGTCGAACCCTGGCTGCTCACCCGCCGCGACGGCGGGGCGTAGACCGGGGCCCGCCCCTTGGCCCCGGCGGAGCGAGGCGGCATGATCGCCGCACCGAACACCGCCGTGGGAAAGGGTGCACCGTCATGAGCGAACAGCACTTTGGTGACCAGGTCGCCGTCTACTGGCACGACTATGTGGCCGAACTCGTCCTGGACCGGCCCAAGGCCATGAACGCCGTCTCCACCGAGATGGCCCGCCACATCACCGAGGCCACCACCGCCATCGCCCGGGACCCCGGGGTGCGCGCGGTGGTCCTCACCTCCACCCACCCCCGTGCCTTCTGCGTGGGCGCCGACCTCAAGGAGCGCAACTCCTTCACCGAGGCCGACCTCGCCCGGCAGCGCCCGCACACCCGCGCCGCCTACACCGGGGTGCTGGAACTGCCCGTCCCGGCCATCGCGGCGGTGCATGGCTTCGCCCTGGGCGGCGGCTTCGAACTCGCGCTGTCCTGCGATGTGATCGTGGCGGACCGCACGGCCGTGGTGGGCCTGCCCGAGGTCTCGGTGGGGGTGATCCCCGGCGGCGGCGGCACCCAGCTGCTGCCGCGCCGGGTGGGCGCCGCCCGCGCGGCCGAGCTGATCTTCACCGCCCGGCGGGTGGAGGCCGCCGAGGCCCGGGAGCTGGGCCTGGTGGACCTCCTGGTGCCGGAGGGCGAGGACCGTACCGAGGCGCTGGCCCTGGCGCAGCGGATCGCCGCCAACTCCCCGGTCGGGCTGCGGGTGGCCAAGCGCGCCCTGCGCCTGGGCCATGGCCTGGACCTGCGCACCGGCCTGGATGTGGAGGACGCCGCCTGGCGCACGGTGGCCTTCTCCGGCGACCGCTCGGAGGGTGTTGCCGCCTTCAACGAAAAGCGCAAGCCCGACTGGCCGGGCGAGTGAACGGTCGCCCACGGGCCCGGGCCGGGGGCGCCCGGCACCTCGTACGGCGGAACGGGCGGGACGTTCTTACGCTGGAGTGCGGGAGCTGCGCTCAGTGACGGGATGTGAGGCTGGGGTGTCCGAGGACAAGCGGCGCGACGACCGCCTGTGCGCGGTGGTGGGCGTGACCCAGGCGATGGCCGCCGCCCCCGCCGCGCTGGACGGCGTGGCCGCGGCGGCCGAGGGGGCGCTGCGCGCGCTGGACGGCAGCTTCGCCGCGATCTCGGTGTGGGAGCGCGAGCACGGCCGGCTGCGGGTGCTGGTCAATGTCGGTGAACTCGACGGTGACGAGGAGCGGTTCCCGGCCGGGGAGTCCTACCCGGTGCATGACTTTCCCGAGGTGGCGGAGTTCCTGCACGAGGAGTGGGTGGGCGGCCGGCCGCACGCCTGGGTGGAGAGCGCCGGGGAGCCGGGCACGGGCGCGTACTCCGGGCACCGGGTGGCGGCGCTGCGGCGGCGCGGCCGCGGCAGCTGTGTGATCGCGCCCATCGTGCTGCACGGCCGGGCCTGGGGCGAGCTGTATGTGGCCCGCCCGCCCGGCCGGCCGGTGTTCGACCGCACCGACGCGGACTTCGCCACCGTGCTGGCCGCCGTCACCGCGGCCGGGATAGCGCAGACCGAGCGGCTGGAGGAGGTGCGCAGGCTGGCCTACACCGACCCGCTCACCGGCCTGGCCAACCGGCGCGCGGTGGACGCCCGGCTGGACGAGGCGGTGGAGCGGCACCTGGCGGACGGCACCGTGGTCGGGCTGGTGGTGTGCGACCTCAACGGGCTCAAGCGGGTCAATGACACCCTGGGGCACGCGGTGGGCGACCGGCTGCTGGAACGCTTTGGCTCGGTGCTCTCGCTGTGCGGGGCACGGCTGGCGGACGCGCTGGCCGCGCGGCTGGGCGGGGACGAGTTCTGCCTGGTGAGCGTGGGGCCGTCGGCGGACGAGCTGGTGCGGGTGGCGGAGGAACTGTGCCGGCGGGCCGGGGAGTTGGAGCTGGGGGAGGGGGTGGCCTGTGGGGTGGCCTCCACGGGGGATCCCATCGGGCCGGTGCGTACCGCCCGGCGGCTGTTCCGCCTGGCCGACGCGGCGCAGTACCGCGCGAAGGCGGCGGGCTCCGTCAAGCCGGTCGTCGCCGGCCGCGAGGGCGGCCGTGCCGACCCGGTGGTCCGCCTCGCCGACCGCCCCCCGGCCCCGCCACGCCCCGAACGCCGCCGCTTCCGGGGCCGCCACTAGCGCCGGGCGCCCCCTCAGGGGCGCGGGGCGGTTGCCTCATGCGGCTTCGCCGCGCGGGCGCGACCAGCCACCCACGACCCGCGGCCGGACGACAAGGGGCATCGGCACCTGCCGTTGCATCGCCGGCCGCACCCCCGGCGGGCACCACACGCCCGTGAACAACTCCGGCAAACCCGGCATGCGGGCGGAACCCCCCGCGTTGAAACGGACACCAGCCAGGTGGTGACAGACGCCAATTCAGTATCTAGGGTGCCTGAATATGGATATGCAGGTAATCGTCGGCCCCGCCGGCACGACCGCCGAAGACGTGCTCGCCGTATCCCGCGGCAACGCCCGAGTCGTGGTGTCCCAGGACGCCCTTGACGCCGTCGCCTCCGCCCGCCGCATCATCGACGACCTGGCCGCCAAGCCCGACCCGGTCTACGGCGTCTCCACCGGCTTCGGCGCCCTGGCCGTCCGGCACATCAGCCCCGACCTGCGCACCCAGCTGCAGCGCAACATCGTCCGCTCGCACGCGGCCGGCATGGGCCCCCGGGTGGAGCGCGAGGTGGTCCGGGCGCTGATGTTCCTGCGCCTGAAGACCCTGGCCTCCGGTCACACCGGAGTCCGCCCGGTCGTGGTGGAGACCATGGCCGCCCTGCTGAACGCGGGCATCACCCCGGTTGTCCACGAGTACGGCTCGCTCGGCTGCTCCGGGGACCTCGCCCCGCTGTCCCACTGCGCCCTGACGCTGATGGGCGAGGGCGAGGCCGAGGGGCCGGACGGCACCCTGCGGCCCGCCGCCGAGCTGCTCGCCGAGCATGGCATCGAGCCGGTCGAGCTCCGCGAGAAGGAAGGGCTCGCGCTACTCAACGGCACCGACGGCATGCTCGGCATGCTGGTGATGGCCTGCGCCGACCTGGCCCGGCTGATCACCTCCGCGGACATCACCGCGGCCCTCTCCCTGGAGGCCCTGCTGGGCTCGGAGAAGGTGCTGGCCCCCGAGCTGCACGCCATCCGCCCGCACCCCGGCCAGGGCGCCAGCGCCGCCAATATGCTGCGGGTGCTGGCCGGTTCCGGGCTCACCGGACACCACCAGGACGACGCACCGCGGGTCCAGGACGCCTACTCCATCCGCTGCGCCCCGCAGGTGGCCGGCGCCGGCCGGGACACCCTGGCGCACGCCCGGCTGGTCGCCGACCGGGAGCTGGCCTCGGCCGTGGACAACCCGGTGGTGCTGCCGGACGGCCGGGTGGAGTCCAATGGCAACTTCCATGGCGCCCCGGTCGCCTATGTCCTGGACTTCCTGGCCATCGCCGCCGCCGACCTGGCCTCCATCGCCGAGCGCCGTACCGACCGGCTGCTGGACAAGAACCGCTCGCACGGCCTGCCCGCCTTCCTGGCCGGTGACCCGGGCGTGGACTCCGGCCTGATGATCGCTCAGTACACCCAGGCCGCCCTGGTCAGCGAGATGAAGCGGCTGGCCGTCCCGGCCTCGGTGGACTCCATCCCGTCCTCGGCCATGCAGGAGGACCATGTCTCCATGGGCTGGTCCGCGGCGCGCAAGCTGCGTACCGCGCTGGCCGCGCTGACCAGGGTCGTCGCGGTGGAACTGGTCGCCGCCACCCGCGCCGTGGAGCTGCGCGCCGGCCGTACCCCCGCGCCCGCCACCCAGGCGGTGCTGGCGGCGGTCCGGGCGGCCGGTGTGCAGGGGCCGGGCGAGGACCGGTTCCTCGCCCCCGACCTGGCGGCCGCCGAGGAGTTCGTCCGCGCGGGCGGGCTGATCGCGGCCGTGGAGCCGGTGACCGGCCCGCTGGGCTGAGCCCCGTATCCGGCGGAGCGCCCGCGGAGCGCTAACGCGCCGTACGCGACCTGCGTACGGCGCCGGTGACCAGCACCCCGCCCGCCGCGACAAAGGCGACCCCGCCCACCAGATAGGGGGTGGTGTCCACACTGCCGGTGTTGGCCAGGTTCAACTTGGCGCCGCCGGTGGCGCTCTGCCGGGCCGTCGGCGCGGAATGCGGCAGGGCGGCCGGGCGGGCCGGCGCGGGATGCGCGGTGGCCGTGGGCCCGGCGGCGGGCCGGGTGTGCCGGGCCGGGGTCGCATGGGCGCTCGGCACCAGCCACACCGCGCACAGCACCGAGGCCGCGGCGGCGGCGGTGAGCAGCGGACGGCGTGCGGTCACAGGACGAATCCCCTTCGCGACGGCGGAGATTGGGGCCATGGATCACTCATGGATCCCGGCCGTCCCGATGGTAATGACAGGTGCGCGCCGCTGGGAAGTCGCGGTCGCCGGCGGTCCGGCAACCGTCCATCACCCACCCCGGCTTGGGCCCGGACACCCCAAGGGGCTTTACTGGGTGGTCTTCCCCACACTTTCGGCAGGGGTGGAACGGGCGAAACGGCCCAGGCGTTCCTTGAGTCATAACCGGGATGCGTGGGCCCGACGGCTCGGTTCGGGGATATCGGGGTCCAGAAGCAATGGAGAAGCGTGTGATGACGGACGGCAAGCGCCGCAAGGGCCTGGTGGCCGCGGCCGCCGTGCTCGGTGGTGTGCTCACCCTCGCCGCCTGCAACGGGGGCGGCGACAGCAAGAGCGACGGCAAGGACAAGTCGCAGAGCAGTGTGGACGCCGCTGCCGCCAAGGACGCCTCCCAGGCGCAGATCAAGATCGATCCCAAGAGCGGTACCGCCAACGCCGGCATCACGGCCGATGCCACTCAGGTCACGGTCGCTGACGGCGAGCTGACGTCCGTCAAGATGACGACGGACAAGGGCACCCCGGTCGAGGGTTCGATCTCGGCGGACAAGAAGTCCTGGAAGCCCAAGGCGAACCTGGACCGCTCCGCCAAGTACAAGATCGCCGCGGAGGCGCAGGACGCCAAGGGCCGCAAGGCCTTCGCCAACTCCTCCTTCTCCACCGTCTCGCCGGACAACAGCTTTATCGGCTCCTTCACCCCCGAGGACGGCTCGACCGTCGGCGTGGGCATGCCGGTGTCCATCAACTTCGATAAGCCGATCAAGGACCACAAGGCCGTCCAGTCGCACCTGACGGTCACCTCCAGCAGCGGGCAGCAGGTGGTCGGCCACTGGTTCGACGACCAGCGCCTGGACTTCCGTCCCAAGGACTACTGGAAGGCCGGCTCCGAGGTCACCATGAAGATGGACCTCGACGGGGTGGAGGGCGCCCCGGGCATCAAGGGCGTCCAGAAGAAGACGGTCAACTTCAAGATCGGCTACTCCCAGGTCTCCACGGTCGACGCCAAGACCCACGAGATGACGGTGATGCGCGACGGCAAGCTGCTGAAGACCATCCCGATCTCGGCGGGCAGCCCCGAACACCCCACCTACAACGGGCAGATGGTGATCTCGGAGAAGTTCACCGAGACCCGGATGGACGGCACCACCGTCGGCTTCACCAACTCCAGCGGCAAGGGTGAGTACGACATCCCGGATGTGCCGCACGCCATGCGCCTGTCCACCTCCGGCACCTTCATCCACGGCAACTACTGGGGCAGCGGCGTCTTCGGCAACACCAACACCAGCCATGGCTGTGTGGGTCTGCAGGATGTGCGCGGCGCGGGTGACCCCGACATGCCCGCCGCCTGGTTCTTCAAGAACTCCCAGATCGGTGACGTGGTCATCGTGCAGAACTCCGACGACAAGACCATCGCCCCGGACAACGGCCTCAACGGCTGGAACATGGACTGGAACACCTGGGTCCAGGGCAGCGCCACCGGCTCCTGAACACGGTGACCCCCTTCGCCGGGCGGCGGCCCCCCCGGGCCGCCGCCCGGCGGCGTTTCAGCTCTCCTTGCTCCCCGGGCGCCACATCGGCCACAACCTGGGCCCGTTCCCCGGCAGTTGGAGCTCCCTCAGCACCTCAAAGCCGAAGTGCCGGTAGAAGCCGAGGTTGGACTCCTTGGAGGACTCCAGATAGGCGGGCATCCCGGCCGCGTCCGCCTTGGCCAGCCCCGAGCGCAGCAACGCGGCGCCGTGCCCCTGCCCCTGGGCGGCCGGATCGGCGCCCAGCGTCCCCAGGTACCAG
Organism: Streptomyces sp. NPDC052396; assembly: GCF_044593195.1. NCBI lineage: Bacteria > Bacillati > Actinomycetota > Actinomycetes > Kitasatosporales > Streptomycetaceae > Streptomyces > Streptomyces sp. NPDC052396. The sequence continues at coordinate 438,261 of NZ_JBIUAW010000006.1, forward strand.
TGCGGTTCCGCCGGGGTGTGCTTCCCGATCAGCCCGATCAGCTCTTCGAGCAGCACGGCCCGTTCGCCCAGCAGCGGTTCGGTCCACTCCCTGGGCGGCAGGCCGGTGTCATGCGCCCCCGGCGGGGCCCAGAGCGCGGCCGCCGACTCGGTGAACTCGCAGTGGCCATGCGGTCCATAGAGCCAGTCCACCTGGCCGCCGAAGAACTGTCCGAGCCGGTCCGGGCGGGAGGCGTCGTCCGGGAAGAGCCGGCGCATGATCGGATCGTCGTCGAAGGCCCTGGCCAGGATGGTGCTGACCTGTGTGGTGTCGCCGGTGCCCACCGGCTTCGCTATCGGCATGCGGCCAGCGTAGGTGCTCCCCTGACGCGGGGGGCGTACGGCCGGTGGCCGGTTGTGGCCACTCCTCCCGCGCCCCGGGAGGCGCCGCCGGTGGCGGAGAATGGGAGCGTATGCCGAGGAGGGAAGGACCGTGACCCAGCCCAGTGACGCCGCCGTGCGGGCCGCCGTACGCGACCTGCGCGCCGCTGCCCCGAACGCCCTGGAGGACGCGGTCTACGCCGCCGCCTCCACCCTGGCCGCCGACTGGTCCGCCGCCGCCCCGGCACTGTCCCGGGCCTTTGACGCGGTACTGCGCCACGCCTGGGAGGGCGGCTGGCAGCCGGCCGATGTGGCCCGGCTGGCCCGGCGCCGGCTCACCACCGCGGCGGCCGAGTGCTGCACCGCGGCCATCGTCGCCGAGGCACGGAACTACCCGGCCGCCACCCTGCCGCCGCGCTGGGCCGCCCAGCTGGGCGAACTGCGCCGACCGGGCGGCGAGGAGCGGCCGGCGGGCCCGGCCGCCGTGACCCCGGCTGCCATGGACGTGGCCGCCATGGACCTGGACGCCTTCGCCCGCCGTCACCGGCTGACCCGCTTCGACACGGCGGCCCATGCCCTGACCGCCCTGCACCTGGTCGACGCGCTGCCGCGCATCGGGGCCATCGGACCGCTGCCCGGCGCGGCGGTTGCCCCCGCCCGGCCGGTGGCCGTACCGCCCAAGACCCTGGCCCGGATCCGGGCCCTGCTGGCCAAGGCCGAGTCCACCGACTACGCCGAGGAGGCCGAGGCGCTGTCCGCCAAGGCCCAGGAGCTGATGGCCCGTCACTGCCTGGACGAGGCCCTGCTGGCCGCCACCGCCGACGGACCGGCGCCGGACGGGCCGGCCGCCTGCCGCATCGGCGTGGAGGGCCCCTATGAAGGGGCCAAGGCGCTGCTGCTGGACGCGGTGGCCACCGCCAACCACTGCCAGTCCGTCTGGTCCGGCGAGTATGGCTTCGCCACCCTGGTCGGCTTTGAATCCGACCTGGAACTCACCGAGTTGATGTACACCTCGCTGCTGGTCCAGGCCACCGCCGCGATGCGCGGCGCGGCCGACGAGCACCATGCCCGCGGCCGCTCCCGCCGTACCCGGGACTTCCGGGAGTCCTTCCTGATCGCCTACGCCGGGCGGATCGGCGACCGGCTGGCCGCCGCCGTCCGCGAGGTCACCGCCCGGGAGCCGCGCCCCGAGGCGCTGCCGGTGCTGGCCGCCCGCGAGGTGGCGGTCGGCGAGGCCACCGGCCGGCTCTTCCCCCGGACCACCGCCCACCGGCTCAAGGGCCGCGACGCGGACGGCTGGGCCAGCGGGGTACGGGCGGCGGACCGGGCCCGGCTGCGCTGACCGCTGCTACCGCCCTGCGGCGACAGGCCGCTGCTCACGCGGAGTGTCCCGGCGGCTGACCGCCAGATAGCCGATCAGGACCAGGATCGGCACCAGCAGGGCCGCGGTGACCGGGCCCGTCCCCCAGCCCCGGCCGCCATGGGCGACCGGGGCGCCCATCCAGTCGGCGAACGAGGCGCCCAGCGGACGGGTGAGGATATAGGCGGCCCAGAAGGCGAACACCTCATTGAGCCGGCCCAGCCCGCCGGCCAGCGCCGGCACCGCGATGGCGGCCGCGAACAGCAGGCCGGACGCCAGATAGCCCAGGTGCAGCGTGCCCGCGGTGAGGTCGCCGACCGCGGTGCCCAGGGCGAAGGTGGCCAGCACCGTCGCCCAGTAGAAGGTCTCCCGGCGGCGGGTGCGGATGCTGTGGATGGACAGCGTCCGCTCCGAGGCGTTCCAGGCGAACAGCACGGCGGCCAGCACGGCGGAGAAGGCCACGGCGGAGACGGCGTAGGGGATACCGGCCACCACATGGAAGACATCGGCGGCCATGGTGCCGAACACACTGACCATCACAATGGCCGACCAGTAGATCCAGGGCCGGTAGCGCGTGGCCCGGAACTGCATCGTCAACAGGACCAGGAATCCGGTGAGTCCGACGCATCCGGCGGGGATCGGGCCCAGGGCGCGGCCCAGGTAGTCCGAGGCGGTCTCGCCCATGCCGGTGGTGAGGATCTTCACGATCCAGAACAGGGCGGTGACTTCGGGTACCTTGCTCCAGCCCGTCTCCGGCAGGCGCCGGTGCGCGCTCCGCCGCCCCGGCGCGTCCCGCACCTCCACGGTGACCGTCCCGTCACCCGATATCCCCATGCTCGCTCCGCTCTCCCGGCGCGCGATCCCGCGCCGTGGCCAATGACTACAGAACTGTAGACAGTGGCATGTAGGCAGAAGATCAAGGGGTCGCCGTGGCCGGCCTGCCGGGGCGCCGGCCTCAGAGCCCGAGCACACTCCCGTCCGCCGCCAGTGCCCGGAAGTGCCCGGCCGGATCGCCCACCAGCCGCCGCTCCTTCAGATCCAACAGGCCGCCCACGCTGTTGACTTCCGCCGCCGGCGTCCCGTCCGCCGCCCTGGTGATCCGCTGCTCGATCCGGATGGTCTTCCCCTCGCCCCAGAGGAACGCACAGCTCACCGTCACCTCGTCCCCGGCCCGTAGCTCCCGGTGGAACCGCAGCGTGGTCTCCAGATTCACCGGGCCCACACCCTTCTCCAGCATGGCGCTCTGCCGGATCCCGGCGGCCTCCAGCGCACACCAGCGGGCATGCTCGGCGTACTGCATATACACGCTGGTGTTGAGGTGGCCCTGGGAGTCGGTCTCATAGCCGCGAACGGTGAGGGTCACCGTGAAGGGATTCGTCATGCGGTGATCAACGCCGGGGCGGGGGCGGGGAGTTCCCGGCCGTGGGTCACCGAGGAGGGCCGGCCGGCTCCTCCGGCGCCGGAGCGAGGATCACCAGGATCCCCTCGCTGCCCGGCCGTACCGCATGCACCGTCCCCGCCGGAACCGTGTAGACCTCGCCCGCCCGGACGGTCACCGGCCGCCCCGCGACGGAGAGTTCCAGCCGGCCCTCCAGCACCAGCAGTGCCTCCGGCGTGGGGTGGCTCTCCTCGGGCAGCGGGAGCCCGCTCATCCGCTCCACTTTGAGCTGGGCGTTGGCTATCCGGGTGACGGGGACCGAGCGCCAGACCTCGGGGAGGGTGCGGGCGGTTTCCGGCAGATTGACCAGCGTCATGGCATGCCGCTTTCCGGCGACGGGTGAGCGTCACCTGGTGGTGGGGCTGGGATGCGAGTGACGTTAGCCGGGGCGGGAATGATGTGGGTCGACCGTTTGGCAAAGCCTGACGGGCGGCGGCCGGTGCCCCCAACTCACCCCCGGGGCTGGGCCCTTACATGCATCCGCTCCCCCTGCCGCCCGAACAGGCTCAGCACCTCGACCGGGCCGGCGCCCGTGGAGCCGAACCAGTGCGGCAGGCGGGTGTCGAACTCGGCGACCTCGCCGGGGCCGAGGATCAGATCGTGGTCGGCCAGGACCAGCCGCAGGCGGCCGGAGAGGACGTACAGCCACTCATAGCCCTCATGGGTACGGGGTTCCGGCGTCGACCGGGCGGCCGGGATGACCATCTTGTAGCTCTGCAGGGGGCCGGGCTGGCGGGTCAGCGGCAGGATGGTGCTGCCGTTGACCGTCCGGGGTGTCAGACGGACCCGGGGATCGCCGACCTCCGGCGCGCCGACCAGCTCGTCCAGTGGCACCTGGTGCGCCTGCGAAATGGGCAGCAGCAGCTCCAGGCTGGGGCGGCGCAGGCCCGATTCCAGCCGGGAGAGGGTGCTCTTGGAAATGCCGGTGGCCTCGGAGAGGGCCGCCAGCGTCACCCCGTGCTGGGCGCGCAGCCGCTTGAGGCGGGGGCCGACCTCGTTGAGGGTGCGGGTGACGGCGTCGGCGCGGTCCTGTTCGTCCATGCGGCCAGAGAACCGCGCCGTCCCGGAAACGGCAACCGGGATTGCCGCCCGCAGCGGCCCGGCCGGCCGTGGGGCCGCGATGCGCGGCGCGGAACCGGACGGCGGCCAAGTGGACCCGCGCGACGGGCTGTTCGCCCGGCCGAGGACGGTGCCCCGGAACGACCTGCCGACCGCCCCGGGCCGCGCCCGCACCGCCGGGGGCCGGCCATGCCGCCGGCCCTCGGGCCCAAGTGATCGCCGTGGCCGGCCCGTTAGCCGACGGTGAGGACGATCTTCCCGGTCACCCGGCCCGTGTCACCCAGCGCATGCCCCTTGGCCGCCTCCGCCAGCGGGAACACCGCCTCGATCACCGGCTTGAGCCGGCCCGAGGCCATCAGGTCGGCAATGGCCCGCATGCCCTGCTGGTCGGCCTCGACGATCAGCGGGTAGGCCCGCACACCCCGGGCGGCGGCCCGCTCCGCCACCCCCTCGGGGAAGTCGAGCGCCGCGATCGAGATCAACTGGCCACCCGGCTTGAGGACTTCCAGCGAACGCTCCGCCGTCTCGCCGCCCAGCGCGTCCAGCACCACATCGACCGGCTCGATCCAGGTGAAGTCCTCGGTGCGGTAGTCGACCAGCTCATCGGCCCCCAGCTCACGCAGCACCGCGTGCTTGGGCGCGCTGGCCGTACCGATCACATGCGCCCCGCGCGTCTTGGCGATCTGCACCGCGAAGTGGCCCACCCCGCCCGCCGCGGCATGGATCAGCACCCGCTGCCCGGGCTGGACGCCGGCCGCGTCCACCAGCACCTGCCAGGCGGTCAGTGCCGCCAGCGGAGCCGCCCCCGCCTGGATGTGGTCGACATTCTCCGGCTTGCGTACCAGCGCGCGGGCCGGGGCCACCACATACTCGGCGAACGCACCGTGCCCATGCGGGTACGGCAGCATGCCGAACACCTCGTCACCGGGCCGGTGCAGGGCCACGCCCACGCCCACGCTCTCCACCACGCCGGAGACGTCCCAGCCCAGCACCCTGGGGAGGTGATCGATAAAGCCGCGGAAGGTGCGGTGCTTCCAGTCCGTCGGGTTCATGCCCGCCGCCCGGACCCGTACCAGCACCTCGGTGGGGCCGGGCACCGGCCGGTCGGTCTCCACCTCCCGCAGTACTTCCGGGCCGCCGTAGGTGTCCTGGCTGATTGCCTTCATCTTGCTCATGGACCCAAGGATTCTTCAGGCCGACCTGCACCGACAGTGGCCCGAAGGCCATCACATGTAAGAATCGGGCCATGCATCGGATCCATCGGACCGTGGTCCTGGCCGTCGACGGCGTCATCCCCTTCGAGCTCAGCCTGGCCTCCCGGCTCTTCGGAACCGCCACCGACCCGGATGGACGGCCGCTGTACGAGGTGGTCACCTGCTCCATGGACGGCGGGCCGGTGCGCACCGCCGCCGACTACTCGATCACCGTGGCGCATGACGCCTCGGCGCTGGCCGGGGCGGACACGGTGGTGATCCCGGCCGCCGAGAGCTTCGCCGAGATCGGCGACCGCGAGGCGCTGCCCCGTCCGCTGGCCCGGGCCCTGGCCCTGATCCGGCCCGAGGCCAGGATCGTCGGGATCTGTGTGGCCACCTTCCCGCTGGCGGCCGCCGGCCTGCTGGACGGCAGGCCGGCCGCCACCCATTGGTTCCACGCGTCCGACTTCCAGCGGTTCTACCCCCAGGTCAAGCTGGAGCCCGAGGTGCTGTTCACGGACGCGGGCCGGGTACTGACCTCGGCGGGCGCCGCCTCCGGCATCGACCTGCTGCTGCATCTGATCCGGCTGGACCATGGCAGTCAGGTCGCCAACCAGGTGGCCCGCCGCTGTGTGGTGCCGCCCCAGCGGGAGGGCGGCCAGGCGCAGTATGTGGAACGTCCGGTGCCGCCGAGCACCGACACCGGCACCTCCGCCACCCGCGCCTGGGCACTGGAACACCTGGACCGGCCCCTGCAGTTGGCCGACCTGGCCCGGCACGCCGGAATGAGCCGGCGCACCTTCACCCGGCGCTTCCGGGCCGAGACGGGCCTGAGCCCCGGCGAGTGGCTCACCGGTCAACGGGTCGATCTGGCCCGGCAGTTGCTGGAGACCACCGATCTGCCGGTGGCCAGGATCGCCGAACGGGCGGGCTTCGGTACCGACGCCACCCTGCGGCAGCGCCTGCACGCCGCGATCGGCGTCTCGCCAGGCGCCTACCGGCGCACTTTCCGGGCCGTCAGTCCGTCCTCCGATCCATCACCCGAAGAGCGGGAGGCGTAGCAAGTCCGCACCCAGCAGGGCTCGTTCGGCAGCCGAGGGCTCGGCCCGCCCGGAGGATGCTGGGGGAGGGGCCCGGCGTCCCGCCTGGATCAGAACGGTGCCCCCGGACCGCTGCCGGACGTACGGAAGCCGGCACAACAACTCCTCCCGCCCCGGCGAACCGGGAGGGGAGGAGTGCTTCGGGCACTGCCGAGGCGTCCGTCAGGCCGTCGTCGGCATGGTGTGCGTTACTTCCAGATCTGGTACTGGCCGCCGTTGCACGCAAGCGTGTACACGTCTCCATGGCGGTTGCTGTCCAGGCACTGCCCGGTCTCGCGGTTCACCAGGTTCCAGCCGCCGCTGACCCGCTTCTCGTACCACTGCTCGTAGTAGTCCGCCGGGCTGGTGCACCGCTCGGTGTAGACCTCACCACGGTGGTTGGCCGCGAGGCACTCACCGTTGTCCGCCTTCTCGGTCCAGGCGCCATTGGGGTTGGCCACATGGTCGTGGCTGTCGGACCAGTCGCTCTTGAGGTGGCCGATGGGGTCAAAGCAGTGGACCATGCCCGGAGCGTCCGTGCTGACACGGTGCTCCGCGCCGACAGTGGTCTCGGTTACCAGGCAGCCGCCCGTCTTCGCGTCCCGCCAGTGCACGTCGCCGTCGGCGAAGGCATTTCCCGACACCGAAAGAATCAGAGCCGGCGCGGCAGCGGCAGCGGCCAGAAACGTAGCAATGCGCTTGTTCATGAAGGCGCAATCCCCCTATTGGTTATCTGATGGCAAGGGTCGCGTCGGGAGCGAAAGGGGGCAGGGGGTGGTCGATCCACTGTCCGTTAACGCCGCGTCAATACCCAGGAAAACTGGTGCACTTGACGAAACGCGACCGGCGGGAAGCCTATGCGTAGATGATCTTGGAGTCGATGTGATCTCCGTAACCCGGGGGCGAATCCCTCGCCGGTCCAGGGTCATCGTGACCTTGGGCGGCGGCCGGTCGGCTCAACGCCGGCCGTGAACGCGCTCTGCCCACCCCCCCGCGATGCAGTCAAACTCCGTACGGCCACCGCCTCGCCCCGATGTCACCTCTGCCGGGGCGGACGCCCCCTCTCGGCTGTGGATGACCCTACGGCCGCGTTGCGGTGGCCGCCGCGGCCAGCAGCGGGCCGAGTACTCCGGGGAAGCGGTGTTCGAGGTCGGCTTGCCGCAAGGAGATCAGACGCTGCCGGCCCTCAGGGCGGGTCGTGGTGACGCCACACTCGCGCAGGACGCGGAAGTGGTGGGACAGGCTGGCGCCGGTGATGCCGAAGTCGAAGCTGCCGCAGGCGTGTTCCGCCCCGTCGGCAAGGGCCACCGCGACTGCCAGGCGCACCGGGTCGGCGAGCGCATGCAGTACGGCGACCAGGTCGATCTCATCGGTTCGTGGATGGTGGAGCGCTCGCAAACGCTTAGCCAAGCATCTAAATGATTGGGTGCACATGCCCACCGTTCTCGACCGCTACTTCGAACTCTCCGATGTCGCCGGCACCGACGAAGGAGCCTTTGCCGGACTCATGGCGCTCTTCGCCGACGACGCGACGCTCCACCCCAACGGCGTGGCCGCGGTGCACGGCCCGAGCGGCATCGCCGAGTTCTTCAGCGGCTTCCTGTCCCGCAACGCCGAACTTCGCCACGTCTGGACAGTCACCCCCGGCGAGGGCGGGCTCATCGCCCAGTGGGCCGTGGCTGGACGCCGCAACACCGGCGAGGTCTTCGCACTGGCTGGTGTGGACGTCGCAGAGCTGGACCCGGCCGGCAAGATCAAGCGGCTTGAAGTGAAGGCCAACCAGTCGTAACCCGGTGAACCCTCCCGGTCAGAGCACTGGGCCAGGCGGGCAACGGTCCGGGTTCTTTACGCGGGCGTCTTATGGGCGCACCTGATTGCTGCCGGACGCCGGGCATGGCCGGCTGCACAAGGAACGGCCGGACGCGGTGCTGCGGGCGGTTACGGATCTGCCGGCCCAGGCGGGAGGCGGCCACCCCTGATCGCCGCCTCTGATCTCCATTCCCGATCACTGTCAGCTCGATCCGCTTCTCGGTCGGCCGGCCGCGCGGTGCTGAGATGAACACATCCAACCCGGGCGCCCCGCCCGGTACTTCAGGGACGGGAGTACTCCCATGCCGCTCATCCAGGTCAAGCAGACGCCCGGCAAGACGGCCGAGCAGAAGGCCGAGCTGGTCCGTGAGCTCACGGACGCCTATGTCCGGGCCACGGGCGCCAAGCCGGAAAGTGTCTGGGTCACGGTCCAGGAGATCGCCGCCGACAGCTGGTCGGTCGGCGGCGACACGCTCGCCGCTCGCGCGGCGCAGCGCTGACGGCGATGGTGTGGGCCCCGGTCTCTTCAGGGTAGAGGCCGGGTGCCACCGTTCGCTCCGCGCCGGCCAGGTTTCGTTCACCGCTGGAAGATCCCCAGTGCGGTATGTGCCTCGTCGAGGATGCGGCCGATTCCTGAAGCGGCTTGCCGGACCTGACTGAGATCACCGGTTGCGATGAGTTCCTCCAACGCCCACAAGCGGGCGGCGGTTTGCGGCTGACGCTGGATGTAGACGTAGGTCGACCACTGAGCGATAAAGCGCCAGAGCGGACCGATGTCGGAGCTCTGCCAAAACTGGTCGGCGGCTTGGTCGAGTTCGCGGGCGAAGGCGGGCAGGGCGGCCGGAGCGATCTGCCCGATCGCTTGCCGGAGCGCTGTTAGTGTGGCGGCCGGCTGCGGGATGCAAGGCTGCCCGGCAGCGGGAATCCCGGGCAGGCGAATGTTGCTTGGTCGATGGAGAACCTCGCCGACCACTGGGGTGGTACGGCAAAGGCAAGCCGTTGACCCGTGAGGCCAACGACAAGACTGCTGATGGAAACCGGGCATGACTGCGGCGACTGCCGAACCCTCCTTGCAGCAATCTTCTTCGGCTCTGGGAGCGCTCCCACTTTTTTCGCTATTACTGCTCCACCGGGCACAGCCCCGGCGCTGCCTTCTGGAATCCCTTCGGGTCCACAGTGGAGTGCGGGAATCCTGCCGGTGAGAGCGAGCATGGTCTCGGTCTCAGTCAGGGCCACGCTTGTGATCTCATGCAGAAGGGCCAAGCCCTTGTGGCGGTGTGAGACACCGCCGTCGCGGGAGAAGCCAACGCGTCGCATCTCTTCGAGGAATCGGTCCGGATCCGTTCCGCCTTCCTCCGCCCGCCGCTCTGGTGCGAGTGTGTCGAGCCGCAGCACAAAGGTCCCGTCCTGCCAGTACTCCACGTAGCTCAACGGGCCGGAGGCGAAGGCGCAGATCACCTCGGTGCCGGTTGATGCCGCTTCCAGGCGCTCCGAGATGCTGCTCCATGTACTGGCCGGCTCAAGGGCAAATGCCCACCCGCCCGCCTGGCCGGCATGCACGGCGCCCCACGAGTCGTAGTGTTCCAGCGCTTCCCCCAGGAACTCGTGCACCAACTCCTCGTCCGTCGGTGTGAACATCCCGGCTTCGTCGCAGGACAACCGCAAGAGGAGATCGCGGCCGAGTAGCCCCTTGGCCAGGGTCAGGCAGTACACGTCGTAGTGGTCAGCGATCCATTGCAGTGGGCAATTCACTGTCGAGCCGCCTCCTATGATTCCCAAACCGGCCTTCAAGCTATGGCACCAGGGTCTGTCCAGTGAACGACCGTACAGACCCGGCGTAGGGGTGGTCCGGTTCTGCGAGGTCCGGACCGCTTCAGCGGCCAGGGAGAACTGACCGCCGTTCTTCCTCATCCCCAGCCAGCAGGGGACTGCCGTGCAGTGGCGGAACGTGGATGGGCCTTCCCGCCGGAAGCCCCCACCCGGCCTATTGAGGCGGGCAGCCGCCTTCACAAGTACGGCCATGCGCAGCGATGTGCGGGCACATCCAGGCCGAGTCCTCTGTTGCGGGCACTGGTTGGGTCCGGAGCCGCGCCCGGTCCAGGAGTTGAGTCCACGCCGCGGGTACTCAGCCGTCCTCTGCTTGGCCACGACCATCACCTGTCTGGTGAGTTTCCACCTGTTTTCAGGGAGTTGACGGACGCAGCCCCGGGCTGGAGGGGATCCGGGCCGAGGGGCCGCGTCCTGCCGGGCGAGGCGGGTCAAACCCCACCCGGAAGCCGGGCCGCCGCACGCCTGCCGATCGCGTAGGCAGTTGCGCGTCCAAGACGGCCCGGGGCCTCAAGGCGCCAACCGGTCGGAGTCGAGGTCGAACCGGCAATAGATGGCCTTGCCGCCGATTTCTACCGGCTCCCACCAGAACGCGTCAGCGTGACACTGGACGAGCAGCAGGCCCCGCCCTCTGTCAGGCAGCAGCACTTCAGGCAAATCCGCCGCCAAATCCGGGGAGAAGACGTCTCCCATCGCCCGCTACCGGACCAGCCCCTACCCGGTTCCGTCGGACGGGTCCTGACGGCAACCCTGGGCACCCTGTGGTTTATGGGCCGCGGGCCCGGGCCGCGGCCCCGTCGTGTGGGCCAATGGCGGCTGCCGGGCGGACCCCGCAAGGCCGTGGAGGCGGCCCCTCGGCGAAGCCGGCCCGCCCGCACGGGCTTTATGCCCAACTCGCCGAGGTCTGTGCCATGTCCGCCGGTTCCGCCAACTGATCGGCGAGACCACCTCCTACTTCGGCCACCCGCCGGACAACGCTCAACTCATCCGTCTGAAACGGCCACTTGTTGGCCGTTGTTGGGCGCTGGAAATACGGATTCCAGGCAAATCGACGTGTATATGCGCACACTCTTGGCAGATCGGCTCAACATGCCGGGCCATCAAGTCCGTTCTGTTGTGTTCTGCCGTTCGGCCGGGCTACCGGCCGTAGACACCGGCGACGTTAAGGAGTTGCTAAAGTTGAACAATTGATCGATAGAGTGTGCCTGAGGCGCCTGTGGCGCGCCTGCTTGGCGCCGAGCAGTGCGGAGGCGTAAGCGCGACGGGGGGTTGTGCGTGGGTACCGGTGGGCCGGGCGGCGATCAGGGGAAGTTGGCGAGCTCTGCAAGCGACAAGCAGAGCGCCGCGACGTATATGGAGCAGCACTTGCTGCCGGACACCGCCGCCGCCGGCCGGCTGGCGGACGGCGGGGGTGTGCCTTTTGTCGGTCCCAGGGCCCCGTCGGCCCTGCTGAAGCCGGATACCGGGCTGAAGGGGCTGTCCGGCTGGGCCATGGACAAGGGGCTGTCGGAGGCGATGACCACCTGGCAGGGCCAGGTGGGGCGTCTGATGGGCGTGCTGAACGGGGAGTTGGGCGCACTGCGCAGCACAAACTCTCTCTTCCAGGGCCAGGACCGTGCCTTCGGGACGCAGTTGAACGCGGTGCGTCCAGGACAGGGGCCATACCGCAGCCGTCTCGACGACATGTGATCCGGGGGGACCGACTGTGTCACTGAGCTACCACGATGTCATGACCGCTGACCTCTCGCCGCTGTTGGAAGTGGCCAAGGCGTGGCAGAAGATGGGCGAGCGCTTCGGTGAGTTGAAGACCAACTACGCGACGAATGTGCAAAACGCTCTGGCCAACGGCAACTGGCAGGGGCAGGCCTTCGGCGCACATCAGGACAGTGCCAAGGCCACCGCATCGGAATTCGAGGCGGCCAAGGCGGAGGCCGAGGCGCTGGCCGGCCTGCTGACGCAGGCGCACACCGAGTTGACCGGGTTGCAGAAGGCCGTGCGGGACCTGGTCACCGATGCCGAGTCGAAGGACTTCAAGGTCGACAGCTCGGGCAAGGCGACGTATGTCGGCTTCGACAAGCTCTCCCCGAAAGACCAGCAGGCCCTCCATCACGACCCTGACTACTCCAAGTTGGTCGCCGACGCCGCGCACAAGGCCCAGGAGTGGACCGACGCGATCGCCAAGGCGGTGCACGCCGTGGACGAGGCCGACCAGGGCGTTCAGCGGGCATTGAGCCGGGCGTCGGCTCCCTCGATGGACCCCGCCAACTTCGGCGGGTTCAACGCGCACGCCCAGACCGACTTGGCCAAGGCCGGGGCGCCGGACCCGGTGGTCGCGACGAAGACCGACGCATGGAAGGTGACCGGACCCGATGTCGGCGTCTCCGTCTCCGGTCCAGGTTCCGGCAAGGAAGGCTCGGCCAAGGCGTATGCCGACCTCTTCCATGTGACCGGGACGGGGCAGACGGACTACGGGTGGACGCAGCTCGACGGGAAGGCCGATTTCTACGGGGGAGCAAGAGCCTCCGCGAACTACGGATTTACCAACAAGGGCGCCAGTGCCCAGGCCGAGGTGTCCGCGGGTCTGCGGGCACAGCTTGACGGGAGTGCCGAGTCCGGGCCCGCAGGTGTTTATGGGCGGGCGAATGGATTCGCCGGTGCTGAGGCCTCGGTCAGCGCCAAAGCGGGCCGGGAAGGCGTCAGCGTCGGCGCCAAGGCGTTCGCGGGGGCGAAGGGCAGTGTTACCGGGGGCGTGGACATCGGCGGGATCAGAATCGGCGGGACAGCCGAGGGATGGGCCGGCCCTGGCGCGGAGGCCAAGTGGGGTTATGAGAAGCAAGAGGACGGCACATGGGACTTCGGTAGCAAGATAGGTCTCTCCCCCGTGGTCGGTGGTGCCCTTGGCATTGAGATCACCGTCGATCCGAAAAAGGTGTCCAAGACCGCGCACGAAGTGGCCGACGTATTGGGGGACGCGGCCCATGAGGTCGGCGATGCCGCCAGTTCGGCCAAGCACGCGGCCGGCAAGGCTGTGCATGCGCTCACCGACCTGTTCTGATGCGCTACCCCCCACGGAAGGAGAGCCCGATATGCCCATGACACTGCCGGTGCCGATCGAATTCAGTCTCCCGGAGGGCTGGCTCCCGCTCTCTCCGGAGGGGGTCGAAGCCCAGGAAGTGGCCTTCGCCGCGGTGTATCCGCACCCGGACGCCGGGTTCACCCCCAATATCTGCATCGACGGCGCATACCGCCCGGACGCGACGACGTTGGCCGACATCGCCGATGAGTCGGTGCGGCAACTACGGGAAGCCGTCGAGTCGGTGGAAGTGAACGTCCGCCGTGAGACTGGTTCCGCCGATGCTCCCGGCCTGATGCAGCGCCTGGCCATTTCGGACGTCTCCGGTGATGTGCGTCGCGACCTCGTCCAGTCCCAGGCCTACCTGACCATGGCGGACGTCACGGATCCGCGGAAGCGCGTGGTGATCCGGCTGGCTCTCACGGCCACCAAGGCCCAGCACGACAGCGTTCTGGGAGACTTCCAGGACTTTGTGCGCACAGTACGCCCGCACACCGGGGCGCGGCCCTAGGGGAAGGAGCTGGATCCGATGGGCCTTTTCGACAAGCTGACCGGCACCAGATACCCCGACGACGGAGTACCACCGCGCCCCGTCCAGGAGCTCCGGGCCGCGCTGCTCGCGCTCAACGGGCCCGATGTGCCATGGGTCGTACACACCGCCACCGCCAAGGAGCGTGCCGACCTGGTGGCGGAATGGCGGGTCATGGAGCCCGCCTGGCATGGGTTCTTCCAGCGCAACCAGCTGGACCGGACCGTCAAGACACATATGCGCCTGGACACGCGGAACCACGAAGTCCGCACCATCGATCACCAGCGCGAGGTCACCTGGGTCGGCAACCCGCCCCGGCCGGCCTTCGGCGGGGAGTGGTCCCGTGGGCAGGTGACGGCGGTATCCCGGCGATGGGTGGTCAAGCGGGGTCCCGATGGCAGCCTCCACAAGGAGGAGGTCTTTCGCTTCGATCCCGCCGAGATGAAGATCCCCCTGCGGCAGACGGTCCTTGACGCGGGCTGGACCTGGCGCGGAATGCTGTTCAGAGTCTGACCGGCCGAGGCACGGGCCTTCCCCACCGCTGGTCGGCGTTGCCGGGCTGCGAGGCCGCCACCCGTGCCCTGGCCGGATGCCGCGATGACCAGTTCCTGGAGGCGGTCCGCAATGGCTATGGGGACGACCTGGCCCACGACGACTGCATGGGGTGAGTGCACGGCCCATCGGACACGGCCCATCGGACACGGCCCATCGGACATGCATCCGGCAGCTGAGGCTCCTCAGCCCTTGATCCCCGCGCGGCAGTTGGCAGCGGCTCAGTCGCCCAGCTTCGCCACGCCGATGGGGCACGCCACGCCCGTCCCTACGAGGGTGTAGCTATGTGACCCATGACGACACGAGCTGCGATCTATGTTCGGATCAGTCAGGACCGGGGTGGCGCCGGCTTGGGCGTCGCGCGCCAGGAGGAGGACTGCCGGGCGCTGTGCGCGCGCAAGGGGTGGGAAGTCGTCGAGGTCTACCCGGACAACGACGTCAGCGCTTACTCCGGAGCCCCCAGGCCGAACTGGCAGAAAATGCTGGCCGACTTCCACGAGGGGCTTATCGATGCGGTGGTGTGCTGGCACGTAGACCGTCTTACCCGATCCCCTCGCGAGCTGGAAGACGTGATCGACCTGGCCGACCGGAGCGGTCTGGAGCTGGCCACCGTCACCGGCGAAATCGATCTCGCCACCCCGACCGGCCGCATGATCGCTCGAATGCTCGGGGCTGCGGCCCGCCACGAAGCCGAGCACAAGGCCGAGCGCCAGAAGCGACAGCGGCGCCAAGCCGCCGAGGCTGGAAAGGTGGCGGGGGGAGGGAAGCGTCCCTTTGGCTATGAGGACGACCGAGTGACCATCCGCGACAGTGAAGCCGAGGTCATCCGTGACGGCGTGCGCCGCGTACTGGCGAACGAGAGCCTGGCGAGCATCTGCCGTGACTGGCAGGCCAAAGGGGTCGTCAGCCCGGCGGGTAAGCCGTGGAAGACTCACGGACTGCGCCGCCTGCTGGCTTCGGCCCGGATCAGCGGCCGTCGTGAGCACACGCCCCGCAGCTCATGGGAGGGCACACGCCCGCTGCTGGGTGAGATCGTCGCCGATGCTGTCTGGCCGGGCATCGTGAGTCATGAGCACTCGGACCGCGTGCGCAAGATCCTCAGCGACCCGACGCGACGGCGTGACGTGGAGGGCACGACCAGGCGCAGTTACCTGCTTTCAGGTGTTCTGCGATGCGGGAAGCCGAAGGAAGACGGGAAGCCGTGCGGGTGGGGCATGATCGGGCGTCCCCGCAGCGGGGTCCCTCGCTATGTCTGCCCCAACACTCCAGGGACGGATGCGTGCGCGGGTACGGCTACCAATACAGAGCGGACCGACGATCACGTACGGGACATGGTCCTGGCTGCACTTGAGTCGCCTGTCTTCATGGAACGGCTGCGTGGCCAGGACGACACGGGCAAGGAACTGTACGAAGAGGTTCGGGAAGACGAACAGGCGCTTGAGACCCTTGCCCAGGACATGGGGGAGCGACGGATCAGCCACAAGGAGTGGATGATCGCCCGCAAGCCGATCGAGGAGCGGCTGGCCAAGAACCGGGCCAGGCTCGCCAAGGTCTCTCGGATCGCTGTTCTCAGCGGGTTCGTCGGCAGCTTTGAGGACATGCAGGCGCGCTGGAAGCGGATGAACAATTCCCAGCGCAGGGCCGTGATCACGGCATGCGTGAGGTCGATAGAGGTGCGTCCGGCGAATCCCCGGAAGCGGTGGGATCCGGATCGATTCGTGTTCGACTGGATCGCCTAGACCTCTGGGGCCGGGGCACACTCGGGGCACCGGCCCTTTCCTCGGGTGTGCCTGGACTGACGAGGTGGAACGCAAGCGCTACGCGTTCGATCACTGCCAGGTCTTCGATAACCGGCGGCAGCCCCTGCCGGGCCCGGGACTCGGTCACTCGATGTCGCAGCTCATTGGGCACCAAAGGCGCCTCCATCGGTAGAGGAGACAGCCTCGCGGGCCATTTCTCGGCCGACCGCCAGGTCCTCAGCGATGCCGGCCGAGATGAGTGCAGCACCAGGGGTGTGCCCCGAGCCCGTGTAGCGCCAGTGCGAGTCCGTGACCGCGTTGACGTCCCGGCGGAGTTGAAGGGGCGCGTTCCGGTGTCTGGCGCGTTCGGCGCGCAGGGCTTGGTAAGTGGTGGAGTAGGCACGGGACTTGGTGAGGATGTGGCCGCGGTAGCCGAGGGTGTGGGCCCAGGAACGCAGCCGCAGGTCTTCGAACTCCGGCAGGCTGCCGAGCTGCCAGCAGGTGCGCATGAGGGTGCGGATGTGCGAGGAGACGGGAGCACGGTTGATCTCGGCAGGGTCTGTGATGCGGTGGTCGAGACCGGAGGACGTCTCGGCTGACCCTTTGGTGACGTATTTGGCGACGTAGGCCGCCACCGCATCGTCAGTCAGGCCGTCGGGCCCGCCTGTGGTGTGGAGGGGGCGGGCGTCGAACTGGGGACCCCAGCGGAGTGCCAGCTCCCCTATGGCAGAGCTGTAGGGGGTGTGGACGACGACCCGGCGGATTGCGGCGCGTATGGCGCCGGTGAGGAGTTGGTGAGTGCCCCAGGCAGGTGGAGGCTCAGTCGGGCCCTTGGGCCCGTCCAGGCGCACGACGGCGTGGACGTGTACGGCTCCGCGCTGCTGGTACTCGGCGACCTTGGCGAAGGAGAGGCGGGCGTGGTGGGGGAAGTGGGTTTGGGGGATGCCGGCGGTGGTGGCGAGGTGGCGGCGGACGGTTCTGGCGAAGCGGGCCCATACTTCCCCGGCGTGGGCGTGCCATAGGACGTGTGCCGGGTAGTCGTAGCAGTCGGGGCACAGCGGCTGGCCGATAAGCGGGTCGCCCGGGGCGTGTACGCGGTGGCAGCCGAGTGGACGGCCGTGTTCGCAGTGGGCGCGTTCGCGGCGGGGGCGACACCGTTGGCCGCTGTCAGTGGTGTGGTGGACGGGGCCGAAGCTGGGGGCGGTGAGGGTGACGAAGAGGCGAGGGTGATCGCGGACGATGGTGGGGACTGTCTTGCCGCCGATCAGCCCGGCTCGTACCAGGTGGTAGGTGTCTCCGGCGTGGAGGTGGGAGCAGGAGGGGCAGACGCTGGTGCGGCGGTTGCGGCAGCGCAGAAGCAGGCGTTCGCCCGGTTCGTTGGCGGTGGAGTAGTGGTGAAGGATCTCGCCGGTGGCAGCGTCGCGGGTGGTGGTGTGCCCGCTGATATGGATCGGGTGGGCGCAGCCGCCGGTCGCGGTCACTTGCTCGACCCAGCGAGGGAACTGCGGGTCGTTGGCTAGCTCGATGATCTCCCGGTCCATCGCGGGGAGTTGGCGCAGGCGCGCCTGCCGGTCGAGGATGGCGCGCCTGTTGGCCGAGGTGGGGTGCTGGTCGGTGATGGTGGTGGCCTTCCGGGGTGGGCCGCCGGGGTGGCGGCGGGGTGGGTGGTGGGGCGAAGTCGTCCATGGGGTGCTCCTTCGTGTGGGGGTTTGCGCTGGTTAGCGGGTGGTGCCTTTGCCTCGGCAGCAGCGGCAGCGGCGCCAGTGGCCGGTACGGGTCTTCAGACGTCGTTCGCCTTTGCAGAGGGGGCAGCGCACGGGGCGCATAGGCATGCGGGTGCCTTCCTGGACTAGGTGTGGCTGAAGCCGGAGAGGAACCAGTTCACGAAGCTGTTGACCGTGAACAGGACCGGGGTTTGGCCGAGGTAGACGCCGAAGATGGTGATCAGTAGGGCTTCCCACCAGCGCACTTCGCGGGAGCGGACCAGGAGTGCCGTCATGGCGGCGAAGACCAGGACCAGCGGAAGAGCGGAGCTTTCCTTCACCACGTACCCCCGTCCTCGATGCACTGGAGCAGGGCCCGGTAGATGCCGGGGAGTTCGGGGGTGAGTCCTGCGTATTTCAGGGCGATCTGGCGGGCTTCCTCGGTGGAGGTCAGGTGGGAGCGGGCCCGGTCCCAGCCGCCGTCCGGTCCGGCGACGACGGCGGTGCCTTGTTCGGTGGTGGTGATGGACTGAGCGACGGTCACCGCGTCCTTGTTCAGATCGCCCAAGGCCATCTCGGCCGTTCCGGGGTCGTTGACCCGGTGGCAGATCCGGCCGGAGAGCTGGGCCCGCAGGGCGGTGACGCCGCTGCCCAGTTCGGACCCGAAGCGCTGGGCGGCCACGACCAGGTGGATGCCGAGGGCCGCGCCGAGCTGGGCGATGCGCAGCAGGTAGGCGGAGCATTGTTCGGCGTCGGCTTTGCCGGTGCGGGTGCCGTCCGTGAGGTACAGCTCGGCCAGTTCGTCCACGATCACGACCATGGGCACGGGCCGCAGGTCTTCGGGCAGGTCCCAGATCGAGCGCACTCCCGCACCCCGGCAGGCCCTCATCCGTCGGCCCAGGTCGTCCACCACCTCGCCGAGCACGGCCACGGCTTCGCGCCTGTTGGTGGCCAGCGCGGACAGGCGGGGTTCGAAGAGGCCGAGTTCGATGCCGCCTTTGCAGTCGATGCCGATCAACGCCACATTCTGCTGGGCGAGTTGGGTGATCAGGCGGGCGAGGAGGGTGGACTTGCCGGACTGCGTGGCCCCGGCGATCAGCCAGTGCGGCACCCGCCGCAGGTTGATCACCCATGCCCCGCCGGACTCCAGGATCCCGACCAGGGCGGAGAGGAGGGCGGCGGGCGCCGTGACCAGGTTTGGGCGCTGGAGCGGATCGGTGGCGATGGCCGCCAGGTGGACGGTGCCGCGTTCGGGCGAGGTGACCCGGACCGCGTGGACGCGCCAGGCATGAGCCAAGGCGTCGGCCGCGGCGATGAACGGTGCCGGCGTCTGCCCCGGATGTAACCGCACTTCGGCGCTGAGGCCGGTTGGGGTGGCTTTCGGGAACGAGATCCGGGGTGGCACCAGCCGCAGTGGATCGCCCTTGACCACCAGGTCCCCGACCAGGCCCCGTCGGGGCCGGGGGGAGACGGCAAGGTCGGTGTGGATGGCGACCTTGCGCCAGGTCCGCACGACCCGCCACGCGGTGACCGGGTAGCCGGTCAGGTACCACAGCAGCACCGGTTTGCGCTCCCGCAGCCCGACCCCGGCCACCACGGCCCAGGCCACGGCGGCGAGGAAGAACGCGAGCCAGATCGCTCCCATCACGCCCCACCACCCTTGCCACCAGTCGTGGTTGCGCGGGTATCGGCGGGCGGAACGGGGGTGATGGCGGCGGCGCGGAAGCTGATCCCGTGCCGGTCCCCCATGGCCCAGGAGAAGGCTTCCAGGCCGGTCACCCGCACCTCCATGCCCTCGGCCACTCCGACCGGTTCACCGGTGATGGAGACCTCGATCACCGAGGCGCGGCGGCCGTCCTGCCGTACCACCAGGCCCACCGTGTAGACGGTGTTGCCCTCTCTGTCCTTCTTGACCTCCTGCTTCTCGAAATCCGCGATCTTCGGCTCCGGCGCGACGACGCACCGCAGAACACCGAGCCGACTCGTGTCCACCGGTATGGATTGCATGGGGTGTTGGCCTCCCTGGCCAGATAAGGGATCAGTGCTCTTTCAGGGCCTGGGCCCGGTACCAGACGGCAATCGCGTGATCCCCACGCACACCCTCCAGCGGATGCACCAGAGCGTTGCCCGTGGCGGCCAGCAGCGCGGCACCGTGCACCTCGCACGCAGGCGTGTTGTCGCGGAACGGGATGAGGATCTTGACGATGGCCGGGGCGGAGCAGCTCTCCGCCGCTGTGCATCGGGTGGTCATGGCAACTCCAATCAGACTTGCCGGACGTCACTCGTGCTTACGAGTAGAGAGTGTGGACCCCTGGCTCACCGCCACGCAAGTACTTATGCTGACGAGTGATGTGAAACGATCGGACCACGCAGGACGTGAGGAGAAGACCGTGGGAGAGATCCAGCGACCGGGTGCGCTGTACCAGCAGGTGGCAACCGAGATCCGAAACGCCATCGCCGCAGGCGAGTTCCCGCCCGGCGCACCGCTCCCCTCCGAAGCGCAACTGATCGAGCGCTACGGGGTTTCCCGCCCCACCGTCCGCAACGCCATCTCCGCCCTACGCTCGGAGGGTCTGATCGAGGTCATCCACGGCAAGGGCAGCTTCGTCCGCGCCCTCCCCGCCCCCACGCTGACCGTGGACCGGGGCGTGATCCGGAAGGGCAGCGCATACGTGCTTGGCCACGACTGGAAGGCAGCCGAGGAGCCCACCGTCTACCGCACCCAGGCCAGCGCCACCACGGCCGCCTTGCTGGAGATGGAGGAAGGGGGAGCGCTGTTCGGGGTGGATCGGTTGCTTGCGGATCCGGTGACAGGGACCCGGGCACTGCACCGGGTGCTGATCCCGTTCGCCGTCGCCGACGGCACGCCGCTGGCCGAAACACCGGACACCGAACCCGCGGCGATCTACACACAGTTGACCGCAGCCGGACACAAGCTCACCTGGCAAGAGACCGTGGGTGCCCGGATGCCGCAGCCCGACGAGCGCCAGGCCCTCGGCATCCCGGAAGCGACGCCGGTCATCGTCTCCACCCGTATCACCTACGGCACCGGCCAGCGCCCGCTCATCGTGGAAGAACTCCGAATCAGCGCCAGCCAGGGCCAGTTCGCCTACCGCATCACCACCAGCCCCGCCCGGGCCGTCCGCAACTGAGCAGGCATCCGGTCCAATTGCGCTTTACTTCCTCAAGGGCGCGCCGTTGGCGCGCCGGGCGGTCCGGGCGCCCCGGCGGGCTGCGGCCTGCCGGCCGGTCCCGCCGGACGCCCACCGCCCAGCACCCCTACAGTCCAGAGCGGCAAGTCGAAGGCCAACAGGCGAGTGCCACGTGGTATGCGGGACGCCATCGGCGGCCGAGCTGGCTGCGCCAACGTCAACGATGGTTGCTCGCGCCTGCACCGCTCCACGGTGCCGCTCCGGCCCTGCGGCCCTTCATGCGACCTAAGTTGATGACGTTCCAGGTTTTCCGCCACAGATCGCTTGTATGCTTGGCGCTGTTCTTCTGCGCTCCTCCTCACCGACCTTCGCAAACAGGCGAAGGCCCTGTCCTCCAGGGCTAGTTGGAGGGGTTCGGAAGGATCGGTGAGTGATCTGGACACGGAGAAGCCAAAGCGTCAGTGGACCGGCCCTGAGAAGTGGCAA
This sequence comes from Streptomyces sp. NPDC052396, assembly GCF_044593195.1. NCBI lineage: Bacteria > Bacillati > Actinomycetota > Actinomycetes > Kitasatosporales > Streptomycetaceae > Streptomyces > Streptomyces sp. NPDC052396. The sequence goes on from NZ_JBIUAW010000006.1 coordinate 459,619, forward strand.
GTCGCACTTGGTTTGCTTGGGCTGATCATGGCGATCATCGCCTGTGTGGGGCAGTTCGCTCAGTAACAGCTGGGCGCCGCACGTGGGACCGGGAGCGGCCTGAGGTTCGCTAAGACAGCGAGCCCGGCCTCCGACTAAGCGACCGGGCTCACCGACTGCGTTGAGAGGGCCTGGCTCCGTGCTACCGGAGTCAGGCTCCTCACATGGAACTACCGGGTACCCGATGGTTCCAGCGCGTAAAACTCTACTAGCTTTGCCCCGGATCGACGGCCCCGTCGCGCGAAGCGTGTAGCTATAGAAACGCGAAATATGTAGGTACACGGAGTTCGCAACTCTGCAGGCCCGGCGGCTTGGACCGAAGTTGCGGCCGTCAGTCCGCGACACCCTGGCGGGCAGCTGCGGTTCAGGCCCCAGAAGCGTGGCTGATGCCGGAGGGCGGCTGATGGAGACACACGTGGCGGACGACCGTTCGCCTGCCCCGCCATCGTGGCTGACTTTCCGTGGCTGAGGTCCGAACAGGCCATGAGCGAACCAGCCGACCGTTAGCCAGCCTCGCGGAGCAGTCGCGCCACAGCCCGCGCGGTGCCGGCCGTCCACACCACACGCACCAAACCTGACCCGTCCACCTGAGTCTGCGCCGTCATCCGCATGCCATTGGTGTCCATTCCCGCATCGCTGAGCGCCGCCGCCAACTCGGCCGCCGCGTCCCGGGCATCTCGCCAGCCGCCCAGGTAGTCCACGCCGCGCACCCAGACCACGTCGTCCGGATCGAACCCGGCACCCGTAGCCTCGAACGCCCCCTCCTCCGGTCCGAACATGAATGCCCCACCCCTTCCAAGAACTTGACTGATCTTGACCATTGAGGGGCGCATCGCACGAACGCACGACGAGGACCCCGGTACCATTCGGCACCGGGGTTCCTCGCGGATCCCTGCCGGACCACCCCGGCCTGCCAGGGTTTGAGGGGTGGTCCGGTTCTTTTGATGTCTGGCGCGGTCCAGACCTCCCGACAAGGTCCGGACCGCTTCAGCGGCCAGGGGGAACTGACCACCGTTCTTCCTCATCCCCGGCCAGTAGGGGTGCTGCCGCAGAGTGGTCGAACATGGACGACCCGACCGCAGCGCGGCGCGAGGAAGTTGAAGGGCGGGAGCAACCGGCTCTCCCCCCGGAAGCCCCCACCCGGTCTATTGAGGCGGGGAGCCGCCTTCACGACCACCGCCACGCGCGGCGAGGTGCTGGCACATCCAGGCCGAGTCCTCCGCTGCGGCCACAGGTTGGGTTCGGAGCCGCGCCCGGTCCAGGAGCTGGGTCAACTCACGTTGGGAGACGTGCCGCCACCACCACTTGCGGACCGGGTAGACCATGGAGGCCACGAGCTCACGGACACCCGTATTGGCCTGACTGGCCCATACCGGCTGTCGCACAGCCTGCCGCGACGCATGCCGCCGCCACCACGCCCGAGTCGATAGCACGGCCAACGCGGTCCATTCGCGCGCACTATCTGCCGTCACCCGTATCACCCCATCACCGATGCGACGAGGATTTCAGCGGCGGCATCGCGCAAGCGCCTCCAGAAGGCGGCCCGTTGGCATGGCCGGGCCGTCACCTCCCCCTCCGCATGGGCGTGATCAGCAGCTCGGCCTCACTGCGGCGCCGGTCTAAACGGATTCCTTTGACCTTGAACTGGCCGTCCTTCCGACGTAGCACGTCTCCACGCTGCGGGTATTCAGCCGTCCTCTGTTTGGCCACGTCCATCACCTCTCTGGTGGATTTCCAATTGCATTGAGGGAGTTGATGGACGCGGCCCCGGGCTGGAGGGGATCCGGGCCGAAGGGCCGCGTCCTGTCGGGCGAGGTGGGTCAAACCCCACCCGGAAGCCGGGCCGCCGCACGCCTGCCGATCGCGTAGGCAGTTGCGCGCCCAAGACGGCCCGGGGCCTCAAGGCGCCAACCGGTCGGAGTCGAGGTCGAACCGGCAATAGATGGCCTTGCCGCCGATTTCTACCGGCTCCCACCAAAACGCATCAGCGTGACACTGGACGAGCAGCAGGCCCCGCCCTCTGTCAGGCAGCAGCGCTTCAGGCAAATCCGCCGCCAAATCCGGGGAGAAGACGTCTCCCATCGGGAAGGCCGGCGGGCGGGAGTCCTCATCGCGCACACCGAGGAACAGCCAGCCCGGCCAGACCCGGAGGATAAGATCAAGGCGCCTCGGCGCTCCCGGTTTGGCCAAGGCCGGATCGGGTGACGCGTGATGAAACACATTGCCGATCAGCTCCGAAACGACCAGGATCGCGTCCTCCACGCGGTCCTGGACCCCCCAGTCCTCAAGGGTGGTCCGCACCGTTCTGCGAGCCACTACTCCCGTGTCCGGCGACTCCACATTCAGAGTCAGCACACGGAACTTCTCCTCCAGCGTTGAGCGCATGCTCCCCCGTAGCGGCGCCTCTCCCTCAGCTCTTTGGAGTGGATCGCCGTCCTGGGTTCGGGTCATCATCTCCCCTCCCGTCTGCCGGTGGCGTCCGGCCGTCCGACATCGCGTGCGGCCAGTCAACGGCGCGAGAAGGTTCACCGGCAGTGTTCACCGGGGGGTTCACATGAACACCAGTGACAGCGGAGGGGGTTCACGAATGAACCCCCTTAAGGTGACCTGCCGTGCCACCATGTACACCAGCTGTCAGCGGAGATAGCGGGGGGCCATGGAGCGCACGCCGAACCAACAGCTGATCTCGCTCATGGAAGAAGCCAAGGTCTCGAACAAGGGCCTGGCCAAGCGCATGCGTGACCTGGCAGATCAGCGAGGAGAACGCCTCGGCACCACGCACGTCTCCGTCCAACGGTGGCGTGATGGATCAAGCATCCATCCCAAGACGGCCGTTGTTCTCGCCGACGCGCTGAGCGCCAAGTTGGAGCGCCGGGTCACCCCGGCCGATCTGGGGTTCTTCACAGCCCCACAGCCCGCACCCGTGGACGTGAGTTACCCCCGCACCGCCGCCGACGCACTCGCCAGACTCGACAGCGTCAGTTCCGAGCGTCCAGAACCACCCGCCAACACCGGGCTGATCGTCGCCGATGGCGAGCTGCACGCTGCCGTGCTGTCCTGGATCACCGCCCGACCTGATGGAGTTGTGACCGACCGGCCCGATCGCGAACGCGTCGGGATGCGCGACGTACGGGCCATCCGCACCGCAGGCAAGATGTTCATGGAGCTGGACTTCCAGTTCGGCGGGGGACACGGGCACAAAGCACTGCGCGTCTACTTCCGACACGAAGTGCTGCCACTGCTCCATGCCAGCTACAGCGAAAAGGTGGGCACCGCCCTCTTCGGAGCCGCCTCCGAAATCGCCCAGTTACTTGGGTGGACCGCCTACGACTCCGGAAGCCATCGCACGGCCCACCGGTACCTGACTTCCACACTGCGCTTAACCCAGTTCACCGATGACCGCATGTTCGGCGGACGCATCCTGGCCAACCTCAGCCACCAGGCCAACTACCTCGGAAACTACGCCCAGTCGGCCCAACTCGCGCGTGCCGCCCTCGAAGGAGCCAGAGGGCGAGCCACACCACGCGCCATGGCGATGTTCGCTTCCATGGAAGCCCGGGCTCTGTCGAACGCCGGAGATGTCACAGGCGCCGGACGGGCCATGAACGAGGCGGAAAGCTATCTGGAGCGGGCCGACAGCGCCGAGGACCCCGAGTGGCTTTCCTACTTCACTCCCTCGGAACTCATGGGCGAGTTCTGCCACTGCTTCCGCGACCTCAAGCTGCGCAAGGAAGCCGTACGCCACGCGCAACGCGCCGTGGACGTCACCGACCCCAAGTACGCCCGGAGTCTCGGGTTCTGCCGAATGGTCCTCGCCCAGAGCCAGTTGTTGGACGGCGAGTTGGAAAGCGCCCTGGCTACGGCCACGCTTGCCGTGGAAGCGGGTGACTCCCTGCAATCCGCCCGCTTCCAACGCTACGTTGCCGACTTCCAGGCCGACGTCAGCCGCCACTCCGGCAACCGCGCCGTGGCCGAGTTCAACGACCAGGTGCGGGAAGCCCTCGCGCGCATCGAAGACGAGTGAGCGCTACCTGGGGTGCCAATCCCTCGGGGCGTCCTCGTCCCGCAAAGACGCGATGCGACGCGCATACTCCTGCGCCACCTGCTCTCCCTCGTTGACGTTCTGCATCAGCCACGTGGTCATATGGAACTCCTGTATCCCGCGCAGCGTTTCGTAGCCCGGCCACTCGCGCAGGTCCCGCCCGTAGGCCGCCACGAAATCCGCGTACTGCTCCCGCGTCTGCCACCCCAGGCTGTGATGCTCCACAGCCGTCACCATCAGATCCCACTCCGGGTGATCGAAGCTGAAACCCTCGAAGTCAATGAGCACCACCTGGCCCCGGTGGTCCACCATGAGGTTCTGTACGTGGGCATCACCGTGCAGGGGCCCGCGAGCCGACTCGAAACGCAGCTCCGCCCACTGCTGGCGCAGCTCCTTGTCCCGCTGCCGCAGGAACTCCCGGTCGGCTTCGGGCACTCCCCTCGACCCTTCGATGCGCAGATCTGTCCGGCCGAACACGTCGTACGACGGCAATTCCAGCCAGGACGGGACACTCAGCGAATGCAGATCGCGGAGCATGGCCCCCAGCTCACCGTAAGTCGCCTTGCGGGCACCCTCATTGATCAGATGCCAGAAGGTGACGGGATGACCATCAACCAGAAGCGGTTGCTCCAAGTCCCCCACAACTTGGCCGGCAGGGAAGCCCTCCTGCTGTAGCCACTGGGATACAGCCACTTCCTTGCGTACCGACTCCAGAAAGTCCACCGAGCGAGCGACCCGGACGACCACCGGTACGGAAGCCAGCCGGAACAGCGCGTTCTCACCGAGGCGGATCAACTCCGCGTCCCGGTCGTCCAGACCGGCTGCCCGACAGGCCGCAGACATGGCCTGCGCAGCCCGTGCTGCGGTGAACCCTTCCTTCGATGCCCGAGCAGCGTGCGACGGCATGCCGGTACCAGCTCCCCTAGTCGTGCGCGATCCTCCGACGCACGCGACTACTGGTGACCAACCAGCGCACGCCGGACACGACAATGACCGTACCCAGCAGCTGGGTTACAGGGCGAGGGCAGGCTGGGAAACATCCAGGCGCCGTCAGGGGCGGTCAGTCGCCAGTGGGCGCAACCCCAGTCGGGCAAGAGCCGCCGTTACCCCAAGTGGAAGGGTCACTTAGGTTGACGCCCGTCCCCCCGATCCCGCAGTACCCCGCCGGGTTCTTCGCCAAGTACTGCTGGTGGTATGCCTCGGCGTAATAGAACGGACCCGCCGGAGCGATCTCCGTGGTGATGTCGCCGTAGCCGGAGGCGCGCAGGACCGGCTGGTAGGAGTCGCGGGAGGCCAGGGCGGCGGACTGCTGGGCGGGGGAGTGGGTGTGGATCGCCGAACGGTACTGGGTGCCGTGGTCGTTGCCCTGGCGGAAGCCCTGGGTGGGGTTGTGGGACTCCCAGAAGAGGCGGAGCAGGGTCTCGTAGGAGACCTTGGCGGGGTCGAAGACCACGCGGACCACCTCGGTGTGGCCGGTCAGGCCGCTGCAGACCTCTTCGTAGGTGGGATGGGGGGTGTGACCGCCCTGGTAGCCCACGGCGGTGGTCCAGACGCCGGGGGTCTGCCAGAAGATGCGCTCGGCGCCCCAGAAGCAGCCCAGGCCGAAGTCGGCGACGGCCAGGCCGTCGGGGTAGGGGCCGGTCAGCGGGTTGCCGAGGACGGCATGGCGGCCGGGGAGGGCGAAGGCCGGCTCCGGGCGGCCGGGGAGGGCCTCGGCGGAGGTGGGCAGGGCCGGGTGGGGGCGGTAGGTCATGGTGGCGGCTCCAAGGACTCCAAGGGGTGACCGGTTCAACCCGGGCGACGGGGGAGGGAATTCCCCGGCGGCGCGGGGCCACCGGGTTCCCGGGCTCAGGCGCGGGTGCGTTCCCAGCCGGCCACGGCCTGGGCGCGGCAGAGCGTGTAGGCGGTGACCGGCTCCGGGGTGCAGGTCCACGGCAGGGCGCCGACATGGCCGTCCACCGCGCGGAAGTGCTCCAGGGCCTCGCCGTAGCGGCCGGCGTTCACCAGGAACCAGGCCAGCAGATGGCGGACCTGGGGCAGCTCGGGATGGTCGGCGGGGGCGTGGTTCACGGCGAACTGGGCCGCCTCGACGGCCTCGCGGATCACCACGCTCTGGAAGAGCGTCCGCACCAGATTGACGTCCGGAAGGTGGTCGAAGACCGCGAACAGCGGCAGCGCGGGCAGCAGACTGCCCGGGGCGGCACCGGCGGCGGCCCGCTGGGCGAAGGCGTCGGCCTGCTCCTGGGAGCCGTGCCAGGAGGCACTCCAGTAGCGCAGCGCCACCAGGTGGGCGCCCATGTGCTGGGGCGCGCGGGCCAGGACCGTCTCCCAGCGGGACTGGAACTCCGCCTCGCTCACCCCCAGGCCACGGGCGATGCCCAGCTCGATGATGGCGGGGACCGGGTCGCCGGGGGCCAGCAGGGACGCCTCGGCGCAGACCTCGCGGGCCTCCTCCAGGATCATGCGGTAGTCCTGGGAGGAGGGGTCGTGCAGGGCGCGCAGCAGCAGGAACTGGGCCTGGACGGCGGCGCCGCCGGCGTCCTTGGGGGCCACCACCCGCCAGTGGCGCAGCCACAGACCGCCGGTGCCGGGGGACTCCATCAGCTCACGGGCGGCCGCGCCGGCCAGGGTCAGCACCCGGTGCCAGCGCAGCTCACTGCCGGCCGGGGTGCGGGAGAGCAGCTCGGCGGCCGGCTTCCAGTCCTGGGTACGGCGGGCCTCCGCGACCGCGGCCAGCAGCTCCGGATCGGGACCGGGCAGCCGCTCGTCCAGCCGCTCCGGCGGCAGGAAGCCATGTGCCCCCGCCGGGTCGACGGCCGCTCCGGCGCCCCGCAGCGCGTCCTGCCCGGCACGCCGGCGGCGCATCGCGGGCGTGGCCACAAACCCGCAGATGATCACGATCGCGAGCAGGATGAGCAGAAACTCCATGAGCTGTCCTGAGAGGAGAAGGGGAGAAGGGAGCGGATGTGTAGAGGACGAGGGGGCGGGAGCAATCGTTCCTGGGGATCAGCGGGAGCGGCGGGGACCGGCGGGAAGCGGACGGGCGGCGGCCGATCGTTCATGTCCCGGTAACAAGTGAACAGCCTCGTTCCGGGAAACCGGGACTACCCTCGGGACAATGAGCGACCAGCACTCCTTCGAAACCCTCGCCATCCACGCCGGGCAGGAACCGGACCCGCTGACCGGGGCCGTCGTTCCGCCCATCTACCAGGTCTCCACCTACAAGCAGGACGGCGTGGGCGGCCTGCGCGGCGGCTATGAGTACAGCCGTAGCGCCAACCCCACGCGCACCGCCCTGGAGGAGAACCTGGCCGCCCTGGAGGGCGGGCGCCGGGGCCTGGCCTTCGCCTCCGGGCTGGCGGCCGAGGACACCCTGCTGCGCACCCTGCTGGCGCCGGGCGACCATGTGGTCATCCCGGACGATGCCTACGGCGGCACCTTCCGCCTGTTCGCCAAGGTGATCTCGCGCTGGGGCGTGGAGTGGTCGGTGGCCGACACCTCCGACCCGGCGGCGGTCCGTGCCGCGCTGCGGCCGAGCACCAAGGCCGTCTGGGTGGAGACCCCCTCCAACCCGCTGCTGGGCATCACCGACATCACCGCCGTGGCCGAGGTCGCGCACCAGGCGGGCGCCCGGCTGGTGGTGGACAACACCTTCGCCAGCCCCTACCTCCAGCAGCCGCTGGCGCTGGGTGCCGATGTGGTGGTGCACTCGACCACCAAGTACATGGGCGGGCACTCCGATGTGGTGGGCGGCGCCCTGATCACCGCGGACGAGGCGCTGGGCGAGGAGCTGGCCTACCACCAGAACGCGATGGGCGCGGTGGCCGGTCCGTTCGACGCCTGGCTGACGCTGCGCGGCATCAAGACGCTGGCGGTGCGCATGGACCGGCACTGCGCCAACGCCGAGCGGGTGGCCGAGCTGCTGGTGGCCCACCCCAAGGTCACCGAGGTGTACTACCCGGGCCTGGAGAGCCACCCGCTGCACGAGGTCGCGGCCAAGCAGATGCGCGCCTTCGGCGGCATGGTCTCCTTCCGGGTCGCGGGTGGCGAGGAGGCGGCGGTGGAGGTCTGCAACCGCGCCGAGCTGTTCACCCTGGGCGAGTCACTGGGCGGCGTGGAGTCGCTGATCGAGCACCCGGGCCGGATGACGCACGCCTCCACGGCCGGCTCCCCGCTGGAGGTCCCGGCGGACCTGGTGCGTCTGTCGGTGGGCATCGAGTCGGCGGACGACCTGCTGGCCGACATCAAGCAGGCGCTGGGCTGACAGCGGGCCCGGGGGCCGGAGTCAGCGGTCCCAGATCAGGGGTGGTGTCTCCGCCGGAGGCGCCACCCAGGGACGCACCAGCGCGGCCCAGATACAGAACGCGGTGACCGCCAGCGCCAGCAGCGTCCAGCCGGCCGTGCGCAGCCGCCGGCGCCGGCGCAGGATCCGGCGGCCGCGCACCGCCGCCCGGGCGGTCAGGCCGGGCGGCAGGGCCGGCCGCGAGGCGGCCAGCAGCCGGCGTACCTCGTCCTGTTTGCGGTCGTAGGAGTTCATGACACGGCCGCCGGCGGCCGGCTGCGCACGGTGGCCACCGCCCGGGCACAGATGGCCCGTACCCGCTCCACCGGCAGCCCCAGGGCGGCCGCGGCCTGCTCCTCGGCGACTCCCTCATGCAGTCGCAACACCAGCACCAGGCGTTCCTGGGGGCTCAGCCGCTCCAGGACGCCGCCGGGACAGCGGCGGTAGCGCCGCGCCGAGTGAACAAAGCGGACGGTGAGCTCCTGGCGGGCGCATTCATAGGGATCCTCGCCGCGCAGCCGGTCCCACCGGGCGTAGGTATGGGCCAGGGCCTCGACCAGCAGCCGCTCGGCCGCGGCCGGCTCCCCGGTCAGCAGCAGGGCGGTGTGCAGCAGCCGCCCGCCCGCGCCCCCGGCGAAGACCTCGAACTCCCGGGCGCGACGGCGCTCCCGGGCCGCCTGCCGCTGTTTCATCCCTCAAGGACAAAGGCAGCGGCCCGGCAGGGTCAAGAGGTCGGCGGCACCTGCGGCACGGTGCTGTGCACCTCGGAGAGCGCGGAGTTGAAGCGGGAGAGCAGGGTGGTGAACGCGGCCCGCTCGTCCTCGGTCCAGCCGTCGGTGCACAGCGCCATCAGCTCCCGGCGGGAGGCGCGCACCTCCTCCAGACGGGCCTTGCCGCGCGGCGAGAGCTGGAGCACCACCGCGCGCCCGTCCTCGGGGTGCGAGGTGCGCTTCACCAGGCCGGTGTCCACCAGCGGCGCCACCTGCCGGGTGACCGTGGACGAGTCGATGCCCATCCCCGCGGCGAGCGCCTTGACGCCCATCGGGCCTTCCTGGTCAAGCCGGTTGAGCAGCAGGTAGGCGGCGCGGTCCATGGAGTTGGCGACCCGGCCGACACCGCCGAGGCGGGTTTGCTCGGCGCGGCGGGCGAAGACGGCGACCTGGTGCTGGAGCGTGTCGAGGACACCTGGTGCGACGTCGGCCGTCATGTCCGGAGGGGTGGGCATGGCTGGGGACTCACTTCGTACGCGGGCTGGAAAAGCTCGGGATTGGGGGACAGAGTACGCGGCCCGGGCCATGCCCGTACCGTTGCTCGGTAAACCCTCGGTATGCGGTGGTCACGGCGGTCACGGCCGGTGCGAACTGCGAGACTGGGCCTATGGCTGCACGAGTTGGCGGTGGCGCCGCCTCCGGAACGCCGGAGGGTGCTGTTCCGGTGACCCTCGACGAGGTGCGCACGGCCCAGAAGACGCTCTGCGGAGTGGCCCGCACCACCGCCCTGGAGAGCAGCCGCCAGCTGTCCGCGCTGGTCGGTGCCCCGGTCCACCTCAAATGCGAGAACCTGCAGCGCACCGGCTCGTTCAAGGTGCGCGGCGCCTATGTGCGCATCTCCCGGCTGTCCGCCGCCGAGCGGGCGGCCGGCGTGGTCGCCGCCAGCGCGGGCAACCACGCCCAGGGAGTGGCGCTGGCCGCCTCGCTGCTGGGGGTGCGCTCCACCGTCTTTATGCCGGAGGGGGCACCGCTGCCCAAGGTCGCCGCCACCCGGGAGTACGGAGCCGAAGTGCGGTTGCACGGACAGGTGGTGGATGCATCACTGCGCGCCGCGCAGGAGTACGCCCGGCGCACCGGAGCGGTGTTCATCCACCCCTTTGACCACCCCGACATCATCGCCGGACAGGGCACGGTGGGCCTGGAGATCCTGGAGCAGTGCCCCGAGGTGCGCACCGTGGTGGTGGCCGTCGGCGGCGGCGGACTGGTGGCCGGGATCGCGGTGGCGGTCAAGGCGCTGCGGCCGGATGTGCGGATCGTGGGCGTCCAGGCGGCGGGCGCCGCGGCCTACCCGCCCTCGCTGACCGCCGGACACCCGGTGTCCCTGCCGTCCCCGGTGACCATGGCGGATGGCATCCGGGTGGGACGGCCCGGCGAGGTGCCGTTCGCCCTGGTGCGGCAGCTGGTGGACGAGGTGCGCACGGTCTCCGAGGACCAGCTCGCCAGTGCCCTGCTGCGCTGCCTGGAGCGGGCCAAGCTGGTGGTGGAGCCGGCCGGGGCCGCCCCGGTGGCGGCGCTGCTGGCCGCGCCCGGCTCCTTCGAAGGGCCGGTGGTGGCGGTGCTCTCCGGCGGCAATGTGGACCCGCTGCTGCTGCAGCGCGTGCTGCGGCACGGCATGGCCGCGGCCGGCCGGTACCTCTCGCTGCGGCTGCGCCTGACCGACCGGCCGGGGGCGCTGGCCGCGCTGCTGGAGGTGGTGTCCGGGTGCGATGTCAATGTGCTGGACATCAGCCATGTACGGACCGATCCCCGGCTGGGGCTGTCCGAGGCGGAGGTCGAACTCCACTTGGAAACCAAGGGACATGAGCACTGCGCGGCGGTGGGCACCGCGCTGCGCGCGGCGGGCTACGCGGTGATCTCCTGACGGTGCCCGCTTCCCGGGGCGGGATCGGCGCGGCGAACGTAGACTGCTGTATCACCTCATCCAACGGGGAGAAGCTCCATGCCAGGCGCTATATACGCCGAGGGCCTGGAAAAGGCCTTCGGCGAGGTAAGGGCTCTGGACGGCGTCGATCTCGATGTGCCGGAAGGGACCGTCCTGGGGCTGCTGGGCCCCAACGGGGCCGGCAAGACCACCGCCGTGCGTGTGCTCACCACTCTGATCAAACCCGACCGCGGCAGTGCCGTGGTGGCGGGCGTCGATGTACTCAAGGAACCCGACGAGGTGCGGCGCCGCATCGGGCTCTCCGGTCAATTCGCCGCCGTGGACGAGTATCTGACGGGCCGTGAGAACCTGGCCATGGTGGGCCGGCTCTACCAGATCGGCGGGCGCAGGGCCCGGGCCAGGGCCGAAGAGCTGCTGGAACGTTTCCACTTGACGGACGCGGCCGACCGCCCGGCCAAGACCTACTCCGGCGGCATGCGCCGCCGGCTGGACCTGGCGGCGGCCCTGGTGGTCAGCCCGCCGGTGATGTTCATGGACGAGCCCACCACCGGCCTGGACCCGCGCAACCGGCAGCAGCTGTGGGAGGTCATCCAGGAACTGGTGGCCGGCGGAACGACCCTGCTGCTCACCACCCAGTACCTGGAGGAGGCCGACCACCTGGCGCATGACATCGCGGTGGTCGACCACGGCCGGGTGATCGCCCGTGGCACCTCCGACCAGCTCAAGGCGCGCACCGGCGGTGAGCGGGTGGAGGTGGTGGTGCACCGGCGCGAGCACATCGGCATCGCCGACGAGGTGCTGCGCGGCCTCGGCGAGGGAGGCTCCACGGTGGAGCCGCACACCCGCCGGATCACCGTCCCGGTCTCCGGCGGCGCCCGGCTGCTGGCCGAGGTCATCCGCGAACTGGACGCCCGGGACATCGAGATCGACGACATCGGGCTGCGCCGCCCCACCCTGGACGATGTGTTCATCTCGCTGACCGGGCACACGGCCGAGGGCGCCGAGGGTGCGGAAGGCACGAAGGGCGCGGAGCGCGGGGCGGGCCGGCGGCCCCGGGAAGGAGCGGCGTCATGAGCGCCGTCGGCGGCGAGGTGCCCAGGAGGAGCGCCCTGGCCCGCTCCGTCCATGACTCCCTGGTGGTCGCCCAGCGCAACCTGATCCGGATGCTGCGGATACCCGAGGTGGTGGTGTTCGGGCTGGTCCAGCCGATCATGTTCGTGGTGCTGTTCAGCTATGTCTTCGGCGGATCCATCGCGGTGGGCGGCAGCACCGACCCCTCGGCCTACCGCCAGTACCTGATGGCGGGCATCTTCGCGCAGACCGTCACCTTCGCCACCGCGGGCGCCGGCGCGGGCATCGCCGATGACATGCACAAGGGGCTGATCGACCGCTTCCGGTCGCTGCCGATGGCCCGGGGCGCGGTGCTCACCGGCCGCACCTTGGCCGACCTGGTGCAGACGGCGCTGACCCTGGTGGTGCTGGCGGTCGTGGCGGCCATCGTGGGCTGGCGCATCCACCACGGTGTGCTCCGGGCGCTGGCGGGCTTCGCCCTGCTGCTTCTGCTGGGCTACGCCTTCTCCTGGATCGGGGCGCTGATCGGGCTGTCGGTACGGACTCCGGAGGCGGCCACCTCGGGCGGGCTGATCTGGCTGTTCCCGCTGACCTTCATCTCCAATGCCTTTGTCCCCTCCAGCAATATGCCCACCGTGCTGCGGGTGATCGCGGAGTGGAATCCCTTCAGCGCCACCGTGCAGGCGGCCCGGGAGCTGTTCGGCAACCTGCCGCCCGGCTATCCGGTGCCCTCGGCCTGGCCGATGCAGCACCCGGCCTGGGCCTCGCTGATCTGGTCGGTGCTGATCATCGTGGTCTTCCGGGGACTGGCGGTGCGCAAGTTCCGCTCGGCGGCGGCCTGAGCCGCCGGGCACCGGACATGACAAAGCCCCCGGGCTCGCGAGGAGCTCCGGGGGCCGTCGGCCGGCGGGCGGCTCAGCCGTTGTACGGCTTGGCCTCCAGGATGCGGACCATGGCCTTGCGGCCGTTGGGCAGCTCGTACTGGGCGTCCTCACCGATCTTCTTGCCGTTGACGCCGGAGCCCAGCGGCGACTGCGGGGAGTAGGTCTCGATGTCCGAGCTCGCGTACTCCCGCGAGGCGAGCAGGAAGCTGAGGGTGTCGTCCGGATCGCCGTCGAAGGCGATGGTGACGACCATGCCGGGAGCGACCACGCCGGACTCGGTGGGGGCCTCACCGACCTTCGCGTGCTCCAGCAGCTGGGTCAGCTGGCGCACACGGAGCTCCTGCTTGCCCTGCTCCTCCTTGGCCGCGTGGTACCCGCCGTTCTCGCGCAGGTCACCTTCCTCGCGGGCCGCCGCGATCTTGGCCGCGATCTCGGTGCGAGCGGGACCAGACAGGTAGTCCAGCTCGGCCTTGAGCTGGTCGTACGCCTCCTGAGTCAGCCAGGTGACGTTGTCGCTGGTCTGGGTCACAGGTGCTCCTCGTCGGTGCTGGGGGAAAAACTTGGGGTCACGGATACAAATGAACGCCCTACTCAGAAGGGTGCACCTCCATCGGCGGGCGAAACCACGAGCCTAACAATTGCGTCCGGAATGGGGGAAGAAGTCGCCGGGAGGAACTGCGCAAGAATTACGTCAACGCAGGTCAGAGCGTTGATCAATGGCTGCCGACGGTGCGGCAGCCCTCCAGCTCGGTGGCCGCGGCCCAGGCCGTGGTGCGCAGGGTGACCAGCTGGGTGAAGTGGCTCCCGGCACGGTCCAGGGTGACGTCCTTGCGGGCCACCTCATTGCCGTCGGAGCCCAGTGAGCGCAGGGTGCACACGCCCGTGACGCCCTTGTCCTTGCGGATCTCCAGGACCGCCTGGACGGTGTTGTCGGACATCGACTTGGAGCGCAGCAGCAGACCGCTGACCTCCGACTTGGTGAGATAGTGCACACCCGCCCAGCCGACGAAGCCAAGCAGCGCGACGCCCAGCACCATGGCGACGATCTTCAGCTTGCGGTCGGCGCGCTGGTCCGCCGTGCGGCCGTAGCGGCCATCGGGCAGCGCCGGCGACTCCGCAGCCATGATCGTTCCTCCTGTGGGCCGATTTGTGAACGCGGAATGAATCGGGTCCCGCTTCGGTCACTATAGGAGCCCTCTGAAGACCCCAGTGACTGAGGATCGAGCCTTGACTGAGCAGTTGCGAATGATGGCCGTTCACGCCCACCCCGACGATGAGTCGAGCAAGGGCGCGGCCACGATGGCGAAGTACGTGTCCGAAGGGGTGGACGTACTGGTCGCCACCTGCACCGGAGGGGAGCGCGGCTCCATCCTCAACCCCAAGCTGCAGGGTGACCCCTACATCGAGGAGCACATCCACGAGGTCCGGGCCAAGGAGATGGACGAGGCCCGGGACATCCTGGGCGTCAAGCAGGAGTGGCTGGGATTCGTGGACTCCGGGCTGCCCGAGGGTGACCCGCTGCCCCCGCTGCCCGAGGGCTGCTTCGCGCTGCAGGACGTGGACGAGGCGGCCGGCCGGCTGGTGAAGCTGATCCGCGCGTTCCGCCCGCAGGTGATCACCACCTATGACGAGAACGGCGGCTACCCGCACCCCGACCACATCATGACCCACAAGATCACCATGGTGGCCTTCGAGGCCGCCGGTGACCCGGAGCGCTACCCCGAGGCGGGCGAGCCCTGGCAGCCGCTGAAGCTCTACTACAACCAGGGCTTCAACCGGCCGCGCACCCAGGCGCTGCACGAGGCGCTGCTGGAGCGCGGCATGGAGTCGCCCTACGGGGAGTGGCTGGAGCGCTGGGACAAGATGGGCCGCGAGCGCACCCTGACCACCTTCGTACCCTGCGGTGACTTCTTCGAGATCCGCGACAAGGCACTGATCGCGCACGCCACCCAGATCGACCCGGACGGCGGCTGGTTCCGGGTGCCGATGGACGTCCAGCGCGAGGTCTGGCCCACCGAGGAGTACGAGCTGGCCAAGTCTCTGGTCGGCACGTCCCTCCCCGAGGACGACCTCTTCGCGGGCATCCGCAACAATTGACCCCATGATGAGCGCGACTGCCACCCTCGCCGCCGGCCACCTGGTGCCGCTCGCCAAGGACCTGGACCAGAACAAGGTCACCCCTGGCGTGCTCGGCTTCCTGGTGTTCGCCGTGATCGGCGGGGCGGTCTGGCTGCTGATGAAGAGCATGAACAAGCACATGAAGCGGGTGGACTTCGAGGAGGCGGCGGAGCCGGCGTCCGCGGAGCCGGGCACCGCCGCCGAGGGCGGCAAGTCCTAACCACCCTCGGGGGCCCTTAAAGCCCTGCTCAGCGCGGGAGCGCCGCCAGCACATCCCGCGCCCGGCGGCCCGGCACCATGCCGAGCCGCCATGCCTGCCAGCCCTCCTCCGGCTCCGCACCGCGCTCCAGCACCAGCGAGTAGGCCTCCGCGCACTGCTCCAGCGAGGGGTCCACCGCCCAGTCGGCGGCCGCCAGCTCCCGCCGCAGCGCGGCCAGCTCCTCCCCGGCCACCGCCGTGCCCACCTCGGAACCGCCCGGCGAGGCGAACGGCAGCAGGGTGCAGCGCAGGAACCGTGCCCAGGCGTCGCCGCGCCGGTCACCCACCTCGGCGAACAGCCGCCCGGCCTCCGCCACCAGCTCCAGCGCCTGGGCCGCCCGGCCATTGCCGGCGTCGATCACCGCCAGCTCCACACACGACCAGCCCTCGCCGTGCGCCACCCCCACCCGCTGGAAGTCCAGCCGGGCGTCCTGCAGCAGCTGCCGGGCGAAACCGCTGTTGCGCAGGCTCCCGGTCTGCGCCGCCCGCTGGTCACGGGTCACCCGGGCCGAGTGGTGCCGGGCGCAGGCCAGACCGTAGACATCGCGCATCCGGCTGAACATATTGCGGGCCCGCTCCAGCTCCCGCAGCGCCGCGGCGAGATCGCCCTGGTCCTCCAGGGCCTGGCCCAGGTAGTACAGCGACCATGCCTCACCGCGCGCGTCCTCGTGCTCCCGGTGCCGGGCGGCGGCCGTCCGCAGCCCGTCTGCGGCCGCCGCGGGCTCCCCGGACAGCAGCCGCACCCGGGCCAGCATGGTCAGCGCCCAGGCCGCGCCCCGGCTGTCCTGGGTGCGGCCGTAGAGCTCCAGCGCCTCGGACAGCTCCTCCTCGGCCGGGCCCGCCTGCCCCATCCGCAGCCGCACCTGGCCCAGTTGGAAGTGCGCCCAGGCGTGGCCGTGCACGCTCTCGCTCTCCAGATGCAGCTCCAGCGCCACCGTCAGCAGCTCCAGTGCCTCCGCCAGCCGGCCCCGGTCCCGTTCCACCGCCGCCAGGGCGTGCATCGTCCACGCCCGGTCGCCGCCCAGCTCCGGCGCCGACTGCAACTCCAGTGCCTCGCGCAGCTTTTGGGACGCCTCCGGCAACTGCCCCTGATGGTGCAGGGTGATGCCCAGATCGCGCAGCGCCCGCGCGGCCCCCGCGGTGTTCTGCGCGCTGAAGTAGAGATCCACCACCGAGGACAGCGTGGTCCGGGACTTGTCCAGCTCGCCCAACTGCCGTGCCGCCACACCGGTTCGCCACTGCACCGAGCGCATCAGCAGCCCCTTGTCGGTGTCCTGCGTCAACTCACTGAGCTCACCCAGCCGGTAGAGGTCCCCGCGCAGCAGGCAGTAGTCGCACAGCGCCCCCAGCAGATGCAGCACCGCCGACTGGTCCACGCCCTCGGCATGCCGCAGCGCCGCCGTGATGAAGCTGGACTCGTCGTCCAGCCAGCGCAGCGCCGCGTCCAGCGAGGGGAAGCCATGGGCGCCGCCCGCCCCCTTGGCGAACATATCGGCCCGGGTGGAGGTCTTGCCGTCCACCATGCGGATCACCGAGTCGGCCAGTTCCGCATAGCTGCGGATCAGCCGCTCATGGGCCGCGCCGCGCTCCCCGGCCTCCTCCTCTTCGTGCAGCCGCTCATGGGCGAAGTCACGCACCAGATCGTGCATCCGGTAGCGGCCGGTGCGCACCGGCTCGATCAGCCCGGCCCGGGCCAGCGCCGTCAACTGCCGGGTCGCCTCCTTCTCCTGGGCCCCCAGCAGGGCCGCCGCCGCGGCCGCGCCCAGCGAGGCCCGGCCGGCCAGCGCCAGCCGCCGCAGCAGCCGGCGCGCCTCATCGCCCTGGTCCACATAGCGCAGCCACAGGGCGCGCTGCACCGGATCGGACTGCCCGGCCGCCCGCAGCTCGGCGGCCAGCCCGCGGGCGCTGCGCGCCCCCAGCGAGGAGCCCGCCACCCGCAGCGCCAGCGGCAGCCCGCCGCACAACTCCGTCACCGTGGCCACCGACTGCTCGTCAAAGGGCGCCGGATCCGGCTCCTCGGCCACCGTCCGCAGCAGTTCCTCCGCGCCCGCCGCATCCAGCGGGCCCACCTCCAACTGGTGCACCCAGCCCGCCAGATCGGCCGGCAGCGTCAGCGGGGCACGCGAGGTGACCAGCACCAGGGACTCGGAGCGGTCCGGGACCAGGGCGCGCACCTGCTCGGCGTCCGAGGCGTCGTCCAGCACGATCACCACCGGCAGCCCGGTCAGATGCTGGTGGTAGATCTCCGACAGCCGCTTGAGGTGCTGGTCCTGAGTGGAACGCTCCCGGAAGAGCAACTGGTCCCGGGGCGCGCCCAGCCGGTTGAGCAGATGCAGCAGCGCGTCCCGCACCGGCAGCGGCGGCTCGCCCCGGCTCTCGCCGCGCAGATCCACCAGACAGGCGGCCCGGAACTGATCGCGCAGGGCCTGCGCCGCGCGCAGCGCCAGCGCGGAGCGCCCCGCCCCCGGCGGACCGTGCAGCACCACCACCACCGGCCGGGTCTCGGTGCTGGCCCGGGCCTGCTGCACCCACTGGGCGATCCGGGCCAGCTCCACCCGGCGGCCCGGGAACGCGCCCCGCTCCTCGGGCAGTTCATCGAAGGAACGGGCCAGCACACTGCGCTGCCGGGCCGCCGCACTGCGATCCCCGCCCCGCAGCTGGACGCTCCGGGCGGCGCCGTCCTTGGCCTGCCCCGCGGCGCCGCTCTTGACCCGGGTGGCACCCCGCAGCATCCGCTGCCGGTCCAGGAACGGCCGTACCCCGCGCACCTCCAGCGCGGTCAGCCACTCCAGCCGCAACTGCTCCGAGCCGCCCGGCTGGCCGCGCAGGCCCGCCCGCCGCTGCCCCGCCGACCAGGAGCCGGCCGTCAGCCGGAGCACCGCCGCCAGCGAACCGGCCACCGCGGCCGCCGCCCCCGCGGCCACCGCCGTGCCCGCCGAGGTGCCCGAGCCCAGGTCCACCCCCAGCGCGGCCACCGCCGCCACCGCCGCGGCCAGCGCCGGAGTGCCCAGCGTCCCCCGGGAGAGCACCGAGCCCAGCGGGCGGGCCGTGGCCGCCTCCTCGTCCAGCGCGCGCAGATAGGCGGCGTACTCCTCGGCGGCCGGCGCCACCAGCGTGTCGAGCTCGTCCCGCGCCCGGCGCAGCAGGGCGGCGGTGTCCGTACGGCCGCCGCTGCGCCGTTCCTCCTCCTCGACCGCCCGCCTCAACAGGCTTTCCACGTCCGCACGATGACCCTGCCGCAGTGCGGGCAGCGAGCTCTGCATGCCGTTCCCCCTAGACCAGCCGTTGCCACGGACATACCAGTGTTCCGTGTCGAGGGCTTTTGCGGCAGCCCTGTGGATAACTCATCCCGGCGTCCGGTTGCGCAAGGATGGGCCCCATGCCGAACCGCCTGGCGCATGAGACGTCCCCGTACCTGCTGCAGCACGCCGACAACCCGGTCGACTGGTGGCCCTGGTCTCCCGAGGCCTTCGCCGAGGCCCGGCGCCGCGCGGTGCCCGTGCTGCTGAGCGTGGGCTATTCCAGCTGTCACTGGTGTCATGTGATGGCCCATGAGAGCTTTGCGGACGAGGCCATCGCCGCCTACCTCAATGAGCACTTCGTCCCGGTGAAGGTGGACCGCGAGGAGCGGCCGGACGTCGACGCCGTCTATATGGAGGCCGTCCAGGCCGCCACCGGGCAGGGCGGCTGGCCGATGACCGTCTTCCTGACCCCCGAGGCGGAGCCCTTCTACTTCGGGACCTACTTCCCGCCCGAGTCCCGGCACGGCATGCCCGGCTTCCGGGATGTGCTGGAGGGGGTGACGGCCGCCTGGGCCGACCGGCGCGAAGAAGTGGGCGAGGTCGCGCGGCGCATTGTGCGCGACCTCGCCGGGCGCTCGCTGACGATGGGGGACGCCGGCCCGCCCTCCGCCGAGGAGCTGCACCCGGCCCTGCTGGAGCTCACCCGGGAGTTCGACCCGGCCCACGGCGGCTTCGGCGGGGCGCCCAAGTTCCCGCCGTCCATGGTGCTGGAGTTCCTGCTGCGCCACCAGGTGCGCACCGGTTCGGAAGCGGCCCTGGACATGGTGCGGGCGACCGCGGAGGCGATGGCCCGCGGCGGCATCTACGACCAGCTGGGCGGCGGCTTCGCCCGCTACTCGGTGGACTCGGAATGGGTCGTTCCGCACTTTGAGAAGATGCTCTACGACAACGCCCTGCTGTGCCGGGTCTACGCCCATCTGTGGCGGGCCACCGGCTCCGCCCTGGCCCGGCGGGTGGCGCTGGAGACGGCCGACTTCATGGTCCGCGAACTGGGCACCGCCCAGGGCGGGTTCGCCTCGGCGCTGGACGCCGACAGCGACGACGGCACCGGTCACCACGCCGAGGGCGCCTACTACGTATGGACCCCCGCCCAGTTGCGCGAGGTGCTGGGCGAGACGGATGCCCGGGACGCCGCGGAGTGGTTCGGGGTCACCGAGGCGGGCACCTTCGAGGAAGGCGCCTCGGTGCTGCAACTCCCCGACACCGAGCGGCTGATGGACGCCACCAAGCTGGCCTCGGTGCGGGCGCGGCTGCTGCAGGCCCGTGACCGGCGGCCCCGTCCCGGGCGGGACGACAAGGTGGTCGCCGCCTGGAACGGGCTGGCCATCGCGGCACTGGCGGAGACCGGTGCCTACTTCGACCGCCCGGACCTGCTGCAGGCCGCGGTGGACGCCGCCGACCTGCTGGTCCGCGTCCATATGGGCTTTGACGCACGGCTGTTGCGCACCTCGCTGGACGGCACCGCCGGCGCCCACGCCGGGGTGCTGGAGGACTACGCGGATGTGGCCGAGGGCTTCCTCACCCTGTCCCAGGTCACCGGCGAGGGCGTCTGGGTGGACTTCGCGGGGCTGCTGCTGGACACCGTGCTGGCCCGCTTCACCGATGAGAACGGGGCGTTGTACGACACCGCCGATGACGCGGAGACCCTGATCCGCCGCCCGCAGGACCCCACCGACAGCGCCACCCCCTCCGGCTGGACCGCGGCGGCCGGCGCGCTGCTGTCCTATGCCGCGCTCACCGGCAGCGACCGGCACCGCCGGGCGGCCGAGCGGGCCCTGGGCCTGGTGCGCCAACTGGCCGGACGGGCCCCGCGGTTCGCCGGCTGGGGGCTGGCGGTGGCCGAGGCGCTGCTGGACGGACCGCGTGAGGTGGCGGTGGTGGGACCGCCGGAGGACGCGGCCACCCGGGAATTGCACCGCACCGCCCTGCTGTCCACCGCGCCCGGACTGGTGGTGGCGGTGGGGGAACCGGCCTCCGCCGAGGACGCCGAGGTGCCGCTGCTGGCCGGCCGCCCGCTGCTGGACGGCCGTCCGGCCGCGTATGTCTGCCGCCGCTTCACCTGTGAAGCGCCGACGGCCGACGCCAAGACCCTGGGGGACCGGCTGGGCGGCTGACCCGGCGGATGGCTGGTCCGCTTGAACTTGACGTGCCTGTCAGGTTTTAGCCTGCTGATCGTCCGTCCGACCGGAGGAGGCTGTCCCATGAGCACCAGCACTATTCCCACGACACATCGCGAGGTCCATCTGATCGCGCGGCCCCAAGGGTCGCTGACCACCGAGGTGTTCGAGGTGGCGGAGGTCCCGGTGCCGCAGCCGGGGCCCGGTCAGCTGCTGATCCGCAACCGCGTCATGGGTGTCGCCGCCGTGATGCGCACCCTGCTGGACGAGGACAGCGGCCTGCCCATGCCGTCCTATGCGCTGCGGCAGCCGATGTGGGGCGAGGCGGTGGGCGAGGTGGTGGCCGCCCGGGGCGCGGCCGGCTTCGCCCCCGGTGACCTGGTGTACACCCACGCCGGCTGGCGGGAGTACGCGGTGGTGGACGCCGCCGAGGCCACCCGCCTGGAGCCCGGGGTGCTGCCGGACCCGGCGGCCTATCTCTCCCAGGGGCCCACCGCCTATATGGGAGTGGTCCGGGGCGCCGAAGTACGGGCCGGCGACACGGTGTTCATCAGCGGCGCGGCCGGCGGGGTGGGCTCGCTGGCCGGGCAGATCGCCAGGGAACGCGGGGCGGCCCGGGTGATCGGCAGCACCAGCTCCCCGGCCAAGGCCGAGGTGCTGGTCAAGGAGCTGGGCTATGACGCGGTGGTGCTGCGGGGCACCGGCTCCTTCGAGGAGCAGCTGCGCGCGGCGGCGCCGGACGGCATCGACGCGGTCTTCGACAATGTCGGCGGCGAGCAGCTGCAGGCCGCGCTGGAGCTGGCCAACCGCCGGGCCCGGGTGGCCCTGATCGGCGCGCTGGCCTCCCAGTTGGGCGTCTCGGAGACCCGGCTGGACACCCTCTCGCTGGTCTCCCGCAGCATCCAGATCAAGGCCCTGGCGCTCTTCGACCACCTGGACCTCATCCCCGAGTGGTACGAGTTCTTCGGCCGCGGCCTGCGCGAGGGGACGTTGCGCTTCCCGCACACCCGGCTGCCGGGAATCGCCCAAGCCCCGCGCGCGTTGTGCGAGTTGATCGAGGGGCGTCACATCGGCGCGGTACTGGTGGATCTGTAACCGACTGGACCGGTAACCGACCGGACCTTTGACCGACGGAGGACGGGGTGCGCATCGGCGAGGCGGCGGCGCAGGTGGGTGTCTCGCCCAGAACCCTGCGCTACTACGAGCAGGAGGGGCTGATCGAGGCCCGGCGCACCCCGTCCGGACACCGGGTGTACGGGCCCGAGGAGGTGCGGCGGATCAGGACGGTGTGCGAGCTGCTGGCGACCGGGCTGACCATCGGGGACATCCGGGCCTTCGGCAAGGTGCTGGGCCCGGACCCGGACTGCCCGTTGCGCAGCTCCGCCACCAAGGCGGTGGTCCGCCGCCGCATGGACGACCTGGACGCCCGTATCGAGCGCCTCACCGCGCTGCGGGAGCGGCTCGCCCGGTTGGTGGGCGAGCCGCCGCGGGTGCCGGGCCGGGTCAAGCCCTACGCCCTGCCGCTGCGGGAGAAGACCCCATGAGCCGTCTCACGCGGACCTCATAGCGTCAGACCGCGCTCCAGCAAGTCCAGGGCCTGGCCGATCAGCGCCAGCGGGTCATCGGTCTGCCCGCGGTCCACCCAGACCATCAGCGCCTCCTGCATCGCGTTGAGCACCGCGGCGACCAGGACCCGCACCTGGAGGTCGTCGGCGCCGCGGCCGGTGCGTTCCGCGATGATCTCGCACAGGATCCGGCTGGACTCGCCCATGCCCTCGCCGGCGCGGGCGCGCAGCGCGGGCACCTCGCGGATCAGCCGCATCCGCACCCGCATCTCCGGGCTGTTGCTGCCGATCATCTGCTCCAGACCGCCCAGCACCACGTTCCGGATGGCGGTCAGCGGGGGTTCCCCGGCCGGGCGGTCCCGGAGCATGGCCTCCATCAGCGGGTCGTACTCGTCGGTGAGCACGATGTCTTCCTTGGTGGGGAAGTAGCGGAAGACCGTGCTGGGGGAGACATCGGCGGCCTCGGCGATCTGGTCGACCGGGGTCGCGTCGTACCCCTGCCGTTCGAACAGCCGGTAGGCCGCGTCGCGGATCGCCTGCCGGGTCTGGATTTTCTTCCGCTCGCGCAGGCCCAGCCGGGGACCGGGCTGCGCGGCGGGGGAGGGATGTGCTGAGGCCATGACCGAATTCTCAGGCATGGGCGGAATCGGTGACCACCTCATGGGTGGCGGCGGGCCGCTCGGGCCGCGGGTTGGGCAGGAAGGCCGCGACCAGGCCCAGGGCCAGCAGGGCGGTGACCCCGCTGATGGCCAGGGCCAGGTCCATACCGTGCAGATAGGCGCTGTCCGCCGAGTGTGCCAGGGCCCGGTCGCCCAGCTTGGCGGCCACCGCGTGGGCGCCGATCACCGAGTCCTGGGCGGCCGAGGCGGCCGGGCCGGGCAGGTGGCCGGTGTCCAGGTGGCTGGTGTAGCTGCCCGCGATCACACTGCCCAGGATCGCCAGCCCAATGGCGCCCGCGACTTGGCGCAGCGTCATCAGCAGGCCGGAGCCGCTGCCCGCCCGGTCGCGGGGCAGTGCGCCCAGCGCGTTGGTCATGGCCGGCACGATGGCCATGCCGAAGCCCAGGCCGACCAGGGCGAGCCAGACGGCGGTGAAGCCATAGCCGTCATGGACACCGGTGGTGGCACCGGTCAGCGCGGCGGCCGCCATGATGGCCAGCCCGGCGCAGATCACCGGGCGCGGGCCCATCCGGCTCAGCAGGTGGCTGGTGGCGCGGGAGGCGACCAGCATGCCCAGTGGCATGGGCATCATGCGCACCCCGGTGCCCAGGGCGTCATTGCCGAGCACGGTCTGCAGATAGGCGGGCAGCACAAACATCAGGCCGGTCAGGGTGAACATCACCAGGGCGGCGGCCACCGTGTTCCACAGGAAGCCGCGCCGGCGCAGCAGGGAGAGGTCGAGCATCGGCCGGTCCTGCCGGCGTTCCCGCAGCACCAGCGCGGTGATCAGCACCACGCCGGCGGCGAGCATGCCCAGGACCAGCGGTGAGCTCCAGCCGCGCCCGGGGCCCTCGTTGACGCCATAGACCAGGGTGCCCAGTCCGGTGACGGTGAGCACGGTGGTGAGGATGTCGACCTTGGGGGAGGAGGGGTCGGAGGTCTCCGGGAGCAGGGTGAGGCAGGCGACGATGGCGATGCCGATCAGCGGGATGTTGATCAGGAAGATCGAGCCCCACCAGAAGTGGTCGAGCAGCAGGCCGCCGAGGATGGGGCCCAGCGGCAGGCCCAGCGCCGAGGCGGCGGAGACCAGGCCCATCGCCTTGGCCCGCTCCTCGGGGGCGAACAGGGTGGGGACGACCGACATGGTGAGCGGGAAGATCAGTCCGGCGCCCACGCCCATCACCGAGCGGGCGGCGACCACGGCCGAGGAGTTGTCGGCCAGGGTGCCCAGCAGGGAGCCGGCCAGGAACACGGCCAGGCCGAGGACCAGCATCCGGCGGCGTCCGAAGCGGTCGCCGAGGAAGCCGGCGGGGAGCATCAGGGCGGCGAGGACGACCAGGTAGGAGTCGCCTATCAGCTGCAAGGTGCTGTTGTCCGCGCCGAGTTGGGCGGCCATGGTCGGCAGCGCGACATTGAGGATGGTGCCGTCGAAGCCGAGGGTGAGCATGCAGGCGACGATCGCGCCCAGGGCCCACCAGCGACGGGGGTGGGTGCTCGGGGTGGTGGTCATGGGTTCTCCGGTGGCAGGAGTCGAAGTCTTATGACAGTAACTCGCAAAAGATGAGCACTGTCAAACGACTTTGCCTTGCGCCAACCTTCTTGATGCCGCGCTGACTGTCAGTGGGGTGTGTAACGCTCTGTGTAGGGGCAGGGGATCGGCCAGTGAACCAAATCGGTCGGTGAACCAAGGGGAGGATGTCCGATGCCGATGGGTGCCGCAGCGCTGAAGGTGCTGGCCATGCTGGTCGCGGCGCTGTGTGTGGGGAGTTACCTGCTGGCCGGCGAGGTGGCCGTGCTGGCCGTGGTGCTGGCCGCGGTCGGCGGCATGACATGGAAAGTGGCCGCGGCCTCACGGCCACGGCCACTGCGTGCACGGGGGCGGGCGCGCCGGGCGCCCGTTGGCTCAGCTGTGCGAATACGCCACCAGGGAGATGCCGACGTAGTGCACCGCGAAGGCGGCCAGCGTCAGCGAGTGGAAGACCTCATGGAAACCGAACCACCGAGGTGAGGGATTGGGGCGCTTGATCCCGTAGATCACGCCGCCCGCGCTGTAGAGCAGGCCGCCGACGATCACCAGGACCAGGACGGCGATGCCGCCCTTGCGCAGGAAGTCGGGCAGGAAGAACACGGCGGCCCAGCCCATGGCGATGTAGCAGGGGGTGTAGAGCCATCGTGGCGCACCGACCCAGAACACCCGGAAGGCTATGCCGGCCGCCGCCGCGGCCCATACCGCCCACAGCAGCAACTGCCCACGTCCGCCCGGGATCAGGAGCATGGTCAGCGGGGTGTAGGTACCGGCGATGATCAGGAAGATATTGGCGTGGTCCAGCCTTCGGAGTACCGCGGTGGCTCTCGGGCTCCAGTTGCCCCGGTGGTACAGGGCGCTGACGCCGAACAGC
This sequence comes from Streptomyces sp. NPDC052396, assembly GCF_044593195.1. Lineage (NCBI taxonomy): Bacteria > Bacillati > Actinomycetota > Actinomycetes > Kitasatosporales > Streptomycetaceae > Streptomyces > Streptomyces sp. NPDC052396. The sequence continues at coordinate 485,007 of NZ_JBIUAW010000006.1, forward strand.
AGACAGGCGCTCAGCACATAGACCGCGCAGGCGATCCGGCCTCGGGTGCTGTCGGCGAGGGCGGTCAGGAAGACGCCGGATACCAGGACGGCCGGGAACATCCCGGCGTGCAGCCAGCCGCGCAGCCGCGGCTTGAGCGGCGGTGCCTCACTCGCGGCACCGGCGGGAGTCGGGGGCGCGACGGGCGCTGCGTCGGGCGCGGAAGTCATGGGCTCATGCTACCTACGCCACCGTAGGTTACGGAGCGGTATCACGTGGCGATGGTCACGGGGGTGCCCTCTGGACAGAAGCCGGGGGGAGTCGGATGATCAAATGAGTGCGGGCGGCACCGGATGAGCGGAAACGGGAAGCGTCTGGGTCGCAGCCCCCAAGGGGCGAATGTGCAGTAGCGGACTTCGGCCGTCGGTACCGGCGGCCGATGAGCCGTTCCACCCTCAATATGCGACGCCGGGACGGACTTGGGTGCCCGGCGGGACGGAGCGATCGTGGCGCGCGCAATTGCGGCTCCCACCACCCTCACCAACCACCAGGGGCTGATCTCCTGGGTCGAAGAGATCGCCGCCCTCACTCAGCCGGACCGCGTGGTCTGGTGCGACGGCTCCGAGACCGAGTACGAGCGCCTGTGCGAAGAACTGGTCGCCAAGGGCACGTTCAGAAAGCTCGACCCGGTCAAGCGCCCCAACTCCTACTACGCCGCCTCCGACCCCAGCGATGTGGCGCGCGTGGAGGACCGGACCTTCATCTGCTCCGAGCGGGAGGAGGACGCCGGGCCGACCAACCACTGGAAAGCGCCGGCCGAGATGCGCGAGATCTTCGCGGGAGAGAACGGCATCTTCCGCGGCTCGATGCGGGGCCGCACCATGTATGTGGTGCCGTTCTGCATGGGGCCGCTGGGCTCGCCGCTGTCCGCGATCGGCGTGGAGATCACCGACTCCGCCTATGTCGCCGTCTCCATGCGCACCATGACCCGCATGGGCGCGGCAGTCCTCGAAGAGCTGGGCTCCGACGGCTTCTTCGTCAAGGCCGTGCACACGCTCGGCGCCCCGCTGGCCGAGGGCCAGGCCGACGTCCCCTGGCCCTGCAACTCCACCAAGTACATCTCGCACTTCCCCGAGGACCGGGAGATCTGGTCCTATGGCTCCGGCTACGGCGGCAACGCCCTGCTGGGCAAGAAGTGTTACGCGCTGCGCATCGCCTCGGTGATGGCCCGGGACGAGGGCTGGCTCGCCGAGCACATGCTCATCCTCAAGCTCACCCCGCCGCAGGGCGAGCCCAAGTACGTCGCCGCCGCCTTCCCCTCGGCCTGTGGCAAGACCAACCTGGCCATGCTGGAGCCCTCCGTCTCCGGCTGGACGGTGGAGACCATCGGCGACGACATCGCCTGGATGCGCTTCGGCGAGGACGGCCGGCTCTACGCGATCAACCCCGAGGCCGGCTTCTTCGGGGTGGCCCCCGGCACCGGTGAGCACACCAACGCCAACGCCATGAAGACCCTCTGGGGCAACGCGGTCTTCACCAATGTCGCCCTCACCGATGACAACGACGTCTGGTGGGAGGGCATGACCGAGGAGCAGCCCGCCCATCTGACCGACTGGAAGGGCAACGACTGGACTCCCGCCAGCGGTTCGCCCGCCGCGCACCCCAACGCCCGCTTCACGGTGCCCGCTTCGCAGTGCCCGATCATCGCGCCCGAGTGGGAGGACCCCAAGGGCGTGCCGATCTCCGCCATCCTCTTCGGCGGCCGCCGGGCCTCCGCGGTGCCGCTGGTCACCGAGTCCTTCAGCTGGCAGCACGGAGTCTTCATCGGTGCCAATGTCGCCTCCGAGAAGACCGCCGCCGCCGAGGGCAAGGTGGGCGAGCTGCGCCGGGACCCCTTCGCCATGCTGCCGTTCTGCGGCTACAACATGGGCGACTACATGGGCCACTGGATCAAGATCGGCCAGGGCCGGGACCAGGACAAGCTGCCCAAGATCTACTACGTCAACTGGTTCCGCAAGGACGCGGACGGCCGGTTCGTCTGGCCCGGCTTCGGTGAGAACAGCCGGGTGCTGAAGTGGATCGTGGAGCGGCTGGAGGGCACGGCGGAGGGCGTCGAGACGCCCATCGGTGTGCTGCCGACGCGCTCCGCGCTGGACCTGGCGGGGCTGGACATCCCCGAGGCCGATGTGGAGCTGCTGCTCACGGTGGACCGGGAGGTGTGGCGCGAGGAGGCGGCACTGGTGCCGGAGCACCTGAACTCCTTTGGGGACCACACGCCGAAGGAGCTGTGGGACGAGTACCGGGCGCTGGTCCAGCGCCTGGGCTGAGTTCCCCGCGGGGGGCTGGGGCTCAGTCCGTGAGCCCCAGCGCCGCCGCGTGCGCGGCGAGTCGTCGCGCCGCCAGGGCGGCGCCCGGCTGGTCCCCGCGCTGGGTGGCGACCACCAGGGCCTGTCCGGCGAGCATATGGGCCCGCTGGTGCAGCCGAAGGGCCTCGCCCGCCCATGACGGGGCGGCCCGCAACGGAGTGTCGCCGCCCCGGAGCCGGGCCACGCATACGGCCAACTCGCCGGCGGCGGCGTCCAGTTCCGGCGAAGCCGTCAGCGCCCGCAGCTCGTCCGTCACGGTCAGCAGTGCCGTCAGATGTCCGGCCAGCCGGATGTCCAGTTCCTCGGCGCGGGAGCGGTGCAGCCCTCGCATGGCGCCGCACTGGGCGGCCGCCGCGTGCGGCGAGGGCGTGCGGATCGGCTCGTACATGGATGGCCTCCTGAATACCTCAGAAGGCCATCCTAACTTAGACACTGTCTAAACTTGCACGTAATCCGCGAGGAAGGTGCCGATCCGGGTGATCGCGTCCGCCAGGTCCTTGGTGCTCGGCAGGGTCACCAGCCGGAAGTGGTCCGGCTCCGGCCAGTTGAAGCCGGTCCCGTGCACCACCATGATCTTCTCGGCCCGCAGCAGGTCCAGCACCAGCTGACGGTCGTCCTTGACCGGATAGACCTTGGGGTCCAGCCGCGGGAAGGCGTAGAGCGCCCCCTTGGGCTTGACGCAGCTCACGCCCGGGATCTGGGTCAGCAGCTCATGGGCCACATCGCGCTGCTCCAGCAGCCGGCCGCCCGGCAGCACCAGCTCGTTGATCGACTGCTTGCCGCCCAGGGCCGTGGCGATCGCGTGCTGCGCCGGCATATTGGCGCACAGCCGCATATTGGCGAGGATGGTCAGACCCTCGATATAGCTGTCGGCGTGCGCCTTGGGGCCGCAGACGGCCAGCCAGCCGCTGCGGTAGCCGGCCACCCGGTACGACTTGGACAGGCCGTTGAAGGTCAGGGTCAGCAGGTCCGGCGCGATGGCGGCGGTCGGGGTGTGGGTCACCCCGTCATAGAGGATCTTGTCGTAGATCTCATCGGAGCAGACGATCAGGTTGTGCCGGCGGGCGATCTCGGTCAGCCCGCGCAGCATCTCCTCGTCGTAGACCGCGCCCGTGGGGTTGTTGGGGTTGATGATGACGAGCGCCTTGGTCCGGTCGGTGACCTTGGCCTCGATGTCCGCGAGGTCCGGCATCCAGTCCGACTGCTCATCACAGCGGTAGTGCACGGCCGTGCCGCCCGCCAGTGCGACCGAGGCGGTCCACAGCGGATAGTCCGGCGCCGGGACCAGCACCTCGTCACCGTCGTCGAGCAGCGCCTGCATCGACATCTGGATCAGCTCCGAGACGCCATTGCCCAGGTAGACGTCCTCCACCGAGAGCTCGTCGATGCCCTTGGTCTCGTAGTACTGCACCACCGCGCGCCGACCCGCGAGCAGACCCTTGGCGTCGCCATAGCCGTGCGCGGAGCCGACATTGCGCAGCATGTCCTCGAGGATCTCCGGCGGGCACTCGAAACCGAAGGCTGCCGGGTTGCCGGTGTTCAGCTTGAGGATGCGGTGTCCCGCCGCCTCCAGCCGCATGGCCTCCTCCAGCACCGGGCCACGGATCTCGTAGCAGACGTTGGCGAGTTTCGTTGACTGGATCACCTGCATGACGGCCACCATACGGGGGCGTGGATCAGCGTGCTCGCGGATTGACGACCGTCCGGCGGGCGCGATCCGGGGCGGCTCAGCCCGCCGACGCCCGCCGCACGCTCCGGCCGGCCAGTACGCCGGTTCGGCGGCTGTCTTCCATCACAAAGCGTCCGTCAATCAGGACATAAGGAATGCCGGTCGGAACCTGCTTCGGATCTTGGAATGTTGAGCCGGCGGCCACTGTCGCCGGATCGAAGAGCACCAGGTCGGCCCGCCATCCCTCGCGGATCAGACCCCGGTCGGGGAGCCCGAGCCGGGCGGCCGGACGGGACGTGAGATGCGCCACGCACTCCTCCAGCGACAGCACGCCCAGCTCACGTACATAGTGACCGAGGTAGTGCGGAAAGGTGCCGTACGCCCTGGGGTGCGGCTTGGCGCCGTGCAGGATGCCGTCGCTGCCGCCGGTGTGCACCCGGTGCCGCATGATCGTCCGGACGTTCTCCTCATGTCCCACGTGCTGCAGCACGGTGGTGGCCAGCCGGTCCTCGGTCAGCAGGCGCCGCGCGCACTCCCAGGGCCGTTCACCGCGCTCGCGGGCCGCGCCGCCGACCGTGCGGCCCACCCAGCCGGACAGGACCGGGCTGCCCACCCCCGAGATCTCCACGGTCTCCCAGTCGACCGGCACCCCATGACAGCCGTCCGCCCCCGTCACCTCCAGCGCATGGCGGATCCGCTCCGCCGTCCCCGCCTCGCGCAGCCGCGCCAGCATCGCCCGGGGCCCGCCCTCGGCGGCCCAGCTCGGCAGCAGCGCGGCCAGGGTGGTGCAGCCCGGGGTGTAGGGATAGCTGTCCAGCGACAGATCGACGCCCGCCGCCAGCGCCCGGTCCAGCAGCGCCAGCAGCTCCGGGGCGCGCCCCCGGTTCTCCCCGAAGTTGAGCGTGGCATGCGCGAGATGGAGCGCACAGCCCGCCTTGCGCGCCAGCGTGAGCATCTCCCGGTACGCGCGCAGGGCGCCCGCGCCATAGGAGCGGTGGTGCGGACAGTAGTAACCGCCGTAGCGGGCCACCACCCGGCACAGCTCGGTCAGTTCGCCGTCAGCGGCGTACATACCGGGTGGATAGGTCAGCCCCGAGGACATGCCCACCGCGCCCTGCCGCAGCCCCTCGGCCAACAGTGCGCGCATACGGCCGAGTTCGGCCGGGGAGGCCGGGCGGTCCGCCCAGCCGGCCACCAGCATCCGCAGGGTGCCCTGGGGCACCAGATAGGCGGCATTGACCGCGATGCCCTCGTCCAGCCGGTCCAGATACCCGCCGACGGACCGCCAGTTGAAGCGGATGTCCCCGCCGTCGCCGTTCCACCCGGCGATCTGGGTGCGCACCTCGGCCAGGGTGCGCTCGTCCACCGGCGCGTAGGACAGCCCGTCCTGCCCGAGGACCTCTAGGGTCACCCCCTGGGCGGCCTTGGCCAGATGCTCCGGGTCGCGCAGCAGGGCCAGGTCGCTGTGCGCGTGCATATCGATAAAACCGGGCGCGACCGCCAGCCCCTGGGCGTCGATGTTCCGCCGCCCGGACGGCCGGGGCTCCCCCTCCCGCGCGATCCGGGCGATCCGGCCCCGCGCCAGCGCGAGGTCGGCGCGGTAGGAGGGGCCGCCGCTGCCGTCGATGACACGGACGTCGCGGAACACGGTGTCCATGAGGGCCTCCCCTGAGCGGTGAACGGCTCACCGGCCCGCCCGCTCAGTCCCAGGAGTTGAACAGCACCTCACCCAGGGTGCTGACTCCGAAGAAGCGGATCTGCCGCCATTCGCCTTCGGACAGCACCGAAGTGTCCACCTCGGACAGCGGCATGGCCAGCTGCCCGTCACCGAGGACGGTCAGTCCCGCCCAGGAGGCGGAAGGCCCGGAGGCCGGTGTGCGGAAGCGGGCCCTCCGTGGGGTGGAAGAAGCCGGTCGCACCGCGTGGCAGTACAAAGCCCGCGCCGCTCATCAGAAGAAGGTGCGCACAAAATCCGTCACCAGGCCGTCCTCCGTCACCACCGGAATCAGCTGCCACTTCTCAAATGCCGTACAGGGATGGGAAATCCCCAGCCCCACCCAGTCGCCGACCTCCAGTTCCGAGGCGTCCCCGGCCACCTCGACAAAGGCGTGCTGGTCGGCCAGCCTGGAGACGGTCAGGCCGTGGGCCGGGCGGAGTGAGCCGTCGCGGGCGGAGCGGATCACCTGGACCGAGGGCAGGCCGAGGTCGTACGGAGCATCCCGCTTGCCCGCGTTGAGGAAGGCCTGGCCGGGCTCGGGGCGGGAGACCACCTGGGTCCACAGCCGGAACGCGGGGTGCAGCTCGCCCTGCTCCGGGTGGCGGTTAAAGGGGGTCTTATTGCGGTACTGCCCGTCGTCATGTGTCACATACGCCCCGGAGCGCAGCAGCTTCAGCACGGGCACCGATAGCTCGGGCAGTTCGCCGAAGACTTCGGCGACCGTGTCGAACCAGGCACTGCCGCCCGCGCTCACCACGATCTCGTCCAGGCCCCGGAACCGGCCCTCGCGGTCGAAGGAGACGGCGACGGAGACCAGCCGGTCCAGCCACCGCCGCACCGACTCCTGGTCCGCGTCCGGGATTTCGGCCTCGTACCCGGCCACACCCACCAGCCGCAGGGTGGACACCTCACGCACCGCGTCTGCCACCAGCGCGCACTGGGCCTCGGTACGCACCCCGGTACGGGCGCCCGCCGAGCCCAGCTCCACCACCACATCCAGTGGGCGCACCGCCCCGGCGCCGCGCAGGGCCGCGTCCATCAGCTCCACACCGCGCACCGAGTCCACATAGGTGATGACCCGCAGCCCGGGGTCGGCGTCCAGTTCCCCGGCCAGCCAGCGCAGCGCCGCCTCGTCCACCACCTCATTGGCGAGGAAGATCCGCTGGATGCCGAACGCCCGGCAGACACGCGCCTGGGCGGGCGTGGCCGCAGTGATCCCCCAGGCCCCGTGGGCCAGTTGGCGCTCGAAGAGCTGCGGAGCCATCGAGGTCTTGCCATGCGGGGCGAAGGCCAGATCGCGTTCGGCCGTCCAGCGCTCCAGCTGCGCCAGATTGTGCTCCAGCTCCGGGGCGGACAGGGTCAGTACCGGGGTGGCGAAGCCGCCGGTGAACAGCGAGCGCCGCTCGGCCGCCAGCGCGCCGACGGTCAGACCCTCCGCGTCCGGCGGCAGCCCCTTGAACCGGTGGTCGACCGGTTCCAGGGCAAGGCGGGCCACGGGGTTGTCGGCGGCGATGGACATATACCCTCCGGAGCTGTTCCGTTGCATGATCTGCAACATCCGATGCGCACAGCGCTCCGGGCTGTCTAACATCCCGCCGAGTATCGGGTCAAAGCCGACACCGCGGCCCCGGGCCGGCAGGCCATGGCGGGCCGGCCCGCCCGAAGGCCGCTGTCGCGCCATGGGATGTATCGCTTATCCGGCCAACTTCCGGTCAGGAATGACTCGTTCATTGCGTCCGGCCCCAGCAACCCCAACAATGTGCACGTCAAAACGGCAGCTCTTCCGTCCGGAGAGGACACACCCCCCATGAAGAGACCGCTCGTCGGCGTGCTCACCACCCTGCTGCTGGGCGGGGCGACCATCGCCGGTACCACCACCACCGCGACCGCCGCCCCGCAGGCCGGCAGCCAGGCCCAGGCCCGGACCAAGGCAGTCGACTTCGCCGGCACCGTGGCGCTCAGCAACTGTTCCGGATCGCTGATCCGGATGCCCAACTCCACGGACGACGACCCGGCGTTGGTGATGACCAACGGCCACTGCCTGGAGACCGGCATGCCCGCCCCCGGTGATGTCATCACCGACCAGCCCTCCTCGCGCAGCTTCACCCTGCTCAACTCCAGCGGGGGAAGCGCCGGAACGCTGCGGGCCACCAAGGTGGCGTACTCCACCATGACCGACACCGATGTCACCCTGTACCAACTCGGCACCAGCTACGCCCAGATCAAGCAGCGCTACCACATCGACGCGCTGAACCTGTCCGGTGACCACCCCACGGCCGGGACGGCCATCAAGGTGGTCTCCGGCTACTGGAAGAAGATCTACACCTGCAATGTGGACGGGTTTGTCTACCAGTTGCACGAGGGCGACTGGGTCTGGAAGGACTCGCTGCGCTACACCCCGTCCTGCGATGTGATCGGGGGAACCTCCGGTTCACCGGTGGTGGACGCCACCACCGGCAAGGTGGTCGCGATCAACAACACCGGGAACGAGAACGGTGAGCAGTGCACCGAGAACAACCCCTGTGAGGTGGACGAGAACGGCAATGTCACGGTCCGCCAGGGCATCAACTACGCCGAGGAGACCTATGGGATCACCCAGTGCGTGGCGCCCGGCAACCGGATCGACTTGAGCCTGCCGGACTGCACGCTGCCGAAGCCGGCCGGCTCCGACGGGGCCTGAGGCGGTGGTGTGCCGGGCCGCCATGCCGATGGCGGCCCGGCGCACCCGCTACGGCAACCCGTGCACATGCGCCCCCACCGCCGAGGACCAGGCGTTGCCCGCCGCCGCGTCCCAGTTGGTGGACCAGGTCATGGCGCCCCGGATGCCCGGATAGGTGTGCGGCGGGGTGAAGGAGCCGCAGCCCGTTCCGGTGGCCAGGCAGTCCAGTGCCCGGTTGACCACCGAGGGGTCCACATAGCCGCTGCCCGCCGCCCGGGGTGAGGCCGGGACGCCCAGGCCCACCTGCGAGGGGTCCAGGCCGCCCTCCAGCTGGACGCAGGCCAGCGCGGTGAGGAAGTCCACCGAGCCCTGGGCGTAGACCTTGCCGTCGCAGCCGTTCATCGAACCACTGTTGTAGTACTGGGTGTTGACTACGGTCAGGATGTCCTTGATGTTGAGCGCGGTCTGGAAGTAGCCCGCCGAGGGTGACTGCATATCGATGGTCTGCGGGGCCATGGTGATCACCAGCCCGCTGCCCGCCTTGGCCGAGAGGGAGCGCAGCGCCCGGGTCATATAGGTGGGGTTGATGCCGTTCTCCAGATCGATGTCCACCCCGTTGAAGCCATAGCGCCGCATCAGCCCATAGACGCTGTCGGCGAAGTTCTCCGCCGAGGTCGCGTCGCTGACGCTCACCGAGCCCCGTTCGCCGCCCACCGAGAGGATCACCGACTTGCCCGCCGCCCGCTTGACCGCGATATCCGCCTTGAACCGGTCCTCGCTATAGTGCAGTGCGGGATCGAGGGTGAAGTCCACCGCGCCCGGGGTGGTGGTGGCATCGGCGAAGGCGACCGCCACGATGTCATAGGAGTCGGGCAGATCGCTGATCGTCTGCACCTTGGCGCCATTGTCGAAGTTCTGCCAGTACCCGGTCACCGCGTGCCTGGGCACCGACGGACCGCTGCTGCCGCCGGAGGCGGTGGTCGCGGTGACGGCGGCGGAACGGGCGGACTCACCGGCCGCGTTGACGGCCGTCACCTCGAACCGGTAGGCGGTGGCGGGGGACAGGCCGGTCACGGTGGCCGAAGTGCCGTTGGCCGACAGGGCCTTGGTGCCGTCGCGGTAGACGGTGTAGCCGGTCGCGCCGGGCACCGGGTTCCAGGAGAGGGCGACGGAGGAGGGGGTCACCGCTCCCGCCGACAGTCCGCCCGGGGCGTCCGGCACCTGGCCGCCGGGGGGCGGGCCGGGGTCTCCGCCGGGGCCGGTCAGGACGGCGTCGTCCGCGAAGTAGGCCGGCTGCCCGTACCAGCCATGCAGAAAGACAGTGACCGAGGTGGTGTTGGCGCCGGTGGTGAAGGAGGTGTTCAGCTGTTGCCAGTCCCCACCGCTGCCCGGGGTCCAGGCGGAGACGTCCGTGGTGCCCGTGCCGGCGGCGCCCAGATAGACATAGGAGCCGCGCACCCAGGCGCTCAGCTGATACGCGGAGTTGGGCTTGACGGACACGGTCTGGGTGCACTGGGCGTCGTCCTGGGCGCCCGGCGTCGCCTTCAGGGCACCCTGGCCGCCGTGTACGGGTGAACTCACCGTACTGCCGCTGTCGCCCGAACAGGTCCAATTGGCGAGCCCGTTCTCAAAGCCCGGATTGGCCAGCAGGTTGGGCGGGTTGCCCTCGGCGGCCCGGGCGGGGCCGGTGCCGAGGGCGCCGATGCCGCCGGCGGTGAGCAGCAGCGCCGTCAGGGTGCTGCCCAGGCGGCGTCTGATGCGTATGAGGCGTGGGGGATGCATGGACTACCTCCGCTGAAGGGGGAGTTGGTGGGGGGTGAACGCGATCTCCCGTGGCGGTGAGGGTGGTCCAGACCAATTCATCTGTCAAGGGGTGCGGCGGGTCCGGTTGCGGAGGCGTTCACGCTGGGCAGGATGGGCCCACGGCCGGCTCAGGGCCGGCAGCCGAATCGAACGGGAGTGATTCCGAGGTGCCGATGGTGCGGCCAAAGGGCGTGATCCCCATGGTCCTTGTGGCGCTGGCGGTGGTCTGGCAGTGCGTGCTGGTGGGTTACACCTACTCCCTGGCCGGACATGCCGCGGACCGGGGAGCGAGGGCGCAGGCCACCGGGCGCGACTGCCGCGCCGCGGTACGGGCCGACCTGCCCGCCGACTGGCCCGGCCGGCCCCGGTGTGAACAGGACGGGGCGAGCTATAAGACGGTTGTGGTGCTGAAGGTGCCCCTGATGCTGCCGGGGCATATCAACTGGCCGTGGCCGGTGCGCAGTTCATACACCGTGACGCGTGATGACTGAGTGACGACGCGGCCGGTCGTACTTCTGTGGCATATGCGGGCGTGGCGCCCCCTGGGACGGTCAGGGACTGTTCTCAGCCGCCGTATTCGTGGCTAAAGTGCTCAGGCGCCGGGGTCTCGCGGTGCCCATCCGTGGCTGCCCCGGCCGCCCGCGGCCGGAGTGAAATTGGGGAAGCCGACGTGCCGATTGCGATAGCCGTCACCAGCCCGGACCTGGTTCTTCCGCCGGGTGACGGTCCGACCCCGGCCGCCGCCGTGCTCCAGGGGCCGGACCGGCAGCCGCTGGACACCGCGGTCACCCAGACGGCCATCCTGCTCGACCAGTGCGGATACCTGGTGGTGCTCTATCCCGACGCGCTGCCCGCCCCCTATGTCCGCCGGCTGCACACCGTGCGGACGGTGCTGGAGAGCGAGCGGATCGCCCTGCTGCCGGTCGCCCTGCCACCGCTGGCGGTCGCCGTACTGGCCCGCCAGTTACGGCAGTTGTCGGTCTCCGACCTCAGCCCCGGGGTGCTGGCCTGTGCCGCCCGGCTGCTGGCCCACTACATCTACGCCGGGGCCCAACTGGCCACCGTGGCCCGGCTGGACCGGGTGCCGGTGTCCCTGGCGCCCCATCTGCGCTCCCTGCTGCCGGGCGCCGCCTTCGGGGTGCTGGTCAACCCGGCGCCCTGCCTGATCCGCCTGGGCAAGGCCGAACCACCCGGCGGACCCGCCTTCCCCACCCGGCTCACCGTGGCCCGTACCAAGCCCCGCAAGGGACCGGACTGGGTGCTGGAGACCCTGGCCCCGCACTGGCGGGTCCAGGGGGTGCAGGAGGTGGGCCCGCTGCCCGACGGCTCCGGGCAGTGGTGGGGCACCCAGCGGGCGGTGGAGTTCGCGGCCGCCATCCCCGACCCCTCCATCCTCTACCACCTGGTCGCCTCGGTCAGAAGAGAGCGCTGCCGCTGGTGCGGCCTGGAACTCCTCGGCGACCGCTGCGGATTCTGCTCCGCGCCCCACCTCCCGCCGGACCACCAGCTGCCGCCGGCCCGCGCCGCCGTCCACCCGTGAACGAGGTAGTCCACCAGCCATGAACTCACGCCAGCGCCGTGGTGCCATCCTGTTGCTTGTCTCGGCCGTCTGCGCCGTCGGCGCCTTCTCCGGCGTCCTCGCGGTGATCGACGATGTGGACTCCAAGGTGGGCCCGGAGGTCACGGCCTATGAGCTCAGCACGGATGTGCCCGCCTACCAGCCGCTGACCGAGGGCCAGTTCAGAAAGGTCTCGCTGCCCAAGCGCTGGCTGCCCAGGACCGCGGTCACCGACCTCGGGGAGATCGGCGGCAAGATCGCGGTCAGCCGGCTGCACGAGGGCTCCCTGCTCCAGACCGACATGGTCGCCGACCGCCCGGCCCTCAAGCCGGGACAGCAGGAGATCGCCATCATGATCGACGCCGCCACCGGAGTGGCCGGCAAGATCACCCCCGGTTCCCAGGTGAACATCTACGCCACCTTCCCCGGCGAGAACGGCGGCCAGCCCCGCGCCCGGCTGATCGTCGGCAACGCCAAGGTCATCGACGTGGGCAAGCTCACCGCACTCCAGCCCAGACAAGGCGAGGCCGCCCCGGCCCGGGAGGCGGTGCCCATCACCTTCGCCCTGGAGACCCTGGACGCCCAACGCGTCGCCTACGCCGAGTCCTTCGCCTCCCATGTCCGCCTGGCGCTGATCGCGCCCGGCGACCAGAGCCCGGCCCCGCCGAGCCAGCGCGACTACACCTTGAACGGCGACAAGTGAGGTGAGGGATGGCCATCAGAATCCTGCCGGCCGTCGGTGACGCGGACGCGGCCCGCACGGTGACCACGCTGCTCGGCCAACTCCCGGACACCGAACCCGCCCAGCCGGCTGGTGACTCCACCAGCCTGCTGGACACCCTGGCCCGCCTGGCCGCCGCATCGGTCGCCGAACTGCCGGAGATCGTCCTGGTCCATGAGGGCATCGGCCCGGTACCCGCCCTGGAGCTGGTGCGCGAGATCGCCCTGCGCTTCCCGGCCACCGGGGTGATCCTGCTGACCGCCGACGCCAGCCCCGCGCTGTTCTCCGCCGCCATGGACGCCGGCGCCCGCGGCCTGGCCGGACTCCCGCTTTCCCACAACGAGTTGGCCGCCCGCGTCCGCGCCACCGCCGACTGGGCCCGCGGCGTCCGCCGCCACCTGGGCGCCGAGCCGGACACCCCCGGCGGCCCCGGCGGCACCGTGGTCACCGTCAGCGGCGCCAAGGGCGGCGTGGGCACCACCGTGATCGCGGTGCACACCGCGCTGGCCGCCCGGGCCACCGGCCGCCCGGTGGCGCTGGTCGACCTGGACCTGCAGAGCGGTGACATCGCCTCCTGCCTGGACGTCCAGTTCCGCCGCTCGGTGGCCGACCTCGCCGGGATCCACGACATCTCGCCCCGGGTCCTGCAGGATGTGCTGTTCACCCATGAGACCGGCCTCGGTCTGCTGCTCTCCCCCGCCGACGGCGAACGCGGCGAGGAAGTGGGCGAACGCGCCGCCCGCCAGATCATCACCGCGCTGCGCGCCCGCTACCAGGTGGTGGTGGTCGACTGCGGCACCCAGCTGACCGGCGCCAACGCGGCCGCCATCGAACTGGCCGACACGGCCGCGCTGGTGCTCACCCCGGATGTGGCCGCGGTGCGCGCCGCCAAACGCACGGTGCGGATGTGGGAGCGGCTGAAGGTCCGCAAACCGGAGGAGACCATCGCCGTGGTCAACCGGGCGGTGCGCACCGCGGAGATCCAGCCCCCGCTGATCGAGCGGATCACCGGCGCCCGGGTGGCCCGCACCGCGGTACCCGCCCGCTTCAAGGACCTGGAACCGGTGGTCAACTCCGGCCGGCTGCACGACCTGGACGCCCGCAGCCCGGTCCGGCAGGCCATCTGGAGCCTGGCGGGCGAACTCGGCCTGGTGGCCGGCACCGCGGCGCCGGTGCCGGCCGGGCGCCGGGGCCGGGGGAGGAGGGGTGGATGAGAACGGACGACCGGGGCCAGACCTCGGTGGAGTTCCTGGGCCTGCTGCCGCTGATCCTGCTGGTGCTGGCCGTCCTCTGGGAGTGCGTGCTGGCCGGCTACACCTACACCCTGGCCGGCGACGCGGCCGACCGGGGCGCCAGACAGGGCGCCGCCGCGCTGCCCTCCGGCGACCAAGCCGCCTGCCGGCAGGCCGCGCTGGACAAGCTCGGCGACTCCTGGCGGGCCGGGGCCGAGGCCCCCGAGTGCCACCCGGACGGCCCCGACCTCTACCGGGCCAGGGTGACCCTCAAGGTCCCCGTGCTCTTCCCCGCCCTGGGCAGCTTCCCGCTGCCGGTCACCGGAGAGGCATCGGCGGCCCGGGAGCGTGAACCGTGGGAGGGACCGTGAAGGAGCGATCCGCGCCGGGGCGCGCCCAACAGGGCCAGACCACGGTGGAGTTCATCGGCATGCTGCCGGTACTGCTGCTGATCGGCCTGGCCGCGATCCAGCTGGGACTGGTGGCCTACACCGCCGAACAGGCCGGCACCGGCGCCCGCGCCGCCGCCCGCGCGGCGGCCCGCGGCGACGCCGCCGAGAGCGCCGGCCGGGCGGCCATGAGCGGCTGGCTGGCCAGACGCGCCCGGATCGGGGTGAGCCCGGGCGGCGACGAGGTCACCGCCACCGCCACCGTGGAGGTCCCCTCCGTCATCGGCATCGACCTGGGCGCCACCATCTCCCGGTCGGTCACCATGCCCAACGAGCGGCCGGCGGTGACCCCATGAGCCTGCGCGCCCGCCTGAGCACCCCCGAGACCGTCAAAGGCGGCCACGAGGAGAACCACCTGGTCGCCGCCTACCGCGCCAAGCTGCTGGAGGAGATCGACCTCGCCGAGATGTCCCCGCTGGCCGCCGCCGAACGCCGGACCCGCCTGGAACGGGTGCTGGGGCACATCATCAGCCGCGAGGGCCCGGTGCTCTCCACCCAGGAACGCTCGCTGCTCATCCGGCGGGTGGTGGACGAGGCCCTGGGCCTGGGCATCCTGGAACCGCTGCTGGAGGACGCCTCCATCACCGAGATCATGGTCAACGGCCCGGACCAGGTCTTCGTGGAACGCTCCGGCCGGGTGGAGCGGCTGCCGCTGCGCTTCGCCTCCGAGGACCAGCTGATGCAGACCATCGAACGGATCGTCTCCACCGTCAACCGGCGGGTGGACGAGTCCAACCCCATGGTGGACGCCCGGCTGCCGTCCGGCGAACGCGTCAATGTCATCATCCCGCCGCTCGCCCTGTCCGGCCCCACCCTCACCATCCGCCGCTTCCCCCGCGCCTACAGCCTCAGCGAACTGATCGGCCTGGGCTCGCTGGACGAGCAGATGCTGCTGCTGCTCTCCGCCCTGGTCCGGGCCAAGTTCAACATCATCGTCTCCGGAGCCACCGGCGCCGGGAAGACCACCCTGCTCAACGCCCTCTCCGGACTGATCCCGGAAGGCGAACGCATCATCACCATCGAGGACTCCGCCGAACTCCGCCTCCAGCAGCAGCATGTGATCACCCTGGAGGCCCGCCCGCCCAATATCGAGGGCAAGGGCCAGATCACCATCCGCGACCTGGTGCGCAACTCCCTGCGGATGCGCCCCGACCGCATCGTGGTCGGCGAGGTACGCGGCGGCGAGACCCTCGACATGCTCCAGGCCATGTCCACCGGCCATGACGGCTCCCTCGCCACCGTGCACGCCAACAGCGCCGAGGACGCCCTGATGCGCCTGCAGACCCTGGCCTCCATGTCCGAGGTGGAGATCCCCTTCCCGGCCCTCAAGGACCAGATCAACAGCGCCGTGGATGTGATTGTCCAACTCACCCGCAGCGCCGACGGATCCCGCCGGATCAGCGAGATCGCGGTACTGCACTCCCGTGGCCGGGAGGACTACCGGATCGCCACCGTAGGCCGGTTCCAGGCCTGGCCGCTGGGCTCCGACGGCGTGGTACGCGGCGAGTTCGGCTACCACCCGCTGCCGCCGCGCGTCGCCGAACGGCTCCGCCTCAAGAACGAACCCGTCCCCCCGGCCTTCGGCGTGGCCGCCGCCGAGGACCAACTCGCCAGCCGCCAAGCCCGATAGGAGACCGCCCCCCGCCATGACCCACACCGCCCTGCTGACGATCGGCGCCACCGTACTGTGCTGCCTGAGCGCCATCGCCGGGGTGCACAGCTACGCCACCGGCCGGGCCCAGCGCGCCGCCCTGGCCGCCCGGCTCACCGACCCCGGCGGCGTCCCCGGCGGCCGCCACCGCCGGCCCTTCACCGGCCTGGACCGCCGGCTGCGCCGCACCGCCCTGGGCAAACGGATCGAACACCGGCTGGCGGCCACCGGACTGGCCCTCACCCCCGGTGAGTTCCTCGTCTGGATGCTCACCGCCGCCACCGCCCTCTGGGTGGCCGCCGCCCTGCTGCTGGCGCCCTTCTTCGGCCCCCTGGCCGCCCTGGCCGGACTCTGGGGCGCCTTCGCCTTCCTCAACTGGCAGCGCCAGAAACGCAATGAGCGCTTTATGAACCAACTCCCCGAACTCGCCCGGGTGATGGCCAACGCCACCCAGGCCGGACTGGCCCTGCGCACCGCCCTGGCCATGGCCGCCGAGGAACTGGAGGACCCGGCCGGCGAGGAACTCTCCCGCGTCGCCGACCGGCTGGCCATCGGCCACACCCTGGACGACGCCCTGGACGAACTCGCCAGACGGCTGCCCTCCCGCGAACTGGCCGTCCTGGTCACCACCCTGGTCCTGGCCAACAAGGCCGGCGGCACCCTGGTCAGCTCCCTGCGCAACCTCACCGTCACCCTGGAGGAACGCAAGGAGACCCGGCGCGAGGTCCGCACCCAGCTCGTCCAGGTGACGGCCACCGCCTATCTGGTGCCCGCCATGGGCCTGGGCGCCCTGCTGCTGATGGACCGCATCTGGCCCGGCGCCCTGGACCGGATCACCAGCTCGGTGGCGGGCCAGGCAGCGGTGATCGTCTCCCTGGGCCTGTATGTCCTGGGCTTCTTCCTGATCCGCCGCCTGGGCAAGATCGACGTCTGAGGACTCCGAGGACTCACCATGGGACTGCTGCTCGCCCTCCTCACCGGCCTGTCCACCGCCGGCGCCTGCTACGGCCTGTACCTCTGCCGCGCCGAAGCCCACCTCCCGCCCGACCTGGCCATCGCCCTGGAAGTGGGCGCCACCCGCACCGGCGCCGCCGGCTCCCTGATCGACCGGCTGGGCATGCGCTACGCCCCCCTGGTGCTGCGGCTGATGGGCCCCGCCCGGGTCAGCCGGGTGCGCCGGCGCATCGACCGGGCGGGCAACCCCGGCGGCCTCACCCTGGACCGCTATGCCGCCCGCCGCTTTGTCTACGGCCTCACCGGCCTGGTGGGCGCCCTGGTGATGCTGGCCGCCGGACAGTGGATCCTCGTCCCGCCGATGCTGGCCTTCGCCGCCTTCTGGGTGGAGGTGGGCATCCTCACCGCGGTACGCGCCCGCCGGAACGCCATCGAACGCACCCTGCCCGACTTCCTGGATGTGCTCGCCGTGGTGGTCTCCGCCGGACTGGGCTTCCGGCAGGCCCTGGACCGCACCGCGGAGAAGTACGCCGGACCCTGGGCCGACGAACTGCGCATCACCCTGCGGCAGATGGACATGGGCGTCAGCCGCCGGGAGGCCTTCGACGACCTGCGCCGCCGCAATGACTCCGAGCAGGTCGCCATGTTCGTCACCGCACTCCAGCAGGGCGAGGAGCTGGGCACCCCCATCGTGGAGACCCTGATCGCCATCGCCACCGACATGCGGCGCACCGACGCCCAGAACGCCCGCCGCAAGGCGGCCCGAGCGGTGCCCAAGGCCACCACCGTGGTCACCATGATCATGGTCCCGGCCACCCTGATCCTCATCGGGACGACCATGTTCCTGGGCTCCGGACTGCTCGGCTGACCGGGAGGGTTCAGGTTGGCGCACCCAGACGCACCGCCCGCGCTCAGAATCCAGCTCAGCGCCCTGCAGGCGCTGTGCCGGCAGGTCTTCGGCTTCCGGCTGGCCATGATCGCCCTGGCCACCCCTTTCGCCCTGCACGCGGTCCAACGGGGCTGGCCCACCTGGCCGATCGCGGGCGCCGTGCTGTGCACCGCGACGGGCACCTGCGTCCTGATAAGGGACTGGGAGCGCTTCGGCCCGCTGCTGCTGCGCCACCCGGCCCTGCTGGGCCTGGACACCCTGGCCGGCGCGCTGCTGCTGTTCGCCGCCGGCCCCGACAGCCCGCTGGCCTATGCCACCCTGTGCACCCCGCTGCTGGCCGGCCTGGTCTACGGCTGGCGCGGCGCCGGCTTCTTCGCCGGCCTCACCCTGCTGATCGTCGCCCTGGCCTACCTCGGCAGCCGGCACCCCGAGGTCACCCTCGCCGGGTCCACCCTGCTGCCCGGTGTCTGTGTGCTGGCCGGGGCGGTGGGGGTGACGCTGCGCGGCCTGGTGCTGCGCTTCGGCGCCGCCAGCGAGGCCCTGACCGAGACCCGCTCCCGGCTGGCCGTCAACGAGGCCGTGGAGGCCGAACGGGCCCGGCTGGCCCGGGAGATGCACGACTCGGTGGCCAAGACCCTGCACGGCCTGGCCCTGGCCGCCGAGGGGCTGGCCCGCAGCACCGACCGGCTGGACCGGCAGCAGACCCGCACCCAGGCCGAACTGGTGGCCCGCGCCGCCCGCCGGGCGGCCGCCGAGTCCCGCGAGCTGCTGGCCGGGCTGCGCCGGGAGTCCGGCATGGACGGCGGCGTCACGCTCGGCGCCGAACTCGCCGGCTGCCTGGCCGACTTCACCCGCCGCACCGGACTGCCCGTCGCCTGCCACACCCCGCCGCCCGCCGCCCCGCCGGTGCCCCGCCCCATCGCCGCCCACATCGTGGCCATCGTGGCCGAGGCCCTGGAGAACGCCCACCGGCATGCCGGCGCCGGCCGGCTGGAGGTCAGCGCCGAGGCCACCGACGGATGGCTGCGCGTCCTCGTCCGCGACGACGGCCGCGGCCTGCCGCCCGCCCTCACCCTGGACGACCTGCGGCGCACCCGGCACTTCGGGCTGCTGGGCATGGTGGAACGGGCGGCCCGCATCGGGGCCAGGATTCGCATGGGCAAGGGCCGGTCGTCCGGTCAAGGCACCGAGGTCCGGCTGGAGTTGCCGCTGGCGGCGCTGGGTCCGGCGCCTCCGGCCGCTCCGTACTCCGCACCGTCCTCCGCCCCGTACTCCGCGCCGTGCTCCGGATCACCGTCCGCTCCGTCCGGCTCGTCCGCCCCGTCTGCCCCGTCCGCTCCATTCGCCCCGTCCGACGACAGGAGGCCGCACCATGCCGCACCCGCTCCGCGTCCTGGTGGTGGATGACAACCCGGTGGTCCGGGCCGGGCTCACCGCCCTGCTCTCCGGGCGCCCGGACCTGACCGTGGTGGCCGAGGCCGCCGACGGCCGCCAGGCGTACCGGGCCGCCCGCCGCCACCTGCCCGATGTCGCCCTGCTGGATGTGCGGATGCCGGATGCGGACGGCCTGTCGGTGCTGCCCTCGCTGGTGGAGCTCACCGCGGTGCTGATGCTCACCTGCAGCGGGGAGAGCGAGACCGTGCACCGGGCGCTGCGGCTGGGCGCCGGGGGCTATCTGGTGCACGGGGAGTTCACCGCCGAGGAGCTCATCACCGCCATCCATGACCTCAAGGCGGGCCGTGCCCATCTGACCGTCACCCCCGCCACCGCGCTGCTCGCGCAGATGCGCGCTTCTCTGAGCCCTTTGCGTAAGCAACTTGATCTGGCACAGTGCCAGTTGAGCCGAAGGGAGGCGGAGGTGATGGACCTCATCGCGTCCGGCATGACCAACGCCCAGATCGCCGCCGCCTGCTTCATCAGCGAGAAAACCGTCAAGAACCACATCAACCGCATCTTCACCAAGCTGGGGGCGGACAACCGGAGCCAGGCCATCGCCCTGTGGCTGGGTACGGCGCGATACGAGGTGCGGCGATGAGCCGCCATCGGGTCCGGGTTTGGGCCCGCGGGCCCAAGCCCGGGGGACACCGGCGGGCGTACCTTCGCCAAGTCACCGGCAGGGCAGGCCGGATGGGCCGGATGGGCCGGATGGGAGGGGATGAGCGTGAGCGACAGACTGCTGAGGGCGGCGGTCGGCACCCGGGTGCGGATCGGCTCCTGGCGGGACACCTGCGTCCAGCGGATGTTCCGGGACGGGAGCTCCCGGGGGCAGACCGCGGCGGAGTACATCGGCATGATCGTGGTAGTGGTCGCGATCATGGCGGCCGTGGCCGGGTTCACCGACATCGGAACCACCATCAAGAACAAGATCATCGCAGCGATCAACAAGATCGCCACCTGATGCGTGCGGCCGCCCCGGGCGGCCGCGAGGCCGGGCAGGCACTCCCCATCTACCTCACGGCGGTGGCGGGCCTGCTCTTCCTCGCGTTCGCCTTCTTTGTGGTGGCCCAGGTGGCCGTGGTCAGGAACGGCTCCCAGTCGGCCGCCGACGCCGCCGCCCTGGCGGCCGCCCGCGACGCCCGGGAGCAGCTGCGCGGCCGGCTGATCAACCAGCTGTCCGTACCGCCGAGTTGGCCGGCCCTGGTCCAGGGCGTCGGCCTGGTGGACCCCGCCGCCTGCCAACAGGCGAGGAGCTTCGCCGCCCGCAACCGGTCCGACGCGCTCGCCGGCGACGAGGGCTGCCACCCGATCCCCGGCCCGCGCACCGGCTTCGGCGTCAAGGTGCGCGCACGGAAAGGCATCGGCAGCACCCTTCTGCCGATCGAGGACAAGCACGCCGAGGCGAAGGCGACCGCGGTCATCCGGCCCAGATGTGTACTGCTGCCGCCCCCGCCCAACGACGGCCATCTCCACCTGGGTTGTGCCGGCGGCCGCAGCTGGGACATCGACCCCCATGCGCCCGCCGTCCCGGGAAGCCTGCCGAGCGCCGCCGACCTGTACGCGGTGCGGCTCACGGACTGACGGAACGAGTAGAGGACGAACGGCAATGAGACTCTGGCAGCGCCCCTGGCGGCGTCACCTCACGACGGCCGTCTCGTCGGCCGCGGTTCTCGCCCTGACGGTGTCCGCCTGCGGCAGCGACGACCACCGGAAGGCGGACGGCCACACCACCGGCCAAAGCTCCACATCCACATCCACGTCCACATCCCGGCCCGTACAGGCCGAGGACGGGGGCAAGGCGGTCAGCACGCTCAAGGGGCCGGAGGGCATATCCCTGGACGTCACCTCGGCGACCCGTGACGCCGGAGGCTTTGTCACGGTCAACGGCACCCTCAGGAACGCCGGCACCGAGGACTTCACCTCCACCCAGGAGTGGACGGGCCCCGAACTGGCGGTGATCCGGGGCGCCGGCGGCAGCTCACTGGGCGGCGCCACACTGGTGGACGAGAAGGACAAGAAGCGCTATTACACCCTGCGGGACACCGAGAACCGGCCGCTGGCCAGCACCGGGCTGGCCATCATCAAGGCGAAGTCGGAACAGAAGGTCTATATGCAGTTCCCCGCCCCGCCGAAGTCCACCACCCAGGTGGACCTCCAGATCCCCACCTTCCAGTCGGCCGCCGTGAAACTGACGGACGGGTGATCCCATGCCGTCCGTCCCCAGGCGCCCGCTGTCCGCCGCCCTCCTCTGCGCGGCGCTGGCCGCCCTGTCCACCGCCACCGCCCGCGCGGACGATGTCCCGCCGGCACCCTCGGTCTTCCAGGGCCGTGTCGACCCGCACGCCCCGGGACTGAAGCTCCTCCCCGGCAAGTCGCTGGCCCCGCCCAAGGTCCTGGAACTCAAGACCATCATCGGCGACGAGGGCGGCAGGGAACGCCGCGAGGACTCCACCTCCGATGTGAAGTTCGAGCTCCAGGCCGAGGTGCTCTTCCCCAAGGACAGCGCCCAGCTCGCCGGTAACTCCCGGATCAGGGCCATCGCCGATGAGATCAGGAAGCAACGGGCCCACCAGGTCCAGATCTTCGGCTTCACCGACAACCTCGGCTCCCACGACCACGGACTGGAACTGTCCAAACAGCGCGCCGACGCGGTGCAGAAGGAACTGGCCAAATACCTGGACGCCGACGTCAGTTACCAAATCCGCGGCTATGCCGAGGACCGTCCGGTCGCCGCCAATGACACCGAGGAGGGCCGGGCCAAGAACCGCCGGGTGGAGGTGACCTTTCCGCGCGCCGGCTGAGCCGCCGCCCTTCGCTGCCGCCCCTTCGTTCCCTCCCCTCGTCCAGCCCGGCGGAAATCCCGTGCATA
Organism: Streptomyces sp. NPDC052396; assembly: GCF_044593195.1. Taxonomy (NCBI): domain Bacteria; kingdom Bacillati; phylum Actinomycetota; class Actinomycetes; order Kitasatosporales; family Streptomycetaceae; genus Streptomyces; species Streptomyces sp. NPDC052396. Next base: position 506,960 of record NZ_JBIUAW010000006.1, read on the forward strand.
TGCCTGCGCGGGGGAGGCGGCACGTGCAGGATGGGCCCGGTGGTGAGTCGGCGATGCCCGGGAGGACTCTGTGTGGCGCGGCGCCAAGTGGAGGGTCGGCCTGACCGCCGCCGCGGCGGCCGGCGCGCTGCTGACCGGCCCGCCGGCCCCGGCCGCCGCCGACAGCGCCGAACTGCCGGAGTACCGCACCGCGCCCGGCGCCACCACCATCAGCGGCAGCCCCTCGGCGGGCGGCGGCCCCCTGCTCTCGCCCGGCACCCACACGGACGCCCTGGGTCCCGGAGAGAAGAAGTTCTACACCGTCCACCTGGACGCCGGCTCCGACGCCTATGTCTCGGTCGTCCTCATCCCCGCCCCCGGCACCACCCTGCGGCCGGAGCGCGTCCGGCTGTCGCTCTCCGGCCCGGACGGCCGCGACTGCGACACCGGCCAGACCCGGCTCGCCGACGGCGACAGCGCCCACCCCCTGGCCCTGCTCGCCGTCCGCCGCCCCACCGCGGACGGTGGCGCCTGCCACCGGGCCGGCACCTACCGGGTGATCCTGGACCGCACCGCGGAGACCACCGACCCCAAGGCCCCGGTCTTCCCCATCGAGCTCAAGTACATGTCCGAACCCGGCCTCAAACCCGGCGCCCGCTCCGACTCCCTCTCCACCGACGGCAGTTGGAACACCGACCCGCCCACCCCGCCCACCGCGCCCACCCACGACACCACCGGCGGCACCGGCTTCAATGACGCACCGGCACTGGGCAACGGCGTGTGGCACGACCGGCTCCAGCCGGGGGAGACCCGCTTCTACCGGGTCCCGCTCACCTGGGGCCAGCAGCTCTCCGCCGCAGCCGAACTCCCCCGGACCCTCGCCCCCGCCGGCTTCTATGTCGCCGACGGCGTACGGGTCGCCCTCAACAACCCGGCGCGCGGCCCCGTGACCGAAACCACCCGCGCCTACCAGGGCACCGCCCAGACCCTCACCCTGACCACCGCCCCCGTCGCCTACACCAACCGGCTGCGCGCCGCCAACGATCCGGCCGGCGCCATGCGGGTGGCCGGCTGGTACTACCTCCAGATCGGCCTCCACCACCGCCTCGGCGAGGCCGCCAGCGCCGCCCTGCCGCTCACCCTGCGCATCACCGTGACCGGCGACGCCAAGGCCGCTCCCCCCTACCGGGGCGACCCGGTGGCGGCCGGCTTCGACATCCGCGCCGACCCCAACGCCGCCCCGGACGCAACCGGCCCCGGCCTGCGCCGGATCGTCGGCTACACGGGCGTGGGCACCGGCAGCGCGCTGCTGCTCTGGCTGGGCTGCTGGTGGCTGCTGGCCCGCTTGCGGGCGGGTCGGCCGCCTCACTGACCGGGGCCCGGATATCCGAGCGCGGGGCGCCCGCCGCCGCTGCCGAACTCCGTGCATGGACCGCGACTTGACCGCCCGGCTCGCCCATACCCGCCACCCGGTCGCCGCCCCGCTGCGCGAATGCGACGGCACCTGGGGCATCGACCGCCCCCGCCCCGGCACCGAGGGCACCAAGGTATGAGCCAACTTGCCGCACCACGGCGCCAAGTCCTATGCCGGGATGGCCCCCGGTGCAGATACCCGGCGTGTCCCAGGGATTTGGGGCGGGAAAGTGACGTCGGTCAGGGGGTGACCGCCACCCGGACCCCCGGCCGCAGCCCCCAGCCCGCCATGGCCCCGGCCGCCGACTCCAGGACGTGGCGGCTGCGCAGGCGGGGCGCGCCGAGGCGGCCCGGGTGCATGGTGTGTACGGCCAGGACGGTCAGGTCTCCGGAGAGGTAGGCCACGTCGATGGCGAAGCGCATGCGGAAGGTGTGGACGCTCGCGGCGGGGGTGAGGAGGAGGGCGCCGTCGATGGTGTCCCGGCCCAGCAGGCCGCGGGTGCGGGCGCGGTAGGAGGCGGCGATCTCCAGGGGGATGGATGTGCCGCCGGGCAACCGGAGTTGGGCGGGGCCGTCCTGCCAGTGCCGGCGCGGCATGATGCACCCTTCCTCGCCTCGGTCTCGGTGAACTTCCGGTTCGGGTGACCAAGTTATCCACAAGGGGCCCATCCCTCACAGGGGCCAGCGGGAAGTCGCGTGTCTCCCTAACCTCGGCTCATGGACTGGTTGTTGGTGATCCTCGCCGCGCTCTACGGCGCCATGGCCGGATGGCTGGTGCCAAGGGCGCGGTACCGGCTGTCCGTTGAAGAGGGGGAGGAGTGGCGCTCGTCGGCGGAGTGCGGGCATGCGATCGGAGGGCGGGCCGGTGGCTGGCTGGGCGGCGGGCGGTGTGGGCGGTGCGGCGGAAGATATGGGCCGGGGGCGGCGGGGCCGGTGGTGGTTACCGCGGGAGGGTGTGCCGGGCTGGCGCTGGCCACCGGCTGGCGGCCGGAGCTGGCGGTGTGGCTGCCGGTGGCACCGGTGGCGGTGCTGCTGGCGGAAGTGGACCGGTCGGTGCGGCGGTTACCGGATCTGCTGACGCTGCCCCTGGCGTTGGCGGTCACCGGGCTGCTGGGGGCGGCCGCGCTGATACCGGGGGCGGGCGGCTCCTGGCCCGGGGCGTTGCTCGGTGCGGCGGCCTTCGGCGGGTGGTACTTGCTGCTGTTCCTGATCCACCCGAGAGGTATGGGGTTCGGCGATGTGAAGCTCGCGGTGGGGCTGGGCGGCGCACTGGGCTGGTACGGCTGGCCGGTGTTGATCTTCGGCGGCTTCGCGGGGCTGCTGGCGGGGGCGGCCTATGGGTGCTGGCTGCTGGTGGTGCGCCGAGCCGGGCGCGGGGCGACGCTGGCCTTCGGGCCGTTCATGATCGGCGGGGCCTGGGCGGGGGTGATGCTGGGCGGGTGGTCGGCGCATGGATGACCGGGAGAGCGATCAAGGGGCGGTACACGCAAAAAACGTAAAAGAGCTTGCACCGGGATTGCGATCATGCATGCACCGTGACAGGGAATGACGGAGTGTGACGCCCCAAGGGATCGGGCCCGTCAAATCGCCGATGACTTTATGCAACATTTTTGGAAGCGTCGCGACACGCCGGGCCGTGCAGACCCGCTGGTCTGTTATCCCCCGGAAGCCCAGTGCTGACGCGGCTTCCAGGGCGGCCAGCTGATCGTTTCCAGACCCAAAACCAAGATCGGTAAGGCGGTTTCGGGTCAGCGTGGCAACGGTTGTCACCCTCGCGCATGCACAGAGCACGCCCTCCGACCGGTTATGGTGGAAACCCCCCCTCGGGCCGGTCCGTATCCCCCCCACGGACCGGCCCGTTTTCTTTTCGGGGCCCTCACCCTCCGTAGTGGCGCGCTCTCCTATGGACCGCTCCGGCCACTTCCGAGGGTGTTCCGATCCCGACCGGTCACCGGCGACGGTTTCCCATCGGTTCCCAGCCGGGGGTCAATCGGGGCTCAATCGGTTCCGCAGCGATTAGGAATCGCCGCGCCGCGCCCAGATGTTGACGCCCTCGGTGCTCACCGCGAAGGAATCGATCTCGGCGAGCTCCTCCTTGGTCAGCGCGGGGGCGCTCAGGGCGGCCACATTCGCCTCCAGCTGGCGGACGCTGGAGGCGCCGGTGAGTGCCGAGGTCATGCGCTCGTCGCGCAGCACCCAGGTCAGGGCCAGCTGGGCCAGGCTCTGGCCGCGCCGTGCGGCGATCTCATTGAGGCCGCGCAGGCGGCGCACCACGTCCTCGGTGAGCAGGCCGGGGTCCAGCGACTTGCCCTGGGCGGCGCGCGAGCCCTCCGGGACGCCCTGGAGGTACTTGTCGGTCAGCAGGCCCTGGGCCAGCGGGGCGAAGGAGATACAGCCCATGCCCTCGTCCTCCAGGGCGTCCAGCAGGCCGTCGTCCTCCGTCCAGCGGTTGATCATGGAGTAGGAGGGCTGGTGGATCAGCGCGGGCACGCCCATCTCCCGCAGCAGGCGGGCGGCTTCGCGGGTCTGTTCGGCGCTGTAGGAGGACACCCCCGCGTACAGCGCCTTGCCCTGCTGGACGGCGGACGCCAGGGCGCCCATCGTCTCCTCCAGCGGGGTGTGCGGGTCGAAACGGTGTGAGTAGAAGATGTCGACATAGTCGACACCCATTCGGGCCAGGGAGGCGTTCAGGGACGACAGGAGGTACTTCCTTGAGCCCCACTCACCGTACGGCCCCGGGTGCATCAGGTAGCCGGCCTTGGTGGAGAGCACCAGCTCATCGCGGTAGGGACGGAAATCCTGGGCGAAGAGCTTGCCGAAGTTCAGCTCCGCGGAACCGGGCGGCGGGCCGTAGTTGTTGGCCAGATCGAAGTGGGTGACGCCCAGGTCGAAGGCTCGGCGCAGAATGGCCCGCTGGGACTCGAGGGTGCGGTCATCGCCGAAGTTGTGCCACAGTCCAAGGGAGATGGCAGGCAGCTTGAGGCCGCTGCGCCCGGTTCGCCGGTACTCCATGGAGTCATAGCGGGTATCGGTCGCGCGGTAAAGCGAGGGATCGGTCATATGGCCACTGACTATCACGGGCCGGTGACAGCCCGAGTTGGGTCCTCGCGACACGCTGGCAGTAATGTGGCGCCCTCATGGGGCGACCGAACTGGCACTGGCATGGAGGGGCTGGAAAGACGTGAAGTTGCGCGACCTGGTGTACAGGCTTTACGCACGCCGGGTGGAAGGCCGCCTCGACCACGCCCAGGTGCCCAAGCACATCGGTGTCATCCTCGACGGCAACCGCCGCTGGGCGCGGGCCGACGGGCGGACCACCGAGCAGGGGCACCAGGCCGGCGCCGACAAGATTCATGAGCTGCTGGGCTGGTGCGATGAGACCGATGTCGAGGTCGTCACCCTGTGGATGCTCTCCACCGACAACCTGGACCGGCCGCCGGCGGAACTGAAGCCGCTGCTGGCCATCATCGAGAACACGGTGCGCGGGCTGGCCGCCGACGGCCGCTGGCGGGTGCACCATGTGGGCACGCTGGACCTGCTGCCGCCGGAGACACAGGCGGTGCTCAAGGAGGCCGAGCAGGACACCCTGGGCGTCGGCGGGATACTGGTCAATGTCGCCGTCGGCTACGGCGGGCGGCAGGAAATCGCGGACGCGGTGCGGTCGCTGGTCCTGGAAGCGGCCGATAACGGCACCTCCTTCGAGGAACTCGCCGAGATGGTGGATGTCGACCACATCACCAAGCACCTTTACACGCGCGGCCAGCCGGACCCGGATCTGATCATTCGCACCAGCGGCGAACAGCGGTTGTCGGGATTCATGCTGTGGCAGAGCGCGCATTCCGAGTACTACTTCTGTGAGGTCTTCTGGCCGGCCTTCCGGAAGGTCGACTTCCTGCGCGCGCTGCGTGATTATGCGGCGCGGCACCGCCGTTACGGCTACTGAACGGTTACCGGGAAGGCACATACCGGCAACGGTGCGTAAACGCCTCAACGGGCGTGAGTGCGCAGGGCATTTGCCCGGGTCGTGCGCCGGTCGGCGCCGTCGGCGGACCGGTCGTTCACCTGCGCGTCGCATATGCCGTTGCATGGTCAAGCGGCTGGGCGGGAATATCCCCTGCAGGCCGGCGGTCGATCCCATGACCGTCGCTCTGCAAGCGGACGGCATGGGGCCGTTCGCCCGGGAGGCCCTTTGCACACGGACGACGACCGTGCGGTAGCGGAGCGGACCAGAGACGCCGCGGCTCGCACGGACGACGTGAGGGGTCGTCGGACGGCCCTCCAAGGGGCGTGGTCCCGGCCCGTTCCCCGCGACGACGTCGCGTCCACACCTCTCCCCGAGGGGGTTCGTGCACCCTATGGTGACCAGCAAGAAGCGCCGTGAGAACGACCGGCGCACGTATGTCCTCGACACCAGCGTGCTGCTGGCGGACCCGGGGGCCATCGCCCGCTTCGAAGAGCACGAGGTGGTGCTCCCGGTGGTGGTGGTCACGGAGTTGGAGGCCAAGCGACACCACCCCGAACTGGGGTATTTCGCCCGCAAGGCGTTGCGTTCGCTGGACGAGTACCGGGTGCAGTACGGCCGGCTCGACGCCCCGATCCCGATCGGTGAGCTGGGCGGCAGCCTCAGGGTCGAGCTCAACCACTCCGATCCCGCCATACTCCCGGCGGGCTTCCGCGCCGGGGACAATGACTCGCGCATCCTGGCGGTCGCCCGCAACCTCCAGGCCGAGGGCTATGACGTCACCGTGGTCTCCAAGGACCTGCCGCTGCGCATCAAGGCGTCCTCGGTGGGTCTGCTGGCCGAGGAGTACCGCGCCGAGTGGGCCATCACCGACTCGGGCTGGACAGGCATGGCGGAGCTGACCGTCACCGCCGAGCAGGTGGATCGGCTCTTCGCCGAGGAGCGGGTGTGCCTGCCGGAGGCGGATGAACTGCCCGTGCACACCGGGCTGGTGCTGCAATCCGAGCGGGGCAAGGCGCTGGGGCGGGTGACGGCGGACGGCTCGGTGCGGCTGGTGCGCGGTGACCGGGAGGCGTTCGGCATCCATGGCCGCAGTGCCGAGCAGCGGGTGGCGCTGGATCTGCTGCTGGACCAGGAGGTGGGCATCGTCTCGCTGGGCGGGCGGGCCGGCACCGGCAAGTCGGCCCTGGCGCTGTGCGCCGGGCTGGAGGCGGTGCTGGAGCGGCGCCAGCACCGCAAGGTGATGGTGTTCCGTCCGTTGTATGCCGTGGGCGGGCAGGAGTTGGGGTATCTGCCGGGCAGCGAGGCGGAGAAGATGAGCCCCTGGGCCCAGGCGGTCTTCGACACCCTCTCGGCGGTGACCACCGCCGAGGTGATCGAGGAGGTGGTGGGGCGCGGGATGCTGGAGGTGCTGCCGCTGACCCACATCCGCGGCCGTTCGCTGCACGACGCCTTTGTCATCGTCGATGAGGCACAGTCGCTGGAACGCAATGTGCTGCTGACCGTTTTGTCGCGGATCGGCGCCAACTCCCGGGTGGTGCTCACCCATGACGTGGCCCAGCGCGACAACCTCCGGGTGGGGCGCTATGACGGAGTGGTGGCGGTGGTGGAGAAGTTGAAGGGTCATCCGCTCTTCTCCCATGTCACCCTCACCCGCTCCGAGCGGTCGCCCATCGCGGCGCTGGTGACGGAGATGCTGGAGGACGGCCGCATCTAGGGCCGCCGGCGGGGCAGTTGGGGACGGTGCGCGGCAAAGCGAGGAAGCCTAGCCGCGCGCCGTTGTGTTGTGCCGGTCTTTCCGCAAATCCTGTCGGGTAAACGGGATGTGACCTTTCCCACGCAACGGAGAATTGCTTCCTGGCGTGTCGTTCGGGCAGAGTCTGGTTCCTGTCAGGCCCCGCATACGGCGGTTGCCCCCCAGGGGGCATGTGCCACCACCAACTGAACAGCGTCGCCGTATGCCGCCCGGGTACGGGCCAGTGTCGCCAGTGACCGGCCGGTTCCGCAGTGCGGGTCCGGCCAGCGGAGACCAGCGCCAGGGGCACGATTGCGCTCGCGAGGTCACCGATGCGGGCGATGCTGGAAGGAAACCGTGTGAGCCGGATCTCGGTCCGGGGATTCGCCGTGGCATCTGCCACTGCGGTCACCGCCGTTGGCGCCGTCGCAGGTGTCGCCTCGGGTAGTGAGCAGGGTACGACCAACAAGGTCGAGGCCTCTGCGGCCGACGCGACGATCCTCGCGGACATCCCCGCGGGCCATGGCGCCCAGGTGCAGGCCGCCTCCCTCACGCAGCAGGCGGACACCCAGGCTGAGTCGGCTCAGTCCACGGCCAAGAAGGACGCCGAGGAAGCCGCGCGCAAGCAGGCCGCCAAGGACGCCACCGCGAAGAAGGAAGCCGCGGACGCCGCCAAGAAGAAGGAGGCGGAGGAGAAGGCCGCCAAGGAGCACGACGACAGCGAGACCGCTGCCAGCCGTTCCGCCAGCCGCTCCAGCCTCGACTTCCCGGTCAAGGGCTCCTACTCGACCGCGGACGTCCAGGCGATGGCCCGGCAGATCGTCCCCGGCGACCAGTTCCAGTGCTTCAGCAACATCGTGAACAACGAGAGCAGCTGGGACTACACGGCCACCAACGCCTCCTCCGGCGCCTACGGTCTGGTCCAGGCGCTGCCCGGTTACAAGATGGCCTCGGCCGGCGACGACTGGCGCACCAACCCGGCCACCCAGATCAAGTGGGGCCTGAGCTATATGAACGACCGCTATGGCAGCCCCTGTGGCGCCTGGTCGTTCTGGCAGGCCAACCAGTGGTACTGAGCACGCCTGTCTGACCGTGCTCGCCTGATCTCGCGACGCCCCCGGCCGCTGTCGGCCGGGGGCGTCGTTGTATTTCCCGCCGCTCGTTCAACTCGTTTAAGCGGACGCCTTCTGCCGCTGCTGCAATGCCCGGGCCGCCGCCACCCGCCGAGGGGCGAAGGGGTCATCCCCGGAGCCGGCTCCTCGGCCCGGTTCACTGGACCAGCGGGTGAGCTTGGCCGCCAGCGCATGGAGCCGGGGGTCACCGGGGCGGACATCGATCTGGAAGTGACTCTCCTTCACCAGCTTCTTGTCGTCACCGCCCCACCGCACCACACCGTCGCACTGGGCGAGGATGTCCCGGATGATGGCTTCCTCCCGGGGGAACAGACCGCCCTTCGCCGCCACCGGGTACATATCCGGGCGTATGGCGATGGCCGTGCCCGACAGGTAGTTCGACTCGTAGGGTGCGGCCACCTTCCGATGGGTGGTGTGGCCGGTGACCCCACCCTTCTCAAGGGCGCCGATCTCATAGTGAAAACGACGGGCCACATAGAGCAGCACAGCAGCGACATCTCCGGAGCGGAGCGTGACGGGAACGTTGCTGCCCTCGATCTTCACCGTCTCGACGCCGGAAGACCGCCCGCCGCCGACAATGGGCCAGCCGTTCGCGCTGGTTTTTCCGGTCCATTCACCCGTGGTGTTCGCGGTTTGAGCCAGTGCCGGAGTCCCCAGGCCGGCTGTCAGGACCGCCGCACCGGCAATGCCGAGACCGGCGCCGAGAAAATGTCTGCGGGAAACTCGGACGGCGGACGGTTGCACACTCATACTCAAGAGATTCCTTCACGAGTTCGTTGTTTCAGGAGCGCCTGGCCGCAGAGAAATGCGGAGGCAAGAGAGCCGGTCGCCAGAGGAAGGAGTGCAGCGTTGATGTAGCCCGGCACAGTGTCCGTCGTGGTGCCATCACTCCATACACACCGGCTTTTGAGCGGCAGATAGCGCCGTTCGACTCTGCGCAGATCATCAGGGCGGTGTTCGACAACCTCGGCGGATGTCCGTGTGGCATCCGAGCACTTTCGGCTCATGTCCAGGAGGACAGGACAGGCGAAGAGCAGTCCCCAGAGGTATACCGCGGCGGTGGCCAGAAGAAAGAAGCCACTCAGCCCGGCAAACGCCCTTGGCCGATCACCAGGAGCCACGCGCCCTGTTGCCAGGGCGTGTATCCGCTTGACGGGATACACGACAGCAGCCAGGGCCAGAGTGGTAATCAGGATCCACGCGAACATGCGGATTGCCTTATGCCTTGGCCCGCGCGCGAAGCCGCATCAGGCGTGCGTTCTCCTGCCCGACATGAACCTGGATGACGTCGGCAAACCCCTTGCAGAACTCGTCGAGCTTGTCGCCGGGAAGCATGGAAGGAAGCATGACACTGGTTCCGGCGGTCTCGTATATCAAGGCCGTACGGGCAGCCGAGATAACAGCGCCGCCGCCGGTCAGCATTTCGCGCGCGAGATCGGCGGTCTTGCCGACGGAGCCGCCGAACCGGCCCTCGTAGAACCGTTTGAACCGTGAAAGGTGCCCACCGCCGGAGTAGGTGGAGCGAATGGCATCCACGACGTTGGTGCCGCCCCGTACGGCCATGCCGACATTGTAGGCATCGACATCTTCCAGCAGATCGTCGAGAGGGAAGGTCGAATCGACCCCGATCTTGGCCAGCCGGTCCTTGCAGTAGGTGTATCCAGAGGACCACCTGTCGCTGTCCCGGCGCCATTCGCCGTAGAAGGTGATCAGGTCACCGCCCCAGCCGGCGAAGTCGGCCATGTTCACACTGTTGCCCGACGCCTGACCGTGCAGGACAACGCCATTGGCGCTTGCGCCGAAGTGATCGACCGACATGTCGACCCCGGTATTGGGGTCCTTGAACTGGATCGGGATGGTCAGACTGGATTTGTTGGCGTAGTTGATGAATCCGAAGTCCGGCTCGCCGATGAGCGCGGTCCACCGGGTGTCCGTGTACTTGGGGTGGCGCAGGCATTCCAGTACATGAACGCTGTCGCTGTATCCCTCCTTCGCGTACTTCTGCGACAGGCCGTACAAAACCTCAACCGCCCGGACAAACCCGTCCGTCGGGGATCCGGGGTTGTTCACGGAAGCGACACCGGAGTCCTGGAATGAACGGTGTACGTCCTTGTCCATCGGCAGGAAACCATCTCCGCTGCCCACCGAGATCTCTGCTATCTGGTTGAACGACCAGTTGTCAGGCAGGGGGAAGCCCATGTTTCCGGAGAAGCCGGTGGACATGCCGGAGACAAAGGAGTATCGGGCGTTCGCGAACTTTGTGACCTTGGCGCAGACGTTCCGGGATCCATAGACGCCGTGAATGTAACGCTTGCCTTTGGAGGCCAGGCCGCCGACGATTCCGTTGAAATACGGGATGATGTTGCTTTCGATGTCCGCGTCCGTGGCATCGTAGTCAACGGCGAAGTAGATGACGGTGCCCTGGTCGAAGCCGTACTTCACAGCAGCGGCATGGGCTCCGAGAGCATCGGTGAAACCCTGCGGATAAGTGAAGTAGGAAACCTCCCCGCCATAGTACTGGGAGATGGGGAAGACGCGCAGACCGTTTTTGAAGATAATGTCCAGCTCGCCGGGCTGGATTTGCTTGTTGAGCGGGTTCTTTGAAGGTCTTTCGTCCAGGTATCGGCCGACCACGGTGTAGCCGGCGGCTTTCAGGGCCTGGGCGCGGGCCTCGGTGACCGGCTTTACGCAGTCCGCCGCGGTACCCGGACGTTCCGGGTCGCCGGTGGAGACAAGAAGCTGGGTCCAGGTCTGGTAGTCACCCTTTCCGGTGACCGGAAGCTCACAGAAGCCCTGGAAATCCTTGACGCGCCTGAGCAGCTGATCGTCGAAAGTGTCGTTGAAGACGTCGGTCGCGTTGTTGAAGATCATGGCGGCGCGGAATATCTGCACAAACGCGCCGGAGACCCCCTGTTCCAGCGTGTGCTGCTTGAGGCCGGACTGCGTACCGGGGCCGAAAATCCCGTTTGCCTGCCCGTCGGCCATGCCCAGCTCATACTGGATCGCAAATATAAGCGCTTTCTGGACGTCTCGCGAGAAGAATCCGTCACACGGAATGATGAAGTAGTCGGAACGCTTGAGGTATTTGCCGTTCAGCCACTGCTGCACATTCCGGACTGCGTCCCTGCCGCCGGCCACCTTCACATAGGCATCCATGGTCAGCAGAGCCTTGAACACCTTGGGCGTGACTTTCAGCTGGTCATCGAGGCCCGCGTCGTTGGCCAGCTTCGATACGGCACCCTGGGTGTACATGCTGAAAGTGCCGGTGATGCCGCCCGGGTCGTATCCCTTGCAGTAGCAGGCGGACTGAATGATCTTTACGATGTTTTTGTTGGATTCATTTGTGTCTATATCGCCGTGGGTCGCCAGCGCCTTGATGGTGCCAGGCCCGAAGCTGTTCGAGAGAGTGCTTATGCCAAGCTCATGCTGAAGGGCCCGGGTGAGCGAATACATGGTCGCCCATCCGGTTTTCCCGTCCTCCGGGGCGTTTACGTACCCCGCTACGTTGCCGTAGGTGGAGTTGACCCATTTTTGCGCTTCCAAAACCTTGGCGTCTGCCATGCGACCCATTCTTTCCTGTGCGGTTCGTGCCGCACTTTACACGGGATTCTCGCAATGTTTCCCAGAATGGGCACAGGTAAAGCACAAATGGAACTTTGCAATCCGTTTATTCTGTTAATATGTGGCTTTTGATTGGATTTGGCCTGGGGTTTAACCGTGGGGACTTTGAAATCCCCGGAAATGGGTGGCGGGAAACCGTGCCGGCGGGGGCGGTGGCCCCGCTGCCGTCGATAGACCTCCGCCTCATCCGCCCGGCCCAGGTAACGTCGTCTCGAACAGCCTGAGGAGTCGTGGGGGGTTAGAGGGAGAAATGTCCAGATTGCCACAGTGGCTGGGCGGGGTGGGGTCGGGTCTCACGCGGCTTGCCCAACGGCTGGAGGAGCGCAAGGCCAGGGCCGAGGTCGCGGAAGGGACCTCTGGGGCCTCCAGGACCCCTGGTGTCCCCGGTCAGGTCCGGGTGCCCGAGTCGACGGGCGCCGAAGCCGGTGCCGGTATCCATGCCGGTGCCACTGCGGCGGTCGGCTCGGCCGTGGCCGAGCCGGTGGCGGCCGCGCCCGCCGTGGCGGAGCCCGCCGCGGCCGGATCGTCTGCGGCGTCCCGGCCGGACCCGGTGTCCGTTGTCCCCTGGGGTGTGCGGGTGGCCGCCGAGGCGGGCTGGCGGCTGCTGGTACTGGCCGGCACGCTCTGGGTGCTGATGCAGGTGATCAGTGCGGTACGGCTGGTCGTGATGTCCTTTGTGGCCGGCCTGCTGATCACCGCGCTGCTTCAGCCCACCGTCGCCCGGCTCAGGGCCAGGGGCGTGCCCCGCGGGCTGGCCACCGCGCTGACCTTTATCTCCGGCTTTGTGGTGATGGGGCTGGTGGGCTGGTTTGTGGTCTGGCAGGTGATGGAGAACGCCGACGACCTCTCCCAGCAGATCCAGAACGGCCTGGCCAACCTCAAGGAATGGCTGCGCACCAGCCCGTTCCATGTCACCCAGGACCAGATCAACCACATCGCCGACAACCTCAGCAATGCCATCGGCTCCAACACCAGGGAGCTGACCTCGGCCGGTATAGAGGGTGTCCAGGTCATCTTCGAGGTGCTCACCGGCGTTCTGCTGGCGATGTTCTCCACGCTCTTCCTGCTCTATGACGGGCCCAGGATCTGGGGTTGGGTGCTGAAGCTGGTGCCCAGTGCCGCCCGGGAGGGAGTGGCGGGGGCCGGCCCGCGGGCCTGGGCCACGCTGACCGCCTATGTGCGCGGCACGGTGATAGTGGCCATGATCGACGCGGTCTGCATCGGCGTGGGGCTGTACTTCCTCAAGGTGCCGATGGCGGTGCCGCTGGCCGTGTTCATCTTCCTGTTCGCCTTTATCCCGCTGGTCGGGGCGGTGGCGTCCGGGGCGCTGGCCGTGGTGGTGGCCCTGGTCTCGCACGGGGTGTTCACCGCGACCATGGTGCTGATCGTGGTGCTGGCGGTGCAGCAGATCGAGGGCCATGTGCTCCAGCCCTTCATCCTGGGGCGGGCGGTGCGGGTACACCCGCTGGCGGTGGTGCTGTCGGTCGCGGCCGGCGGAATGGTCGCCGGGATCGGCGGGGCGGTGGTCGCGGTGCCGCTGGTGGCGGTGACCAATTCGGTGGTCGGGTATTTGCGGTCCTACGCGAAGGAAGGTTCCGCCTGAGCGTCGTTGCCAGGAGGGGCTGAGCTCGCCCGTGGCCGCCCGATGTCGGCGGCCGCGGGAATGGGAAAGGGGCCCGCCGACCGGAATTCCGGTCAGCGGGCCCCTTTCTGATCCAGCGCGGTGGCGCTACGCGCCCAGCGCGGCCTCGGCGTCCAGCGTGGCGCCGACGGCCTGCAGCACAGAGGCGATCTTGAACGCCTCCTGGATGGTCTCCCGGCTCACACCAGCCTTGCGCAGCACCTGCTCATGCGAGTCCAGGCACATGCCGCAGCCGTTGATCGCGGAGACGGCCAGCGACCACAGCTCGAAGTCGACCTTCTCCACGCCCGGGTTGCCGATGACATTCATCCGCAGACCGGCGCGCAGGTTGCCGTACTCCGGGTCCGACAGCAGGTGCCGGGTGCGGTAGTAGACGTTGTTCATCGCCATGATGGCCGCGGCGGCCTTGGCGGCGGTGTACGCCTCCGGGGAGAGGTTCGCCTTCGCCTCGGGCTCCAGCTCGCGCAGCACGATCGGCGAACGGGACGCGATCGCGCAGGCCAGCACGGTGCCCCAGAGCTGCTGCTGGGGCAGCTCGGAGTTGCCGATCACCGAACCGAGGTTCAGCTTCAGGTCCTTGGCGTAGTCCGGTACGGCGGACTTCAGCTCATCGAGGGCCATGGTGGATCAGCCCGCGAGCAGGGCGGCGGCGTCGAGGGTGTCCTCGCCCTTGCTCCAGTTGCAGGGGCACAGCTCGTCGGTCTGCAGGGCGTCGAGGACCCGCAGGACCTCCTTGGGGTTACGGCCGACGGAGCCGGCGGTCACCATGACGAACTGGATCTCGTTGTTGGGGTCCACGACGAAGACGGCGCGCTGGGCGTAGCCGTCCTCACCCTCGACGCCACAGGCCTGCATCAGCTCGTGCTTGGCGTCGGCCAGCATCGGGAAGGGCAGGTCACGCAGGTCGGCGTGGTCCTTGCGCCAGGCGTGGTGGACGAACTCGGAGTCGCCGGAGACACCGAGGATCTGCGCGTCACGGTCGGCGAACTCGTCGTTCAGCTTGCCGAACGCGGCGATCTCGGTCGGGCAGACAAAGGTGAAGTCCTTGGGCCAGAAGAACACCACGCGCCACTTGCCCTCGTAGGACTTGTGGTCGATCTGCTGGAACTCCTTGCCGGACTCCAGCGAGACGCAGGCGGTCAGGTCGAACTCGGGGAACTTGTCACCGACAGTGAGCACGCGCTCTCCTTGCGACGAGGTTGTCCCACTTCGGGACTTCCTGGGGGGTTGGACGGCTCCCACAGTGCCACAGGAGGCATTGATAGCGGAAATAGCTATGCTGAGTGAAGTTGATTGGAGTTGGTTATCGATGGTGTCTCCCATAGGCCCCGGCCCGCAGCAGGGGTCCGGCCGTACCCGCCAGCCCAGCCTGGCCCAGCTGAGGGCCTTTGTCGCGGTGGCGGAGCATCTGCACTTCCGGGACGCGGCCGCCTCGATCTCCATGAGCCAGCCCGCGCTCTCCGGCGCGGTTGCCGCGCTGGAGGAGGCCCTCGACGTTCAGCTTTTCGAGCGTACGACGAGAAAGGTGCTGCTCAGCCCGGCGGGCGAGCGGCTGGCCGCCCGGGCCCGCACGGTGCTGGAGGCCATGGGGGACTTCCTGGAGGAGGCCGAGGCGGCCCGCGCGCCCTTCACCGGAGTGCTGCGGCTGGGAGTGATCCCCACCGTGGCGCCCTATCTGCTGCCCACCGTGCTGCGCCTGGTCCATGACCGCTATCCCGCCCTGGACCTCCAGGTGCACGAGGAGCAGACCTCCTCGCTGCTGGACGGCCTCACCCAGGGCCGGCTGGACCTGCTGCTGCTCGCCGTTCCCCTCGGTGCCCCCGGCGTCATCGAACTCCCGCTGTTCGACGAGGACTTTGTGCTGGTGACGCCCTGCGACCACTGGCTGGCCGGACGGGACGACATTCCGCGCAGCGCGCTGCGCGAGCTGGATCTGCTGCTGCTGGACGAGGGGCACTGCCTGCGCGACCAGGCCCTGGACATCTGCCGGGAGGCCGGACGGGCGCCGGGTACCCCGGTGACCACCAGTGCGGCCGGACTGTCCACCCTGGTGCAGCTGGTGGGCGGGGGCATGGGGGTGACCCTGCTGCCGCGCACCGCGGTCCGGGTGGAGGCCGGCCGCAGCGACCGGCTGGCCACCGGGTGCTTCGCCGACCCCGCGCCCTCGCGCCGGATCGCCCTGGCGATGCGCTCGGGGGCGGCCCGGCAGGGCGAGTTCGAGGAGTTCGCGGAGGCGCTGCGCGGGGCGATGGGGAAGCTGCCGGTGCGGATTGTGCGTTGAGTTCGCCTTGTGTTCCTTTGCGTTTCGGGCGCGGGCCGTCCGTGGTTGCTCGCGCAGTTCCTCGCGCCCCTGACAGGGCGCTCACTCCGTCCGCAGACCGTCCGCTCGCATCAGGCGCCACAGCGGCGGCAGACTGAGCAGGGTGACCAGGGTGATGGCGCCCGCACCCGCGCCGATCATCGGCAGGAAGGCCCACCAGTCGTACACCTTGCCGCTGACCAGCTGGAGCATCACCCAGCCCAGGGCGGTGCCGCCGAGGACGGCGACCGACATGCCCAGCGCCACCGGTATGGCGCTCTGCCACAGCACCGACCAGGCGAGGGTGGTGCGGCGGGTGCCGAAGGCGACCAGCACCGACAACAGCCGTCTGCGTTCGCGCAGTTGCTCAAGGGTGCTGAGCAGCATGCTGGTGCCGATCAGGGTCAGGGTGCCCACCGAGCCGATGAGCAGGCCGCGTTCGATGGCCGCGTAGTCGGCGTCCTTCTTTACCTCGCCCAGCCGGAAGGTGCTGGTCGTCGGGTCGACGCGGGCAATGGTGTTGCGGGCGCGTTCGATGGCGTCGGGGCTGTGTGGGACGACCTTGACCGTCAGGTCGAGACGGGCCGTCGGGACGCGGGAGACGTCCAGCGCGGAGGGGGTGGCCAGGATGCCGCCGTGGTGCAGCCCGGAGGCGTCCGGCAGGGTGTGGACGGTGCGGGCCGAAGCGGGGACGGTCCAGCTCGGCAGGCCCTTGGCCGCCAGCTCGGTGCCGGGCGGGGCGGCGTACGGAGTGTCGTGCGGGTCGGGGGTCCTGGCGAGGAAGACATCACCGTCCCGGCAGGAGCTCAGCCGGGCCAGGGTGCGTAGGACCGTGCAGTCGCCCACCACGGTGTTGATGGTCTCCGAGTCCGCCTCGACCTTGTCCAGGGTCAGCTCCAGGAAGCCGGTGGCGTTCCGCACATCCGGGGTGCGGCGCAGCTGGTCGAGGTAGCCGCGCAGCGTCGCGGTGGTTGCGCCGATCCGCGAGGCGGTCAACTGCGAGTGGCCGGCCGGTACTTCGGACTGTTTCTCGAAGTCGCCCCGGACTCCGGCGAAGAGCATCTGTACGGCGATCGCCCCGGCCACGGCCACGGTGATGCCGCTGACCGCGCGGGCAGCCGGTCCGCTGCTCAACTGAAGCCTGCGGGCGGCGAGTTGCAGGGGAAGTGGGCCGCCGCGGAAGCGGGCGACAAGGGCCTCCACCGCCCAGGGCAGGATGGCGGTGATGCCCATCAGCAGCAGCACCGCGCCGCCGGCGATCTGGTAGGTGTTGAGCCGGCTGCCGCCCGGATTGTCGGACGCCTTGCCGAACAGCGGGGCCAGCAGGCCGATTCCGGCGGCGGGCAGCAGCAGCCGCCACCACAGCCGGCGCGGTCCGGCCACGGTCTCGCGCACCACGCCCAGCGGCTCCACGGTGATGCCGCGCAGCGCGAGCTGGGTGACCACGATGGCGCAGGCGGGAACGGCGCACCCGATCAGCGCGGTCAGCCAGGGGGCGGGAATGATGTCGGACGGGAAGACGCTGGCGTCCCGGATGGTGAAGTCCTCCGCGAACCGGCGCAGCAGCAGGAAGAGCACGGCGCCGACGGTCAGGCCCAGCACCGCCCCGCACAGCGCCTCACCGGCCGCGATGCGGCGGATCATCCGGCTGTCGGCACCGGTCAGCCGGAGCGCGGCCAGTCGGCGGTCGCGGCGTTCGCCGCCGAAGCGGACCGCGGTGGCGATAAAGACGCCGACCGGCAGCAGCAGCACCACACACACCATGACCAGCAGCACAATGAGCACCGGGCTCATCGGCGGGTCCGTTGATTGGTGGCCGAAGTGGTCGATGCGCTTGGCCCCGGTCTCGAGGGTGATCCGGTCGCTGCCCGCGTAATAGAGCAGTTCGCTGGGGCCGATGAGGCCGGACTTTCCGACGGTGCCCACGGTGCGGTAGTCGAGCCGCTCGCGCAGCAGCTTGCCCTGATCGGACTTCAGCAGCCGGTCCAGGGCGGGGGAGACCACCATCTCGCCCGGGCCGGGCAGGGCGCGCAGCCCGGGCGGGACGGGCGCCTGGGACCCGTCGGGGCGCAGCAGGGCGCCACGGACGGGCTTGTCGTGGAAGTCGGTGTCGGTGCGGGCGTAGAGCAGGGTGTCGCTGCCGCGGGGGACGGTCGCCATCGCGTCCACCGGTCCCCAGAACGTGCCCACGGTGCGGGCCATCCCGCGCTGGTCACGGGTGTTCATCATGTGCGGCACCGAGGCGGCGATCATCAGCAGGGCCACGCCCAGGCCGACGCCCAGTGCGGTGAGCGCGGTGCGCAGCCAGCCTTCGCGACCGCCGGTGACCGCGAAGCGGGCGCCCAGGGTCATATCGCGCAGCCAGGCGGCGGGGCCGGTGGGTCCGGTGGGGTGGGTCTTCGGGGCACTCACAGCACACCGGCCATGTCGCGGGCCCTGCCGTCGCGCACCACGACCTCGCGATCGGAGTAGGCGGCGACCCGGGCCTCATGGGTGACCAGGACCACGGCGGCGTCGGTGTCCCGGGCGGCGTCGGTGAGCAGTTGCATCACCCGCTCCCCGTTGAGGGAGTCCAGGGCTCCGGTGGGCTCGTCCGCGAAGATCACTCGCGGGGTGGTGACCAGGGCACGGGCCACGGCCACCCGCTGGCCCTGGCCGCCGGAGACCTCGCCGGGCCGCTTGCCGCGTACCTCCGCCACCTCCAGCCGCTCCAGCCACTCCAGCGCCCGTGCCTCGGCCGCCTTGCGCTTGAGCCCGGCCAGCCGCAGCGGCAGCGCGGCGTTCTCCGCGCAGGTCAGCTCCGGCACCAGCTGGCCGAACTGGAAGACAAAGCCGAACTCGCCGCGGCGCAGGGCGCTGCGTTGGGAGTCCGGCATCGAGGACAGCGTCCGGCCGTCGTAGGTGACCGTGCCGGAGTCGGGTTGGACGATGCCGGCCAGGCACTGCAGCAGGGTGGACTTGCCGGAGCCGGAGGGGCCCATCACCGCGACGACCTCGCCGGGGTGGATGGAGAAGTCGGCGCCGTCCAGGGCGGGGGTGGGGCCGTAGGACTTGCGCAGGCCGGTGGCGGTCAGCAGGGAGCCGACGGGTATCACCGCGTCACCTCCTTGGCCAGGGCGCCCAGTCTGGCGGCGGTCAGCTCCAGCCAGCGCAGGTCGGCCTCCAGGTGGAACAGGGCGTGGTCGCAGATCAGCTGGTCGGCCAGGTCGCCGGTGCGCTTGCGCCGGGTGAGCTCGCGCATCAGCCGCAGGTGCTCGGAGCGCTGGACGTCCAGCAGGGCGCCTGCGTCACGGCCGGTCATCAGGGCCAGGACGACCTTGGTGTAGAGGGTCGACTGGAGGTAGGGCTCGGGCTTCTCGGGCTGGGCGAGCCAGTGCCCGACATCGGTGACGCCGGCCTCGGTGATGGCGTAGCGCTTGCGGTCCGGGCCGCCGCCCTGCTCGATGCCGTCCACCTCCACCAGGCCGTTCTTCAGCAGCCGGGACATGGTCGAGTAGACCTGGCCGTAGTGAAGCGGCCGGTCGTGGCCGAAGCGCTCGTCAAAGGCCCGCTTGAG
This sequence comes from Streptomyces sp. NPDC052396, assembly GCF_044593195.1. Classification (NCBI taxonomy): domain Bacteria; kingdom Bacillati; phylum Actinomycetota; class Actinomycetes; order Kitasatosporales; family Streptomycetaceae; genus Streptomyces; species Streptomyces sp. NPDC052396. The sequence goes on from NZ_JBIUAW010000006.1 coordinate 526,299, forward strand.
GTCGTAGCCATGGCAGGGGCCGGACTCCAGGAGGCCGAGCAGCGTGTGTCCGATTGACATGCGAGCGACTATACATGGCGTGTATACGCATGGTGTATAGCTGATCGGGCTGTGTCGGTGGCTGGTCGCGCGGCTCCCCGCGCCCCTTATGGAGAGCCCTGCTCGCCCCCGGGCGGGCGGCCCGGGCGACGCATGGCGCCCACGCCCCGTGGCAGCCGCCCGGCCTCGGCCAGCGCTCTGCGCAGCAGGAACTCGATCTGGGCGTTGGTGCTGCGCAGTTCCTCGCCCGCCCAGCGGGCCAGGGCGTCGTGCACCAGTGGGTCCAGCCGCAGCAGCACCTGTTTGCGCTGCCGCGGCCGGTCTCCTCCGGAGGGCTCGTCGGTCACTGGTACAGAGTGCCGGTGTTGAGGACGGGCTGGGCGGCCCGGTCGCCGCACAGCACCACCAACAGGTTGCTGATCATGGCCGCCTTGCGCTCCTCGTCCAGTTCCACGATGCCCTGCTCGCTGATCCGGGCCAGGGCCTGCTCGACCATGCCCACCGCGCCATCGACGATCAGCCGCCGGGCGGCCACCACGGCGCCCGCCTGCTGCCGCTGGAGCATGGCCGAGGCGATCTCGGGTGCGTAGGCGAGGTGTGTGAAGCGGCACTCGACGATCCGCACTCCGGCGGCCCGGACCCGTACGGCCAGTTCGGCGGCCAGCTTCTCGGTGATTTCCTCGGCGTTGCCGCGCAGCGAGAGGGCGTTTTCCTCGTGCCCGTCATAGGGGTACTCGATGGCGATGTGCCGCAGGGCCGTCTCGGTCTGGATGCCGACGAACTCCTGGTAGTCGTCCACCTCGAACAGGGCCTGCGCGGTGTCCGCCACCTGCCAGACCACCACGGCGGCTAGCTCGATGGGGTTGCCGTAGGCGTCGTTGACCTCTGGTGACGCCCTGCGACCACTGGCTGGCCGGACGGGACGACATTCCGCGCAGCGCGCTGCGCGGGCTGGATCTGCTGCTGCTGGACGAGGGGCACTGCCTGCGCGACCAGGCGCTGGACATCTGCCGGGAGGCCGGACGGGCGCCGGGTACCCCGGTGACCACCAGCGCGGCCGGACTGTCCACCCTGGTGCAGCTGGTGGGCGGGGGTATGGGGGTGACCCTGCTGCCGCGCACTGCGGTCCGGGTGGAGGCCGGCCGCAGCGACCGGCTGGCCACCGGGTGCTTCGCCGACCCCGCGCCCTCGCGCCGGATCGCCCTGGCGATGCGCGGGGGGGTGCCCCTATCTCTTTGGTCAAGGTCGTGGGTCAGGATGGCGGCATGACGACGTGGTTCCGGACCTACTACGAGGACGAAGATCTGTGGCTGTATTTCGAGGCCGATGACGAGGGCTGGGCAGCGCGACAGGTTGAGGTCCGGGGGCAGGACTCGCGACCGGTGACGGCGGCCTCCTTGGAAGAGGTGCTGCACTTGCGTGATCATGCCGATCTTGCGGCGATGTTCCGCTACGAACGGCAGTACGGCGTTCTCGCCGAAGGTCCCATGGACGGCTGGCAGGACCAGCCGCAGGCAGCCGAGATCTCTGCGGAGGAATTCGAACGGCTGTGGGTCGAAGCGCGGCGGGCTCTCGGCGATTCAGCCTGACCTGGCGGGTTGGGGTTCGTAGAAGGTTCCGTCTCGAAGCATGGCGAAGAGGACATCGGCCCTGCGTCTGGCAAGGCAGAGCAGGGCCTGGGTGTGGTGCTTGCCTTGCGCGATCTTTCTGTCGTAGTAGGCCCGGGAGGCCGGGTCGCCCAGGGCTGCGAACGCGGAGAGGAAGAAGGCTCGTTTGAGCTGCTTGTTTCCTCTCCTGGAGGGCTGTTCGCCGCGGATCGATGAGCCCGAGCTCCGGGTCGCCGGGGCGAGGCCGGCATAGGCGGCGAGGTGGCCGGCGGTCGGGAATGTGCTGCCGTCGCCGACCTCGATCAGGATGCGGGCTCCGGTCCTGACGCCGACTCCCGGCATGGACGTCAGGACCTTGGAAAGAGGGTGGTCCTCCAGGAGTTCCTCGATCCGCCCGGCCAGCAGTTTGCGCTGATCGAGGACGGTGGCGAGCGATCCGGCCAGACTCGGGACCATCAACGCGGCCGCTTCGGTCCCCGGGACGGTGACGGTCTGCTCGTCCAGGGCGGCGAAGATGTCCTCGACGAGCCGCTCGGCCATCCTCGGTGCCTTCGGCCGTAGCAGCGTGACCAGCCGCCGACGGCCCGCCTTGTGTATCTGTGCCGGTGAGCCGAACCGCTCCAGCAAGGCCAGGATGGCCGGGTGCTGCAACCGCGGTCCCAGGACCCGTTCCAGGGACGGATGGATCTGTGTCAGCAGGCCGTGCAGCCGGTTGGCGACGCGGGTGGCCTCGCCGGCCAGGTCGTCGTCGAAGCCGACGATCATCTCCAACTCGGCGATCGTCTCGTCCTCGCCGTCGATCGCCCGCAGCGTGTGCGGCATCGCGCGGGCGGCGTCCGCGATGATGAACGCGTCCTTCGCGTCCGTCTTTGCCTCGCCCGGGTAGAGGTCGGCGATCCGCCGCATCGTCAGCCCGGGTAGATAGGCGACCGGGCAGCCCATGTCTCTTGCGACCGCCAGCGGCAGAGCTCCGATCGAGGCCGGCTGGTCGACCACGACCAGCACCGTCCCGTGCTTGGCCTGGAGTTTCGCGAACAGTTCGCGGAGCTTGGGTTCGGTGTTGGGTAGGCGCTTGTCGAACGCTTTCTTTCCGGCCGGGGTGACGGCGGTGGCGTGGTGTTCGCCCTTGCCGACGTCTAGATGACTGATGCCAAGGGCTTGCTGGCGCGCATGAGATGAAGCGAGGGAGCCCAAAGATCGGTTGTGACGCCAGATCTGGACTCCCTCGCGA
>NZ_JBIUAW010000007.1:0-511295 GCF_044593195.1 Streptomyces sp. NPDC052396
ATCGACCGCGTCGACCAGTGCGTCGCGTTTTTCGGCTTCGTCTCCAGCGTCCTGGTGACGACAGCGGCGACTTGCTCGTCGGTCACCGTTCGGGGTCCGCCCGAGCGGGGCATGTCTCCCAGGCCGGCGATCCTGTGCTCGACGAACCGTGCCCGCCACCGGCCCACCGCATGAGGTGTCGAACTCAGACGGAAGGCAACGTCCTTGTTCGAAGCGCCCGTTGAGCACTCCAGGATGATCCGGCACCGCAAGGCCCATGCCTGCGGCGTGGACCGACGCCGCACCCACCTTTCCAGTGCAGCCCGTTCCTCGTTCGACAGCGTTAATTCGGCCAGCGGCCGCCCCATACGTGCCACGAGGCAACTCTACTCATCTGAACAGGATTCCTGACTCGGCAGACTAGGTGCTGTCGATGTACTGGAACACCGTGTCAGAGGTCATGTCAGGGGCGTGACAGGAACGTGTCAGGCCCGGTGGGGATGGTGGGCACATGAAAAGTTCAGCAATCGCGGTTTCGGGACTGCGCAAGGCGTTCGGCGACAAAGTCGTGCTCGATGGCATCGACTTCGATGTCGCCGCGGGATCGGTATTTTCCATGCTCGGCCCGAACGGGGCGGGCAAGACGACGACGGTGAACGTCCTGACGACGTTGCTGAAGGCCGACGCCGGGACGGCGCGCGTCGCAGGGCACGACGTGGCGGCCGCGACCAAGGAGGTACGCGCGGCCATCGGCGTGACCGGTCAGTTCGCCGCGGTGGACGAGCTGCTGTCGGGCCGGGAGAACCTGCAGCTGATGGCGGATCTGAAGCGTGTGCGCGCCGGTGAGAAGCTGGTCCAGCGGCTGCTGGAGCGGTTCGACCTGGTGGAGTCGGCGGACAAGATGGCGGCGACCTACTCCGGGGGCATGAAGCGGAAGCTGGACCTGGCGATGACGCTGGTCGGCGACCCGAAGATCATCTTCCTGGACGAGCCGACGACGGGTCTCGACCCGCGCAGCCGGCGCACGATGTGGGGGATCGTCCGCGACCTGGTGGCCGACGGCACCACCATCTTCCTCACCACCCAATACCTCGAGGAAGCCGACCAGCTCGCCGACCGGATCGTGGTGCTCGACCAGGGCCGCCTGGTCGCCCAGGGCACCCCCGAGGAGCTCAAGCGCCAGGTCCCCGGCACCCACGTCCGGCTCCGGTTCGCCGACCTCGACGACCTCGACACGGCGGCGAGGGTCCTGGCCGGGGCCATGCGGGACGAACAGGAGCTGACCCTGCGGGTACCCAGCGACGGTGAGTCGAGGTCGCTGCGGTCCCTGCTGGACCGGCTCGACGAGCACATGATCAACGCCCAGGAGTTTTCCGTGCACACACCGGACCTCGACGACGTCTTCCTCGCCCTGACCGGGCGCACGAGCACCGAGGCGGTCGCCAAGTGAACAGTGCCTCAACGCCGTTCGGCGACACGATGATCATGCTGCGCCGCAACTTCAAGCACACGGTCCGGTATCCGGTCACGCTGTTCAACGCGATTTTCCTGCCCATCATCATCATGCTCATGTTCGTCTGGGTGTTCGGCGGCGCCTTCGACGTCAAGGGCAAATACATCAACTACGCGGTGCCGGGCATGCTCGTGATGGCCATCACCTACGGGCTGTCGCCAACCGCGGCCGCCGTTAACGGCGACATGACCAAGGGCATCATCAACCGGTTCAAGGCCATGGACGTCTCTCATGGCGCGGTGCTCGCCGGACATGTCGTCACCACCACCCTGCGCAGTCTGGTCGCCATCGCGGGCATCATCGGAGTCGGATTCCTGATGGGATTCCGTCCGCATGCGAGCTTCGCCCAGTGGCTCGGCGTGACGGGCCTTGTGCTGTTGCTCGCTTTCGCGGCCAGCTGGCTCACGGTCGCCCTGGGCCTGAGTGCGAAGACCGTGGAAGCGGCGGGCATGGCCACCACGCCGCTGATCCTGCTGCCATTCCTGAGCAGCACCTTCGTCCCCGCGGACACGATGGCGGCCGGCGTGCGGCAGTTCGCGGAGTACCAGCCCTTCACTCCGATCATCGAGACGCTGCGCAGGCTGCTGGCGGGGGAGGACCCCTCGAGCGGCAAGCTGCTCGCGGCCATCGCCTGGTGCGTCGGACTCACCCTCGTCGGCTATGTGTGGTCGGTCTCCACGTTCAAGAAGCGAGCGTGACCTCGACCAGCTGAGACCAGTTGGCCCGCGCCCCCTCCCGAGCCGCCTTGGCGAACCACGCGTCGCCGAGGCGGCGCCGCGCTGTCTGCTCGATCCGGGCCACGTCCGGGTGGGAGCGATCCTGCAGCCCGCGTACGCCCGCGCTCGCCGCGAGCAGCCGCACGGCCTGCTCATGCTCGTCGCGGCGCAGCGCCAGGTCCGCGACCCCGACGAGTACCTGCGCGATCAGCGGCGCGTGTCCCGCCTCGGACGCCGCCCGGCAGGCCGCCGCGCGGTGCGCCCGGGCCTCGCCGAGGTCTTCGGCGAGGTAGCCGAGCAGGTCGTGCGTCACCGCGCGGATGTTCGCCTGCTTCGCTTCGTCGCCCAGCTTGGCCGTCGCGACGCCGAGTTGCCGGTACGCCTCCTCGGCGTTGCCGCTCCACCGGGCGAGTTCCGCCTTCGAGAGGGCCAGCCCGGCCAGCGCGCCCGGCCAGGTGACCTGCTCCGCGTACCGCTCCGCCTCGGCGATGGCGGCCGCACAGGCATCCTCGTCGCCCTGCAGCCAGTACAGCTGCGCCTGCAGCGCCCGCATGCGGATGACGTCCTCGGTGGCACCGACCTCGGTGACGACCGCGATCGCCTGTTCATAGTGCTCGCACGCACTGGCGAACTCGCCGCGCACGGCTATCCGGCTCGCCAGCTCCGTCAGGGCGAACGAGATCCCGAACCGCTCACCGAGCGCCCGGAACTCGGCGAGTGCCATCTCCAGATACGCGTCAGCGTCCCGCCCGTCCCGGCCGAGCATGATCCGCATCTTGCCCAGGTGCAGCCGGGCCAGCGCACGGGCCCAGGGGTCCTCGTCGTCCAGCAGCGATTCGAACGCGGGCAGGAACGCGTCCGGCGCCTGCAGCATGCGTTCCAGCGGGGCGACCAACCCCAGCAGCGGGTGGCTGCGCTGGCTGGACCGGCTGCGCTGGCTGAACCGGTGCGCCTTGTGGATCCACTCCGCGGCCTGGTGCTCATCGCCCGGCCCGGAGTTCACAAACATCGAGATGAGGGCGTAGACCGTGGCCCGGATCTCGTCGGCCACCTCGCCGGGCGCCCTGGTGGCCGCGGTGAGCAGCTCCATGCCCTCGGTCTTGTGCCCGCTGAGCCACCAGTACCAGCCGGCGCCCGCCGCGAGCCGCATCGCCGCCTGCGCCTCGCCCGCGGCGAGCGCGCCGCGCATGGCCGCACTGATGTTGTCGTGCTCGGTCTCCAGCGTGGCGAGCCACTCCAGTTGCTCGGCGCGGCGCAGATGCGGCTCCGCGGTCTCGGCGAGCTCGGTGAAGCAGGCCAGGTGCGCGCGGCGGGCCCGGTCCGATTCCCCCGCCTCCGCGAGCCGGTGCCGGGCGTACTCCTTGATCGTGCCGATCATGCGGTAGCGCGGGACGCTGTCGGCCTCGGCGAGCAGTAGCGACTTCTCGGTCAGTGCGGTGAGCAGCTCGAGCACCTGCTCCTGTTCGACCACGTTGCCCGCGCAGACCCGTTCGGCCGCCTCCAGGCTCGCCCCGCCGGAGAACACCGACAGCCTGCGCAGGACCACCCGCTCGGCGTGGGTGAGCAGCTCCCAGCTCCAGTCGACAGCCGCGCGCAGCGTCTTGTGCCGTGGCAGCGCGGTCCGGCTGCCGCTGGTCAGCAGGCGGAACCGGTCGTCGAGCCGGTTGGCGAGCTGGTCGATGGACATGGTGCGCAACCGGGCCGCGGCCAGTTCGATCGCCAGCGGCATCCCGTCCAGCGCCCGGCAGACGCGCGCCATCGTCGCCAGCGTGTGGGCGTCCACCGCGAGATCCCGGCGCACCGCCCCGGCCCGGTCCCGCAGCAACTGGACGGCCGGCGAGGACTCGATCTCACCCGCGCCCGCGCCCCCCTCCGGCAGGGCCAGCGGCTCGACCTGCCACAGTGCCTCCCCGGTGATGCCGAGCGGTTCCCGGCTCGTCGCCAGGATCCGCAGCCGCCGGCACTCCCCGAGCACCCGGTGGGCGAACACCGCCGCGGACTCGATCACATGCTCGCAGTTGTCCAGGACCAGCAGCGCTTCCCGCTCGCGGATCGCGGCGATGAGCCGGTCCGTCAGCTCCGCGTTGGGGGCCCCGCCGAGCAGGGCGTCCCGGAGGCCGAGCCCGGCGAGCGTCGCCTGCGCCACGTCGCCGTCCGCGCCGATGGCGGCGAGTTCCACCAGCCAGGCCCCGTCCGGCAGATCGTCGAGCAGCGTGCGCGCGGTCTCCGTGGCCAGCCTGGTCTTCCCTGAGCCGCCCGGCCCGATCACGGTGGTGAGCCGGTGCTCGGCGATGAGCTCGCGGACCGCGGCGACATCGGCGCCCCGGCCGACCAAGGTGGTCAGCTCGGCACGCAGGTTGGTCTTGCGGCTGTCCTTCCGCTGCCCCAGCTCGCCCCGCAGCAACGCGACGTGCAGCGCGGCCAGCTCCGGCGAGGGGTCAGCGCCCAGCGCGTCGGCCAGGGACTCCCTGGCGCGCTGGTACACCAGCAGCGCCTCGCTGTCGCGGCCGGCCGCGACGAGGGCGCGCATCAGCGCGGCGACGAGCCGCTCCCGTACCGGGTGCGCGGCCACCAGGTCGGTCAGCTCTGTGACCATCTCCGCACCGCGCCCAAGGGCGATCTCCGCGTCGACCCGCTCCTCCATGGCGGTCAGGCGCAGTCCCTCCAGCCTGACGACCGCGGCGTCCAGCGCGGCGCTGTCCTGCAGACCGACGTCCTGCATGGCCGCACCGCGCCACAGCTCGAGGGCCTCGCGCAGCAGCCGCACCCGCCGGGGACTGTCCTCGGCGCGGGCCCGGCCCGCGATGACAAGGCGTTCGAACCGCACGGCGTCGACGGCGTCGGGCTCCACCGTCAATCGGTAGCCGTCCGTATGCCCTTCGATCGCGCCGTCCGGCAGTGCCTTCCGCAGCCGGGAGACCAGACGCTGCAGAGCGTTCGTCGCATCGGCGGGCGGGCGTTCCCCCCAGATCCAGTCGACGAGCGACGCCTTCGGGACCGCGTGACCCGTCCTGAGCGCGAGGGCGATCAGCAGTCCGCGCAGCCGTGCGCCCGGCACGTCGGCCAAGCCGCCGTCGTCCGTACGAACCTCGAATGGACCCAGCATCCCGATCTGCACCTGCTGATTTTGCCATGGTCATTCGGCAGGCATCCACTTGCCGATACTTTACGGGAAATTGGCGTGATAACGAGGTTGAACTGGTGCCGGGGGGCCAGGACTTGACTCCCAAAAAGTAACAAGTCCGGGAAAGCGTGCGGGTGGAGACCCCGAAAGGTTCGAGTGGGGCCGGACGGCTGTCCACGTCGGCCGCACCCTGCGCGGCGTGTGACGGCCCTCGCTCCTCCCCGTGTATCGGTGCGGGCTGTCCCGTCGGAGGGCAGCCCGCAGACCGCGCCGCCCTCACACAACCCCGCGCGTCATCCCCGGAGTTCGAGCGTGCAGCACTTGACGCTGCCCCCGGCCTTCAGCAACTCGGTGAGATCGGCGCCGATGGGGTGGTAGCCGCGCTCGCGCAACTTCGCCGCGAGGCCGGTGGCCGCCCGCGGCAGGACGACGTTGCGGCCGTCCGACAACGCGTTGAGGCCGAACACGGCGGCATCCGCCTCTTCGGCGTGGATCGCGTCCGGGTACCGCTCGGCGAGTACTGCCCGGCTCTCCGGGGAGAACGCCTCCGGGTAGTACATGATCTCCTCGTCCCCGAGCACCGCCAGTGCCGTGTCGAGGTGGTAGAACCGCGGATCGACGAGGGTCAGGCCGGTCACGGGGCGCCCGAAGAACTCGCGCACCTCGTCATGGGCCCGAGGGTCGGAGCGGAAGCCGGTGCCGGCCAGGATCTCCCCGCCCGTGAAGAGGAAGTCGCCCTCGCCCTCGTTGACATACTCCGCCTGCTTGACGGTGGACCAGCCGCCGCGGCCGAACCACTCCAGATAGGCCGCGGACTCGTCCGTGCGCTGGGGATGCCGGAAGCGGGCGACGAGCACCTTGCCGTCCACGACGATGGCGCCGTTCGCGGCGAAGACCATGTCGGGAAGCCCCGGTACGGGCTCGATCAGCTGTATGTCATGGCCCAGACCGACGAAGGTGTCGAACAGGTCTTTCCACTGGGCCAGTCCGGTGTCTGCCGAGGTGGGGCGGTCCGGGTCCATCCACGGATTGATCGAGTAGGTGACGTCGAAGTAGGTGGGGCGGCACATCAGATAACGTCGGGGCGACGCCTTTCGCTGCTCTTGCGCCGTCTGGTCCGACTGTATGTGCGACACCTTGGCTTCCCTTCTGCCGGTGAAATACCGAGACTTTCGGAACCGATTCCGAAGCGGTTCCAGAGTGAGAATGGAATAACGTAGCGGCACCGGAGTCAATGCTCATTCGATTCACGGTGATCCCAGCGTGAATTCAGTCCCGATGCGGCCCGGCAGCGAAGTCGAGTGCCGGCGGTGAAGGACCGCTGCCGCCCGGAGCGGTGGCTGCCCGCCACGCCCGACGCGCCGCCGGGCAGATCCCGGACAGTGCGGGGCCACACCAACGGCACGGTCGCAGACGGAGGTTGGCGGCGTCCGGCCTGCGCTCCGGGCAGTCGGCACCGGCGCGAGTGCAGGCACCCGCATTACTGTCCTGTCGGCAGGACAACCGCTGCCCGGCAGGATGTCCGCACAGTCGTCTCTTGCACTGGGTTTCCCCGGCCAATTACCTTGGCGTCGCGAGAATGCTTCAACAGCCGCTCACCGCAGAGTTCTTCGAGTGGCAGCCCGCCTACTGCTGACATCGCAATATGCTGCGCAGATTTGTCTCGCCGGCGGGACAGTGAAAAGGACACAGGGGCTCAGTGCCCGTGACGGCGATGACGGTCCGGAATGGGGCCGGCAATGGTGTGGGCGGGCCCGCACTCCCGCCGGCGGAGGAAAGAGAGGCTGGCAATGGAATCGTCGCCGCAGGTCCACCGGCGAGGTGGGCAGGACGAGGTGTCAGAACGGCAAGCCGCGCCTTCGAGTGCGCCGGTGTCACTTGTGCGGGAGATCTCGGCGCTGTGGGGGGCGTACCTCGGCGGTCGCGAGGTCGGGGCGGAGGACGACTTCTTCGCGCTCGGCGGTAATTCACTGACCGGGATCAAGATCATCGACCGGGTGGCCCAGGACTACGGCGTTCAGCTGTCCGTGCGCGACTTCTACCTGGCGCAGACCCCGGCCCGGGTTGCCGAGCTGATCGAGCAGGGGAGGGCGCGACTGTGAGGTTGACGCCGGGTGCCGCGCGCGACATCGACCTCGACCGCGTCGACCTGTTCGACCTGGACCTCTACACCTCGGGTGATCCGCACCCGATCTGGGACGTGATGCGGGCGAAGGCGCCCCTGCACCACCAAGTCCTGCCGGACGGCCGGGAGTTCTGGTCGGTCACCCGCTACGACGACGTCTGCCGTGTGCTCGGCGACCACCAGGAGTTCACCTCGGAGCGCGGCACGGTACCCACCCACCTCGGGACGGACGACGTCGCGGCCGGCGTGCTGCTGACGTCCACCGACCCGCCGCGGCACACCGAGGTCCGCAGGCCGATCGGCGCCAAGCTCACCGCGCGGGCGGTGAAGTCCTGGGAGGACTCGATCCGGCGATCGATCGTGCGGTTCCTCGAGCCGGCGCTCGACGGTGGCACCTTCGACCTGGCCGAGAAGGCACTGCTCCTCCCGGCGATGGTCACGGGCCCGCTCCTCGGGATCCCGGAGAAGGACTGGGAAGAACTCGTCCAACTGACCGCGATGGTGACGGCTCCCTCGGACCCGCACTTCCAGCAGGGCAGCGAGGCGGCGACCCTGGCGATCGCCCACCATGAACTCGTCACTTATGTCAAGGAGTGGGTCAAGACGCGGCGGGCGGCCGGAGACGAGGACGACAGCCTGCTCCACCACCTCATGAGCGTCCGCCCGGGAGGCGCGCCGCTGACCGACGAGGAGATCGCCCTCGACGGCTACAGCATTCTCCTGGGCGCCAATGTGACGACGCCGCACACCGTCTCGGGCACGGTGCTCGCGCTCATCGAGCGGCCCGAGCAGTTCGCCAAGGCGCAGGCCGACCCTTCGCTGGTCCCGAACCTGGTCGAGGAAGGGCTGCGTTGGTCATCGCCCGCATGTAACTTCATGCGGTACGCGGTGGGCGACACCCGGATCGGCGGGGGCACCATCCCGGCCCGTGGCGCGGTCGTCGCGTGGATCGGTTCGGCCAACCGGGACGAGTCCCAGTTCACCGATCCGCATGAGTTCGACATCACGCGAAGCGGCGCCAACCGCCAGGTGGCGTTCGGGTTCGGACCGCACTACTGCATCGGGGCACCGCTGGCCCGGATGACCCTGCGCATCTTCTTCGAGGAACTGCTCCAGCGGTTCGCATCGATCGACCTCGACGGCGAACCACAGCATCTGCGGTCGTACTTCATCGCCGGGATGACCCACCTCCCCATCGTCGCCCAGAAACGAAAGACGCCATGACATCCGGCTCCACCGCCGCCACGTCGCCGTGGTTCGTCCGGCCGCAGTCCACCGACCACCCCGCCCGGATCTTCTGCTTCCCCTTCTCCGGGTCCGGGGCCTCGGCCTTCAGCGCCTGGCCGGCCGTGATCGACAGCGCCGAGGTCTGCCCGGTGCAGTCCCCGGGCCGCGAGAACCGGTTGGCCGAAGCCCACTACGGCACCTATGAGAACCTCGCCGCCGGCCTGGTCGAATCCCTGGTGCCGCTGCTCGACCGGCCGTTCGCGTTCTTCGGGCACTGCGCGGGTGCGCTGCCGGCGTTCGAGACCGTGGTCCGGCTCGCCGAACTGGGCCTGCCGGAGCCCGAGTGCCTCTTTGTGTCGGGCCAGCCCGCACCGCACGACGCCGCGGGCGACCGGATGCTCACCATGACCGAGCCCGAGCTGCGCGCCGAGCTGGAGTCGTTCCTCCGCGGCCGGGGGCTCGAACCGCGGCCGGACATGATCGATCTGGGCATGCTCGTGCTGCTCCGTGATCTCGCCGCCGCGCGTGCGTACCGGCGGACGGAGCCGGTCGCGGTGCGCTGCCCCATCGTCGTACTGCACTGGCGGGACGACCCCGATGTGAGTCTCGACGCACTGGAGGGGTGGCGTAGGTACTCGGGATCGGTCGACATCCGGGCGGTCGACGGCGGCCACTACGACTTCATGAACGCTCCGGACGAATTGCTGAAGCTGTTGAGCTCATGGCGGTGAAAGCAGTGCAGCCCGTGAGAGCCGTGTGTCGAGGGAACCGGAAGGGGTTCGCATGAGTGGCGCAGCCACTGATATCGCCGTCATCGGGATGTCGTGCCGCTTCCCCGGTGTGCGCAGCCCGGATGAATTCTGGCGCTTGCTGCTCGACGGGAAGTCGACCATCGGAAGGTTTCCCGAGCATCGGGCGGTCGACTCCAGCCGCATGTCCCACCCGGACGCCGCCACGGTGAACTCGGGTTCGTTCCTCGACTCCATCGACGGGTTCGACGCGGAGTTCTTCGGAACGGGGTCGGCGGAGGCGGCCGCCATGGACCCTGTGCAGCGGCTGGGGCTGGAGCTCGCCTGGGAGGCTGTCGAAGACGCCCGTATACCGGCGACCGCGCTGGCGGGCCGTGAGATCGATGTCGTGGTCGGCGCCGCGCCCTCCGGGTACGAGCTGTTGCGCAAGATGTCCGGCAGCGACCGGGACGACCATTACGCCGCACTCGGTTCGAGCGGTGCGCTGATCGCCAACCGGATCTCGAGCCTGTTCGATGTCCGCGGCATGAGTTTCTGCGCGGACTCGGGCCAGTCCTCCTCACTTGTGTCGCTGGCGCTGACGTGCGAACGGATACGGAGCGGCGCGGTCGACATGGCGATCGCGGGTGGCGTGCACCTGGTCGCCGATCCGGAAGCGGGACTCGGCCTGGCGAATCTGGGTGCCTTGTCGCCCGATGGCGACTGCTTCCCCTTCGATGAACGGGCCAACGGCTTCGTCCGGGGCGAGGGCGGGGCGTTCGTCCTGCTGAAGCGGCTCGACCTGGCCGTCGCCGATGGTGATCACATCTACGCGGTGGTGCGCGGCTGGGGCGTCGGCAGTGGTGGTGCGTCCTCACGGATGCCGGACCCCAGCCCCAGCGGGCAGGCCGCAGCCGTGCTGTCCGCTCTCAAACGCGCGGCCGTTCCGTTCGACGGTGTCGACTACATCGAGGCCCACGGCACCGGCACACGACTCGGCGATCCGGCTGAGATATCCGGACTGCGCGAGGTGTTCCGGGAAAGCGGGCGGAGCCGCCCCCTGGTGATCGGCTCGGTGAAGGCGAATGTCGGGCACCTGGAGCCGGCCGCGGGGATCGTCGGCTTTGTGAAGGCAGCGCTCTGCGTGGACCGCGCCCACCTGGTTCCGAACCCCAACTTCCGATCTCCGAATCCCGCCATCCCGGATTTCCGGGAGGACTTCGAGGTGCTCCAGGCCGCGCGGCCCTGGCCGGGCACGCCGGGCCGGCCGCGGCGGGCAGGGGTGTCGTCGGTCGGGATGGGGGGCACCAACGCGCATGTGCTCCTCGAACAGGCACCGGAGGAGCAGACGGGATCCCGTGCCACAGCTGAGGGTTCGGCCTCCGGGGGCGTATCCGGGGCGGTGCCGTGGGTGCTGTCCGCACGGACGGAGCCGGCACTGCGGGAGCAGGCGGCGCGGTTGCGGGATCTGGTGGCCGCGGACGCGTCGCTTTCGGCGGCCGATGTGGGGCATTCGCTGGCGTCGACGCGGTCGTTGTTCGAGCACCGGGCGGTGGTGCTGAGCGGCGGCCGTGCGGAGGCGCTGGCCGGTCTCGACCTGGTGGCGGCGGGCGGTGATTCGGCGAGGGTGGTTCGCGGGGTGGCCACGGGGCCGGTGGGTCCGGTCGTCTTCGTTTTCCCCGGCCAGGGATCGCAGTGGCTGGGCATGGGAAGGCAGCTGTACGCGGAGTCGGAGGTTTTCGCGCGCTCGATCGATGAGTGCGCGCGTGCTCTGGCGCCGTGGCTGGACTGGTCACTGGTGGACCTGGTGACCGGTGCGGAGTCGGCGCCTTCGCTGGAGCGCGGGGATGCCGTGGTCCAGCCGGCGCTGTTCGCGATGATGGTGTCCCTGGCGCGGGTATGGCGGTCGCTGGGAGTGGTCCCCGACGCGGTGGTGGGGCACTCGCAGGGAGAGATCGCCGCGGCGTGCGCCTCGGATGCGCTCTCCCTGGAGGACGCGGCGCGCATGGTCGCCCTGCGCAGCCAGGCATTGACCGAGCTGGCCGCCCTGGGCGGGATGAACGCGGTGGCCGCGCCCCTCACCTGGGTTGAGGACCGGTTGAGGCGGTGGTCCGGGCGGCTCTCCGTGGCCGCGGTCAACGGGCCGGCTTCCGTGGTGATCTCCGGGGACCTTGAGGCGTTGGACCAGTTCGCCGCGATGGCGGCCGGTGACGGTGTCCGGGTGCGCCGGGTCAGAATCGAGTACGCGTCACACTCCCACCAGGTCGAACGCATCCGTGATCGTGTGCTTGAGGCCACCGCGGGTGTCTCGCCGAGGGAAACAGCGGTGGAGTTCCACTCCACGGTCACCGGGGGGCCGCTCGACACACGCCGGCTCGACAGCTCGTACTGGTACGACAACCTGCGCTCGATGGTGCGTTTCGGCGAGGTGATCGAGCACCTGATGCGTGACCGCGGCGGTGTGTTCCTGGAAGTCAGCCCGCATCCGGTGCTCGCGGTGGCGATGGAGGAGACCGCCGACGCGCTGGCGGCCTCGCCGGTGGTGGCAGGCACCCTGCACAAGGACGACGGGAGCGCGAGCAAGATCCTGGCGTCGCTGGCCGAACTGCATGTGCGTGGTGTGCCGGTGAACTGGGAGGCGGTGTTCGCCGCGGACCGGCCGCGCCGGATCGGCCTGCCGGCCTACCCGTTCCAGCGGCAGCGGTACTGGCTGACGGCACCCGATGACGCCGCCACGAACACGGACTCCGCCGCGCGGACGAGCGGATCGGGCGCGAGCACCAGGGCAGCGGACCTGGGTTCGGAATCGTCGGTCCTCAAGCTCGTATGCGTCGAAGCGGCAGCGGTGCTGAGCGTGAAGGACGGGGATCTGACGGGTGCCGATCTTTCGGCGAGGTCGACCGACACCTTCAAGGACCTGGGCTTCGACTCCTCGATGGCCGTGCGGCTCCGCAACCGGCTCGCCGCGGCGGCCGGAGTGCGGCTGCCGGCCACCATCGCGTTCACCTATCCCACTCCGCGAACGCTCGGTCGCCACATCTTCTCCCTCCTCCAGCCCGAGGCGCCTGACGCCCCGGAATCGGCGGAGGAAACCAGCCTGGAAAGCCGCAGTGATGACGATCTGTACGCATTGATCGACCGCGGATACGTGTAGCCACACCTGTTCTTCTAAGCAACCGTTGGGGGAGGCCCTGGTGGAGGATGTCGACAAGCTCCGGTCCTACTTGCGACGCGCCGTCGGCGATGCGCAGCAACTGCGCGAGCGGGTGCGCGAGTTGGAGGAGTCCGCTCGCGAGCCCATCGCGGTCGTGGGTGCGGGGTGTCGCTTCCCGGGTGGGGTGACATCCCCCGAAGGACTGTGGGGAGTCGTGTCCAACGGGGTGGACGCGATGGGCGACTTCCCGTCGGACCGTGGCTGGGACGTGGAGGCGCTCTACGACCCGGATCCCGAGGCGCATGGGAAGACGTACACCCGCTCCGGCGGATTCCTGCCCGATCTCGCGGAGTTCGACGCGGCCTTCTTCGGGATCAGCCCGCGGGAAGCGCTGGCGATGGATCCCCAGCAGAGGCTGATGCTGGAGACCTCGTGGGAAGCGCTGGAACGGGCGGGCATCGACCCGGCCGGGTTGCGCGGTTCGGCGACCGGGGTGTTCACCGGGATCTACGCGGTGGACTACGGCCCGCGGCTGGGCAGCGGGGCGGCCGGCGAGGTGGAGGGCTTCGCGATCGCGGGGACGTACACCAGCGTGGCCTCGGGCCGGGTGGCGTATGTGCTGGGGCTGGAGGGCCCGGCGGTGTCCATCGACACCGCGTGCTCGTCGTCGCTGGTCGCCGTCCACCAGGCCGTGCGGTCCCTGCGGTCCGGGGAGTGCACGCTGGCGCTGGCCGGTGGCGTGTCGGCGCTGCCGACTCCGGGGATGTTCGTGGAGGCCGCCCGGCAGCGGGGTCTGTCGGCCGACGGACGGTGCAAGTCGTTCGCGGCGGCGGCCGACGGAACCGGCTGGGGCGAGGGCGCCGGCGTGCTGGTGCTGGAGCGGCTGTCGGACGCGCTGCGCCATGGGCGCCGGGTCCTGGCGGTGATCCGGGGCTCGGCGGTCAACCAGGACGGGGCGTCCAACGGACTGACCGCGCCGAGCGAACTGGCGCAGCGGCGGGTCATCCGGGCGGCCGTGGCCGATGCCGGGCTGTCGCTCGGCGAGGTGGACGCGGTGGAAGCGCATGGGACCGGCACCAAGCTGGGTGACCCCATTGAGGCGGAGGCGCTGCTGGCCACCTACGGGCAGGACCGGGATCCCGGCAGCCCGCTGTGGCTGGGCTCGCTGAAGTCGAACATCGGCCACACCCAGGCGGCCGCGGGCGTCGGCGGAATCATCAAGATGATGATGGCGATGCGCCATGGGGTGCTGCCCAGGACGCTGCATGTGGACCGTCCGACCCCGCATGTGGACTGGTCGGCCGGGGCGGTGGAGCTGCTGACCGAGGCCAGACAGTGGCCCAGCACCCCGGGGCGGCCCCGG
Organism: Streptomyces sp. NPDC052396; assembly: GCF_044593195.1. Taxonomy (NCBI): domain Bacteria; kingdom Bacillati; phylum Actinomycetota; class Actinomycetes; order Kitasatosporales; family Streptomycetaceae; genus Streptomyces; species Streptomyces sp. NPDC052396. The sequence continues at coordinate 13,930 of NZ_JBIUAW010000007.1, forward strand.
CGTGCGGGCGTGTCGTCCTTCGGGGTCAGCGGCACCAATGCGCATCTCATCCTGGAGCAGGCACCGGAGGAGGCAGCGGCTCGTCCGGCCGCGGACTCCGCCACCGGTGCCCCCGGAGCGGTGCCATGGGTGCTGTCGGCGCGGTCGGCGGACGCGCTGCGGGAGCAGGCGCTGCGGCTGCGGGACAGCGTGGCCGCGGACCCGGACCTGCCGGTCGCGGGGGTGGGGCAGGCGCTGGTGACGACACGATCGCTGTTCGAGCACCGCCAGGTGGTGATCGGCGCGGACCGGGACGAGCTGCTCGCCGGCCTGGCCGCCGCTGCCGAGGGGGCCAGGAACCCCGCCGGGGTGGTCTCCGGCGTCGCCAAGCCGGTGGGCGGGACGGTGTTCGTCTTCCCGGGCCAGGGGTCCCAATGGGTGGGAATGGGGCGCGAGTTGTGGGAGTCGAGCCCGGTCTTCGCCGAGCAGATGCGGGCGTGCGCGGAAGCGCTGGAGCCATGGGTGGACTGGTCGGTGATCGACACCGTGTGCGGCGGGCCAAAGGCGGCGGACCTGGACCGGATCGACGTCGTCCAGCCGCTGCTGTTCGCGGTGATGGTGTCGCTGGCGCGGGTGTGGGGTTCGCTGGGCGTGACGCCGGACGCGGTGATCGGTCACTCCCAGGGTGAGATCGCCGCGGCCTGCGCCGCGGGCGCCCTGACCCTGCCGGACGCGGCCAGGATCGTGGCCCTGCGGTCCCGGCTGCTGACCACGACCACCCAGGACGGCGGCATGGCCGGGATCGTGGCGCCCCAGGACCGGGTGCGGGAGCTGCTGAGGCCGTGGGAGTCCCGGGTCGCGATCGCCGCGGTCAACGGACCGTACTCGACGTCGGTCTCCGGTGAGGCCTCGGCAGTGCGGGAACTGGTCGCGCACTGTGAATCCCAGGGCGTTCGCGCGCGGTGGATCCCGGCGAGCGTGCCCGGCCACTCGCCGCTGATGGACCAGTTCGAGGACCGGCTGCTGGACGAGCTGGGCCGGATCACTCCCATGCCCTCGCCGGTGGCGTTCTACTCGACGGTGACCGGTGGACTGATCGACACCACGGAGCTGGACGCCGCCTACTGGTTCCGCAACTTGCGGGAAACGGTCCAGTTCGAAGCCACCATGAAGCGGCTCTTCGAAGCCGGGTACGGCGCGTATATCGAGGCCAGCCCGCACCCGTTGCTCACAGTGAACATCCAGGCGATGCTCGACACCCACCCCGATGCCACCGGAGTGGTGGTGGGTTCGCTGCGCCGCGGCAATGGCGGGCTCGCGCGGTTGTACCGGTCGGCGGCCGAGGCCTTTGTGGCGGGCGTCGCCGTGTCATGGGCGGCGGCGTTCCCTGGCGAGGACGGCCGGTGGGCCGAGTTGCCCACCTATGCCTTCCAGCGGCAGCGCTACTGGCTGAACACGCCCAACGAAACCACCACCGAGAGCACATCGGACCACCCGCTGCTCGATGCCGTGATCGATCTGCCCGAGGACGGAGAGCACGGCGGAGTGGTGGGCAGCGGGCGCCTGTCGCTGGAGCGCCACCCCTGGCTCGCCGGCCATGTGGTCCACGGTGCCGTCCTGGTGCCGGCCGCCGTGCTGGCGGAGCTGGCGGTGTGGGCGGCGCACAAGGCGGGGTGCGATTTCGTCGGCGAACTCACGCTGGAGGCACCGCTGGTGCTGTCGCGTACGGCCGGTCGCGAGATCCGCGTCATGGCCGACGGCAAGCGGGTGATCAGCGTGCACTCCCGGGGCGAGGGCGAATCCGAGTGGACGCGTAACGCCGTCGGGGTCGCCGGGTCCGGCACCGCGGGAGCCGGTCGCGAGGACGACCTCCTCGCATGGCCCCCCGCGGGCGCGGTCGGCGTGCCCTTCGAGGACGAGTACGCCAGGCTGTCCGCCCTCGGGTTCAGCCATGGGCCGCTGTTCCGCGGCCTGAAGAAGGTGTGGCGCCGCGACGACGCGCTGTTCGCGGAGGTGGAGCTGCCCGCGCCCGACGGCACGGACCCGGGCCGGTTCCGGATCCACCCGGCGCTGCTCCATGCCGCGCTGCTCCCGGCCGGCCTGGGGCGGATCGTCGACAACTCCCGGCCCGAAGGCTGGCTGCCGTTCCGCTGCACGGGGATCCGGGTGAACTCCGCTCAGCCGACCGCGCTGCGCGTGCGTCTGGCGCCCGCGGGGGAGAACGCGCTGTCCATGGCCCTCGCGGACCAGAACGGAGCACCCGTCGGCGGCATCGAGTCGCTGACCCTGCGGCCCGTGGACATCGGGAAGCTGACCGAGCTGAGCTTCGACCACCAGGACTCGCTGTTCCAGGTGGACTGGGTCGCGCGCCAGGTCCCGCCCGGGGAAGCGGCGGGCCGGTACGCGGTGCTGGGGGAGCCCGACGCGATCACCGCATCCCTGGGGCAGGGCCGGGCGGTCTTCGCCGGCCTGGGCGAACTCGCCGCCGCCGGCGGGGCGATACCCCCGGTCGTCCTCGCCGGCATCGACCGGTCGGACGCGGGCGCCGGCGACCCCCCGGCCGTCGCCGAGCAGAACCTCCACCGGGTGCTGCGGTGGACGCGGGACTGGCTCTCCGACGACCGGTTCTCCGACTCCCGCCTGGTCATCGTGACGCGGGAGGCCATCCACGACGACGAGGTGCCCCACACCGACCCGGCGGCGGCCGCGATCTGGGGATTTGTGCGCACCGCGCAGACCGAGAACCCGGGCCGGTTCACGCTGGTGGACACCGATGACCACCCCGCTTCGTGGGCGGGCATCCCGGCGGCGGCCGCGACCGGAGAACCTCAGCTCAAGATCCGGGCCGGCCTGGTGACCACCCCCCAACTGGCGCCCGCCCCAAGGCCGTCCGGCCGGGCGGCGGACGGTCCCGGTCTCGGGTCCGGGACGGTGCTGATCACGGGCGGTACCGGCGGCCTGGGGGCCATGCTGGCCCGGCACCTCGTGGCGCGGCACGGCGTGCGCCGGCTGGTGCTGACCAGCAGGCGAGGGCCGGCGGCCGCGGCGGCGGCCGGGCTGCGGGAGGAGCTGACCGCGGCGGGGGCGCGGGTCGAGATCGTCGCCTGCGACGTCACACGCCGCGAATCCGTCGCCGGGCTGATCGCCGCGATGCCGGACGAGCACCCGCTGACGGCGGTGATCCACTGCGCGGCCGCGCTGGACGACGGGGTCGTCGAGGCGCTGACCGAGGACCGCGTGGACGCGGTGCTGGCGCCGAAGACGCACGGCGCCTGGCACCTGCACGAGCTGACCAGGCATCTGGACCTGTCCGCGTTTGTGCTGTTCTCCTCGATCGCGAGTGTGCTCGGGACGGCGGGGCAGGCCAACTACGCGGCGGCCAACGCGTTCCTCAACGGGCTGGCGGAGGCCCGCCGCGCCGAGGGTCTGGCCGCCGGCTCATTGTGCTGGGGTTACTGGGCGGAACGCGGTGAGCTGGGCGCCGGCCTCGTTGAGGCGGACATCGTGCGCCTGCAACGGCAGGGCGTGCAGCCGATGGCCTCGCACGAGGGGCTCGCGCTCTTCGACGCGGCGATCGCACGGAACGAGCCGGTGCTGGTGCCGGCGCGGCTGAACCTCCAGGCGCTGGGCGCACCGCAGGCCGGCCAAGCGGGTGCACCGCTGCTGCGCGGTCTGACCGGGACGCCGGCCGGCCCCGGCGGCCCGGAGAGCCGGGAGGCCACCGACGCCGGAATCGCGCAGCAGGTCAGGTCGCTGCCGCGGGCCGACGCGGAGGCGGTGCTGCTCGATGCCGTCCGGGCGCAGACCGCGATCGTCCTCGGCCACGCCGACACCGGGCGGGTCGGTCCCGCGGTGGCGTTCAAGGATCTCGGGATCGATTCGCTGATGGCGCTGGAACTGCGGAACAAGCTGGCGGAGGTGACCGGTTTGAAGCTGTCCGCCACGCTCGCGTTCGACTATCCGAACCCGAGCGCCCTCGCCCAGTTCCTGACCGCGGGTGTCAGCCCGGGCTCCGCTGGGGAGCCGGAATCTCCGGCCGGCCGCCTGACCAAGGAGATCGAAGGACTGGGCGCCCGGCTGGAGGACGCGTTCCTCGGTCTCGCGGACGAGGACAAGGCCGCCATCTCCACGCTGCTCGGCGAGTTGCAGGGCCGGGTCCGTTCGATGGCGGGCGATGGATCACCGGTCGGCATCGTCGACCGGATCAGTTCGGCATCAGCTGGAGAGCTTCTCTCGCTGCTGGACAAAGAGCTCGGCTAGGGGAGAGCGATGACAAACGACAACAACGCTGATGTTCTCGACTACCTCAAGCGGACGTCGATCGAGCTGATCGAAACACGCCGGCGCCTGAACGAGCTGACGGAGGCCGCCGCCGAGCCCATCGCGGTCGTGGGTGTCGCCTGCCGTTACCCGGGCGGCGCGGTCTCCCCGGAGGCGCTGTGGGACCTGGTGCGGGAGGGCCGGGACGCGGTGTCGGACCTGCCGGACGACCGCAACTGGGACCTGGAGACTCTGTACGACCCGGATCCGGACCGGCCGAACTCCTGCTACACGCGCTCCGGCGGATTCCTGTACGACGCGGGTGACTTCGACGCCGAGTTCTTCGAGATCAACCCGCGCGAGGCGCTGGCCGCCGACCCGCAGCACCGGTTGTTGCTGGAGACCTCGTGGGAGTCCCTGGAGCGAGCCGGCATCGACCCGCAGACCCTGCGCGGCAGTAACACCGGCGTCTTCGCCGGTCTGGCGTACTTCGGGTACGGGAACCACTTCTTCACCCCCGAGACCATCGCGGGCTACGGGCAGACCGGTTCCCTGCTGAGCGTGGCGTCCGGGCGCGTGGCATACGCGCTGGGCCTGGAGGGCCCGGCGCTGTCGACGGACACCGCGTGCTCCTCGTCGCTGGTGGCGGTGCACCAGGCGGTGCGGTCGCTGCGGCAGGGGGAGTGCGGGCTGGCCCTGGCAGGGGGCGTCACCGTCATGGGGACGACACAGGTCCTCCGGGAGATGTCGCGGCAGCGGGGCCTGGCGGCGGACGGCCGGTGCAAGGCGTTCGCCGAGGCGGCGGACGGCACCGGCTTCTCCGAGGGCGTCGGGGTCCTGGTGCTGGAGCGGCTGTCGGACGCGCGGCGCCATGGGCGCCGGATCTGGGCGGTGATCCGGGGCTCGGCCATCAACCAGGACGGGGCGTCCAACGGGCTGACCGCGCCGAACGGGTCGGCGCAGCAGCGGGTGATCCGGGCGGCGTTGGCGAACGCCCGGGTGCAGGCGAGCGATGTGGACGTGATGGAGGCCCACGGGACCGGTACGACGCTGGGCGATCCGATCGAGGCGCAGGCGGTGCTGGCCACCTACGGGCAGGACCGGGATCCCGGCCGGCCGCTGTGGCTGGGCTCGCTGAAGTCCAACATCGGCCATGCGCAGGCGGCCGCGGGCGTCGGCGGCATCATCAAGATGATTATGGCGATGCGCGACGGGACGATGCCCAGGACGTTGCATGTGGACCGCCCGACGACGCATGTGGACTGGTCGGCCGGGGCGGTGGAGCTGCTGACCGAGGCCCGACCGTGGCCGAGCACCCCGGGGCGGCCCCGGCGGGCGGGCGTGTCCGCCTTCGGGGCCAGCGGCACCAATGCGCATGTGATTCTGGAGGAGGCGCCGGAGGAAGGGACGGTGCCCGACGCCGCCGGTCAGATGCCCGGCGGGGTGGTGCCGTGGGTCGTGTCGGCACGGTCGGAAGGGGCGCTGTGGGCACAGGTTGAGAAGCTGCGCGATTTCGCCGCCGCCAACCCGGGTGCGGATATCGCCGACGTGGGTTGGTCGTTGGTGTCGAGCCGGTCGCGGTTCGAGCACCGTGCGGTGGTGCTGGGCCGTGATCGGGACGAACTGCTGAGCGGTCTGGCGTCGTTGGGCGACGGCGCGGAGTCCGCCGGGGTGGTACGCGGTGTCGCCGGGGACCTTGGTGGAACGGTCTTTATGTTCCCGGGGCAGGGATCGCAGTGGGTCGGCATGGCGCGGCAGCTGTACGACGCCTTCCCCGTCTTCGCACAGAGCCTCGACGAGGTCTGCGAACGCTTTGACACACATCTGCCCTACGCCCTGAAGCCCTTGCTCCTCGCCGACGCGCCCACAGAGGCCCAAGCCCTGCGAACCGATGTTGCGCAGCCGGCATTGTTCGCCCTGCAGGTCAGCCTGTACGGGCTCCTGGTGCATTACTGCGGGCAGCCGAACCAGCTGATCGGCCACTCGGTCGGCGAGATCGCCGCCGCCCATGTGTCCGGCGCCATCGACCTGGACGGCGCGACCAGGCTCGTGGCCGCCCGCGGACGGGTCATGCAGACGGTTACCGAGGGCGGCGCCATGCTGGCGGTGCGCGCCTCGGAAGACGAGGTGAGCGCTCTGCTCGGCCCGTACAACCGCGTCGGCATCGCCGCCGTCAACGGCCCGGAATCGGTGGTGGTCTCGGGCAACCGCGACGAGGTCGTCGCGCTCCGGGAACAACTCGTCGCCGGCGGCACCTCGGCAAAGCTGCTCGAAGTCGACCACGCGTTCCACTCCCCGCTCATGGATCCGATCCTTGAGGAGTTCGCGGGATCGATCGGCGAGCTCCCCGCGGGGCGCATGGCGATCCCGGTCGTCTCGACCAGGCTGGGCCGCGAGGCCACGCTCCAGGAGCTGACGTCCGTCACGCACTGGGTGAACCACGTCCGCGAACCCGTTCGCTTCTTCACCGCGGTGGAATGCGCCCGTGCGGCCGGTGCGACCGTCTTTCTCGAAGTGGGGCCGGGGTCGACCCTTGCGAGCATCACCAAAGAGGCGTTCGCCAGTGTGGGCGTGGACGACGCGGTGGTCCTGTCGTCGTCGCGGCGGAACCGCGGGGCGGTGGAGACGCTGGTCGGCGCGCTGGCCCAGTTCCACGTCCGGGGCGGGTCCGTGGACTGGGGTGCCCTGTTCGGGACGCGTCGGTCCGTGGATCTCCCGACGTACGCGTTCCAGCGGACCCGGTACTGGCTGGACTTCCTGGCCGGGATGGGTACGGCGGACGTGGCCGCGGCCGGGCTGTCGACTCCGGAGCACCCGCTGCTGGGTGCCGTGGTGGACCACCCCGGCACCGACGAGGTGGTGTTCACCGGCCTGTGGTCCCTGCCCACCCACGACTGGCTGGCCGATCACGCCGTGTTCGGTGCGGTCGTCGTACCGGCGACGGCCTACCTGGACCTGGCGCTGTGGGTGGGCGACTTCGTCGGGTGTGCGGCGGTCGAGGAACTCTCCCTGGAGGTTCCCCTGATCCTTCCCGGCTCGGGCGATGTGCAGGTGCGGATCGTCGTCGGTGCTGCGGACGAGACGGGAGGCCGCTCCCTGGACGTGTACTCGCGTCCCGGCGGCGACGACCGAACGGCCGGCGGCTGGACCCGTCACGCGACGGGGAGTCTGGCACTGGGCACGGCGCCGATGGCCGCGTGGACCGATGACGCGCGATCACTCGCCGTGTGGCCACCGGCCGGGGCGCAGCAGCTCGACACCGACGGTCTGTACGACTCCTTCGCGGACGCGGGTTTTGACTACGGTCCGGCCTTCCGCGGGCTGCGCGAAGTGTGGCAGCGCGGTGACGATCTCTTCGCGACGGCCACGCTGCCGATGACCGCCGACGGCTCGGCCGGTGGCGGGTTCGCCCTGCATCCGGCACTGATGGACTCCGTGCTCCACGCGGTGGTGGCCGGCGGTGTCCTCGAGATCAGCGGCGAGCAGGGGTGGATGCCCTTCTCGTGGTCCGGGGTGGACCAGGCCGGAGAGTGCGGCTCGACCGTGAGGATCCGGGTATCCCCGGCCGGCGGCGCCGCCGTGTCGGTGGCGGTCGCCGACGAGCACGGCCGCAAGATCGCTCATATCGGGGCGTTGACGTTCCGGCCGGCGAGCGCCGAGCAACTCCACTCGGCGCACGGCGGGCACGAGCAGTCGCTGTTCGAACTGGAATGGCGACCGGTCCGGCAGAGCGAGCGGGAAACCCACCGCGAGTCGTGGGGAGTTCTCGGCGCAAAGGACGGCCTGGCCTCCCGCCTCTCCGAGGCGGGTGACGAGAGCGTCGTGTGCTACGCGTCCATCGACGACGTCCTCCTGGGGGAGGTGCCCCGGCACCTCGTCCTCTGCCTGGACGATCTTGTCGACGCCGACCCCGGTCTGCTCGCCACGGTAGGCAGCGCGGACACGCGCGTGCTGGACTCGGTCCAGCGGTTCCTCGCCGAGGAGTCGCTCACCGGATCCACGCTGGTGGTTCTCACCCGCCTGGCCCTCGACACCGGTGGCGGGGAGAGCGTCGAAAGCCTCCCCGGCGCGTCCGTATGGGGCCTTATCCGGTCCGCCCAGACAGAGCACCCCGGCAGGTTCCGGCTGGTGGACGTCGACGACGAGGAGACATCCTGGGCACTCCTCCCGGACGCGCTCGCCCTCGGTGAGGACCAACTGGCCCTGCGCGGTGGGGCGTACCTCGTCCCCCGCATGACACGCGCCTCACTTGCGAACAACCAGATCGAACCGCCGGCGGCCGGTGCCCACCGGCTGGGCATTCCGAGCAAGGGAACGCTGGAGAACCTGACCTGGGTTCCCTGCCCCGAGGTGGAGGCGCCCCTGACGAGCGGTCAGGTCCGTATCGCCGTTCACGCCGCAGGGCTCAACTTCCGGGACGTCACGATCGCCCTGGGACTGGTGGAGAGGACGGCCCTCGACGCCGGGATCGGCGGCGAGGGCGCCGGGACCGTCCTGGAGGTGGCGGACGACGTCACCGGTCTGGCACCGGGCGACCGGGTGATGGGCGTCTTCTCCGGCGCCTTCGGAAAGGTGGCGGTGGCGGATCATCGCCTGCTCATGCCCATCCCCGCAGGGTGGAGCTACACCGAGGCGGCGTCCGTGCCGGGCGCCTTCCTCACCGCCTATTACGCCCTCTTCCACGTGGCGAACCTCAAGAAGGGCCAACGGATCCTCATCCACGCCGCGGCGGGCGGTGTGGGAATGGCCGCCGTTCAACTGGCCAGACACGTCGGTGCCGAGATCTACGGAACCGCGAGCCCGGCCAAGTGGCCCACCCTGCGGGGGCTGGGGCTGGACGACGCGCATCTGGCATCGTCGCGGGATCTGGAGTTCACGGACACGTTCCTGGCCTCCTCGGGCGGTCGCGGTGTGGACGTCGTGCTGAACTCCCTCGCACACGGTTTCGTCGACGCCTCGCTGAAGCTGCTCCCCGAGGGCGGAAGCTTCGTCGAGATGGGTAAGACGGACATCCGCGATCCCCAGCAGGTGGCAGCCGACCACTCCGGAGTCGACTACCAGGCCTTCGACCTCTACGAGGCGGGCCCGGACGTGATCCACGAGATGTTCCGTGCCGTCATGAAGCTTTTCGCCGACGGGCGGGTGCACCTGAACCCGATCGCCGTCCGGAACATCCGCGACGCGCGCAAGGCGTTCCGCGAGATGAGCCAGGGCCGCCACGTCGGGAAGATCATTTTCGACCTGGGCGGCGGCTTCGGCGGTGGGACCGTGCTGGTCACCGGCGGGACCGGGGGAGTGGGTTCGCTGGTGGCACGGCACCTGGTCGCTGAACACGATGTGCGGAGCCTGATACTGGCGAGCCGTCGGGGCATGGCGGCCGACGGGGCTGCCGAGCTGGTTTCGGACCTGGAGGGGGCAGGCGCGCTCGTCAGGGTCGTGGAATGCGATGTCGCGGACCGGGCCGCCGTGGCCGACATGCTCGCGGACATGCCCCCCGGGTACCCGCTGACAGCGGTCGTGCATGCGGCGGGTGTGCTGGCGGACGGCACCGTCGAGTCGCTGACCGCGGAGAGCCTCGACCGCGTGCTGCGCGCCAAAGCCGGCGGTGCGGTCAACCTGCACGAGCTGACCAGGGAACTCAACCTCTCGGCGTTCATCCTGTTCTCCGCACTGGCGGGCACGCTCGGCACCGGGGGACAGGCGAACTACGCCGCGGCCAACGGGTTCCTGGACGGCCTGGCTGCGCAGCGCAGGGCGTCCGGCCTGGTCGGCACCTCGCTGTGCTGGGGCTGGTGGGAGGAGAGCAGCGGCATGACCGCGGACCTGGACCAGGCCGACCTCTCACGGGTCCGGCGGCTGGGCGTCGCCCCGATGCCGACACCCGAGGCACTGGCCCTGTTCGACTCGGCGAGCGCGATCAACAAGCCCGTGCTCATCCCGGCCCGGCTGGACCTGTCCGCGCTGCGGAACAAGACCGGTGACGAACTGCCGCTCCTCCTGCACGACCTCGTCGACGGCAGCCGTCCGCTCCGGACCCGGACGAGCACGGCCAGGGACAGCGGCCCCCTCGGTCTGTCCGCCAGGCTGGCCGTCCTGTCGGAGGGCGAGGCGGAGGCAGCCGTCCTCGACTGGGTCTGCGAGCAGGCCGCCATCGTGCTGGGACACTCGTCCAGCACGGCCGTCGAGGCCGACCAGGCGTTCACCCACCTCGGATTCGACTCGCTGACCTCGGTCGAACTGTGCAACCGCCTGGCTTCCTCGACCGGACTGCGCCTGCCGTCCACCCTCGTCTTCAGCTACCCGACACCACGCGAGCTGAGCCAGTACATATCCGGCCTGCTGCGTCCGGAGCCGGCGGCCCGCACAAGCTCGGCTGAGGACGCGGAGATCCGGGAAGTGCTGCAGAACCTCTCGGTCGACAGGCTGCGGAGCGCGGGCATCTTGGAGCTGGTTCTGGAATGCGCCGGCCCGCTTCGGCCGGACGCCGACGGGCGGGTGCCGGACGCGGCCACCGGTGCGGGCGAACTGCATGCGATGGACTTGGAAGCACTGGTCGACCTGGCTCTGGACGAGAGGGGAAAGTGACATGAACGACGCCGCGGATCGCGCAGCGGACGGTGGGGACCGGGTCGAGCGGGCGCTGCGCATGCTGCTGAAGGAGCGGGACCGCCTCCGGCAGGAGAACGACGCCCTGAAGGCCGGCCGTGTCGAGCCGGTCGCAGTGGTGGCTATGGCCTGCCGCTACCCGGGAGGTGTGTCGTCGCCCGAGGAGCTGTGGGACATGGTCCGCGGCGGTGTGGACGCAGTGGATGAATTCCCGGCGGACCGCGGATGGCGGGACGTGTACGACCCGGACCCGGATGCGGTCGGCAGCTCCTATGTGCGCCGGGGCGGGTTTCTGACCGATGTGGCCGCTTTCGACACGGATTTCTTCGGTATCAGTCCGCGTGAGGCGCTGGCGATCGATCCGCAGCAGCGCCTGTTGCTGGAGACGTCGTGGGAGGTCCTCGAGCGGGCGGGCATCGTTCCCGCTGATGTACGCGGGGCCGACGTGGGTGTCTTCGCCGGGGTCAGCTCGTCCGAGTACGGCTTGCGTTTCCTGGAAGGCGACAAGAACGAGCTGGAGGGCTACCTGCTGCACGGGAGCGCGCTGAGCGTCGCGTCCGGCCGAGTGGCGTACGAGCTGGGGCTGACCGGGCCGGCGGTGTCGGTGGACACGGCGTGTTCGTCGTCGCTGGTGGCCCTGCACCTGGCGGTGCAGTCACTGCGTGCGGGGGAGTGCTCGCTTGCACTGGCGGGCGGGGTGTCGGTGATGTCGACGCCCGCGATCTTCGTGGAGTTCTCCCGGCAGCGCGGTGTGTCGGCCGATGGCCGGTGCAAGTCCTTCGCGGACTCCGCCGACGGGACCGGCTGGGCCGAGGGAGTGGGTGTGCTACTGCTGGAGCGGTTGTCCGACGCCCGCCGCAACGGACACCCGGTGCTGGCTGTCATCCGCGGTTCCGCAGTGAACCAGGACGGCGCCAGCAACGGGCTGACCGCGCCCAATGGCCGCGCCCAGGAGAAGGTGATCCGGCAGGCACTGGCCAACGCGGGGGTCGCGCCCTGTGAGGTGGACGCGGTCGAGGCCCATGGCACCGGCACCGTGCTGGGGGACCCCATCGAGGCGGGCGCCCTGCTGGCGACCTATGGGCAGGACCGGGGTGAGGACAGGCCGCTCTGGCTGGGGTCCATGAAGTCGAACATCGGTCACGCCCAGGCCGCCGCCGGGGTCGCCGGCATCATCAAGATGGTGATGGCCATGCGCCACAGGTTCCTGCCGAAGACCCTGCATGTGGATACGCCCTCACGGCACGTGGACTGGTCCTCCGGTGCGGTCGAACTGCTGGTGGAGGGGCGCGAGTGGACCCGGGCGGGCGGGCCGCGGCGGGCCGGGGTGTCGTCGTTCGGAGTCAGCGGCACCAATGCGCATGTGATCCTGGAAGAGGAACCGCCGCTGGAACAGACGGACGGGCGCGGTCCGGGCCCAACGGTTCTCGGCGGGCTGGTGCCGTGGGTGCTGTCGGGCAAGAACACGGCGGCCCTGGAGCGGCAGGCGGGCAAGCTGCGCGATTTCGCCACGGCTGATCCAGGTGTGGATGTCGCTGATGCCGCTTGGTCGTTGGTGTCGAGCCGGTCGCGGTTCGAGCATCGTGCGGTGGTGCTGGGGCGCAGTCGGGACGAGTTGCTGAACGGTTTGGGGTCGTTGACCGACGGCGCGGAGTCCGCCGCGGTGGTGCGTGGTGTCGCCGGGAACCTCGGTGGTGTCGTCTTCATGTTTCCCGGGCAGGGCTCTCAATGGGTGGGTATGGGCCGACAGTTGTATGACACGTTCCCGGTCTTCGCGCAGACCCTCGACGAGTGCGCGGCCGCATTGGCCGAGTGGGTCGACTGGTCGCTGCTCGATGTGGTGCGTGGCGTGGAGGGGGCGCCAACACTGGACCGGGTGGATGTGGTTCAGCCGGCGCTGTTCTCGGTGATGGTGTCCATGGCCGCCCTGTGGCGGTCCTGGGGTGTGAATCCGGCCGCAGTGGTGGGACACAGTCAAGGCGAGATAGCTGCCGCCTGTGTGTGTGGTGCGCTGTCATTGAGGGACGCCACCAAAATCGTGGCGCTCCGCAGCAAGGCTCTGGTGGATCTGATCGGTCATGGAGGGATGGCGTCGGTCACGGAGTCCGCGGATGTCGTGGCGGAACGTCTGACTCCGTGGAACGACCGGGTGAGCATCGCCGTTGTCAACGGACCCCGCTCGGTGGTGGTGTCCGGAGAACCGGACGCACTCGACGAATTCATCGAGAAGATGAAGGCCGAAGGCGCTCAGGCCCGGAGGATATCGGTCGATTACGCCTCCCATTCACACCAGGTGACCCGGGTCCGCGACCAGGTGACCGGCCCGCTGTCCGATGTGAGCCCGAAAACGTCGACGCTGCCCTTCTACTCGACCTTGTACGGCAAAGTCATCGATACCGCAGAGCTGAACGGTGACTACTGGTACAACAACCTGCGCGAGAAGGTCCTCTTCGAATCTTCCGTCCGGCGGCTGGCCGACGACGGTTTCCGGGTGTTCATCGAGATGAGCCCGCACCCCGTTCTGACTGTCCCGGTGCAGGAAATGGTCGAGGACGTGGACGACGCGGTGGTGCTGTCGTCGTCGCGCCGGGACCGTGGGGAGGTGGAGGCCGTGGTCGGCTCGCTGGCTCAGCTGCACGTCCGGGGCGGGTCCGTGGACTGGGACACCCTGCTCGGGAAGCGTCGGCGGGTGGACCTGCCGACGTACGCGTTCCAGCGGACCCGGTACTGGCTGAACTCCTCGCACACGGCGGTGGCGGCGGAGGTGCCCGCGGCGGAGCCGCCCGCAGACGATGACCAGCCCGTCGCCCTGTCGGACAGGGTCTCCACCCTTCCCGACGGTGACGCGGAGGCGCTCGTGCTGGACCACGTCCTCGAAAAGGTCGCTGCCGTACTCGGACACTCCTCCGGCGAATCCATCGACCCCGACCAGGAGTTCAAGGACATGGGATTCGACTCGATGCTGTCGGTGGAGCTGAGTAAACGCCTGGCCGCCTCGACCGGACTCAAGCTGAGGGCAAATCTGGTGCTGCGGAACCCGTCACCGAGACTGGTCGCCGGGCACATCAGGTCCTCGATGGCCAAGCGCGATCCGCAGTGAACCGACCGTGTTCCGGGGGCCTTTCCGCCCCGTAGGGCCGTCCTGTCGACGGGACACCGCAAGTTCCACAGCGGTTTGTCCCGCCCCGGCACCAAGTTGTCTTGACCGGCTGATCCACTTCCGTGAAGGTGGAGGTGATCCGCGAATTCCCCCGATTTCCGGGCCTGTTGCTGAGGGGTTGATCCGTGTGCGTTCGTTCGGTGCGTCGTCTGCGCATAAAGGGCTGTGGCTGGCGCAGAAAATGTCTTCCGACACGCTGAACCATGCACTGACCATGTGGGATGTGGACGGTGAACTGGACGCGGCGGTCATGGAATCCGCTTTCCTGCATGTGATGGGCGAGGCGGAAGTGCTGCGCGTCAACTTCACCGACGACGGCAGCGGACTGCGGCTGACACCCCGGGAATTGGGGGACTGGCGGCCGTTCTTCCTGGACCTCAGCGCCGAGGCCGATCCCGAGCAGGCGGCGCGTGAAGCGCTGGCCGACATGGTGCGGCAGCCGTTCGACCTGGAGCGGGATTTGCTGTTCCGGCTGGGTGTGGTCAGACTCGCGGCGACCCGTTCTCTCCTGGTGATCGCCTACCACCACCTCATATCGGACGGGTTCGGCGCGGGCGGCCTGCTGTCGCGGCGCCTCGCCGAGGTGTACACGGCGCTGGTGCGGGGCGAGAAGGTGCCGGAGTTGCCGCACCCATGGGATGCCGAGTCGTTCGCAACCGAGGCAGTGGAGTACCTCGCCTCCCAGAAGTTCACCGAGGACACGGAGTTCTGGCGCGACTATCTGGCGGATGCGCCCGTGCCCGCGCAGGTTCCGCGCATCGCCCTGCCCGACTCGATGCGGTCCGCGCTCTCCGAACCGATGAGCAACGCCGACCGCTGGGCAGAGGTGTCCGAATCCATCGGCATGGTGAGCCGGACGCTGACCGTTCCGCGCGCCGAGGCGGACGCGTGGACCGAGACCGCGAAGTCCATGGGCGTGTGGATGTCATCGATGCTGACCGCGGCCGCGGCGGTGTTCTTCCGGCACCGCTGCGATCGTCCGGAGTTCCTCCTCTCGCTGGCCGTGGGCAACCGGGTCGGGGTGGCGAGCAGAACGCCCGGCCTGGCGGTGAACGTGGTGCCGGTGCGGTTGCGGGTTCCGCTCGGTGCGACCTTCTCCGAGATCGCCGACGCGATCGTCGACGAGACGTATGAGATCTTCGGTCACACCGCCTGCCACTACTCGGACATCCAGCGCGCGAGCGGAGCCGTCCTGAGCGGTCGCGGCAGCTTCGGTGCCGTCCTCAACATCGTCGAGTTCGCGGAGCAACTCGACTTCGCCGGCAACCCGGCGCGCCACCTCGGCGCGACGACCGGGACCTTCGACGAACTGTCGATCGGTGTCTACACCGACGGGAGCGCCGACAGTGACCTGTTCATCCGGCTCGACGCCCCCGCGGACCTCTACTCCCGTGCGGAACTGCGCTTCATCGGCGAGGAACTGATCGCGCACATCCGTGCCGTGCTGGCCGCCGATGCGCAGCCGGTCGGTGCGCTGGATGTGGTGAGCGGTGCCGGGCGGGACCGGGTGCTGACGGCACCGAACGACACAGAGGTACCGGTGCCCGGGCTGACGGTCCCGGAGCTGTTCACCCGCCAGGTGGAGCGCGCTCCCGATGCCGTCGCGATGGTCTCCGGGGACTCGGCGGTCTCGTACCGGGAGCTGGATGAGCGGTCGGACCGCCTGGCCGAGGCGTTGCGACGGCGGCACGTCGGACCCGAGACGGTCGTGGCGGTGGCGATGCCCCGATCGGTGGACCTGGCCGTTGCCCTG
This sequence comes from Streptomyces sp. NPDC052396, assembly GCF_044593195.1. Taxonomy (NCBI): domain Bacteria; kingdom Bacillati; phylum Actinomycetota; class Actinomycetes; order Kitasatosporales; family Streptomycetaceae; genus Streptomyces; species Streptomyces sp. NPDC052396. The sequence goes on from NZ_JBIUAW010000007.1 coordinate 29,688, forward strand.
CTGGGGGTGGTGAAGGCGGGCGGAGCCTATCTGCCGGTCGACCCCGCGTTCCCGGCGGAGCGGATCAGGTCGGTGGCCGGCGATGCGTCGGTACGCGTACTGCTCACCGATGCGGCGACAGCCGAAGTGCTCTCCCTCGGTCCGGATGTTCCGGTGGTTGTGTTCGACGACATCCGGTCGGAGACCACCGACGATGAGGAGATTCCGGTTCTGGCACGCCGGGACAACCTGCTGGCCGTGATATACGGCTCCGGATGGACCGGTGCGGCCACAGGAATCGCCGTGACGCACCGGAACATGGAGCAGTTCGTCCTGGACCGCCACTGGCAAGAGGGCGGCCACAGCACCGTGTTGTGGCATGCGCCGCACACCTCCGACGCGCTTGCCCTCGAACTGTGGGTGCCTTTGCTGAACGGCGGCCGGGTGGTCGTGGCTCCTCCCGGGGAGCTGGACATCGATGTGCTGACCGAGTTGCGAGCAGCGAGCGAGATCTCCACGGTATGGCTGCCCGCGGGCCTGTTCTCGGCCATCGCGGCAGAAAGCCCCGAGTGTCTTGCCGGATTGCACGAGGTGTGGACCGGTGGTGACCATGTGCCCGCGGACGCGGTACGACGCGTGCGGGAAGCCTGCCCCAAGCTGACGATCGTCAATGGTCACGGTCTGACGGAAACGACCGTGTTCGCCGCATGCGACCGCCTGGCGCCGGACGAACCGGTGCACCACGCGGGCACGGTCGGCCGCCCGATGGACAACACCGCCCTCTATGTGCTGGGGCCGGGGCTGGCGCCGGTCCCCGTCGGCGTGGCCGGAGAGCTGTATGTGGCCGGGCCCGGTGTGGCGCGTGGCTGTCCCGGGCGGCCCGGGCAGACCGCGGAGCGGTTTGTGCCCTGCCCCTTCGGTCCGGCCGGCGGGCTCATGTACCGGACCGGAGACCGGGTGCGCTGGGGCACCGATGGCCGGCTCGAGTACGTGGGCCGGGCCGGCGCCCAGGCAGATGTACGAGGTGTCCGGGTCGAGTTGGCCGAGATCGAAGAGGCGCTGTCCGAGCACACCGGGCTGGCACAGGCGGTGGTGGTCGTCAGGGAGGACGACTCCCGGCAGCAGCGACTGGTGGCCTATGCGGTCGCGGTGGGCGGCCAGGCCGTTTCGGGTGAAGAGCTGCGCCGGTTCGCCGCGGGGCGGTTGCCGGAGTTCATGGTGCCGTCGGTGTTCATGGTGCTGGAACGCCTGCCGGTGACGGCCAATGGGAGAGTGGACCGGGCGTCGCTGCCGGAGCCCGAGTTCGATGACGGGCGGTACCGGGCACCGCGCAACCGCACCGAGCGGGTTCTGGCCGAGGCGTTCGCCGATGTGCTCGAACTGGACCGGGTGGGAATCGACGAGGACTTCTTCGATCTCGGTGGCAACTCGCTGCGGGCGATCAGGCTGGTCGGCCTGATCCGGGCGGAGTTGAACCACGAGGTCTCCATCCGCACATTGTTCGCGGCGCGCACCATAGCCGGTCTGTCGGAGATGTGGCAGGACCTCGCCCAGTCGAGCAGGCCGGCTTTGCGCAAGAGGACGAGGGACGGCGAAGTCCTCTGAGTGTTGTCCGTCGCGCAGCCGCGTCGGCGGAAGATTACCGGTCGGAGATGCGAACAGCGCATCGCGCAGCCATGCCAGCGGGAGAATTCTCTATGAGTAAGCGTGAACACGAGATCTACGATGTGGTCGGCATTGGGTTCGGTCCGTCCAACCTTTCGCTTGCCATTGCCCTGGAGGAATACCGGGCGAATGGTCTGGGGAATGAGATCAGCAGCCTCTTCTTCGAGCGTCAGTCCTCCTTCGGCTGGCACCGCAATATGCTGCTGCCGTCGACGACCATGCAGATATCCTTCCTCAAGGACCTGGTCACCTTCCGCAATCCGACGTCGAGTTTCAGTTTCATCGCATACCTGCATGCGTCGGGGCGGCTCCCGCAGTTCGTCAACAACCAGGACTTCTTCCCCACGCGCCAGGAGTTCCACCAGTACCTTGAGTGGGCGCAGACGCGGGTGGCCGATCGCGTCGCGTACGGCTCGGAAGTGATGTCGATCCGGCTGCCGTCGGGCGACGCCCCGGAGCGGTCGGGCCATCTGCGCCTGGAGGTGGCGGATGCCACCGGCCGGGCCGGCCACGTGGTCGAGGCACGTAACGTGGTGATCTCAACGGGCCTGGTTCCGAGCATGCCCGGGGGAATCGAGCGCGACGAACGGGTATGGCACAGCTCCGAGTTCCTGGAGAAGTACCGCCGGATGAACCCCGGGGAGCTGCGCCGGGTGGCGGTGGTCGGTGCGGGCCAGAGCGCCGCCGAGATCACCAGGTTCCTGTACGACGAGCTTCCGCACGCCCAGGTGTACGCGGTCATCCCGTCCTATGGCTACTCCCTCGCGGATGACACTCCTTTCGCCAACCAGATCTTCGACCCGGCGGCCGTCGACGACTACTACTTCGGCACCGAGCAGACGCGGGAGGCGTTCTGGCGGTACCACCGCAACACGAACTACTCGGTCGTCGACGACGAGGTGATCAGGGAGCTGTACCGCAAGTCGTACGACGAGGACGTACGGGGTGTCAGTCGCCTGCATTTCCTCAACCTGTCGAGGGTCACCGATGTGAAGCGCGCCGGCGCCGAGACCCGCGTCTCCCTGCAGGTGGGCCCCGACGCCGAGGTGCGCGAACTCGATTTCGACGCGGTCGTCTGCGCGACCGGCTACAACGCGATGGAACCCACGGGCCTGCTCGGCGATCTCGACCGTCACTGTCTGCGCGATGAGGCGGGCCGGTACCGGATGGAGCGGGACTACCGCATCGTCACCACCCCCGAAATACAGTGCGGCATCTATCTCCAGGGCGGCACCGAGCACACCCACGGCCTGACCTCCTCGCTGCTGTCGAACATCGCTGTACGAAGCGGCGAGATCGCCGACTCGATCGCCGCCCGGCGTGTGGGGCAGAGTGCCGGGCAGGCAATCCTCGCCGAGGTCGGAGGCGACATTCGCTGACTGCCCGACAGAGCCGTCTCCGGCGTGCGAGAGGGGATTTTCGATGAGGAGTCCGGTGGAAGAGCAGTGGGTGCGCCGCTACCGTGACGACGACGGGTGCGAGACGAAGCTCGTCTGCTTCCCCCACGCCGGAGGTTCGGCGAGCGCATACCGCACCTGGCCGCTGGGCCTGCCTTCGGACATCGGCGTGCTCGCCGTCCGGTACCCGGGCCGGGAGGACCGGCTTGGCGATCCGTTCCCGTCCGGGCTGGAAGCCCTCGCGGACGATATGGCCGATGCGCTCGGCGGGCTGACGCGGCATCGGCTGGTGCTGTTCGGCCACAGCATGGGGGCTTCGGTGGCGCATGAGGTGGCGCTGCGCCTCCAGGAACGGGGGCGTCCGCCGGCTGCCCTGTGCGTGTCCGGCAGATGTCCGCCGCATGCGCTGGACGGCCTGCGCGAGTACTTCGGCACGGACGAGGAGATCATCGCGGATGTCATGCGCTTCGACGCGAGCAGTGCGGCGGTCTTTGCGGACCCTGGCCTGCGGGAGCTCGTGCTCCCCGCGGTCCGCGCGGACTATCGGTTGGTGGACGGCTATCCCGGTGGCAGCCGGCCTCCGCTCGACTGCCCGGTGTACGGCTACACCGGTGACAGTGATTCCGAAGTGACCCCGGAGCAGATGCGCGGCTGGGCGGACATGACGCATGACGTGTTCCGGCTTCGGGTCCTGCCCGGTGGGCACTTTTACCTCAAGGCCGAGGAGGCCGCGCTGCTGGCGGACTTGAGTGACGTACTGGGGCACGTCAAGCGCCGTACAAAGGCCGTCTGAACCGGGTCCTCTTCAGCGCGTTCGGGCAACTTGTGATGGCGCAACTTATGCGCCATGATGGCGCCATGGATGTAGGTCCGTTCGTGGACGGAATCGGGCGCGAGTTGGCGGCGCTCGCTCCGGTCGACAGTGAGGGTGTCGGTGCGCTGGTGGCACGATTGGAGCCGGTGATCCGGAGCGCGTTGTTCGACGCGCTGGCAGCTGCTGTCGACGAGATCAACCGCGACCTCGCCCCGGGCTCCGTTGCACTGCGCTTCCGCGGAGGCGAACCGAACTTCGCCGTGACGTCACCGTCGCCGGAGCGGTCGTCCGAAGCTGCTGCGGGCAGCGGCACGCCGAGCGCCGAGAGAGGTGCCACCGCAGTTGTCACCGTGCGCATGCCCAGACAGCTGAAGGCGGCCATTGAGCAGGCCGCCGGCCACGAAGGGCGTTCGATGGACGCGTGGTTGGTGCAGATGACCTCCGCCCTGGTGCAGCAGGAGCGCGCTCCCTGCGCCCCCGATCGGCGTGGCAAACGGGGCCGGCAGCACTACACCGCCTGGGTGCGCTGAATCAGCCCGACCGTCATCTCGTCCCGACGTATGGGGACGCCCATCAGACATCACGAGAAGGAACAGCCATGCCTGCTTTCGATACTCCCGAACCGATTTCCGTCACGCTCGACATGGGTTCCGGCGATGTACAGGTCATCGCCGAAGACCGCACCGACACCCTCGTCGAGGTACGGCCGGCCGACGCGAACGACAGCTCGGACGTGAAGGCCGCCGAGCAGGCGAGCGTCGAATTCGACGGCCGCGTACTGGTGATCAAGACCCAGAAACCCCGGGCGATGAGCCGGAAAAGCTGGACGGTGGATGTGTCGATCGTGCTGCCCACCGGCTCGCATGTGCGTGGCGAAGTGGCAATGGGAGACCTCCGCTGTTCCGGCCGCCTCGGGGGGTGCAACTTCAAGACGCCTGCCGGGCACATTCAGCTCGATCACGTCAGTTCGATGCGCGTGAAGACATCAGCCGGCGACATCATCGTGGGCCGAGTCGACGGCGCCGCCGAGGTCAACACCGCCAATGGGCGGCTCCGTATCGGAGAAATCGGCGGCACGGCCGAGGTCAGGAACTCCAACGGCAGCACGGAAATCGGCAAGGTCATCGGCGACATCACGGTCCGCTGCTCCAACAGCCAAATCTCCATCGACCACGCTCTGGGTTCCACGACCGATGCCGCAACCTCCAATGGCAGTATCCGTGTTGGGGAAGTGACCCATGGCACGGTCGTGCTCAAGACCTCGGCCGGTGACCTGGAGGTCGGCATCGGTGCGGGGCACCCGGCGAAGCTGGACCTGACCACTGGATTCGGACGGGTGCACAACATGCTGGAAAACACCGTCGAGTCGTCCGAGAAGTCGATCGGTGTGCGGGCGCACACCTCCTACGGAGACATCAGGATCAAACGCGCCTGACGCATACCCTCTTCGGCGGGGAGGACGGGCCGTTGTGCTCGGTCGCGGTGGTTACCGCACCCAGCCGTTGAACTGCTGCTTGCCACGAGGGGTTCGCCTGCTGTTGGCCAGCGCCGCGGCGGAGGCTCGGATCATCCACGCGTTGACCGAGATGCCCTGCCTGGACGCCGCCTCCTCGATCTGGTCCTTCATCGCCTGCGGAGGCCGGAAGTTGATCCGCGCCGTGGCGCCGCTCGTGGCGCCACCGAGCGCTCCAGCCGACCAGTCGCTCGCCGCGTGACCGGTCATGTCCATGGTGTCCTCGGCGGGGCCGCCCTCGTCCGAGGGCGGCGTCACCACAAAACTGGGCTCCATCCCACGCAGGCGCAGGTCCACCGAGCCAGGTGCCAGGTCCCGGGTGATCTCGTCGGCGGCGGCGGACAGCACGTTGAGCAACATGAGCTGGACGGCCGACTCCAGCGGAGCGATGAGCCGCTCGGCGACCGCGCGGGTCTCGGCATCTCCTGCTGCTGCAGACACTGCGACAAGCTCCTCGCGCAGAGCCTCGACGTACACCCGAAGTTCCATGGAATCATCATGGCACGCCGTTTGCGCCACACGGCACCTGCTCGGCTCAACAGTCAAGGACAACCCTTTTGCCCAGGTGGAGCCCGGCCTCTCGATCGGTCGGCGGCAGCTTTTCGCATGCGATCCGGCCACTGGGCACAGGCGTGTTCGGGAGATCCGTCGCCATGGTGGTTTGATCTGGCGCCATAAGGGCGTCAGATCATATGTCGCACGCGAGCGTGGCCAGGGAGCGCCGCCGAAGTGCGCAGATCAACCGCGACCGGCCGACTCGTGCGCCAGTGTGGTGTGCAAAGGAGCGGGCCCCGGAGGGCGGGGGATTTTCCTCTCCGGGGCCCGCGATCCTCGGGGGAGGGATCTCGCGCGCAACTTGTCATGCGCAGCTGAGATCCTTGGCGCCATTGTGGCACCGCTTTGGCTCCCATTGCAAGTGACGGCGAGGTGTCGCTGACGCCACGGACTTGGCGGTGCGATCGAATTCATTCCACGCAGGAACGCTCTATGACAACGTCGCCGATCAGGGTCCGGGCCTGTACGCATACCACTTCGTCGGACTGCGCCCCCGCCTCCAGGAGCGAGAGGGACGTGTAGACGGTGCCTGCGGCGGAGTCGAGGGACAGGAGGGCGCTGCTGGGCTCGGCCACACCGACCCGGATGCTGCCGCACATGGCGGTGGCGACGACGGATCCCCGCACCACCTCTCTGACGTCGATGTCGCCCTGGGCCGTCCGGGCCTCCACGTCGGCGTGCGCCCGGCCGATCCTGATGGCCCCCTTCCCGGTGTGCATGCGAGCGACTCCTCGCACCTTTTCCACGCTGGCGTCGCCATCGCTCGCTCGGATCGTGGCCCTGCCCTCGACCTGCCCCAGGGTGACGTCGCCATGGTCCGCCATGGCTTCGACGCTGCCGGACGCACGGTCGACCGTGATGTCACCGAGGCAGGCGGTCAGTTGGAGGCTGCCGGTACGGTCGAGCTTGATGTGCCCCAATTCCGTGCTGAGTTGGCACTCGCCCAGCTCTCCCACTCCGAGGAAGTCCGCCGCCATACCCCGGCCGTGCAGACTCGATCCCGTGGGCACGGCCATCATCACGATGACCGCGCCCCCTCTTCCGCCGGGCTCCGGGACGTTCACGAGCAGCCGGCCATCGGTGAATTCGATGCGCAGCTGCTCGGCGGTCTGCACATCGTCCTGGTCGTCGCTGTCGCACGGATACGCCTCCACCGTCGTCTCGGCGCGGTCACTCGCGACGATCCGGACCTGGCCGAACATCAGGTTGAGCACCACGCGGACAGGTTCAGGCGTATCGAACATCGGCATTGCGAGCCACCTTCGGGATGTCTGCGGCCGCCGATCTGGTGCAGATGGCAGCCGGAACGACGCAGGTCCACGCTTCGTCGCGGAGTTCGTCTCCGGCCCCGGGGCGCGAGCCACCGGGATATGGGCCCGTACCGCTGGGGGCGCAGCGGATTCCGGCCCACCCCACCGCGTCGCACACGGGCGCACCTCGCGGTTCGGAGAGTAATTCTCCGCTGACGCCATGTGGTGTCACACTAGCGCCATAACAAGATATCCGGGCCCGGATGTTGGTGTGGCCCCCTTGGTATGCGGAGGTCCGGTAGTCGGTTGCCTGCGGCAGACCCGGGTTCCCCGGAGGCTGGTCCACGATGAGGGCGCACCTCGATGGCGACCCATCGGCGCACGCCCCGGCGGCGCCATCGGGGCGCCGCCGGATGCCCCCTGCGGTCCTCTCGTGCCCTGCGCCTCGGCCGGTCTCAGGGGCAGGCGCCGTTGTCTTCCGGTCAATCCAAGGCTGTGGCCGGCCGAGTGCCGTCTGCCTCGTCGAGGCACGTCCGCAGATCACAGCCGTGATACGGGGAGAGAGGCGGGCATCCGGTACCCCAGTGCCGCACAGTATCAGCCAAGGTGGCACGGTCGATGGTAGACATGGCGCCACATGGTGCCATGATGGCACTATGACTGCTCTGCGATCGCCCTGCCTGCCGATCGCCCGGCTCACAGCCCGGTGGGGATCCCCGGAACACTTCAGGTTCCCCGGGAACCGGTCCGCCGGGCTGACGGAGTACGAGGAGGAACACAGCGGTGCGGAACGAGCGGTGCGGAACATCACCCTGCCGCTCGGCACCGGGCCGCGCATCGAACAGGGGGCGCCATGAGCCAGGCAGCGGCCGCCGCGGGGCCGCACCACCTGCTCCCCGGACCGCAGGACCCCCCGGCCATCCGGGTTCGGGGGCTGCGGAAGGCATACGGAAGGACGACCGCCGTGGACGACCTCCAACTGGACATCCCGCACGGCAGCGTCTTCGCCCTGCTGGGGTCCGAGGGCGCCGGCAAGACCACCGTGCTGCGGATCCTCTCGGCGCGCACCGCCGCCGACGGCGGTGACGTCCGCATCGCGGGGTACGACCTGCCCACGGATGCCGGCGCGGTACGCGCCGCTGTTGGATTTGCCGGCCGGGCTTCGGTGGTGGACACCTGCCGCACCGCTGAGGAGAACCTGCGGCTGACACCGGCTCTGCGCCGACTGCCGGCTCAGCAGGGCAGTGCGAGGGCAGCCGAACTCCTGGCACGGCTCGGTCTGTCAGGGGTCGCCACCGAGCCCGCGGCTGCTCTGTCAAGCGACCAGCGGCGTCGGCTCGATCTGGCCATGGTGCTGGCCGCGGGTCCGGAAGTCGTCCTGATGGACGAGCCCACCGCCGGTCTCGACCCGGTGGGCCGCCGCATCGTGCGGGACGTGGTGCGCGATCTCGCCGCCGACGGCATCACGGTGCTGTTCACCACCCGCTCGCCGCAGGAGGCGGGCCAACTCGCCGACCGGATCGGCGTCCTGCACCGCGGTCGGCTCGTCGCCGAGGGCACGCAGGACGCACTGCTGCGGCTGGTCCCTGGTGGTCACATCCGTCTGCACTTCGCCGACACCGCCGACCTCGCCGCCGCTACCGCGCTGTTCCGCCTGGACACGGTCGTCCGGGACGAGGCCGAGCTCAGTCTGCAGATCCCCGGCGACGGCAGCATGGGCCTGATCCGCGCCGTACTCGACATTCTGGAGAACGCCCAGGTGGAACCGCTGCGGCTCACGGTGCACAGCCCTGGACTCGAGGACGTTTTCACCGCGCTCGTGAACAACGGCTCCCCGGGTCCGCCGGACGCCCCGGCTGGGGAGGAATCGCGCGACGGCAGGTCTCGGTGGCACAAGGTCCTGCCCATCGTGGCCGCGGCACTGCTGCTCCCCGCATACGCAGTGGAGGCCGGGCTCGCCCCCCTGCCCGGTGTGTTTCTGACGGTCCTGGTGTGCGCCGCGCTGGCGCTCGCCGGGCGCCGCAGGCGTGCCGCTCCCCGTCCGCCGCAGCGCCGCGGCCCCCTCGCGCAGCCCGGTCCGGCCCGGCTTGACCGAGCGGGCGACTTCTCTTGCAGCCGTTGATGTCCCCGGTGCGGCCGGCCCGATCCCGGAACCGGCCCCCACGATCGGGCCACGCCGCTACGGCACCTGCTGTGCCGTGTCGTGGGACGGCACCATGATGAGCCCGTGCAGGCGACGATAGGTGTACGCCGCCGAGACGAGGGCCATGTGGTGGTACCAGCCGGGGAACGAGCGCCCCTCGAAGTCCAGCAGCCCGAAGTCCTGCTCCATGGAACCGATCGCGTCCACTGTCCCGGTGCGCAGCGCGGCGATCGAGCCGACCTGCGCGAGGGTGTCGTGGGTGAGGCTGGTGAGCCACAGTGGGCGCGGCGCGTGGGCGGGACCCACTTCGGTGAAGAGCCGGTAGGGAGGGCCGGGGCAGCGCCCCTGGGAGCCACTCGGCAGAAGGACAAGCGCCGCCTGGAGGTGGGTGATGCGCTGCTCCCCGCCGGGCAGCTGGACGACGGCCGCCTCCGGGCTCTGCGCGAGGGCCAGGGCCCTTGCGCTCACCGGTGCCGTGCTGCCCTCGCCGGCGGGCAGCACCGCCAGGTGCGGTGGCACCGCGACGACAAAGTCGCGGCGGCGCTTGGCGAGTCCGTGCAGCAGGTACCCCACCTCGGGTTCGTCGCTCATGTCGACGAGGACGACGGAGGACGCGGAATCCGTGCGAGCCGACAGCCGGTCGACCAGCCGGAGCGTATGTGCCCACAGCGGCCGGTACCGCTGGGAGTCCGGTATGCGCGCGTCCCTGCGCCGTTCGGGGTCCTGCGTCCAGGTCGTCGACAGGCGCAGGCACCAGTCGACGGGGACCTGAGCGGTGTCCAGGCAGAGGAAAGACCCCAGTCCCAGCTGGCAGTTGAGCGTACGGCCCGAGGAGAGGTCGAAGTAGCGGTGGACACCCACCGACCGGTCACCGCGCTTGGGCAGGACGGCCCGGCCGATGGACCACACGGGCACGGACCGATGATCCGTCACCCAGTGGGTGAGCTCCTCCATGACTTCGTCGAAGTCCCATGGGCTGAGGCTGACGAACTGACGCAGTGACTGCACGACGGACGGGTCGCGGGAGATCGCGGTGGCGAGCCGTCGCGGCGACTTCTTGCCGGATGTGACGAGCAGCCCCTTCAGATAGGCATGTGCCCATTTGCGTTGATCGACCCTGCGCAAGCTCTTGAAAAGCGTTTCGCTGAAATGCTCCAGAGATGATTCCGGATTGACGGATTCCGGATTGATGGCGTACGTCACGCCTCGTGAAGCCGACGAGATGTCCGCTTGTACCTTATTCATGCCGCAATAACTCCCCCGACGTTACTGAGCGTTGTGGTGGGGAGTGTAGGTCGCACTCCACTGTGGCGCCAACCGTCCGAGGGCGGACGGTTGCGGTGCCTTGAGCGGTACGTAAACTCCCGGCGCTTGGCGGTGGAATGACGGCTGGATTTCACTCATGCCCGGCCGGCGTGGACCGCTCGGTCCCCTGTGATGGCGACAGCGTCTGGACTTGGCGACAATGCGGCTGTGGCCTGCAAGGACGCGGAGTGCGTGCGGTCTGTCGGGGTGATGACGCAGGGGCGGGGTGGTGTCGGGGGAGCGGCGTGTTCGCCCTACGTGTATTCAAATCAAGCCACATAGTGGACTAGACCACTGAGGGGGAGGGTGTTAGGACTCTGCAAAGTAGTGCTCGGGGCGCCGAGGTCCTTGATCTCACATCGATGTCGAGATCTACTCGAGGGCGCGGCAGTTGGCCATCCAGACCTCAACGAGTAACCGTGCAAAGCACGGGTTACTCGAGTTTCGCAAGAATTCGTCTGTGGGTAGTGGCCACCGCTTTTGGCATGCGTGTAAAAAAACGGGGTGAACGCGCTGTCTGTATTCGATGGGGAGCCACCACAAACCTGCCCGGTCGAATAGGCGCGTTGATACGGAGGCGTGATGACGAATCAGGTCCAGGACTGCAAAGACTCCAAGGCGCTCATGTTCGGCCGGACCGCGGAGGCCGTGCCGAGGGCCCAAAGAGCCGGCGAGGTGGAGTCGCGGCGCGACCAGGTACTCACCACGAAGACGGGGCTGCACATACCCATAGGGCTCGCCTTCGAGGAGTGGGAGCGCGCCGGGCGCCAGCTCTCCGGGCTGCTCAACTCGTCGTCCTGGTGGCTCGGGGACTGGCTCATCTTCGGCAAAGACCACTATGCCGACCGCTATGAGCGCGGCATCCGCGCGGCCGGGCTCCAGTACCAGACGCTGCGCAACTACGCCTGGGTTTCCCGGCGGTTCGAACAGCATCGGCGGCGCTCCGCGCTCAGCTTCCAGCACCATGCCGAGCTGGCGTCGTTGCGGATTGATGAGCAGGAGGAGTGGCTCGATCGTGCCGAGCGGATGAAATGGAGCACCAAGCAACTGCGCACTGCCATCCGGGCTCAGCGTGAGGGCATTCCGCAGCAGACTGGCGCTGTGGCGACGACGCGCCGGCTCGCCGTGCCCGACAACCGGCTGCAGTGGTGGCACAAGGCGGCGGCCCAAGCCGGCACGGAGCTGGGGGAGTGGGTGATGGCCACGCTCGACGCCGCCGCCGATCAGGTGTTGAAGGAGGACGACCGGCCGCCCCTCACCTGACTGGTTGTCGCGGGGTCCGCACACGCCAAGGGCGCGGACCCCGCGACGCGGGGAAAACGGTTACGGCAGGCGGCTCATGAGATCCGCCGTCTGTGCGTGCCGGGTGCATCCGCGTCCGGCGAACGACTGCACCACTCGGTCGCGAACCTCGGGACGCTGTTCCTGGCTGAGCTTGAACATTCCCTCGGCCTTGGTCACCCGGATGTGGAAAGCACCCACGCCGGACACTATCTTGCGGAAGTAGTCGACAGATTCGCTCATGTCCCAGCTGTGGCCGAATTCCTTCTCGAATTCCTGGACCGTCGCCTGTACGACGCCCAGCGTCTCCTCCATCGAGTCGATCTTCTCCACGACTCCGTGCACATGCACCGAGGTGAAGTTCCATGTCGGGGCGGCCGGCGTGATGTCGTAGACGGTGGGTGAGACATAGGCGTGCGGACCGGTGAACGTCAGCAGGATCACCGTCCCGGTTTCCAGCGCCGCCCAATGCGGATTGGCGCGGTTCATATGACCCAGCAACTGCATGCCGGCCAGGTCCGTGGTGGGCTGCCCCTCCCACTCGGGGTTGGTGATGACCGGAAGGTGGGTGGCGAACGGCCCGTCAGCCGGAGTCCCGTTGCTGGTCATCTGTGCCAGCGGGTTCGCGCGCATCAGATCGACCATCCATGAGACGTCCGGTTCCCGGTAATGGCTGGGGACGAACATACAGCACTCACCTTTCATGGTGTGGCGAGAACAATGACATTGCGGTGTCGCGCTCGTGAGGCTCAGCAATGATGCGGAGAATGGTCGACGAAACCGCTGCACTGTCCTGTTGGCAGGACAACGGGACCTCCATCGTGGACCGTCCGTCGCCTCCGGCGCAATGAAAGGGTGAACCGGACCCGGAAACTTTCGCCGGGAACGCCAGGAACGGAAAGCAAGGTTTCCATTCAGCGGTCAGGAGGAATTCATGGGAAACGGGCAGGCGGTTTGACTCGGCGGACGCCGGGATCCGCGAGCTGCCCGTGCTGGTGGCGTTCGGCGAGTTTTCGTCCGGTCAGGGGCGCCTGCGGCGGCCGGCCGGCGCGGCCTGACCCGCCGTTCTGGCCCCATGTCCGCTCCTACGGGAGGCCGGCCTCGACATGGAAGCCGCCTCAGCCTCACCGCGGCGACCGTGCACGGCCCCCGGGCTGCCCGGTCCACCGTGGAGAAGCCTGAACCTTTACCTGGGGGTGCCGGGCGCGGTCCAGGAAGTACAGCTCGCAGCGTCATGGTCGGTCTCCTGCGGGCGGCGCGGTCTGCGGTGGGGGGACGGCCGGTGGCGCGCATACCCGGCTCCCCGCGCGGCGGAGGCCGCGCTGCGCCGACGGCGTCGCGCCGGCCGACGGTGAGGACGGTCAGGTCAACGCCATTGTCCAGAGCCCTGGTAAGGGTGACTCTTGGATCGTTCCGCAGCGCGCCGAGGAAAGGGTGGCGGTGTCCACGGGTGGGGCGCCGGCGGCGCGGGGGAGGGCGAGGACGGTCACACCGGCGAGGCGGTCGCGTTCCTTCGGTGAGCGCGATGGCGTCGGGCGACTCGGTCGCCTCCGGAGCCGGTCGGTGTTGTCGGTCCGGTGACAGATCTCCTCGGTTTGCCGTCGCCGTCCGGCTTTTTGCGTGTGCAGTTGCGATGGACGGTGAATACCGCCCTGGCGGCTGCAGGAGCTTTTTCTGGGGGCGTGGTACGGAATCCGCTGGATTTTCGTGCGGCGCAGATTTTTGTCCGCAAAGCGGAAGAGCTCTGTCTGCTGGCGGTCAATGGCCCGGTGCATGAGCGTTACGCCGCTCAGGCAGGGGCGATTCGATTCGTGCCACGCGTCGGCTGTCTGAATACGATCTAGCGGCAGCGGCAGCGGCAGCGGCAGCGGCACGTGGACGGGGGACATGGATGCCGCGTCCGGCCGTGCGTCGGGGGCGAAGGGCCACTCCCGGAGCCCGCTGAGCGCCTCGTGGCCCCTGGGGCGTCGAGCCCGGGACCGGCCGGCCCGCCCGCAACCGCGTGGCCAGTGAAACCCACCTCCGGTCACCCCGATAGCATGTTCGAGCTCGCGGTGATCACCCTCATCGCCCGTCTTCCACCGGAAAACATCTACCAAATCGGCCAAACAATTGATATCTATAACATCGCGGCTGCTTTCGCGAATAAACGGCGGAATTGCGTCCGCTGCATGGCGCCGACCACGGGCGATACTGTGGGCCACGGCGGGTGTGGTGACCCTTGGATTCCTTATCGCGCTGGAAATCGCCGCACGTCACTATGGCCTGCCGGGGCCCATGGCCAACCAGGTGAAAGAGGTGATATGCGCCCCCAAATCGGGGCCGCTGTTGTACGCCAGTATGGCGTTGATGATGCTGGTGCTCACCTGGCGGCAACGGTTTATCGCGGCCGGTGTCGCGATCGGTATCGACATTGCCTTCTTCTTGGTGCGGTGGGCGGTCGGCGCCAAGGAAATGATGTTCGGCAATGGCGCGTTGTGGGTGGTTCTGGGTTATGCGGTCATCGCCGTCACACGCCGAACCGGCCGGGAACGTGCCCTGCTGCTGAAGGGCGTCGGGCTGGCCCTGCTGCTGGTGACCGGCCGTAAAACCGGCGATACCTGGCTGCTCATCACCTCGAAGACCCGCCCCATGGTGCTCGACCAGTATGTGGCGACCGCCGACCACGCACTGGGCAACCCCTCGTGGCTGGTGGGCCGGATGGTCCGGGCCTCCGGTTCGGTCGGCGCCCATGTTCTCCACTTCGTCTACGGCCAGCTGGTGGTGGCCGCGGTGGTTGTCGCGGTGTACCAGCTGCGCAAGGTGGCGGTGGAGCGCCGGTTCCCGGTCCATCACCTGGTGCGCACCTTTCTGGTGATCGGCCTCCTGGGGCCAGCCATCTACATGATCTTCCCGGTGGTCGGACCGATCTTCGCCTACAGCAGCGAGGGCGCCTTCGGCACCGGCGGCGGGCACTGGGCGGTGGCCAGCCTGTGGCCGGACACGCTGGTGACCGGTGCACCGCACCATATGCCGTTCGACGCGGTCACCCCGCGCAACTGCATGCCCAGCCTGCACACGGCATGGGCCACCGCGATCTTCATCCATTCCCGCAAGGGCCCGCGAATTCTGCGGTTCGCGGGCACGTTCTGGCTGATTGCCACGCTCGGCGCGACGCTGGGATTCGGCTACCACTACGGCACGGACATCGTTGCCGGTGTGGTGTTCACGCTCACGATCGAGGCAGGGCTGCGCTCGTTCGACCGCGGCTGGGACCGGTCGGGAATGCAGCTGACCGTTTACGGTGCAGCGGTCTTCACCGCGTTTTTGCTGTCGTATCGCTATCTGCCGGTGGAGATGGCCGAATATCCATGGGTGTTCGGACCGCTTCTCATTCTGGCGATGGTCTCGGTGATCTACGGCTATATACGGATCACCAAACTGTGGGAACCGAAGGCCGTCGCACCGGTGCGGCAACCGGAACCGCTGCCCGAACTGGTGTGACCCGCGTCCGGGGCGGCGGCCGGATCGCCGGCCGGCCGCCCCGTTCCGAGCTGCTTCCGAGCCTGCCCGGCCAGGCGGTCCCTGTCGTCAGCCCGGGGCGGTATCCGGGCGCTCGGCCGCTCCAATTCACCGTGGCAGTGCGGTCAGTCGCCGGTCCGGGCGGCGGGGATCCGCTGGTGCGGGATCAACGCCTCGGTGCTCCCGCGCAGTGAAACGGTTCGCTCGGGGGCGGGTATCCGGATGCCCTCGACCCGGTAGCGCTGATGCAGACGCTTGATGAACTCATGCTTGATGCGGTACTTCTCGCTGAACTCGGCAACGCCGAGGATCACCGTGAAGCCGATCCTGCAGTCCCCGAAGGTGTGGAACCGCACAGCGGGTTCATGGTCGGGGACGGCACCGGCGACGTCCTTCATCACTTCCTCGGCGATCTCGATGGTGACCCGTTCCACCTGCTCAAGGTCGCTGTCGTAGGCGACCCCCACCTGCACCGTGACGGTCAACTTCTGTTCCGGCTGGCTGAAGTTGGTCATATTGGTGCCGGCCAGCTTGCCGTTGGGGATGATGACCAGGTTCTTGGAGAGCTGTTCCACCACCGTGTTGCGCCAGTTGATGTCCACGACATAGCCCTCCTCCCCGCTGCTGAGCCGGATGTAGTCGCCCGGCTGCACCGTCTTCGAGACCAGGATGTGCACGCCGGCGAAGAGATTGGCCAGGGTGTCCTTGAGCGCCAGGGCGATCGCCAGACCGCCCACCCCGAGGGCGGTGAGCAGCGGGGCGATGGAGATGCCCAGCGTCTGCAGGATGACAAGGAAGCCCACCGCCAGCACCGCGATCCGCGTGATGTTGACGAATATGGTGGCCGATCCGGCCACTCCGGAGCGGGACTGTGCCACGGCATGCACCAGGCCGCCGATCACCCGTGCCGCGGTGAGGGTCACAATGAGGATGACCACCGCCGTCAGCGACTGGTTGACGACGTGCCCCATGGCGCGGGTCAGCGGCAGGGCGGCGGCCCCCGCCGCGGCGCCCGCCACGACCGCTGCCCAGGGAGCGGAGGTGCGCAGCATGTCGACGATGATGTCGTCCCCGCTCCACCGGGTCCTGAGGGCCCGCTCGGCGAGCCAGCGCAGGATCACCTTCAGCAGCAGGGCCACGGTCAGGCCGGCCAGCAGCGCGATGCCGGCGGCGATGAGGTTGTGCAGGGTCGGGGAATGGTTCACCGGTGGCCCCCTGCCGGGCGGAGCGGGACGGCGGGACCGGGGCTCACCAGGAGACCGCGGTGATCAGCGGGGTAATGGGGCGTCAACTTTCACCTTGCCTGTGCGGGGGAGTCACATCGCGCGGGGCCCTGGGGCGTCCGGCGCGAGCGATCATCCTGCCTCACGGCCCCAGTGAGCCGGCACGCGCCTGACCGTCCTGCGTCGCCCGACCGCCGTGAGTCCGCGGCACCGGCGGACGGAAGTTCTGTTGCCGCATGGCATGCCGCATGCACTCCGTCCCGGACCCCATTCGCCGATCGAGTACCGGTCCGAGGTGCGCGGGGCGGGGCGGCTCGACCCCGCCGCGCTCAACCGGTGCACGCGCCGGTTCCACGTCATTTACGACCTGGAGTCAGCGGTCGCTCCGGGCTAGAACTCGGAGTTGGTGAACCAGCGTTCCAGCAGATCCTGGTCGCCCCGCACCGCGAAGACATCCGCGTCACGGCCCAGCCGGCCGTACACCAGGAGCAGCAGATCCGCCGCGGGCCCCTCGATGGTGGCGTCGGCGGATTCCGAAGTGGTGCCCTGCTCGACGTCGAAGCCATCCGGCCGCAGGCGGATGAGCCAGTCGCCGGAGGTGTCCGTGCAGCGGAAGCGGAGGGTTTCGTCGGTGCCGGTCAGCTGGGCCACCTTGGGGGCGAAGAAGGTGGCGAAGCGGAGGTTGACCAGGAATTCGTCCACGCCATCGGCCGCCAGACCGTGGTCGATCACGGGGCGGAGGCCGAGGGCGAGTTCCGCGTCGGCGCGGTGGACCAGGGTTTCGAACAGCATGCGGCGGACCCAGAACCGGGCGTGCTGGTCGGCGCCCCAGGCCCACATCGCGGCATCCGGGTCGGTGATGGCGAAGGCGCTCTCGGCCTCGGCCGCGCTGTCCGCCAGCCAGTCGGGGTATCCGGCCTCGGTGGCCGGCAGTCGCAGGTCCACCTCGCGGCTGCGCGGCGGTTCCTGGACGAGTTGGCGCAGCAGGACGGAGAACCAGCGCTGCACGCTGCCGGTGTGGCGGATGAGGTCGGTCAGGGTCCAGCCGGGGCAACTGGGCACCGGGGTTGCCTGGTCGGCGCCCCGGACCAGGTCCGCGAACCTGGCGCTCTCCGCCGCGATGGCGGCCCGGTGAGTGGCGGGGGCGGCTGCCCAGCCCGAATGGTCCGAGGTGTGGTCCGAGGTGCTCACGGTGGTGCTCTCCTGGTCGTCGCGGGCCCGGCACCGGCCGGCCGGGCCTCGCCACGCAGCCTGTCACATGGCGTGGCCCGGGGCCGGGACCGGGCTCGTCACCAGGTGACCGGCAGTCCGGCCGGCATGATCGCCATCCGGTTGGGGTGCCAGGGCACCTCTGCCACCGGTACCGCCAGGCGAAGGTCCGGCAGCCGGTCGAGCAGCACGCGGAAGGCGGTCTCGGACTGCCGGCGGACCAGGTGGGCGCCGGGGCAGTGATGGCGGCCGTAGCCGAAGCGCAGATGGGGGTTGGGGGAGCGGGCGGGATCGAAGGCGCCGGGTTCGGCGAAGGCGGCGGGGTCGTAGTTGGCCGCGTCGAGTGACAGCAGGATGAGGTCGCCCTCCCGTACGGCCGTGTCGCCCAGTTCGGTGTCCTGGGTGACAAAGCGGGGGATGGCGTTGCCCAGGACGACGCTGCAGCGCAGCAGTTCCTCCACACACTGGGGCAGGGTCTCCGGGTGGGCGCGCACGGCGTCCATCGCCTCGGGGTGCTGGAGGAGGTTGAGCGCCGCGACGCCCAGGAAGCTGGCGAAGTCCTCGTAACCGCTGACGAACAGCACGGCGGTGATGTTGGACAACTGCCGGTCGGTCAGCCCCTGTTGGCGTTCGTTGAGATCGGCGAGGCGGTCGATCAGACCGCGGGGCCGGCCGGGCCGGCGGGCGGCCATGTGCTGCTGCATATGGACACGGATCTCCTCCCAGTTGCGGGCGAGTTCCTCGTCGGTGGGGGTCACCATGGTCAGGTCGAGGTCGGCCCGTACCGCCAGCCAGTCGCGGTCCTCGAAGGGCAGCCCGAGTACCCGGCACATGCACTGGGCGGCGACCCATTCCGCGAAGTGGCGCTGCAGATCGCCCGGGCTGCCCTGCCGGACCATGGCGTCCAGGCCCTCCCGGGTGATCTCGGCGACCCAGTCGGCGGGGAGCCCGGGCTGGTTGCGGCCGAGGGCCTTGAGGACCTCGTCGCGCAGCCCGGCCTGCTGAAGGTGGTTCATGGCGTCCAGCAGTTCGGGGGCCAGGATCGGGGCGTCCTGGGTGGGCCCCCCGGGGTCGCCCAGCACGGACCGGGCGAACTTCCGCTCGCGCAGCACCTGCTGGGCCAGCTCGTAGCCGGTGACCAGCCAGGCCTCGCCGCCGGAGTTGGTGCTGACCCTGGCCACCGGGCAGCTGCGTTGCAGCTCGCCGAGTTCGGGGGCGAGACGGTCGCCCTGGGTGCTGAAGGGGTAGTGCGGCAGTTCCTCGTGCGGTGCGGTCACCTTGCGGGGGCCTTTCTCATCCGGTCGTGGGTCCAGTCGTGGGTCGTCGGGGAGGTGCGTCACCAGCGCACCGGCAGCCGGGCGGGGGCCCGCAGGGGAGTGGACTCGTCCCAGGGCACCGACTCCGCCGGCACGGCCAGCTCGATGCCGGGCAGCCGCTCCAGCAACACCTCGATGGTGATGCCGAGTTGCAGCCTGGTCAGGTGTCCGCCGGTGCAGGCATGCGGCCCGTGCCCGAAGGCGACATGCGCGTTGGGGCTGCGGGTCAGATCCAGGCGGTCGGGGTCGGTGAACGCGTCCGGGTCGCGGTTGGCGGAGGCGGGCACCGGGATGACCGCGTCCCCGGTGCGGATGTGCTGCCCGTGCAGGGTGAAGTCCTCCTGGGCGACCAGGATGTTGATGGCGTTCATCAGGGGGACGTAGCGCAGCAGTTCCTCCACCGCGGCACCGGTCCGCTGGGGCGCGTCGCGCAGTTCACGCAACTGGTCCGGGTGGGTGAGCAGGGTGAACAGCGCGTTGCCGGTGTGCTGGATATTGGTCTTGTAGCCGGCCATCAGCATGGTGACCACAAAGCTCACCACGTCGTCCCGGGTCAGTTCGCTGCCCGGGCGGCGGCTCTCCGCCAGCAGGAGGTGGAGGTAGTCCTCGCCCTCACCCTCCTTCTCCTTACGGGAGATCAGTTCGCCGGCGTAGTCCTGCAGCGCGTACAGGGCCGCCAGCACCTCGTCCATCGACAGCCCGGCGGCGCTGAGCAGGGTGAGGGTGTGCGGCAGATAGATGTCGCGGTCCTCGTGCGGCAGTCCGGTCGTCTCGCACAGCACACGCAGCGGCAGCGGTTCGGCATAGGCGGCGATCAGATCGGCCGTGCCGCCGTCGGCGGACTCCACCATGGCGTCGATCAGTTCCCCGGCCATGGCCCGGATCCGGGGCGCCATGAACTCCAGGCGGCGCCTGCCGAAGAGCGGCAGCACGGTGCGCCGTACCCGCTCATGGTGCGCGCCGGTCATCTCCAGGAACGTCGGCAGGCACGGCGGCGGGGCGTCGGGGCCCTCGCGGGGCGGCCAGGCGGAGAGCAGCGGCCGGATGAGGCGGGGGTCGGCGAAGGCGGCCCGTACATCCTGGTAGCGGCTGAGCAGCCAGCCCGTCTCACCGTTGGGCAACTGGGCCTTGACCACGGGCCGTTCGGCGCGCAGCCGGGCATAGCCGCAGGGCGGGCCGGGCGTGCCCGGGTCGACCTCCGGGACCGGGACGATGTCCTCGGGGGCGGTCATGCGGTGTGCTCCGTTCCGGGAAGCGGCCGGTGTCCGGTGGGCCGGGGGATATAGCCGGAGGAGAAGAAGAACTCCAGGTACCGGTCCAGCAGGGCGGAGTCGACCGGCGGGCAGTGCAGCCCGCTGTCGGCCAGCGCCTCCTCGGCGTTGCGGCGGCCCAGCACCGGGAAAACGCCCTTGAGGTACATCTCCTTGACCGAGATATCGGCCTTGCGGCTGCGGTCCACGCACAGTGAGACAAAGGGGGCCGTCGCGCTGGCCGGGTTACGGGCGACATGGCGCACCAGCTCGCCCACCCACTGGTCGTAGGGCAGCGTGCGCAGGGTGAAGCCCGCCGCGCGCATCCGGTCCAGGACGTCCGACAGCATGGCCGGGCGCGGGTTGGTGAGGTGATGGACGCGCCCGGTGGCCGGCCGGCGGGTGGCGATATGGACCACGGACTCGGCGAGGTGGTCGACGGGGACGAAGTCCATCGGCAGCTCGATGTCGGGGGCCAGACCGGTCTCGGCGATCGTCTTGAACAGGGAACAGATGGCCGTCTCGGTGTTGCACACACCGCTCACCCGGTCGCCCGTCACCTCGTAGGGCCGGTGGACGGCCACCGGCAGGCCCTGTTCGCCGGCCCGCCGCAGCACCTCTTCGGCGACCCACTTGCTCTCCGCATAGCCCATGGTGAGCCCGTCGGCGTGGGCCAGCGGGGTGTCCTCCTCGACCTTGTCCACTCCGGCCGTGCCGAATCCGGCCACCACGGCGATGGTGGAGATGAAGTGGACGGGTATGCGGCGCGGCGCCGCCAGTTGAATGACCCGCCGGGTGCCCTCGACATTGGGGGCGCGCAACTCCTCATAGGGGTAGAGGAAGTTGACCCGGGCGGCATTGTGCACGATCAGGTCCAGGCTGCCGGCGAGTCCGGCGGCGTGACCGGTGGAGAGCCCGAGGCCGGGTTCGGTCAGGTCCGCGGGGAAGCACTCCACCCGTCGCCAGTCGGCCTCGTCCAGGCGCAGACCATAGCGGGCCAGGGTGTTGCGCACCCGCCGGGTGGCATGTGCGCCGCTGGACGCCCGTACGGGGCAGTGGACGCGCGCGGAGGTCATCCGCAGCAAGCGGTCCAGCAGGAAGGCGCCGACAAAGCCGGAGGCGCCGGTGAGCAGGATGTTCCGGGGATTCCCGGGGCAGGGGGCCGGGCCCTGGACGGGCGGCAGCTCAAAGCCGAGTTCGCTCTCGCGCTCGAAGTCGACGGGCGGTTCGGCCGGCGCCGGGCCGGTGGTGCCGGTGCGCAGGGCGCGGACGGCCGTGCCGAAGCCCTCCAGAGTGGGCGCGGCCAGCAGGGCCCTGATCAGAGTGGAGCCCAGTCCGGCATCGATGCCCAGCACCGCGAGGGTGCGGGTGACGGTCTCGGAGGCGAGCAGCGAGTCGCCGCCGAGGGCGAAGAAGTCGTCCTGAGGGGTGGGGCGTATGCGGAGCACCTGGTGCCATACCTCGGCGAGGACGTCGAGCAGTCCCTCGACCCTGGCCTGGTCCGTTTCCCCTTCCCCGGGTTCCTCGGGTTGTGGTGCGAGGGCCCGCAGCCGGGCGCGGTCCACCTTGCCGCCGCTGGTCACCGGCAGGTGGTCCATGGCCACCAGCGCCGGAACGGCCTGGGCCGGCAGCCACTGGGCGCAGTAGGCGCGGATGGCGGGCAGGGGCAGGAGGCCGCCGGGCTCGGCGGCGGTGACATAGGCGGTCAGCGCCCCCTGTTCCAGCTGGACGACGGCCTCGCCGACCTTGGGATGGGCCCGCAACCGGGCCTCGATCTCGTCCAGTTCGACACGTACACCGCGCAGTTTCACCTGGCGGTCCAGCCGTCCCCGGTACTCCAGCAGCCCGTCGGCGCGCCGGACGGCCCGGTCACCGGTGCGGTACAGGCGCCCATGCGGCTCGATGGCGGGCACGGTCACAAACCGTTCGGCGGTCAGCCGGGGATCGCCGAGGTAGCCCAGGGCCAGGCCGTCCCCGCCGACGCACAGCTCCCCCTCCTCGCCCGGCGCCGCGGCCGAGCCATCGGGGCGCAGGATGTGACAGGAGGTGGCGCCGAACGGACGGCCGATGGGGACCTGGGTGGCGTCGGCGGGCAGGGCGCGCACCCGGTACGCGGTGGAGATGACCGAATTCTCCGTGGGACCGTAGAAGTTGACCACGGTGGTACCGGGGCAGGCGGCCAGCACCTCGTTCGCCAGCCGGGGGTCCATCGCCTCCCCGCCGGCGGAGACAAAGCGCAGCCCGGCCAGGGCCTGGGGCCGGGTGCGGGCCACCAGGTGGAAGACACTGGTCGTGAGGTAGGCGACGGTCACGCCCTGGGCGCGGAACAGTTCCTCCAGCGCGAGAGGGGAGAGGAGTTCCGCGCGGTCCGCCAGCACCAGGCAGGCGCCGGTAAGCAGCGCGGCCCAGATCTCCACGGTGGAGGCGTCGGAGGACAGGCCATAGGCGTGCAGTACGCCGTCACCGGGCCCGGGCGGGGGCAGTTCACGGTCGGAGCGCACCAGGCGGACCACGCCGCGGTGCGGTATCGCCACCGGTTTGGGGCGGCCGGACGAGCCGGAGGTGAACATCACATAGGCGCAGTCGCCGGCCGAAGTGACCGGAGCGGGAATGGAGTTGGCATCGGCGGTGTGATCGACGGTGTCGAACTCCACACGTACGGCCAGCCCGCGCACCGGGCCCGCACTGCCCGGCAGGACGACGGCCGCGCGCAGCCCGGCGTCCTCGGCCATGGCCCGCAGCCGGGCCGGCGGCAGGTCCTCGTCCAACGGGACATAGGCACAGCCCGCCTTGAGGATGCCCAGCAGTGCGACCAGCGCCTCCAGGGAACGGCTGCCGCACACCCCCACCGGTGTGCCGGGCTCCACGCCCCGGGCGAGCAGCTGCGCCGCCAGCGCGTCGGAGCGGGCGCTGAGCTGACCGTAGGTCAGGGTACGGTCCCGGTGCCGGGCGGCGGGCGCCTCCGGCCGGGCGGTCGCCTGCTCCTCGAACAGCTCGGGAAGGCACCGGTCACGCGGGTACTCGCGGATGCCGTTGAGCTCGGGGCGGGCGCAGGATAACGGTCGGACGGAAAGCTCGATGTCTGTCATGAAGACCTTGTTCACTCGGGGTGCGGGGGGTGTCATGTCGTTCATGCCGTGCGGTGGTGCCTGGTGGGCCGGGCCCCGGTGGGTGAGGTTCAGCCCTTTTCGGCGAACTCGGCGGCGAAGGCCGCGAAGTTGGCCGTGCGCCAGTGCCGTGGGCGCATCCGGAAGGTGATGTCGTCCTTGAGCTGGTCCGCGGTCGCCTGGAGATAGGCGCGCGCTTCCTCGGGGTCCAGATAGCGGTGGGCGATGGCCTCGCGCAGCGCGGGGTCGACCGGGTCGGTGACCGAGGTGACGGGCCCTTCCACGCTGACATACCGGTACGGCCGGTTCTCGTCCTGGGCGCAGAGGCTGAACCGGCCCGCCGCACGCAGCAGTTGGGCCTTGACCGTCTCCCGGCCGGTCTGCACCACGACCTCCCCGCCGGGCTCGTAGTGGTACCAGACCGGCACCAGCAGCGGGGCGCGGTCGCCGCGGGGATCGGTGACGCCCAGCACGCCGATGCGCGGCTCGGCGAGAAAGTCTTCACGTTCGTGATGCGGCATGGCGGGCAGCATGAGGCGGCTCCCTGTCTCGGCAGTGATTTCCGGGGTGACTGACTGCGGGGGCTTGGCTGCCCCCTCCCGGCCGGATTACCGGTAATCCAGCCCTTTTACGAGGACTTAACGCCAACAATCGCACTATGGCGGGTTGTTCGGCTGCTGAGACTGGATGCTTCCCTTCCGTCTGTCAACCACCAACATCATTCCCAGCCAGGTCAACTCGCCGTGGTTTGATCCGGTTTGGCGGGGAGCAGAAAGGAGGCCAGGAGTGTCACCGCGAGCAGTCCGGCCTCCGCGCCCAGCGTGATCTCCATGGTTCTGGCATAGCCCAGGCGGGCCGCCGCCCCGGCCGGTGTCGCGGCGGTGACCCGGCCGCCGAGTGCGGAGAAGAAGACCGTGCCCAGCACCGCGCTGCCCAGCGCGCTGCCGAACTGCTGCACCGCGGTCAGCGTCCCCGCGGCCGAACCCGTCTCATGCGGTGCCACGGCGGCCAGCACCGTCTGGAAGAACGGGCCCATTACCAGCCCCATCCCCAGCCCGACGACCACCAGCGCCGGGGCGCCCTGCCACACCGTGACCCGGGGGCCGGCCGACCGCAGCGCACAGGCGAAGCCGCCGACGCCCAGCGCCATCACCACAACGCCGGTCTGCACCAGCGGGCGCCCGAGCCTGCTCAGCGGCCTGGAGCCCTCCAGCGCCCGCACCACCGCGAAGCCGGCCACGGTACCGGCGGACCAGGGCAGCACCGCCAGCCCCGCCTTCAGTGGCGAAGCCCCCAGCCCCGACTGGAAGTAGACGCTGAGCACCAGCGAGAAACCGGCCACCGCGGCGAACAGCGCGGCACCGGTCACCAATCCGCCCGAGAAGGCCCTCTTGCGGAACAGCCCCGGCACTACCAACGGGTCACCGCCGGCGCGAGCGACACGCCCCTCGTACCAGCCGAAGACCCCGAACAGGGCCACTCCGGCCGCCATGGACGCGAAGGCCCATACCGGCCAGCCCAGTTCGCGTCCCTGCACCAGCGGAAAGACCAGCGGCAGCGCGGCGGCCGAGGCCAGCGCGGCACCCACCAGGTCCAGCCTGGTCACGGTTGTCGGGCCGGAGGCGGGCAGGAACCGCCACCCGCCGAGGAACGCCAGCAGCCCGAGCGGCAGGTTGACCAGGAAGACCAGCCGCCAGCCGGCCCCGAAGCAGTCGGCGCTCACCAGCCAGCCGGCCAGCACCGGGCCGCCCACATAGGACACCCCCATCACCGGCCCGTACATCCCCAGCGCCTTGCCGGTCTCCCCGCCCTGGAACATCTCCTTGATCAGGCCCAGCCCCTGCGGGATCATCACCGCCCCGAACAGCCCCTGCGCCCCCCGGGCCGTGATCAGCACCTCCGGCGACATGGCCGCCGCGCACAGCAGCGAAGCGCCGGTGAAGCCCAAGACGCCGGCCAGGAACGTCCGTCGGCGCCCCATGACATCCCCCAGCCGTCCGCCCGTGATCAGCCCGACCGCCATGGCGAGTGCGTAAGCCGCGCCCAGCCACTGGGTGACACTGGCCCCGCCGCCCAGCTCCGCCCGGATCGACGGCGCCGCGATGGCGGCCACCAGCGAGTCGAGCATGTCCATCGCCTCCCCGGCGAGCAGCACCCATAGCGCCGCCCAGCGCCATCGATAGGGCGGTGGCTTCGGTGCGGCGGCGAGCCCGCCGGGGGCGGCGGATAGAGCAAGGTCATCGGCGTGGGAATCGGACATGGAAACGATCTTGCCCAGGGACGCGGGCAGCGAGACGGACTCGGCGCCGGTTGGCGGGAATTGACTGAGCGGACGGCCGCCCCGCGGGAACCGGGGACGGAAACCAGCCCATCGGCTTCCGGCCAAGTCGCTTCCCTGTCCGGGCTGTTGCGAACATTTATGCGGAATGGCGCTGGTGGCCCCTGGTAAAGTCGCCGGAAGAACTGCACAACGCGATGGAGATGGTCCATGAAGCTGCTCCCCCTGTTTCTCCGACGGCCGATGGAGAGGGTGTACGAGCGCCGACTGGCCGCCGGTCTGGCGGGGCTGCCGCGCCCCCAGCACGTGGGGATCATGCTGGACGGCAACCGGCGCTGGGCCCGGAAGGCGGGACACGCGGACGTCCGGGAGGGGTACCGGGCGGGTGGCGCCAAGGCGACCGAGTTTCTGGGCTGGTGCACCGCGGCGGGGATCGAGCATGTCACCCTCTTTATGCTCTCCGACGACAACCTAGGCCGGCCCGCCGAGGAACTGGGCCCGCTGATCGAGACCATCGAGGAGACCGTCCAGGACATCGCGGCCCAGGGCCGCCCCTGGGAGGTCCAGGTGATCGGCTCGCTCGACATGCTGCCGGGCGACAGCGCCCGGGTACTCAAGGAGGCCGCCGCCGGGACCACCGGACGCGGCGGGCTCAAGGTCGATGTGGCGGTGGGCTACGGCGGCCGGCGGGAGATCGTCGACGCGGTGAAGAGCGCCTTCGAGACACATATGGCGGCCGGCGGCGACCCCGCCGAACTGGTGGAGCGGTTCGAAATCGAGGACATCTCCCGCCACTTGTACTCGCCGATCGCCGACCACACCGACTTCATCATCCGCACCTCGGGCGAGCAGCGGCTGTCCGGATTCCTGCTCTGGCAGTCCGCGTACGCCGAGATGCACTGGGTGGACTGCTACTGGCCGGCCTTCCGCCATGTGGACTTCCTGCGTGCGCTGCGCTCCTATGCGAATCGTGAGCGGCGTTTCGGGAAGTGAGCTTCCGTGACGGGGTGCGGGTCGTCTGTGGCTGGTCGCGCCCACGCGGCGGAGCCGCATGAGCACAGCCGTCCCGCGCCCCTTACGGGGCGCCCCCGGGCACAACGCGCCCCGCGGGCCCGCCCGATGAGCCCCCGCCCGCCGCTCGACGGCGTCACCGTGGTCGCACTGGAGCAGGCGGTCGCCGCGCCCCTGGCCACGCGGCACCTGGCCGACCTGGGGGCCCGGGTGGTGAAGATAGAGCGCCCCGACGGCGGCGACTTCGCCCGTGCCTACGACCGTAGCGTCAATGGCCTGGCGAGCCACTTCGTCTGGCTGAACCGGGGCAAGCGCTCGGTCACCCTTGACCTCAGGACCACCGGCGGACGCGCCGTGCTCGCCGACCTGGTGGCGGGCGCGGACGTCTTCCTGCAGAACCTGGCGCCCGGGGCGGCCGGCCGGCTGGGCTTCTCCTCGGCCGAGTTGCGCAACCGCCACCCGCGCCTGATCACCGTGGACATGTCCGGGTACGGCGCGAGCGGGCCATATCGCGACAAGCGCGCCTACGACATGCTCATCCAGTGCGAGGCCGCACTCGCCACGGTGACCGGACCACCCGAGCGGCCGGCCAAGACGGGGGTGCCCGCCTCGGACATCGCGGCCGGCATGTACGCGCTGTCGGCCACCATGGCCGCCCTGGTCGGACGGGCCACCACGGGGCAGGGCACCGCGATCGAGATCTCCATGTTCGAGGCAACGGCCGAGTGGATGGGCTACCAGCTCTACTACGCACAGGGCACCGGGAGTTCACCGGGTCGGGCGGGACTTTCCCACCCCAGCCTCACCCCCTATGACGCGTACCCGGCCGCCGATGGCGGCGAGGTGCTGATAGGCGTGCAGAACGACCGCGAATGGGCCCGGTTCGCCGAGGGGTTCCTGGGCCGTCCGGAGCTGGCCGGTGATCCGCGGTACGCGACCAATGTGGCCCGGGTGGGCAACCGGCGGACCGTCGACGCGCTGGTGGGCGGGCGCACCGTGACGATGACGGTCGAGGAGGCCATCGAGCGGCTGGACACTCTCGGCATCGCCTCGGCACGGCTGAACTCCGTCACCGACCTGTTGCGGCATCCGCAGCTCGCGGCCCGTGACCGCTGGCGGCCGGTGGAGACCCCGGGCGGCCAAGTACGCGCACTGCTGCCGCCGTTCGGCTTCGCCGGGCTGGAGCTGCCGATGGGCCCGGTGCCGGCGCTGGGCGAGCACACCGAGGAGGTGCTGCGCTCGCTCGGGTACCCGGCGGACCGGATCGCCGCCCTCCGTGCGGACGGTGCGCTCTGATCCCGCCGGCCGGCTGATGGCCCACCGGGACCTGGGCGGGCCGACCGGCCACCGTTGACGTACCGGCTGCCCGACCCGCGTGCCCGACGACCGGCGATCCATGCCGGGCGGGATCCCGGGGCCCGCGGAAGAACATGACGGACGGGCCGGATCCCGGATGCCGAAACCCGTGGCACCTGCGCCGGATGCCAACCGCCCTGCCGGGCAAGGCGGTCGGGCGCCGGTCCGTCCCGTACACCCCACCCGCTCAAGCCCGGGAAAACGATTCATTTCCGCCTATGGGATCCGGACGGGCGATATGCCAAGATCATCCTCCAAACGCGTGCCGTGGATCGCGGACACGCCTTCCGGCACAGTCCTGGGAACGGTGATCCATGTCCGTGAGGGAGACCTTGACGCCCCGTCCGGCCGGTCCCGCCGATCTGCGGCTGCGTGTGCTGGGGTCCATATCGGCCCGGTACGGCGACACCGACCTGGTGCTGGGGCCACGGCGCCACCGGGCGCTGCTGGCCCTGCTGACCCTGCGGCTGGACCGGGTGGTGCCCACCGGTCTGCTGATCGAGGAGCTGTGGGGCGACGAGCCGCCACGGCGGCCGGTGGCCACGCTGCAGACCTATATCTGCCATCTGCGCCGGGTGCTGGACTCGGCCACCGGATGCAAGTCCCCCTCCCTGCTGAGCTACCGCGCACCGGGCTATGTACTGCGGCTGACCCCGGAGCAGGTGGACGCCCACCGCTTCGAGGCCCTGGTCAGGTCCGGCTGCCGGCTGCTGGACCAGGACGATGTGTCCGGTGCGCGCGAGGTGCTCACCGAGGCCCTGGCACTCTGGCAGGGGTGCCCCTACCAGGAGTTCGAGGAACTCCCGGCGCTGGCCGACGAATGTGCCCGGCTGGAGCAGATCCGGCTGACGGCCGTGGAGTCACTGGCCCGGGCCCGGCTGACACTGGGCGAGGCCGCCGCCGTCGCCGCCGAACTCGCCCCGGAGGCACGCCGTTACCCCATGCGCGAGCATCTGATCGGGCACCTGATGACCGCGCTGTCGGAAATCGGCTGCCAGGCCGAGGCGTTGCGCGTCTATGAACAGACCCGGACCTGTCTGGCCGAGGAGTTCGGGGTGGAGGCCGGCGCCGAGCTCAAACGGGTGCACGCGGCGGTGCTGCGGCAGGAATCCCTGCGGCACGGCGTTCCCGGGCCGGTCATCACCTCCGTCGGCGGAGAGACCTTCTTCCTCGGGGCCGGCACGATGGCCATGGCGCCCCCCGGCGGCCGGGGCGCCCTGCTGTCAACTGCGGTACCGGCTCCGATGGCGAGGCCCCTGTCCTGGCTCGGTCCGCCGGGGAAGGGGCCGGAGTTCCCGCGAGCGCACCGGCTCGGCGAAGACCGCGCACCCCGGCGCGTCCCCGGCGAACTGCGGGTGGCCACGCTCCAGTCGATCAGCATCGGCGTGATGCCGCCCGCCCTGCGCGTGCTGTACCGGGAGCGGCCCGATATCCGGCTGGTCCTCACCGAGTATATGAACGCCGCGGAGCTCCAGACCGCCCTGGAGTCCGGGGAGGCCGACCTGGCCGTCGGTCCGCTGCCCGATATGTGGCCCCATCCGGTGCGCCTGCTGGGCACCGAGGAGTTCGCCATTGTGCTGCCCCCCGACGACCCGTCCATCCCGTCCATCGGCGCGCGGCTGCCGTTCTCCCTGCTCCGCGAGCGCGAATGGGTCCGCCTCGCCCCGCGCAACGGCCTCGCCCGCTTCCTCGACGAGAGCTGTGCCGCGGCGGGCTTCCACCCGCGCACCGCCATCTACACCGAACAGAGCGCCGCCGCACCGATGTTGACCCTGTCCGGGCTCGGCCCCGCGCTCATTCCGGCGAATATGATCCCCGCGCACTTCGCCGGCCGGGTCTTCCTGCCGGACCCGCCCATCCGCCGCACCCTGGCCGCCTATGGCGGTGGCCACCCGGACGCGGCGGCCACCGCCTTTGTCGAGACCCTGGCGGCGAGCGCGCACATCATGCCCCCGGGCCTGGTGGGCGCGCTCCCGGGGCGCTGACCGGGCGGCGGTCAGCCGGCCGCCGCCGCCAGCCGGGCCACGATCCGGGTGAGCAGCTCGGGGCTGGTGGCGAAGTTGAGCCGGATAAAGCCGCGGCCCGGCGGCCCGCAGTCGGTGCCGTCGACCACCGTCACCTGGGCGCGCTGGGCGAAGAACTCCGCCAAGTTGTGCTCCGGCAGGCCCCGTTCCCGGAAGTCCAGCCAGGCGAGAAAGGTGCCCTCGGGCGGGTCGTATGCCACCCCGGGCAGGTGGGTGGCCAGCAGTCCGGCCAGCAGCCGCCGGTTGCCGGCCAGTTGGGCCAGCACATTCTCCAGCCAGGGCTGCCCCAGCCGGTAGGCGGCCACCGCGGCCACCGCGCCCAGGGTGGCCGTCCCATCGGTGGCCAGCCGCCCCAGGTTGGCCCACCGCTCCCGGTCCGGGTCATTGGTCAGCAGCATCTGGGCGCACTTCAGCCCGGCCAGATTCCACCCCTTGGACGCCGAGGTGGCGGTGAGGGCATGGCGGGCCGCCGCCGGTGACACCGAGGCATAGGGAATGTGTCGGTGCCCGGCGAGCACCAGCGGGGCGTGCACCTCATCGGCGAACACCCGCCCGCCATGCCGTTCCACCACCTCGCCGATGGCCAGCAGTTCAGCGCGCTCCAGCACCCTGCCGACCGGGTTGTGCGGATTGCACAGCACCAGCAGGTGCCCGCCGGCCGCGAAGGCGCGGTCCAGCGCGTCCAGGTCATGGACATACCGGCCGCCGGAGCGGACGAGTTCCACCGGGAGCACGGGACGGCCCAGCAGCCCGGGTACGGTGAGGAACGGTGCGTAGGCCGGCACCGGGACGATCACCGGCGACCCGGGGCGGGAGAAGTGCTGGACGGCCACATGGAAGGCGCGCACCACATCGGGCAGCAGCCGGACGTCCTCGGCGGCCACCCGCCAGCCATGGCGCCGGTACTGCCAGTCCGCGCAGGCCGCACCGGCCTCGGCCGCCAATGACGCGGTGAGGTAGCCCAGTTGGTCGCGGGACACCGCGGTCCGCAGTGCCTCGGTGACCGGTGGCGCGGTGCCGAAGTCCATCTCGGCCGCACAGGCCCCCAGTCCGCCGGGGCCGGCCGTCTCCCACTTCAGCCGCTCGGTGCGCGTCATTCGCTGAGCACATGCTGTCCGGCGGCCATGCTCTCCTCCCAGTTCTGCCCGTCGAACTCCACATAGGTGATGTTCTCGGCGGCCGAGAGGTCCAGGCAGCGGGCGTTGACGCTGAAGTACCCGGTGGGGTGCGAGCGCGGGCGGTAGAAGGGCATGATGCCGCAGACCGCGCAGAAGGTGTGGTCCGCGATGCAGTTGCCGAACCGGTAGGGCTTGAGGTACTGCTGCCCCTGGTGCAGGGTGAACCGCTCCTCGGGGACCATCAGTTCCTGGTGCCCCGACTTGTAGCAGATCCCGCAGTTGCACAGGGTCAGGGTGAGGTTGCGGCCGGCGCGGGCCGCGAACCGCACGCCTCCGCAGTGGCAGGAACCCTCGTACCGGACTCGCTCGATGGTGTCCTCGGTTTCGGTGGCCGGCTCAGTGGACATGGCACTCGGCTCCCCCGTGGGTCGGCTCGGTGACGGGCGACGGCAGGTCCACCGACATGGGAAGTCCGGTGTGCGGCCGCAATGAGTCGTGCTGGTGGGACACATGGCCCGGGCCGGCCGGCCGGCGGGTGAAGAAGATCAGCATGTCCCGGGTGGACGGCCGGCCGGGATCGGCGGCGACCACGGGGGAGACGCTGTGCTTGCGCTCATGGTCGACCACCAGCAGGGTGTCCAGGAAGCGGTGGTGACGGACCGAGCCCAGCAGCAGCTCCGGATCGGTCTCATGCCACCGGCCGGCGTTGGCCTCGCGCATGTCGTGGAGATAGGTCACCGCGCTGTCCTCGGTCATATTGGTGCTGCCCAGGAGCGTGGTCATGGTGTGGTCCACGCCGTCGCTGTGCACACCTTCCAGGGCCGGCTCGCCCAGCAGGCCGGCCTCGGTGACCGTTCTGAGGTTGAACAAGGTGCAGATCCAGTCGGTGGACCGGTAGTCCAGCAGCGGGCGGCGGGCCGTTTCCACCCCCTCGATCAGCAGCAGCTTGAAGGCCAGCAGAGCCTGGAAGGCCGTGTTCAGCTGGAGGTCGTCCCGCACCTCGTCAAAGACCCGCAGCTCTCCCGAGTCATGCCGGACGAAGTCCTCCTCCTTCGACAGCACAAAGGGCTGGAACTCCAGCCGGCGGGCCTGCCGGGCCACCGGATCCAGACAGAAACGGCCGTTACGGGACTTCCGGAAGGGCAGCGTCGGATCGCCGACCAGCCCGTCGCTCACCGACGCCAGGCTTTCCAGATCCGCTGCCGCGGCTCCCAGTGACCGCAAAATGCCCGCCAGGTGCGGGCCTTCAATGAAGACCGACCGGTCGCGTATGTAACGGGATTTGATGTCCCTGATTTCCGCGAAAACGGCCGGACTGAGTTCCGAGGTTTTCACGCAACCTCCTTGTCAATGGTCCGGAGTAAACGATCCGGACGGGGGACCGCATCCCCGCATTCCGCGGCAAAGTTAGGTGCGGATCGAGCAGGGTGTCAAGTGCCGCGATAAGCAAGGGATTTAACCGGTCCGGAAAGCCGGATCAACGCCGTTGACACCGCGTTGACATCTCGTTGACAACTTATCGGCGCGGCCCCACTAGCTTGTGGCCGAGGCAGCGGAGAAACGCCGTTCCGGCCCGAATCGAATTCACCTAGGGGAGCATGTGACGAAAGAGAGTCGTACGGCGATCGGCTTCGAAGAGGGCCGCACCGGTGAGGCGAAATGGTTCAACGACCTCACCCGGTCGCGGTTCGCCGGGCCGGTGACCCCGCACCACCGGGTGCTGTCGCGCACGGTCTCCCCCGAGACGCTCGCCGTGCACGCCGGCACCTATGAGGACCCCATCACCGGCGCGGTGGGCACCCCCGTCTTCCAGACCAGCACCTTTCTGCTGGACGACGCCAGCTATGCGGCCTTCTCCGACGGAACCTCGCGGGATGTGCCCATCTACACCCGGTACGGCAACCCCTCCCAGTGGTCGGTCCAGGAGAAGATCGCGGCCCTGGAGGGCAGCCGCAGCGCCCTGGTGACCTCCTCCGGGATGAGCGCCATCGCCAGCACCGTCTACGCGCTGACCAACGCCGGCAGCCACATCATCTCCGCCTATGACGCCTATGGCGGGACCTACAACCTGCTGCGCGAGGACATGCCCTCGGCCGGCCGCGAGGTCACCTTTGTCGACCCCACCGACATCGGGGCCATCGAGGCCGCGGTCCGCCCCGAGACGCAGCTGCTGTTCTTCGAGACCCTGACCAACCCCCTGCTCAAGGCCCCCTCGATCCGGCGCATTGCCCGGATCGCCAAGGAGGCCAACGCCCTGCTGGTGGTGGACAACACCTTCCTCACCCCGGTGAATATGCGGCCGCTGGAGCTGGGCGCCGATGTCGTGCTGCACAGCGCCACCAAATACCTCGGCGGGCACAGCGACCTGACCGCCGGCGCGGTCGTCGGCCGGCGCAAGTTCCTGGACCGGATCTGGGCCCAGGCACTGCGGTTCGGCGGCACCCTGGAACCCCTCACCGCCTTCCTGCTCGAACGCGGGCTGAAAACACTGCCGTTGCGCATGCGGGCGCAGAACGACAATGCCCGCGAGATCGCCCGCTTTCTCGCCGGGCACCCGCGTATCGCCGCCGTGCACCACCCGGAAATCGGCGGCACCCGCTATGCGGAACTGGAACGGGCGGACTATGCGGGCTTCGGCGGCATGGTGAGTTTCGAGGTACGCGGCGGGGACGAGGCCGCGCTGGACTTTATGAAGAAACTCGACATCCCCTATGTGGCCACCAGTCTCGGCGGCGTCGAATCACTGGTGAGCATGCCCAGTAATACTTCGCACAGTTCGCTCACCGCACGCCAGCGGGCCCAGATCGGCATCAATCCCGGACTGGTCAGGTTCTCGGTGGGCATCGAGAACGCCCAGGACCTGATCCGCGACCTGGACAACGCACTCGGCACGCCGGACGAGAAGGACATGCGATGAGGAACAGCTTCAACACCGCTGGATTCAGCGAAGTGGTGCATGAAATCCGCAATGACCCGGCCGAAGGTGACTTCTGGTACACCGCCAAGGCCCGCTCCTCGCCCTACCGGGGGCTGTCCACGAGCATCGGCCCCGCCCTGTTCGGCACCGTCAAGTCCGCACGGCGCTTTGAGATCGAGGCCGGCGACCCGGCCGGCACCCCCGGCGCGGACGGCCCGCTGCCCCTCCATCTGGCGCTCACCGGCATCGCCTCCTGTGCGCTGACCACCCTGGTGGGCGGCGGCAGCGCCCAGGGCGTGGTCTTCGACAGCGCCGACATGGAACTCACCTGCAAGGAAGGGAAGTTCGAAACCCGGGTGGCCGTCGGCGGAGTGTCCGACGACGGGATTCTCGCCGGACTCATCGAGCAGGTCGAGCAGTTCAGCCCCAACTACCGCACCCTCACCCAGCCCGTCTCGGTGGCCCTGGACTTCGCCGCCGGCCCGCTGCCGGGCACCACCCGGGAACATGTCCCGGCCGGGCCGCCGGCCGCCTGCCGGGTGCGCTGGATCAGCGGTACCCAGCTGCTCTCCCGCCCCCTGGGCCCCGGCACCGGCCCGGATCTGCGCATCGACGCCCCCAAGCAGCTCACCGGCGTCGACTGGGGACCCAACCCGCAGGAGTACCTGCTGATGGGCCTGGCCGCCGACCTGGCCGCACAACTGGGCCGCCACGGCCGGGAGACCACCGGCCGCCCCCTCACCTGGGAGGTGGTCGCCAAGGGCCGCGAGGACGTCGGCGGACTGCTCCAGGCCGACCCCTCGGCCGTTGTCCACC
This sequence comes from Streptomyces sp. NPDC052396, assembly GCF_044593195.1. NCBI lineage: Bacteria > Bacillati > Actinomycetota > Actinomycetes > Kitasatosporales > Streptomycetaceae > Streptomyces > Streptomyces sp. NPDC052396. The sequence continues at coordinate 64,716 of NZ_JBIUAW010000007.1, forward strand.
TCCAGGATGTCGCCTGCACCGTGCTGATGCCCCGGGACGCCGAACCCGGCACCGAGGGGGAACTGGCCGAGCTGGTGGCCGGCGCCTTCGCCGACTCCGAGGTACGGGAGCTGATCAGTGCCGCCCGGACCGCCGGCATCTCCTGGCAGCCGCAGGGACCGGACCACGCATGAACCACCATGGCCCCACCGAGGTCCTCGCCATCGGCGGCGGACCCGCCAACCTCAGCCTGGCCGCCCTGGCCCAGCCCCTCGGTGAACTCCGCGTCACCACCGTGGAGTCCAGGAGCTCCGTCGCCTGGCACCCCGGCCTGCTCTGGAGCAGCTCCCGGCTCCAGGTCAGCAGCGTCAAGGACCTGGTCAGCCTGGTCGACCCGCGCAGCCGCTTCAGCTTCCTGAACTACCTCCATGAACAGGGCCGCCTCTACCGGCACCTGACCGCCGGCGCCGGCCAGGTCAGCCGCAAGGAGTTCGATCAGTACTTCACCTGGGCCGCCCAGCTCCTGGGCGTCCGCCTCGGCGAAGAGGTCCGGGCCGTGGAACACCACGGCGACCGGTTCCTCATCCGCACCAGCCGCGGCACCCACCACGCGGACCACCTGGTCCTGGGCGTCGGCCAGACGCCCTGGCTGCCGGACTGCGCCCGCGGCCTGGCCGGCCCCCGCCTCTGGCACGCCGCCGAACACCTCACCCAGGACACCCCGTTGACCGGCCGGAACATCCTGCTGGTCGGCGGCGGGCAGAGCGCCGCCGAGGTGGCCCTGGACCTGCTGTCCGGACGGTCCGGGATGCCCCGCCGCCTGACCTGGGTCACCGGACGCCATGGCTTCGCTCCACTGGACGACTCGCCGTTCGCCAATGAGTGGTTCAACCCCCGGTATGTGGAGTACTTCCGCACCCTGCCGCCCGGCCCGCGCTCGGCCCTGCTCGACCAGCAGCGCTCCGCCGGCACCGGCATCACCCGGGAACTCCTCACCCAGGTCTACCGGCGCCTCTATGAACTCGACTACCTCACCGACACCCCCTTGCACCATGAACTGCTGGCCGGTGTACGGCTGGAGGAGCTCACCCAGGACCACGAGGGCTTCCGGGCCGGGCTGCTGGACACCGTCACCGGCGACCGCCGGCCGTGCCACAGCGACATCGTGATCCTGGCCACCGGCTACCGGCCCCAACTGCCGTCCTGCATGGCACCCCTGCACCACCGCATGCCGCTGGACGGCGACGGCTACGCCGTGGCCGCCGACTACCGGGTGCCCTGGGACGGCCCCGACGGCAACCGGATCCATGTCCAGAACGCGGCCCGCCCCACCCATGGCATCGCCGACCCCAACCTGGGCCTGGCCGCCTGGCGCGCCGCTGTCATCCTCAACAGCCTGCTCGGCCGCGAACACTACGAGCTCAAGGCCGACGAGATCACCCTGGGAACCGGGGGCCGGCCATGACCGACGGACCCCAGCGGCCCCCGGCCCCCAGCGGCGCCGGACGCTACCGCGCGGTGTTCGCCGCCCCCGGCGTGGCCCGCTCCCTCCTGCTGATGTTCATCGCCCGCCTGCCCGTCACCGCCATGGGACTGACCCTGACCCTGCACGTGGTCAGCGGCCTGCACCGCGGCTATGTGGCCGCCGGGCTGGTCGCCACCTCCACCACCGTCGGCACCATGCTGGGCGCCCCGCTGGTGGGCCGGGCCCTGGACCGCCACGGGCTGCGCCCGGTGCTCGCGGTGTGCGCCACCACGGCCACCGTCTACTGGCTCAGCACCCCCTGGCTGCCCTATGAGGCCCTGCTGGCCGCCGCGTTCCCGGCCGGCGCCCTGGTGATCCCGGTGAGCTCGCTCTCCCGCCAGGTGCTCACCGCCCTGGTGCCCGAGGACAGCCGCCGCACCGCCTTCTCGGTGGACGCCATCGCCATGGAGACCTCCTTTGTCGTTGGCCCCGCCGCCGCCCTCTACCTGGCCGCCCGCTGCTCCAGCCGGATCGCGCTGACCTCGATCGGCGCGGTGGTGGCCCTGACCGCGGTGCTGCTGTACCTGCAGAACCCGCCGCTGCGCGGCCGCCGCGAGACGGCCGCCCCCGCACCACAGGGCCCGCGCTCCTGGCTCAACGGCCGGATGACCGCGACCCTGCTGGTCTCCATGGGCGTGCTGTTCGTCCTCGGCGGCACCGAACTGGCGCTGGTGGCCGCCCTGCGCGCCACCGGCGAGACGGCCTGGACCGGCATGGCGGTCGCCATCATGGCCCTGGCCTCCATCATCGGCGGAGTCGTCCATGGCGCGGTACGGCGCTCACTGCCCCAGTCGGCACTGATGACCCTGCTGGCCGCGCTGGTGATCCCGGCCGGTCTGATCACCGGCCCCTGGTGGCTGCTCGGCCTGGCCCTGGTGCCCATGCAACTGGTGTGCGCGCCCACGCTGGCCGCCATCGCCGAAAGCGTCAGCAAGCTCGCCCCGCCGCACGCCCGCGGCGCCGCCATGGGCCTGCAGGACTCGGCCACCCGGCTGGGCGGGGCACTGAGCTCCCCGGTCATCGGACTGGTCATCGACCGCTCCACACCCGCCTGGGGGTTCGCCGCCTCCGGACTGGGCGGCCTGCTGTTCGTCACGGCCGCCGCGGCCTGCACCGGCGGCACCCGGCTCGGGTCCCCCCGGCGCCAACCCTCCCTTGAATCCCTCGACATGAACAGGTGAAGACGATGACGACCCTCGACACCGACGCCGGATCCTGGACCACCGCCGCCCGGATCTACAACTCCACCGTCGCCTCCTGGGCGATCAGCGCCGCCTGGGAACTGGGCGCGCTGGACGAACTCAATGACCAAGGCACCCTGGACACCCAGGAGTTCGCCACCCGCCACGACCTCGACGCCGCCTCCACCCTCGGCATGTTCCGCGCCCTGGCCTCGGTCGGCATAGTGCACCGGGACGGCACCCGGGTGACCCCCGCCGAGGGCTTCGCCGAGATCCACCGCACCCGCTCGCTCTTCCACTGGCTGGTACGCGGCAGCGGCGAACTGTTCCGGCAGATGCCGGCCGTACTGCGCAACGAGAACCGCTTCGGCGAGTTCTACCAGCGCGACCCGGTCGCCATCGCCCGCGCCTGCAAGGAGATCAGCACCTTCTGTTACGACCCCTGGTTCTGGTCGGCCATGGACGGACTCGGCTTCACCCCCCGGGTCGCGGCCGACCTCGGATGCGGCAGCGGCGAACGCCTGATGCAGATCCTGCGCCGCCACCCCGGGACCCGGGCCATCGGCATTGACATCGCCGGCGACTCCCTGAAGGTCGCCCAGGCCGACGCCGCGGAGGCCGGGCTGGCCGCCCGGATGTCCTTTGTCGAGGCGGACATGCTCACCATGGACCCGCGGCCGGAGTTCGCCGAGGTGGAACTGCTCACCTGCTTTATGGCCGGGCATGACTTCTGGCCGCGGGAGCAGTGTGTGACCACCCTGACCCGGCTGCGACAGCTCTTCCCCAACGTCCGCCGGTTCCTGCTGGGCGACGCCACCCGGTCGGTGGGCGTACCCGACCAGGAGATGAGGGTGTTCACCCTCGGCTTCGAGGTGGCGCACGACCTGATGGGCACCTTTATGCCGACCGCCGCCGACTGGGAGTCCGTGTTCACCGAGGGCGGCTGGCGACTGCGCCACAAGCACGCCATTGACATGGTGGCCAACGAGGTCATCTTCGAACTCGAGCCCCGGTGATCCGATGACCTTCGTACACGAACTGTTCCAGGAACAGTGCCGGCGGACGCCGGATGCCACCGCCGTGGTGTGCGGGGGCGAGTCCGTCCGCTACGCGGACCTCAACGCCCGGGCCAACCGGCTGGCCCGGCACCTCGTCCAGCTTGGCGCCGGCCCCGAGCGGCGGGTGGCGGTGCGCCTGCCCCGCTCGGTGGAGGCGCTGGTGGCCCTGCTGGCCTGCCTGAAGTCCGGCGCGGCCTATCTGCCCCTGGACCCGGGGCAGCCCGCCGGGCGGATCGCCGCCCTGCTCCAGGAGGCCGCCCCAACCACCGTGATCGACAGCCTTGTTGACACCGAAGGCCACCCCGGCACCGACCTCACCGACGCCGACCGCACCGCCGCACTGCACCCCGCCCACCCGGCCTATGTGATCCACACCTCCGGATCGACCGGAACGCCCAAGGGCGTGGTGGTGGAACATCGCAGCCTCACCAACCTCTTCCGTCACCATGCCGAGGTCCAGTACGCCGAGGTGGCGGCCGCCGGTGAGCGGCTGCGGGTGGGCGGTATCGCGCCGCTGTCCTTCGACGCCTCCTGGGACCCGGTGCTGTGGATGGTCGCCGGGCATGAGCTGCACCTGCTGGACGAGGACACCCGCCAGGACGCCGCCGCGCTGACCGACTATGTCCGCCGCCACCGCCTGGACGTCATCGACCTCACCCCCTCCCACCTCGAACAGCTGCTGCCCTACGGCCTGATCCGTGACCCCGCCGCCCGGCCCCGGCTGGTGGTCCTGGGCGGCGAGGCCCTGAGCGAACCGCTGTGGCGCGAACTGCGCGACACCCCCGGCGTTACCGCCCACAACCTCTACGGCCCCACTGAGTGCACGGTGGACGCGCTCTGGGCACCGGCCACCGCCGCCGAGGATGTGGTGATCGGCGAGCCGGTCCGCGACACCGTCGCCCGGGTACTGGACGACCGGCTGCGGCCGGTCCCGCCGGGTGTGACAGGTGAGCTCTACCTCGGCGGCGCCCAGCTGGCCCGTGGCTACCTCAACCGGCCCGGGCAGACCGCCGGGCACTTTGTGGCCGACCCCTTCGGCCCGCCGGGTGCCCGGATGTACCGCACCGGAGACCTGGTCCGCCAGGAGGCCGACGGATATCTGCGCTACGCCGGCCGAGCCGACGACCAGCTGAAGATCCGCGGCTTCCGGATCGAACCCGGCGAGATCGAGGCCGTGCTGCGCGACCACCCCGCCATCGCCCAAGCCGCCGTCCACGCCCATGATGTCGGCCGGCACGACCGGCGCCTGGTGGCCTATGCGGTGCCCGCCGCGAAGGAGACCGTCTCGCCCGACGACCTCCGCCGGCATGCGGAGCGCCGGCTGCCCGCCCATATGGTGCCCGCCACGGTGCTGCTGCTGGACGCGCTGCCGCTCACCGCCAACGGCAAGCTGGACCGCGCCGCGCTGCCCGTACCGCACCCCGCCGCCACCACCACCGGGCGCGCCCCGCGCTCGGCGGGGGAGCGGCGGCTGTGCGAACTCTTCGCCGAGGTGCTGCGGCTGCCCCAAGTCGGCCCCGAGGACTCCTTCTTCGCCCTGGGCGGCGATTCCCTGCTGGCCATCCGGCTGATCGGCCGGATCGGCGCCGCCCTCGGGGTAAGGGTCACCGTCCGCGATGTCTTCCACCGCCCCACCCCCGCACAGCTCGCCGGCGTACTGGACGGCGCCCTGGCCGCCCCCGTCACCCCGCTGGTGAGCGGGGAGCGCCCGGAACGGGTGCCGCTGTCCTTCGCCCAGCAGCGGCTGTGGTTCCTGGACCGGCTGGAAGGCCCCAGCCCCACCTACAACGTGCCGGTCGTCTCCCGGCTTTCCGGCCCGCTGGACCGGCAGGCGTTGCGGGCCGCGCTGCGGGATGTGGTGGTGCGGCACGAGAGCCTGCGCACCCGGTTCCCGGAGGCCGAGGGGGAGCCGGTGCAGCAGGTGGTGCCGGCGGACGAGGCCGTTCCGGTGCTGGAGGTGGAGCGGATGGCGCCGGAGTCGGTGGAGGAGCGGCTGCGTGAGGCGGCCCGGTACGCCTTTGACCTCGCCGGTGAAATCCCCGTCCGGGCCTGGCTGTTCGAGGTGGGCCGGGATGAGCATGTGCTGATGGTGCTGGTCCACCACATAGCCGTCGACGGCTGGTCCCTGGACCCGCTGGCCCGGGATCTGGGCCTGGCCTACGCCGCGCGCTGCCAGGGCGCGGAGCCCGAGTGGCCGCCGCTGCCGGTGCAATACGCGGACTACACGCTGTGGCAGCGCGAGGCGCTCGCTGACACCACCGCCCAGTCGGAGTTCTGGAAGCGCGAACTGGCGGGCGTTCCCGATGAGTTGGGGCTGCCCTTCGACCGTCCGCGGCCGGCGGTGGCCTCCTACCAGGGCGGGACGGTGGACTTCCAGGTCCCCTCCGCCGTCCACCAGCGGCTGGTGGAGCTGTCCCGCCGCCGGGGCGTGACCACCTTTATGGTCTTCCAGGCCGCGTTGGCGCTGTTGCTGGCCAAGCTGACCGGCGGCAGCGACATCCCCATCGGCACCCCGGTCGCGGGCCGCGCCGACCAGGCGCTGGACGAACTGATCGGCTTTTTCGTCAACACCGTGGTGCTGCGCAACGATCTGTCCGGCAGCCCCACCTTCGAGGACCTGCTGGAGCGGACCCGGGAGACCGACCTGGCCGCCTTCGCCCACCAGGACATCCCCTTCGAGCAGGTGGTGGAGGCCGTCAACCCGGTCCGCTCGCCGGCCCGCAACCCGCTGTTCCAGGTATCCATCACCATGAACGACCTGGACACCGCGCTGTCCCTGCCGGGACTCGCGGTCACCGGCCGGTCACAGGCCTTCGGTGTGTCCAGGTTCGACCTCAATGTCAACTTCCAGGAACGGGCTCAAGGCGTCAGCGGACATATCGAGTTCAACGCCGACCTGTTCGACACCGGCACCGTGCGGGCCATGGCCGACCGGCTGGTCCGCGTGCTGACCGCCGTCGCCGGCGACCCGGGCCGGCCCTGCGGCGCCATCGACATCCTCGCCCCCGAGGAGCGCACCCGCATCCTGGCCGACTGGAACGACACCGCGCTGGATGTCCCGGCCGCCACGCTCCCGGAGCTGCTGGAGGCGCAGACCGCCCGCACCCCCGACGCACCCGCCGTGCAGACCGGGGACACCACCCTGACCTACGCCCAGCTCAACGCCCGGGCCAACCAGCTGGCCCGGCATCTGATCACGCATGGCGTCGGCCCCGAGGCCCTGGTGGCGCTGCGGATGCCGCGCTCCGCCGACCTGGTGGTGGCGGTGTGGGCCGTCCTCAAGGCCGGCGGCGCCTATCTGCCGATCGACGCCGAATACCCGGAGTCCCGTAACGACTTTATGCTGCGGGACGCACAGCCCACCCTGGTCCTCACCGGGCCCGTCGATGTCTCCCATGTGCCGGACGGCGACCTCACCGACGCCGACCGCACCGCCCCGCTGCTGCCGGAGCACCCCTGCTACGTCATCTACACCTCCGGCTCGACCGGGGTGCCCAAGGCTGTCTCCATGCCCGGGGCCGCCCTGGTCAACCTGGTGGTGTGGTGGGCCACTTGGGAACCGCCCGCCCGTATCGCCCTGTTCTCCGCCACCAGCTTCGACGTCTCCCCGATGGAACTGCTCATCGCCACCACATCCGGCGGCTGTGTGGTGGTCCCTGAGGACGCCATCCGCAAGGACGCCGACCGGCTGGTGGAATGGCTGGCCGAGCAGCGGGTCAGCGATCTGACGGTGGTGCCCAACTTGGTGCTGAACGCGGTGTGCGAGGCGGCCCGGGCGGCGGGCACCCGGCTGCCGGCCCTGCGGCACGTCGGGCAGGGCGGCGAGGCCCTGGTGCTGTCCTCCGCCGTCGAGGAGATCTTCCGCGCGGACGAGGGCAGGCGGCTGGACAACTGCTACGGCCCCACCGAGACCCATATGGCCACCGGCTACCGGATGCCCGCCCGGACCGAGGACTGGCCGGCGGACCCGCCGATCGGCCGGCCCATCGGCAACACCCAGGTGTATGTCCTGGACCGGTGGCTCCAGCCGGTCCCGGCGGGGGTGCTGGGCGAGCTCTACATCGGCGGCGCCCAGCTGGCCCGTGGCTACCTCAACCGGCCCGGGCAGACCGCCGGACGCTTTGTCGCCAACCCCTTCGGTCCGCCCGGCGCCCGGATGTACCGCACCGGAGACCTGGTGCGCTGGCGGGCCGACGGCGAGCTGCTGTTCACCGGCCGCGCCGACCACCAGGTCAAGATCCGTGGCTTCCGGATCGAACTGGGCGAGATCGAGACCCGGTTGCGGGAACACCCCGCCGTCGCCCAGGTCGCGGTGATCGCGGTGACGGACCGGCCGGGCGCCAAGCGCCTGGTCGCCTATGTGGTGCCCGCCGCCGAAGCACCGGAACCGGAGGCCCTGCGCCGGCATGTGGCCGCCGCGCTGCCCGACTATATGGTGCCCGCCGCCTTTGTGCTGCTGGATCGCATGCCGCTGAGCCCCAACGGCAAGCTCGAACGCCGGGAACTCCCGCCGCCCGTCTATGACACCAGCGGCCGCGCCCCCCGCACCCGGGTGGAGAAGGCACTCTGTGAGATCTGGTCCGAGGTCCTGGACACCCCCTCCGTCGGCATCGACGACGACTTCTTCGCCCTGGGCGGGCACTCGCTGACCGCCACCAAGGTCATCAGCCGGATACGCGGCCGGCTCCACGCCGAGCTGCCGATCCGCGCCCTGTTCGAACACCCCACGCCCGCCGGGCTCGCCGAAGTGGTCGGCACCGCCGCCGGCGCCGGGCCGCGACTGGAACCCCGGCCGCGCCCGGAACGGATACCGCTGTCCTTCGCCCAGCAGCGGCTGTGGTTCCTGGACCGGCTGGAAGGCCCCAGCCCCACCTACAACAACCCCCTGGTGTCCCGGCTTTCCGGCCCGCTGGACCGGGACGCGCTGCGGGCCGCGCTGCGGGATGTGGTGGTGCGGCACGAGAGCCTGCGCACCCGGTTCCCGGAGGCCGAGGGGGAGCCGGTGCAGCAGGTGGTGCCGGCGGACGAGGCCGTTCCGGTGCTGGAGGTGGAGCGGGCCGAGGCGGAGTCGGTGGCGGAGCGGCTGCGTGAGGCGGCCCGGTACGCCTTTGACCTCGCCGGTGAAATCCCCGTCCGGGCCTGGCTGTTCGAGGTGGGCCGGGATGAGCATGTGCTGATGGTGCTGGTCCACCATATCGCCAGCGACGGCTGGTCCCTGGACCCGCTGGCCCGTGACCTGGGCACGGCCTACGCCGCGCGCTGCCAGGGCACGGAGCCCAACTGGCCGCCGCTGCCGGTGCAGTACGCGGACTACACGCTGTGGCAGCGCGAGGCGCTCGGCGACATGGCGGAGCAGGCCGACTTCTGGCGGCAGGAACTGGCCGGTCTGCCCGATGAACTGGGCCTGCCCTTCGACCGTCCCCGTCCGGCGGTGGCCTCCTACCGCGGCGGGACGGTGGACTTCCGGGTGACCACGGAGGTCCACCAGGGGCTGGTGGAGCTGTCGCGCCGCTGCGGGGTGACCACCTTTATGGTCTTCCAGGCCGCGTTGGCGCTGTTGCTGGCCAAGCTGACCGGCGGCAGCGACATCCCCATCGGCACCCCGGTCGCCGGCCGGGCCGATGAGGCACTGGACGAACTGGTGGGTTTCTTCGTCAACACCGTGGTGCTGCGCAACGATCTGTCCGGCAACCCCACCTTCGAGGAGTTCCTGGAGCGGACCCGGGAGACCGACCTGGCCGCCTTCGCCCACCAGGACATCCCCTTCGAGCAGTTGGTCAGGGCCCTCAACCCGGCCCGGTCGGCGGGCCGGCACCCGCTGTTCCAGGTGATGATGCCGTTCAACAGCAACCTCGCCGACACCGGTATCGCCCTGCCCGGCCTGGCCGCGCGCACCGAACCCGAGCCGCTGGAGGTCGCCAAGTTCGACCTCTCCGTCAATCTGCGCGAGGAGTTCGGCCCGGCGGGAGAGCCGGCCGGTGTCCGGGGCGCCATCGACTACAGCACCGACCTGTTCGACCACCGGACCGTGGCCACTCTGGCCGAACGCCTGCACAGGGTCCTGGCCGCCGTGCTCGCCGACCCCGGCACCGCTCTCTCGGACATCGAGGTGCTGGCGCCGGACGAGCGGGAGCGCCTGCTGACCGAGTGGAACGGAGCCCCGGCCCCCGGCCAGGTGGCCTTCGCCCACCGGATGTTCGAGGAACAGGCCGCCCGGGTCCCGGCCGCGCCCGCCGTGCAGTGCGGCGAAGAAAGCGTGGACTACGCCGAGTTGAACCGCCGGGCCAACCGGCTGGCCCGCTGGCTGATCGCCCGGGGCGCCGGCCCCGAGGACCGGGTGGCGGTGCTGCTGCCCCGCTCCGTGGACCTGGTGGTGGCCCTGCTCGCGGTATGGAAGACCGGGGCGGCCTATGTCCCGGTCGACCCCGGCTACCCGGCCGGCCGCATCGCCTACATGATCGAGGACGCCGCCCCCACGGTGGTGCTCGACGGACCGGTCGACACCCGGGGCCTCGCCGAGGACGACCTCACCGACGCGGAACGGCCGGTCCCCCTCGACCCCGCCCACCCCGCCTATGTGATCTACACCTCCGGATCGACCGGCCGGCCCAAGGGCGTGGTGACCGAACACCGCGCGCTGGCCGCCTATCTGCGGCACTGCCGCTCCGCCTACCCCGGTGTGCCGGGCACCAGCGCCCTGCACTCCTCCTTCTCCTTCGACCTGACGGTGACCGCGCTCCACGGCCAGCTCACCACGGGCGGGTGCGTACGGCTGGCCGAGCTGACCGAGGACGGCGTACGGGGCACCGTACGGCCGGACTTCGCCAAGCTGACGCCCAGCCACCTGGGGCTGCTGACCGCGCTGCCCGAGCAGGCATCGCCCGGCCGGTGCCTGGTCATCGGCGGCGAGGCACTGACCGGAACCGCACTGCGGGCCTGGCGGGAACAGCACCCGGAGGTCACCGTCGTCAACGCCTACGGCCCCACCGAATCCACCGTCAACTGCTGCGACTTCCGGCTGCCCCCGGGCGAGCCCCTGGGCCCGGGACCGGTGCCCATCGGCCGGCCCTTCCCCGGGGTCCGGATGTACGTCCTGGACCGCGGGCTGCGGCCGGTGCCGGTCGGCGTCGCCGGAGAGCTGTACATCGGCGGCGACCAGCTGGCCCGCGGCTACCTCAACCGGCCCGCCCTCACCGCCGAACGCTTTGTCGCCGACCCCTTCGGGCCGCCCGGCGCCCGGCTGTACCGCACCGGGGACCTGGCGCGCTGGCTGCCCGAAGGCGTGCTGGAATTCGCCGGACGGGCCGACGCCCAGGTGAAGCTGCGCGGCTTCCGTATCGAACTCGGTGAGATCGAGGGCGTGTTGCGCGAACAGCCCGGGGTGGCGCGGGCCGCCGCCACCGTGCACCGCTTCGGCAACGGAGACCGGCGGCTGGTCGGCTATGTGGTGCCCGAACCAGGCGTCACCATCGACCCGGAAGCGATACGGCGGCGCGCCGCACGGATGCTCACCGCAGCCACCGTGCCCGCCATGGTCCTCAGCCTGCCCGCCCTGCCGCTGACCCCCAACGGCAAACTCGACCGCGGCGCGCTGCCCCTGCCCGAACCCACCGGCGCCACCGCCGGGCGGGCCCCGCGCACCCGGCGCGAGCACCTGCTGTGCGACCTGTTCGCCGAGGTACTGGGCGTCGACCGGGCCGGGCCCGAGGACTCCTTCTTCGACCTGGGCGGACACTCCCTGCTGGTGATCCGCCTGGCCGACCGGATCAGCACCACCCTGGGCGCCGGGGTCAACATCCGCGACCTGCTGGACGCACCCACCCCGGCCGCCCTCGCCGCCCGCCTGGCCGCCGACGGCGGCACCGGCACCGCGGACCCCCTGACGCCCGTCCTGCGCCTGCGCGGCGGCCGGGGCACCCCCCTGTTCTGTGTGCACCCCGCCGCCGGCATCGGCTGGGTCTACTCCGGTCTGCTGCGCTACCTGGACACCGGCCGGCCGGTGTACGCCCTCCAGGCACCCGGACTCGGCACCCCCGGCCACCCGGCCGGCTCACCCGAGGACATGGTGAAGGACTACCTGGCACGGATCCGCGAGGTCCAGCCGAGCGGGCCCTACACCCTGGCCGGCTGGTCCCTGGGCGGACTGATCGCCCATATGCTCGCGGTCCGCCTCCAGGACGAGGGCGAGGAAGTCGCCCTGCTCGCCCTGCTGGACAGCTATCCCCGCGTCCCCGAAGCGGAACAGGACGAACAGGGGGACGCCGACGAGGCCACCGCGCTGCACCAGCTGGCCGCCTCCCTGGGCCAGGACGTCGCCCCCGACGGCACCCTCACCGGCCTCGCCGATGTGGAGGTGTCCGCCCTGGTCAGGGTCTACCGGGAACTGAGCCGCAGCTATGCGGAGCCGGTCCTGGGCCGGTTCCGGGGAGACCTGCTGCTGTTCCGGGCGGCCGCCGACAAACCCGGCGACTCCCCGTACACCCCGGACCTCTGGCGCCCGCACCTCACCGGCGACCTCGAGGTGCACCAAGTCGACTGCACCCACGGCGAGATGACCCGCCCGGGCCCGCTCGCCGCCCTGGGGCCGGTGCTCAACCAGCGGCTGGACCGAGCGACGGCCGGCCGCCACGACCACAGCGGAGAAACACCGTGACCACAACCACCAAACCCCCGGCACGGCTGCACCACATCGGGGTGCAGACCTTCGACCTGGACAACTCCCTCGCCTGGTACCGGGACTTCCTCGGCTGCCGGCCCACCTGGACCGCGACGGCGTTCTCCGAACTCACCCGCAGCCGGCTGCCCGGAGTCTCCCGGATCACCGAGATCGTCACCGAGGGCGTCCGCCTCCATCTGATCGAGCGGGACAGCCGGGAGCGGCAGCACGGCCCCGAGGACCGCGTCCAGTTCCAGCACCTGTGCCTCGCCGTCGACTCACCGGAGGAACTGCGCGCCACGCTCGCCCGCTGGCAGCGGCTGCACGCCTCCGGAGACTACGAGTTCCTGCGGCCCGACCCGCCCACCGGGATCGTCACCGACGCCGAAGGCGTCCAGAGCTTCTACTGCTTCGACGTCAACGGCCTGGAAATCGAGTTCACCCACCTCCCGGAAAGCGCGCGATGAGCAGGAATTCCACCACGGCCGCCCTGTCCCTGCCCGCCACCCTGGGCTGGGACTTCGGGGACTACCCCTACGCACTGGAACCGCTGACCCTGCCCCACCCCGGCGAGCCCTGGCTCGCCCCCGGCGCCATCGGAACCGGCCTCGCCGCCTCCTGCCGCGAACTGCTGGCCGCCGCCGGCAGCGGATCCCTGGCGGTCCCGCCCGCCACCGCGGCGGAACTGGAGCAGCTGTTCTGGTTCCGCTGGATCACCGGGCACCACATTTCCTTTGTCATCTGGCGGCTGATCGCCGCCCGCCTGGAGCAACTGGCCGCCGGCGAAGGGGACCCGGACGCCATCGCCCGGGAGATCACCGAGTACGTCCGGGCGTACAGCGCCATGATGCTCTACACCGGATCCAGCACCCGTGAGATCTACAACCGGACCATCCGGCCCAGCATGTACCGGATGCACAGCACCTTCAGCGGCACCTGGGCCGCCGACTACGCCGCGGTACGCGGCCTGTTCCGCGGCCGCAGACTGCCCCCCGTGCCCGCCGGCGAAGCCGGTGCTCTGGCGCAGGAGATCGCGCTGAGCCAGCGCATCCATCTGGGCGTGGCCGCCAAACTGGTCGCCGACGGACGGTCCTTGCTCCAGCACCTGGTCGACCAGCCCGCCGAACGGCAGCCCCGGGTCTGGAGCGGCATCTTCGACTGCTACTTCCTCACCCTGCGCGCCCCGGCCTCCGGCGAGGAGGTGCTCGCCCAACTGCTGCGCCGCTGCAAGGCGGTGGCCATGGACCTGGCGGCCAACGGACTCTACCCCCGCGTCGCCGACTACACCGGCCCCACCCCGGACGAGCTGTGCACCCCCGAAACCCTGGCCTGCGAAAGCGAACTGGCCGACATCGTGCTCCGGGTGGCCGCCCTGGCCACCGGCTGCCGGCCGCCCCGCTGACACCCACGACCACCCAAGAGAAAGCAGCCAACTCATGCGACACGGAGTCATCGTCCTGCCGGAAAAGCGGTGGACCGAGGCCCGCAAGGTCTGGGTGCGGGCCGAGGAACTGGGCTTCGACCACGCCTGGACCTATGACCACCTGATGTGGCGCTGGTTCCGGGAGAAGCCCTGGTTCGCCACCATGCCCACCCTGACCGCCGCCGCCACGGCCACCACCCGCATCGGCCTGGGCACCATGGTGGCCAGCCCCGGCATCCGCCACCCGGTCTCCTTCGCCAAGGAGATGATGACCCTGGACGACGTCTCCGGGGGACGGGCCATCTGCGGCATCGGCGCCGGCGCCGGTGGCTTCGACGACGACGCCCTGGGCCTCACCCCGCTGACGCCACCCCAGAAGGCGGAACGCTTCGGCGAGTTCGTGGAACTCACCGACCAGCTGCTGCGCCGGCCGGAGACCAGCTACCAGGGCCGGTGGTTCACCACCACCGGCACCCGGCTGCACCCCGGCTGCGTCCAGCGCCCCCGGCTGCCGCTGGCCGTGGCCGCGCTCGGCCCCAGGGGCATCCGGCTGGCCGCCCGGCACGCCGACATCTGGGTCACCATCGCCTGGCCCGGCCATGGCGAACCGCTCCCGTACCCGGAGGCGGTCCCGGTCATCCGGCAGCAGTCGGCGCTCCTGGACAAGGAGTGCGAGGCCATCGGGCGCGACCCGGCCACCATCCGCCGGCTGGTGGTGACCGGGGCGATGATCGACGGCGTGCTGGAGTCGGTGGAGAGCCACCGCGACGCCTGCGGCCTGTTCGGCGAGATCGGCGTCACCGACCTGGTCGTCCACTGGCCGCGCCCCGACTTCCCCTACCAGGGCAGCCCGAAGGTCCTGGAGGACATCGCCGCCGAGGTGCTCACCCCCGCCCGCGCCGGCTGACCGGCCCCGCCCGCCATTCCACGGCCCCACGGCCCGTCCCGAAAGGCTTTCCCCAGTGCTGTACCGACCCGAACTCCACGGCTACCACGGCGCCGTGGCGTCCACCCACTGGCTGGCCACGGCCGCCGGCAACGCCATGTTCGACCGCGGCGGCAACGCCTTTGACGCGGCCGCGGCCGCCGCCTTTGTCATCCAGGTTGTCGAACCCCACCAGAACGGCCCGGCCGGCGATGTGCCGATCATGGTCCATGACGCCGCCACCGGACAGGTGAAGGTCATCTGCGGCCAGGGCCCGATGCCCAAGGCCGCCACCATCGAGGCCATCCGCGAGCGCGGCCTGACCGGGATACCCGGCTCCGGCCTGCTGGCCGCCTGTGTGCCCGGCGCCTTCAGCGCCTGGATGACCCTGCTGCGCGACCACGGCCGGCTCACCGTCGCCGATGTGCTGGAGCCGGCCATCGGCTACGCCGAGGACGGCTATCCGCTGCTGCCCCGGGCCGCGTTGATGATCGAGGCGCTGGCGCCGCTGTTCCGTGAGCACTGGACCGAGTCCGGTGCCACCTATCTGCACCATGGCGCGGCCCCCGCCGCCGGCGCCCGGATGCGCAACCCCGCCCTGGCCCGGACCTTCCGCCGGATCGTCGCCGAGGCCACCGCCGCCACCACCGACCGCCAGGGACAGGCCGAGGCCGCCATCCACACCTTCCACCAGGGGTTTGTCGCCGAGGCCATCGACGCCTTCCTCGCCACAACCGAGGCCATCGACTCCACCGGCCGCCCCCAGAAGGGCCTGCTGACCGGCGAGGACCTGGCCTCCTGGCGGCCGTCCGCCGAGCCGGCGGTGACCCTGGAGTACCGCGGCCGGCTGGTGCACAAGCCCGGCCCCTGGTCCCAAGGACCGGTCTTCCTCCAGCAGTTGTCCCTGCTGGCCGGCTTCGACCTGGGCGCCATGGACTTCGCCGGACCCGACCACCTGCACACCGTCATCGAGTCCGCCAAGCTGGCCTTCGCCGACCGGGAAGCCTGGTACGGCGACCCCGAGCACGCCGACGTCCCCCTGAACACCCTGCTGGACCCCGGCTACGCGGCCGCCCGCCGCGCCCTGATCACCGCCGAGGCATCCGCGGAACTGAGGCCCGGCTCACCCGACGGCCGCACCCCGTGGATCCCCCCGGTCCTGGACGCCACGGACGGCCCGCTGACCCCCGAGTGGCGCGCCGAACTGGCCAACGGCATCCCCACCGTGCTGCGCAAGACCGCCGGCAAGGCCGACACCACCTGCGTCAGCGCCACCGACCGGGACGGCAACATGGTGGTCGCCACCCCCAGCGGCGGCTGGCTCAAGAGCTCCCCCGTGGTGCCCGGACTCGGTTTCCCGCTCGGCACCCGGGGCCAGATGGCCTGGCTCACCGAGGGCCACAACAACTGCCTGGCCCCCGGCAAACGGCCCCGCACCACGCTCAGCCCCACCCTGGTCAGCACCGACGACGGCAAGCCCTACCTGGCCTTCGGCACCCCCGGCGGCGACCAGCAGGACCAGTGGACGCTCAACTTCTTTGTCAACCATGTGGACTTCGGCATGTCCCCGCAACAGGCCGTGGAGGCCGCCGCGTTCCACACCGAGCATGTGCCCACCTCCTTCGCACCCCGCCAGTTCAAGCCGCTGGGCGTGCTGGCCGAGGAGGGCATCCCCAAGGACACCATCACCGAACTCCGGCGCCGCGGCCACCGGGTGACCACCGTGGAGGCGATGACGCTGGGCAAGGTGTGCGCCACCGGACCCGACGCCACCGGCGGGGTGTTCGCCGCCGCCAGCCCCCGGGGCGCCCAGGCCTACGGCATGGTGCGGTGAACCGATGAGGATCCTGGTACTCAACATAGGCACCGCGGCCGCCCGCGCCGTCCACCGCCAGCTCTGGCTGGTGCGCCCGGGCGATGTGGTGATCAGCCCCATCCCGGTGGACGAGCCCTTTCTGCGGTATGTCTGCGGGGAACTCGGCGTGGACCGCGACACCGTCCAGGTCGTGAATGCCGGCGGTGAGTTGACCGACAAGGCACTGGTCCACCCGGACCTGGTGGAGTGGCTGCGGCCGATGACCAAGGACGACGCCCAGCTGCTGCCGGCCGCCCACACCGAGGGCGTCGCCGCCCTGGCCCGGCTGCTGGGCCTGCCCCCCGGCCCCGGACTGCGGTTCGCCGCCCAGCGAGGCCCGGTCCTGCTCAACCGCAAGTCCCACTTCCGGCAACTGGCCGTCGGCGCCGAACTGCCCGTACCGGCCGGCTCGGTGGTCACCGGCGCCCGGGAACTGGCCGCCGCCATACGGCGCCATCTGCCGCGCACCGGCACCGTGATCGTCAAACGCGACGACGACCTGGGCGGACAGGGCAATGTGGCCCTCACCCTGGGCGATACCAGCCCGCTGCCCGGGGTCTGCCGGACCCTGGCCGCCACCGATCCCCGCACGGCCGCCGATGCGCTGTGGGCCGAACTCACCGACGACCACAACCCGGTTGTGGTGGTGGAGAGCTACCACCCGGCCACCCACAGCTTCTACGCCGAGTATCTGATCGCCGAGGACGGCCGGATCACCTTCCTCAACAGCGGCGGCATCCGGCGCAGCCCGGACCCCGACCCCGCCGCCGCGGAACTGGTCTGGGTGGGCCTGGAACTCCCCGCCGACCTGCCCCCCGGCACGGCCTCCCGGGCCCTGACCGCCGCGGCCCGGATGGTCGCCCTGGCGGCCGCCATCGGCTACCGGGGCCATATCAACATCGACGGCATCCGCACCACCGACGGATCCGTGCTCTTCAACGAGGTCAACGCGCGCTGGGGCGGCAGCCTGGCCCTGCACACCATCGGCGAACGGCTGCTGGGACCGGACTACGCCGACCACCATGTGATCTCCGGACTCCGGGACATCACCGCACTGCCGCTGCCCGAGGCACTGCGCATCCTGCGCGAGCAGGGGCTGGCCTTCTCGGCCGCGACCAAGGAGGGCGTGGTCATCGTCGGCGCCGACCCCCAGCTAGGCGCCCCCCTGGAGTGCGTCGCCCTCGCCCCCTCAACGGCCCGGGCCCGCCAGATCGAGACCCGCCTCCGCCGGGCCACCGCCCCTGCCCCGGCCGACCCGGCCATGGGAGCGCGGCGATGAGCGAACGAACACACCGCCCGGCGATCGACAAGACCCTGCTGCGCGGCCTGGCCACCGCCGACCGGGGACGGGTCCTGGCGCGCACCGCGGTGCTGCTCACCGGCTACGCGGCGGCCGCCACCCTGGCACTGGCCACCGACTCCGGATGGTGGGCACTGCTGTGCTCCGCCGTGCTGGGCCTGGTGCTGGCCGGTTTTATCAACGCCGCCCATGACTGTGTGCACGGCAGCCATCTGCGCTCCAAGCGGGCCAACCGGCTCGCCGGAGCCGCCTGGTCCACCCCCATCCTCCTGAACTTCACCATCTACCGGCACCAGCACCTGGTGCACCACCGCTACACCGGAGTGGAGGGGGACACCGAACCCGAGGAGACCTTCACCACCCTGCGCGGCTATCTCTACGCCCTGTCCGGGGTGCCGTTCTGGCCGGGCTTCCCCAAACGGATCTGGAAGACCTGGCGCAATGACTTCCCGGCCAGCGTGGGCACCGACAACCGCCGGCGCGAGGCCCGGCAGGACAACTCGGCCATCTGCACCTGGCTGTTGCTGATGGCCGTGCTCACCGTCCTCTTCCCCTACCCGCTGCTGATCGCCTACTGGCTGCCGCTGGTGCTCTCCCTGCCGGCCGGCGTCTTCCTGAGCCTGCCCGAGCACTATGGGCTGTGGGGCGTACCGGAGATCTCCCGCAACACCCGGACCGTCCGCTCCAACCGGCTGGTCCGCTATCTGGTCTGGAACGCCAACTACCACGCCGAGCACCACCTTTACCCGGCGGTGGCCTCGGTCAACCTGCACCGGCTGCACCGGGCCCTGCCCACCCCGCACCCCATCCAGGAGAAGTCCTACCTCCGCTTCCACGCCGGCCTGTTCGGCGCCCTGAGCAGGGGAGAGCGGGACTTCGGCAAGCTGACCACTCCCCAGGACTGAGAGGCGCCCCATGTCGAGCAACCCCTTCGAGGACCAGGACGGCATCTACCGGGTGCTGGTCAACCAGGAGAACCAGCACTCGCTGTGGCCGGACTTCGCCGAGGTGCCCGCCGGCTGGATCGTGGTGCACGGCCCGGCACCCCGGCAGGAGTGCCTGGACCATATCGAGCGTCATTGGACGGACATGAGGCCCGCCTCCCTGGCCGGCCACACCTCCGCCGGCTGAACCGCGGCCCCGGTGCCCAGCCCCCGCCCGGCCTCGGCCACGCCCAGCCGCGGCGTGGCCAGCAGCCGTGCGGCGGCACCGCGCAGCGCCAGCGGCCGGTAAGCACAGGATTCGGCCAGCCGGGCCGCCGCCACGGCATCCCGCCGCAGCCGCTCATGCCCCACCGCGGCACCCAGCAGATGCAGCGCGTCCGGCAGAGTGAGCCCGTCCAGCACCACGGTGTGCGCGCCGGGCACCCCGGCCGGCGGCCGGCGGCCGGTCAGCAGCGCCGCGGAGCCGGGCGAACGGGGCAGCAGGGGCAGCACCTCGGCGCCGTCCGGCACATCGTCCAGCACCAGCAGCAGCCGCCTGCCGTCCGTCAGCCTCCGCCACAGCATGGTCAGTTCGGGCAGCGATCCGGTCAGCCGGGCGTCGGTGACACCGGCGGCGCGCAGCAGCTCCGCGAGCACCGTCCGCAGAGCCACCGCCCTGCCGTCCGGCCCGGTCAGCGCCGCGTACAGCCGGCCGTCCGGGAAGCGCGCCCGCAGGTCGTGCGCCGCCCGCAGCGCCAGCGCGGACTTGCCGACCCCGGCCGGGCCGGCCAGGGCCACCACCGCCGGGGAACGGCCGTCCGACAACCGGTCGCCGATCTCGGCCAGTTCGGCCGCCCGTCCCACAAACCCGTCCGGAGGGTCGGGCAGTTCGGCCGGGGCCGGCCAGGCCGGAGCGGGGGCGGACGCCACCGGCGCCGGCTCGGGGTCCTGGGCCAGCAGCGCGCGGTGCAGCTCCCGCAGCCCGGGGCCGGGCTCCAGCCCCAGCTCGGCGCAGAGCAGTTGCCGGACCTCCTGATAGACGGCCAGCGCGTCGGCCCGCCGGCCCAGCCCCGCCAGCGCCTGCATGCGCAGCTCCCACAGCCGCTCGCACAGTGGCTCGGCGGCCAGCGCCGGTTCCAGGGCCGCCAGCGCCTCCGCATGATGCCCGAGCAGGACCTGCACGGCCGCCAGCTCCTCCACCGCCACCGCCCGCGACCGCAGCCACTGCTCCCGCTCGGAGAGGAAGTAGGCGGTGTGCGCCTCCGCGAAGGGCGTGCCCCGCCACAGCGCCAGTCCGTCCTGGAAGTGGCCCAGCGCCGCCTCCAGCTCGCCCCGGGCCCGGGCCCGGCGGGCCAGCGCCAGTTGTTCCCGGAACAGGTCGGTGTCCACCGTCGCCCCGTCCGCCGTCAGCAGATATCCGCCGGCGCAGGACCGGATCTCCAGCCGGTCCGGGCCGGCGGCCTCGCCCAGCACCCGGCGCAGCCGGCAGATATAGGTGCGCACGGTGCCATCGGCCCGGCGCGGAGCCGTCTCGCCCCACAGCGCCCGGGTCGCCTGCTCACAGGAGACCGGTTCGTCCCGCCGCAGCAGCAGGACGCCGAGCAGGGCCCGTTGTTGCGGGGAACCGAGATCGAGCTCGGTGTTCCCGGCCCAGGCACGCACCGGCCCCAGCAGCGAGAACCGTGGCGGAGAAGGAGATAACCGGCCTGCGAAGATGCTCTTGGCTGTCACGGGCACAGAGTCGGACAGCCCGCTTGCAGTTTGTTCGACGTCTCGCTTGCGGCCCGCCTTGCGGTTCAGCGCCTGCGCGACCTCGGGGAGCTGTGATCGGCGGTGCGCGGCAGATCAGGCCAGCTGGCGTCGCACCAGTTCATGGAACAAGCCCGCGGTATCGGCGAGCAGTTGGGCAGGTGGCCCCTGCTGTACGATCCGTCCCTCCGACATCACCACCACCCGGTCCGCGTCCATCACCGTGGACAGCCGGTGGGCGATCACCACGCGGCTGGCGCGCAGGGCGCGGGTGGACTCGATGACCACCCGCTGCGCCTCGTTGTCCAGCGCGCTGGTCGCCTCGTCCAGAAACAGCACCCGCGGCTTGCGCACCAGCGCCTGGGCGATCATCAGCCGCTGGCGCTGCCCGCCCGAGACGGTGCCGCCGCCGTCGGACAGCATGGTGTGCATGCCCATGGGCATGGCCTTGATGTCCTCGGCCACCCCCGCCAACGCGGCGGCCTCCCAGACCTCTTCCAGCGAGAACGCCTCGGCGCCGCGGATGCAGTCCAGGATCGAGCCGGAGAAGGGCTGGGCGTGTTGCAGGACCACACCGCACTGGCGGCGGACGGCGGCCCGGTCCAGGGCCGCCAGGTCCTGGCCGTCGTACAGGACGCTGCCGGATGACGGATTCTCGAAGCCGATGAGCAGCCGCAGCAGGGTCGACTTGCCGCAGCCGCTGGCCCCCACGATGGCCACGAACTCGCCCGGCCGCACCCCGAACGACACCTCGTCCAGGACCAGCGGGCCGTCCGCGGCGTACCGGAAGGACAGGTTCTTCGCCTCCAGGGCCCCGCTGAGCGGTCCCGGCCGGACGCTGGAGCCGCTCACCTCGGGTGTCTCCCGGAACAGCGGCCCCACCCGTTCGAACATGGGCTGTACGGCGGCGGCCGAAAGGAGCGCACCGGTCAGCTGGGTGACCGAGGACAGCAGCATGGTCATGGCGGTGCTGAAGGTGAGGAACTCCCCGGCGGTCATGCTGCCTTGGGCCGGTCCGGCCAGCAGCGCGAACATCACCAGGGTGCACAGCGGCAGACAGACCGCGTTGAGCACGGTGACAACATTCTTGATCCGGCCGATGCGCTGCTGGAGCACCCGGGTACGGGCGAACTCCCGGGCCCAGGCGGCGTAGGCGAAGCTCTCGGCCGCGGCCACCCGCAACTTGGGCAGCCCGCGCAGGGTTTGGAACGCCTGATTGTTGAGCCGGTCCTCGAGCCTGATCAACTGCCGCTGATAGCGCAGCTGCCACAGCCCCAGGCCCAGGAAGACCGCGGCGATCACCAGCAGCATGGCCAGGGCCACCAGGGCCAGCGGCACGCTGTAGACCAGCAGCAGAACGAGGTTCACCAGGCCGACCGTGCCCGCCTGTACCGCCACCGAGCCGATGCCGGACAGCACCCGGCGGATGGCGCCGATGCCCATGGCCGCGCCGGCCAGCTCTCCGGTGGAGCGGCCGGTGAAGAACCTGGCCGGCAGCCGGAGCAGCCGGTCCCAGACGGCGGGTTGCAGGGTGGCCTCGATACGGCCCTCCAGGCGGAGGACGGCGATGTTCTGCAGCAGGGTGAAGGCGGCCGAGACCACACCGGTGGCGATGAGCCCCACCGTGGTCTGCACGATCAGGTCGTTGTCGGCCCGGGGCACATAGCTGCCGAGCACCTTGCCGGTGGCGATGGGCACCAGGGCCCCCAGGCCCACCGCGAGCAGTCCGCCCAGCAGGATGCCGCGCAGGTCCCGGGCCGTGCCGCGCAGGCTGAAGCGCAGCAGCCGGAGCGGGCTCAGCCTCCCTTCGGGCAGCGGGCGGTAGAACATCACGGCCTGCGGTGCGAAGGCGGCCGCATTGGCCTTGCCGACGCGTTCCCGCTTACCGGTGGCGGGATCCACGGCCCGGTATCCGCCGCCTCGCCACAACAGCGCCACCGGTGTGTCGTCCTCCGCGCGCCGGCCCACCAGGGGCCCGCTGTCCTCCCGCCACCAGCTGCCGTCCAGCCGTACGGTCCGGGTACGGATCCGGGCGGCGAGCGCGATGCGTTCGACCGGATCCAGGCGCCCGTCGACGTCCCCGGCTCCTGCTCCGGTTCCTGCTCCGGCTCCGGCTCCGGGCTCGGCGAGAGTGATGCCCGCCGCGCCGGCCACCAGCCGGCACACGGCGAATGTCGTGTCGTCCCCCGTGCCACGGTGCACCGCGGCATGGGAACGGTCGATGGAGGCCAGCAGCGTCCGGTCGGCCTGGGCGCGGGCGGCCTCGCCGGCCTCGATGCCGGCCGCCGCGCGGTCCTCATGGGCGCGTTCGAGCCGCTCGATCCAGTCGTCCAGGGCATACAGCAGCCGGTACTGCTGGTCGACCATGCCCTGCCACATCCCCGGGTCGACGAGGAGCGCGCCGGCCGTGCCGGTTCCCTCGTAGAGGGCGCCGTACTGCACCGCGCCGGGAGCGACCCGCATCCACAGCACGTCGTCGTCGGCCGCGTCCGGGCCGGTGGCGGAGCGGCTTTCCAACGGGGCCTGGTAGAGCACGCGCAGACCGCGTCCCACGCCGAGCGCGAAGGCGTTCTCCAGGGGACTCGGCGCGGCGTCGGCCACACCGTACGGGTCGGGGCCGTACGGCGGGTGGCTGAGCTCACCCAGCTCCACGCGGCGCAGCCGGCAGCCCTGTACGGGGCGGCCGAGCAGGGTGTGCCGGGGGCCCTGGGCCGGGCCCAGCAGCAGGGTGCCCGCGGCCAGCCGGCCCAGGAAGTGCCAGTGGCCGTCCTGCGCCGCGTCGACGGCGAACAGGTCCAGTTCGCCGTCCTCGACGAGCCACAGCACATGGGGCCCCTCCAGGGACAGGCTGCGCAGGCCCGCGCCGTCCACGGCCGTGCCGAGCCGGCCCAGGGCCTCCACGACCGGATCGGGGGCCGGGCCCGGCCGGGTGCCGGTGGTGACCGGGGTGTAGTGGGGGGATGTCACCTCAATACCTCAGTGTTCCTTGACCAGTTGGGCGTAGGCGCCCCGCGCGGCGAGCAGTTCCTCGTGCCGTCCCCGTTCGACGACCGTGCCGCGGTCGAGCACCACGATCTCGTCGCTGTCGCGGACCGTGCTCAGCCGGTGGGCGATGACCACACAGGCGCAGCCGCGCCGCCGCAGGTTGTCCATGACGAGCTGTTCGGTCACCGCGTCCAGGGCGCTGGTCACCTCGTCCAGGACCAGCACACGGGGGTCGCGGACCAGCGCCCGCGCGATCTCCAGGCGCTGGCGCTGGCCGCCGGAGAAGTTGCGGCCGTCCTGTTCGACGCGGCTGTGAATGCCGCCGGGGCGCCGGGCCACCACCTCGTACACGGCGGCGTCCCGCAGGGCGGCGATCACCGCCTCGTCCGTGATGGACGGGTCCCATAGCGCGATGTTGTCGCGGACGGTGCCCTCGAAGAGGAAGAGGTCCTGGTCGACGAAGGAGACCGAGGCGGCCAGCGCGCCGCGTGGAATGTCCGCCAGCCGCATGCCGTCGATACGGACGGCGCCCTCCCAGGGGGCGTACAGGCCGGAGATCAGCCGGGAGACGGTGGACTTGCCGCTGCCGGAACCACCGACCAGTGCCACCTGCCGCCCGGGCCCGACCGAGAGGGAGAAGTCCCGCAGCAAGGGGGCGTCCAGCGGGCTGTAGCCGAAGGTGACGGCCTCCAGCTCGACCTGGCCGGTGAGGCGGCGGGTACCGGCGAGGGGCCCGGGCCGGGAGTGCAGCGGGTCGGCGGGGAAGTTCTCGACGTCCTTGAGGCGGTTGACATCGGCGGCCAGATCCTGGACCCGGCCGGCCATGCCATTGAGGCGGGCGAGCGGCGCGGTGAAGCCGGTCACCAGTGCCTGGAAGGCGACCAGCAGGCCGACCGAGAGCTGCCCCTGCGCCGCCCGCAGTCCGCCGATCAGCAGAATGAGCGCGCTGTTGAGCGCCGCCAGCGCGGGCGCGACGACCGCCAGCCAGGCGCTGGGCACCCCCAGCCGCTGCTGTACCTCCAGGGTGACCGCGTGCTGCCCGGCCCACCGGCGGAAGAAGCCGTTCTCCCCGCCGGTGGCCTTCATGGTCTCGATGAGCTGCAGGCCGCTGTAGGCGGTGTTGACCAGCCGGGCGTTCTCGGCACGCAGCTTCTCGGTACCGGTGGCCCGCACCCGGACGACCACCCGCAGGGCGACCACATTGAGCAGCGCGATCCCGATGCCGACCACGGTCAGCTGGGGGTCGTAGGTCCACAGCAGCACCGCGTAGAGGACCACCACCACCGCGTCCACCGCGGCGGCGGCCACATCCCTGGCCAGGGTTTCGGCGACGGCGTCATTGGACTGCAGGCGCTGCACCAGGTCGGCCGGACTGCGCTGGGCGAAGAAGGTGACCGGCAGCCGCAGCAGGTGCCGCAGAAAGCGGGCGCTGCCCAGGGTGGAGGAAATGACGCGGCCGCGCAGCAGATTGGCCTGCTGGAGCGCGGTGAGCGTCCCGGTCAGCAGCACGGCGACCGTCATCGACGCGAAGAGCACCCCGGTCAGCGAGGTCCGGCCGCCGATCAGGAAGGTGTCGACATAGGTACGGCTCAGCGCGGGCACCGCCGCGCCGACGACCACCAGCAGCAGGCTGGAGACCACGGCGGCGAGCAGGGTGCCCGAGGTGCCGCGCAGCCGGGCGGGCAGGGACGCGAGAACGCCGGGGGCGCGGCCGGTGCGGCGGAAGCCCTCGCCGGGTGCGAAGGTGAGGACCACCCCGGTGAAGCAGGTGTCGAACTCCTCCATGGGCACAAAGCGCCGGCCCTTGGCCGGGTCATTGACATACACACCGCGGCGGCCGAGGCGGCGCCCCATGCCGTCATAGACGACATAGTGGTTGAACTCCCAGAACAGGATGGCCGGGCCGCGCACCTCCGCCAGCGCGGCCAGGTCCATCTGCATGCCCTTGGCGGTCAGCCCATGGCCCCGGGCGGCCTTGAGCAGATTGCTGGCGCGCGACCCGTCCCGGGAGACGCCGCAGTCGATGCGCAGCTCTTCCAGCGGGACAAAGCGGCCGTAGTGGCCGAGCACCATGGCCAGCGCGGCCGCCCCGCACTCCACCGCCTCCATCTGCAGCACGGTGGGGGTGCGTACCGGCCGGGGCGTCCTGCCCCTGGGAACGGGCGCGGCGGCCCGGCGGCGGCGCCCGGGCGGGGTGCCCCGGTGCGCGGCGGTCATGGCAGCAGCCAGTCGACGGGCCGCTGAGCGGCGAGATGGACGGCTGCGATGACCGGCGTCGGGGAACCGAGCGGGTACGGAGGCCCGCCGGCGGAGGACCACCGGTAGCCCGAGGCGGTGGCCGAACGCTCCAGCCGCACCAGCACCGCGACCGGGTCGCCCTGCCGGCCGAACTGCGCGGCCAGCCGGCTGTCGCCGAGGAAGCCGCTGAGCTGCGCCTGCGTCTGCGGGGTGCGGCCGACGGCCGCGACATGGCCGCGCAGCACGCCGAACCGCTCCCGGGGGACGGACGGGACCGTGAGGTCGACCGGTGCGCCCGGGGAGATCCCCGCGCCGCCGTCGCCCGGTATGTACACCATGGCCACCAGCGGGTCGTCCGGGCTGCGCAGGCGCTCCACGATCGCCACATCGGCTCCCGTGGTGAGGACCGTGCCCGTCCTGGCGACCAGGGTGGTCACCCGTCCCGGCGCCACCGCGCGCACCGCACGGACACCATGGTCCGTGGCGATCTCCGCCAGCGGGGTGCCCGGGGAGAGCAACTGGCCCTCTTTGGCGAGCACCGTGGTGACCTGTCCCGCATAGGGGCTTTGCAGCAGATAACTGCCGTCAGGATGGGTGAGGATGCCCGGCGCGCTCAGCTGCGAGGACACCGACCCGGTGAATACCCAGACACCGGCCGCCACCATGACAAGCAGGGTGACGGCAAGCACAAGCCGCCCCTGGGGGCGGGCGAAGCGCAGGGGCACATCGAGTTCTTCGGGGGATTGCAGCTTGGAAAGCGCCTTCTGGCGGAACTGCACGAACTAGTCCTTCGACTGCATTCTCGGCGGAGCTGCTGAATACCGCTCAACACCGCTGAATCATTTCCGGGGAACGGCCATGAGCCCCGGAACAGGGAGGAGTTCCGGGGCTCATGGACTTTCCGGATCAGAGGCCGGCGACGCCGACGTTGAGGCCGAGGATGCCCTCGACCTGGCCCGGGACGGCCTTGGCGGCGCCGACCGTCTGCAGACCGGTCACGGTGCTCACCACGTTGTGGACGTCACCGGTCACGGCGCCGAGGAGGCCACCGGAGATGCTGACGCCACCGGCGACGGCGTCCAGGTCGGCGTCGGCGATCTCACGGGTCTCGATGTCGTTACGCATGTTGTTGCGCACCTTTCACTGTCGAATGACTCTTCCTCAAACCGGCGGCAGGCAAAAGAAATTCACCGGCCGACCGCCCGCAACGGTCCGGCCGGAATCCGGCCACCGTTCTCAGAACCACCGCGGTGCCGCAGATATAAGCACGCGAACGGATGGCGCTGCCAACCGTGTTGCCGGTCCCGGACGGGCAACTCACCGTCCCGGACAGCCGACTTTTCGATTTCTTTGCCTCATCGATACGACTTCTCCACAAGATCGAGTAACAGATTCGCGCCCCACCTCGCGCTCCCGGAACATAAATGGACACAGCGCCACCAAGTGCGCCGGGCATACCCGGCATTTCGCGAGGCGGCGGGCGGGGCGGACCGCTTGCCCGTCGCAGCTGTAAAGATTTTTTGAAGCGACCCACCGTGGCGGGCGCAGCACCGAACGTGGCGGATGAGTGAGCCGCATCTCACCCGAGCGGGGCCACTTGCCTATGAAACGAGTTGCATAGAGGATCCGGCGTATGGCGCTCGAGCACGCGATCCTTGTCTCCCTGCTGGAGAAGCCGGGCTCCGGCTATGAGCTGGCCCGGCGCTTCGACCGGTCCATCGGCTACTTCTGGACCGCCACCCACCAGCAGATCTACCGCGTCCTCAAGCGGATGGAGAACGACGGCTGGGTCACGGTCCGGGAGGTGGCCCAGCAGGGCAAGCCGGACAAGAAGCACTATGCGGTGGCCGCCGCCGGGCGGGCCGTACTCTCCGCCTGGCTGCATGAGCCGATTGAGCCCGAGAGCGTCCGGCACGATCTCGCCGTGAAGATCCGGGGGGCGGCCTTCGGTGACCAGTCCGCCCTCCTGCGCGAGGTCGAGCGGTACCGGCAGGTGCACTCCGAACGGCTTGCCCACTATCTCGCCGGTGAGCTGCGGGACTTCACCGGGCCCGATGCCCCCGCCGAGCCGGACGCCATGGAGGAACTGCAGCATGTGGTGCTGCGCGGCGGCATCGCCTATGAGCGGATGACGCTCGACTGGCTCGACGATGTGCTCGCCACCCTCCACCGGATCAGTGAGCGCCCCATCCGCTGACACCGCACCATCCAGCCCCCGATCCCGACCCCGAACCCGACTCCGAGCCGAAAAGGCGGACCACCATGGCCGACCCGCTTCTCCTCAACCCGCGCACCTACGACCCGGCGCACTTCGACCCCGAGACCCGCAGGCTGCTGCGTGCCACCGTCGACTGGTTCGAGACCCGCGGCAAGCGCAGGCTGATCGAGGACTACCGGTCCCGCGCCTGGCTGGCGGACTTCCTTGAATTCTCTGCCAAGGAGGGCCTGTTCGCGACCTTCCTCACCCCCGCCGCGGCCGCCGGCGACGATGACAACAAGCGGTGGGACACCGCCCGCATCGCCGCCCTCAACGAGATATTCGGCTTCTACGGGCTCGACTACTGGTACGCCTGGCAGGTCACCATCCTCGGCCTCGGCCCGGTCTGGCAGAGCGACAACGCCGCCGCCCGCGCCCGCGCGGCCCAACTGCTGGACCAGGGCGAGGTGTTCGCCTTCGGCCTGTCGGAGAAGACCCACGGCGCCGACATCTACTCCACCGATATGCTGCTGGAGCCCGACGGCCAGGGCGGCTTCCGGGCCACCGGCTCCAAGTACTACATCGGCAACGGCAACGCCGCCGGCCTGGTCTCGGTCTTTGGCCGCCGCACCGACATCGAGGGCCCCGACGGCTATGTCTTCTTCGCCGCCGACAGCCGCCACGAGGCGTACCACCTGGTGAAGAATGTGGTCGACTCCGCCAAGTACGTCAGCGAGTTCCGCCTGGAGAACTACCCGGTCGCCGCGGACGACGTCCTGCACACCGGACGCGCCGCCTTCGACGCCGCGCTCAACACCGTCAATGTGGGCAAGTTCAATCTGTGCACCGCCTCCATCGGCATCTGCGAGCACGCGATGTACGAGGCCGTCACCCACGCCCACAACCGCATCCTCTACGGCCGCCCCGTCACCGACTTCCCGCATGTGCGCCGTGAGCTGACCGACGCCTATGTCCGCCTCGTCGGCATGAAGCTGTTCAGCGGCCGCGCCGTCGACTACTTCCGCACCGCCGGGCCCGAGGACCGCCGCTATCTGCTCTTCAACCCCATGACCAAGATGAAGGTCACCACCGAGGGCGAGAAGGTCATCGACCTGATGTGGGACGTCATCGCGGCCAAGGGCTTTGAGAAGGACACCTACTTCGCCCAGGCCGCCAGCGAGATCCGCGGCCTGCCGAAGCTGGAGGGCACGGTCCATGTCAACCTGGCGCTCATCCTGAAGTTCATGGGCAACCACCTGCTGGCGCCCGTCGAGTACCCGCCGGTGCCGACCCGGCTGGACGCGGCCGACGACACCTTCCTCTTCCAGCAGGGCCCGGCCCGCGGCCTCGGCTCGGTACGCTTCCATGACTGGCGCGCCGCCTATGACGCCTATGGCCACCTGCCCAACGTCGCCCGCTTCCGGGAACAGGCCGACGCCCTCTGCGAGTTTGTCACCACGGCCGCGCCCGGTGCGGAACAGAGCCGCGACCTCGACCTGCTGCTGGCCATCGGCCAGCTCTTCGCCCTGGTGGTGCACGGCCAGCTGATCCTGGAGCAGGCCGCGCTGACCAGCGGCGAGGAGGACGTGCTGGACGAGCTCTTCGCCGTCCTCGTCCGCGACTTCTCCTCCTACGCCGTCGAACTGCACGGCAAGGACTCCGCCACCGAGGAGCAGCAGACCTGGGCCCTGGGCGCGGTCCGCCGCCCGGTCGTCGACGCCGAGCGCTCGGCACGGGTCTGGGAGCGGGTGGCGGCGCTGTCGGGGGCGTATGAGATGGCGCCGTAGGCGCGTCGTCAACGCCGGGGTGCCCGACGGTTCGGGTGCCCCCGGCGGCCCCGGCGCGCGCATCGGGGATGCGTCACCTATGGTCGAACCAAGGGCGCAACGCTCCCTGGACGTCCCCCGGGAAGGGGCGCTGAGATGGACGCGCGGACGGCCGCGCGCTATTCCCTGGCCGGAATCCGACTGGTGAACGGCGCGGCGGCACTGCTGACCCCGCGAATGATGGCCCGCCGGCTGGGCGCGGACCCCCAACAGCCCGCGCTGGTCTATGTGCTGCGCATGTTCGGGGTACGCACCGTGGCGATCGGCATCCAACTGCTCTGCCCCGCGGACGCCGGTGAACTCGACCGGGCGCTGCGGACCGGCACCCTTATTCACGCGAGTGATGCCCTGTCCGCCGCCTGCGCCGGGCGTGCCGGCCTGCTCCCGTGCCGCATGGCCCGGGCGGCCACCGCGATCTCCACGGTCAATGTGGTGCTGACGCTGGTGGCCCGGCGGCGGCCGTCCACCGCCGGCTGACCAGACCGCCGCGCCTGACTCCCAGGGAGGGTATGCCGGAAGGAGTTCCCCATGAGCACAACACCCGCTCCCTGGTTCGTCCAGCTGCACGACCGACTGGCGGTCGCGGTCGACCAGAGGGTCGGCTGGCAGAACCTGCCCAAACCGCTGGGGCTGCTGACGCTCATCGGCCTGCGGGACAACCTGCGCCGCGAGAACCTCTTCGACACCGGCGGCTTCCCCTCCCGGCAGTTGCCGGACATCGGCCCCCCGAAGCCGGAGAACCTCACCGGACGCACCGCCGACGGGACGTACAACGACCTGGCGGATCCCCGGATGGGCATGGCCCGTTCCCGGTTCGGCCGCAATGTGCCACCGGACCGGGCCTTCCCGGAACCCGAGGCGGAGCTGCTCTCGCCGAGCCCCCGGGAGGTGAGCCGCGCCCTGCTGACCCGGCACTCCTTCGTCCCCGCCGAGTCCGTCAACACCCTGGTCGCCGCCTGGCTGCAATTCATGATCAAGGACTGGGTGAGTCATGGGCAGGGCACCATGGACCGCCCCTGGCGCATCGCCCTGGCCGATGACGACCCATGGCCCGCGCCACCGATGCTGGTGCCGCGCACCATCCCGGACCCCACCCGCCCGGAGGGGGACGACGGACTGCCGCCGACCTTCCTCAATGACAACTCGCCCTGGTGGGACGCCTCCCAGCTGTACGGCGACAGCCTGGACGAACAGCGGGCGCGGCGCACCGGGCAGGGCGGCAGGCTCCGGGTCCCCGACGGCCCGCTGTCCCCGGACGACCCAGGGAAGGACCCGGCCGCGGTGCCCGGATTCTGGCTGGGCCTGGCCATGATGCACCTGGTCTTCATCCTTGAACACAACGCCATATGCGGTGCGTTGGAGCGCGCCTTCCCCGCCTGGTCCGACGAGGAACTCTTCCAGCGGGCCCGGCTGGTCAACGCGGCGCTGATCGCCAAGATCCA
The DNA here is from genome assembly GCF_044593195.1 of Streptomyces sp. NPDC052396. Taxonomy (NCBI): domain Bacteria; kingdom Bacillati; phylum Actinomycetota; class Actinomycetes; order Kitasatosporales; family Streptomycetaceae; genus Streptomyces; species Streptomyces sp. NPDC052396. The sequence goes on from NZ_JBIUAW010000007.1 coordinate 95,978, forward strand.
CACCGTGGAGTGGACCCCGGCCGTCATCAGCCATCCCACGACCGTCACCGCCATGCACGCCAACTGGTACGGCCTGCTGGGACAACGCATACACAAGCTGCTCGGGCGCCTCAGCGGCAGCGAGGTGCTCAGCGGCATCGTGGGCGGGCACACCGACCACTTCGGTGTCCCGTACTCGCTCACCGAGGAGTTTGTCGCCGTCTACCGGATGCACCCCCTCATCCCCGACGACTGGAGCCTGCGGTCGGCCGCCGACGACTCGCCGCTGCGGCAGGCCACCTTCGCGGAGCTGACCGGGTGGCAGGCCTATGACATCCTCGGCAAGCATTCACTGACCGACCTGCTGTACTCCTTCGGCACCGCACACCCGGGCCTGGTCACCCTGCACAACTACCCCAGATATCTCCAGGAGTTCCGGCGACCGGACGGCAAGCTGATGGACCTGGGGGCGGTGGACATCCTGCGCTCACGCGAAGTCGGCGTCCCCCGCTACAACGAGTTCCGCCGGCAGCTCCACCTGCTGCCCGCCCAGGACTTCGGCAGCCTCACCGACAACCCGGCCTGGGCAGAGGAACTACGCCGGGTCTACCGGGGAGACATCGAACGGGTCGACCTCTCGGTGGGCATGTTCGCCGAACCCCGCCCGCCGGGCTTCGCGTTCAGCGATACGGCCTTTCGCATCTTCGTCCTGATGGCATCCCGCCGCCTCAACAGCGACCGGTTCCTCACCCGGGACTACACGCCCCAGGTGTACACCCAAACCGGCCTGGACTGGATCGAGGACAACAGCATGACCAGCGTGCTGCTGCGGCACTTCCCGGGGCTGCGGCCGTCCCTGCGGCCGGCCGGCAACGCATTCGCCCCATGGGCCGCGGCGAATGCCGCGCGGTGACGATGGAGGTGGGTGATGGAACCCGTGACGCGCCCCGCGCGTATGTCGCCCCGGTGGAGCCTGCTGCTGGTCCTGGTGGCGGCCGCCGTGTTCGCCGTGGGCCTGTGCATCCGTCACAATGCCCCCTGCGTCGACGACATCCGGCTGCAACTGGCGGGCAGCGCCCGGGCGGCACACCGGATCACCGACGGCCGGACCGCCGACTTCCGCACGGCCCTGACCGCGGACTTCTTCCCCATCGGGGGATACACCATCGCCGCGGTGCTGGTGTTCTGGCTGAGCGGCCGCACCATCGCGGTGCGGATGCGGCACCGGTGCCTGGTCGGCTACGGGATCACCGGCGTACTGGCCGCATTCGTCTGCGCGGTGGCGGAGAAGCTGCTGCTGCTCCATGGACTCGCCGGTGCCGCCTGGCCGTTCGCGGTGGCCACGGTGTTCGCCACGGTGAAGTGGCTGCTGCTCGTCCTCACCCTGCCCATCGCGGCGATCGCGGCCGGCATCATCCTCAAACGGGCCGCACTCCACGCCCTGGCCGGGACCGGAGGGGACACCGGCGAGTCCCGGGTCATCCCGCCCTGGCCGGTGATGCAGTCCGACGGGCAGCTGTGGCCCACGGCGACGCGCTACAGCGCGCCACGCTCCAGGACGGCGCGCTGGGATGACGGCAGCCGGGTGCCGCCCGGCCGGGAACAGGGCGGGTCCGGCTTCTGTGTCTCCGGCGGCGGCATCCGCTCGGCCTGCTTCGCCCTCGGTGCGCTCCAGGCCCTCCGCGCCCAACTGGGCCGGGCCCGCTATCTGGTGTCGGTCTCCGGCGGCGGCTACCTCACGGGTGCCCTGCAACTGGCGCTGACCGGGCCGCCCGACGACGGCCGGGGCAAGAAGGCCGGCCTGGACGAGGGTTCGTACCGGATCACCGCCGACGAGGTCTATATGCCCGGCACCCCGGAGGAGAACCACACCCGCCGGCACTCGATGTACGTCGCCGAGGGCACCGGACAGTGGCTGGTCGCCCTGGGCGCCGTGCTGCGGGGCCTGCTGGCCTCGCTGGCCCTGCTCACCGCTTCGGTGCTGGTGCTGGGACTCGCGCTGAGCTGGGGCTACCACCTGGTGCCGCTGACCCAACCGGTGCTGCCGCCCGGGCCGCTGACCTTCCGGGCACCGGCCCTGGCGGCCGTCGCCCTGCTGCTCGGCCTCGCCGCCGCCTGGTGGTTCCTGTGGCTGGTGTCCTTGTGCCTCGGCGTACAGCGGCTGTCGGACGTGCTGCAGACCGTCTACCGGACGCTGCTGGTGGTGGGCCTGCTGCTGGCCGTCCTGGTGATCGTCATCCCCGGCCTGGCCTGGGGAACCATCCGGCTCAAGCAGGGATTCGACGTGGGCGCCCCGCAGGTCGGGGCAGGCGCGGGCGGCACCGCGCTGTTCGCCTATGTGACCGTGCTGGTGAGCACCATGTGGCGGCGCGTGGAGAAGGTCAAACACCTGGCCGGCGGTCCCAAGCACGCCCGGTTGCAGCGGGCCGTGCCCAATGGGATCACCCAGTACATCCTGGTGTGGACGGTGCTGTTGGTGGTGACGGCGGCCGCACTGCTGGTGCTGGGCTGGGCGACCGCCACCGGGCGGCACTGGCCGGAGTCCCCGGTCCCCTGGCAGATCGTGCTGCCCGCCGTCCTGGTGACGGTGGCCCTGAGCCTGGACCAGACCTGGATGAGCCTGCACCCCTTCTACCGCACCCGGCTGGTCTCCGCGTTCGCCGTCCGCCGCTGGACCACACCGGGCGGGGCGCAGATCGCCATCCCCTACGGCTTCGAGGAGCCGACCCCGCTGTCCCGGTACGGCGCCAGACGCCCCGGCTTCCCCCAGGTCATCTTTGCCGCGGCGGCCAGCCTGTCCGGCGACGACCGCACACCGCCGCACCGGCACGCGGTGTCGTTCTCGCTGTCGTATGACTACATCGGCGGCCCGGACGTGGGATACGCCCCCACCGACGTCCTGTGCCGGACCACCAAGCCGGCCGTCAAACCGGTCATCCGCAAGGACCTCACCGTGGAATCCGCCGTCGCCGTCTCCGGCGCGGCCTTCGCCTCGGCCATGGGACGCCAGGCCCGCGCGTTCCAGACACTGTTCGCGCTCACCAATGCCCGGCTCGGCACCTGGCTCCCCAACCCCGGTGTACTCGGGGCCCTTTGGGCCAAGAACGCCGACTGGGCACTGCCACCGCTGCCCGCCGTCCGCCGGCTGCCCTATCTGCTGCGCGAGGTGTCCGGGCGCTACCCGATGGACGACCGGATGCTGCTGGTCACCGACGGCGGACACTACGACAACCTGGGCCTGGTCGAGCTGCTCCGCCATGGCGTCACCACCGCGGTGTGCGTCGACGCCAGCGGAGGCACGCCGCCCTTCGCCGCCGCCCTGGGCGAGGCCATCACCCTGGCCCAGGAGGAGCTCGGCGTCGAGATCACCTTCACCCCCGAAGAGTGGGTGAAACTCGTCCCCGGCGGCATGTCCCCCCTGGTGCCCCACAGCCCGCCGTCGCAGGGCCCGCCCGCGCCGCCGACCTTCCTGACACCGCCCAACCCACTGGCGTCCATGAACGCCCGGCTCTCGCCCCAGGCGGTGATCGAAGGGGTGATCACCTACCCCCGTGAGCTGAAGGACGGCAACGGCCGCAAACTCGGCACCAAGGGGCGGCTGATCGTCGCCCGGTCGACGCTGACCGGCGAGATGCCCTATGAAATCCTCGCCTATGCCCAGGGCAGCCCGGTCTTCCCCCGTGACTCCACCGGCGACCAGTGGTTCGACCACCGGCAGTTCGACGCCTACCGGGCGCTGGGCTACTGGATCGGCCTGCGTGCCGAGGAGAAGCTCCGCGCTTGCGGTCCGGACGGCCCGGACGGCCCGGGCAGCCCGGACGGTCCGGGCGGCGGGGCCCCGGCCCCGGCGCGGAAGAAAGCCGCCCGCAGATGGTGTCGCCGGAAGCGCGCCGCCCATGGCAAAGGAACCACGAGGGTTCCGCACAGCGGCAGTTGAGACGGACCCTCGCCGGGCCGTTTCAGCCACCACCTCCCTCGCCGGGCGAAGCCCCGGTGATGGCCTGCAACTCCCGCCCGGTGATCTCCTGCAGCGACAGACCGTCGCAGTTGCCGAGGACTACGCCGACCCAGCCGGTGTACGGGTAGACGTTCCAGTTGGCGCTGACACCGGGATTGCGACCGCCGCGCCCGAACACCCACTGGCCGTTGACGATACGGACCGGCATGTCGTAGGCCCCGAACGACGAACCGCTGTGGGGGATCTTGGCCCCGGTGAGCAACTCGGCCCAGGGCCGGTCCAGCACCGTGCCGTCGCCCAACGCGCGCGCGAACCGGACCAGATCCGGCGCGGTGGCGAAGCCGCCGTCCCCGGGGGCATCGATAAAGCTGCGGCCCGGATTCTTGCCGAGTACGTCCGGGTCCGGGCTGCCCTTGTCCAGATTGCGGACCGCGTCCACCTGGCTGCCGTCGGCCAGCGTCATATACGGGCGCGCGATGTGCTCGTCGGTGAGCCACTGCGGCCTGGTGCGGAACGCCGAGCCGGTCATGCCGCAGCGCCCGAAGATGTTCTCCTGCACGTAGTCCCAGTACGTCTTGCCGCTCACGGCCTCCACGATCAACGCGGGGATGGCGATATCGGCGCCGGAGTGGCCGGTGGGAGTGCCGGGCGGGGCCACCACCTTCGACTGCCGGGCCCACTGCTCGTAATACTCGTGCACCTCCTCCCGGCTCCGGAAGATGCGTTGCACGTCCTCATCCGGGGTGTCCAGCCCGGAGGCGCCGGAGAGCAGGTGATGGATGGTCACCTGCTCGGCGATGTCCTTGGCGAAGCCCTTCAGATGGGTGCCCACCGTGTCCGACAGGCTCAGCTTGCCCTGCTGTGCCAGCTGCAAGATGGCCACCGCGCCGAACGGCTTGCCCGCCGAGCCGAGGCTGAACGCGATGCCTTCGTGATTGCGGATCCCCTTCTCCCTGTCGGCCATGCCGTAGCTGCGGGACAGCACCGTCCGGCCCCGGTGCGACAGCAGCACCACGCCGGAGAACTTCCCCTCGGCGGCCAGCTTCGCCACGTACTGGTCGTAGGCTCCGCCGGGACGGGTGGCCGGTGGGATGTCGGAGTCGGTCGGGGCCGGGTCGGCGTGGCCGGGTCGGGCGCCCACCAGCGGCGCGCCGGCCGCCAGCACGCCGGCGGCCGCCAAACCGCTCCACCCGAGCAGCCGCCGCCGATTGATGCCACGTATGGAATCCGCGTCCATGATCACGGTCCTTTCCTGATCGATAGATCGACCGTTGCAGGTCTGCCGGCGACCGCTATCGGCAACTGATCACCACCCATGTGGTCCCCGTGCCTCCACTGAAGACGGGAGACTGCTGCGGTGGCGTATGCGATTTTCGATACGCCCGCGATACACCGGATCCCCGGCTCAAGGAACTGGCGCAGGCCGGCAGTGCGATGGTCCTGCCGCCGGCCTAGTGGGCCCCGCTCGGGGACGATGCCTGTGGCGTGCCGGGGAGTCGAATCGTGACAAGGAGACCGCCGGTGGGGCGGGGTGCGAGGTCGATGGTCCCGTCGTGTGCCCGGACGATGCTGTGCACGATGGCCAGCCCGAGGCCGACCCCGGCATGTTCGTCGGTGCGTGTGCGTTCTGTTCCACGTTGGAAGGGTTCGGTGAGGGTCGGTAGGAGTTCCGCCGGGACCCGATGGCCGGTGTTCTCGACCCGCAGCACGCTCGCGTCGTACTGCGATTCGGTGTGCACCGTTACGGTGCCGCCGGAGGGGAGGTTGTGGACGACGGCGTTCTGGACGAGGTTGGTCACCATCCGCAGCATGAGCGCCGCGGAGCCGAGGGTCTGTGCCTTCTCGCCGGTGACATCGAGCGTGATCCGGCGCTTTTCGGCGAGGGGAAGCAGCGTTTCGCCGGCTTCTTCGGCGATGAGGGACAGGTCGACGGGCTCGCGGGTGAAGCCCTTGCGGTCGGCGCGGCCGAGCAGCAGGAGGGCCTCGGTGAGGTCGATCGCCCGCGTGTTGACGGTGTGGAGGCGTTCGATGAGTTCGCCCTGATCCCGTGTGGGGTCGTTGCGGGCGAGGTCGAGGAGGGTCTTCGAGATCGCCAGCGGGGTGCGCAGTTCGTGGGAGGCGTTCGCGGCGAATCGTCGCTGTTCGCTGACGTGGGATTCGAGTTGTTCGAGCATGATGTCGAACGCGTCGGCGAGTTCGCGGAATTCATCTTGGGGACCTTGCATGCGGACCCGGTGGGACAGTGATCCGTTCGCGGCCATCCGTGCCGCGTCCGCGATCCGTGTGAGTGGTGCGAGCATCCGGCCGGCGAGGATCCATCCTCCCAGGAGGCCGAACGCCAGCAGGAAGGCCAGTGCTATGGCCGCGGCGGGGGCGAACATGCGCAGGAGGACGTAGCGGTTGGGTGCGACCCCGAGAAGGCCCTGGGGGCTGTCGGGTACATAGCGCAGCAGGAACCCCCACACCACGGCCAGCAGGAGAGTGCCGGCGATGAGGAGGAATCCGGCGTAGCTGACGGTGAGTTTCAGGCGGGCGCTGAGCCCTGGGCGCCTATTCATGAGTGCTGCCGGTGTCGATTCGGTAGCCGACGCCGGGCACCGTGGCTGATGAGCCATGGTTCGCCGAGTCGTTTGCGCAGGGCGGAGACGGTGATGCGGACGGCATTGGTGAAGGGGTCGGCGTTGGCGTCCCAGGCCCGCTCCAAGAGTTCTTCGGCGCTGACGACACCGCCTCCGGCGACGACGAGGACTTCGAGCACGGCGAACTGCTTCCGGGTGAGCGCGATATAGCGTCCGTCGCGGAAGACCTCCCGGCGGAAGGGGTCCAGCCGCAGGCCCGCGATCTCGCTGACCGGTGGTCGGGCGTGGGCGCGTCTGCGGTCCAGCGCCCGCAGCCGCATGACGAGCTCCCGGAGCTCGAACGGTTTGGTGAGGTAGTCATCGGCGCCGAGCTCGAACCCGGACGCCTTGTCGTCGATCCGGTCGGCAGCGGTGAGCATAAGGATCGGGATGCCGCTGCCGGAGGCGACGATTCGCCGGGCGATCTCGTCGCCGGAGGGGCCGGGGATGTCGCGGTCGAGGACCGCGAGGTCGTAGGAGTTGACGCTGAGCAGTTCCAGAGCGGAGTTGCCGTCGCCGGCGATGTCGGCGGCGATCGCTTCCAGCCGGAGACCGTCCCGGACGGCTTCGGCCAGGTAGGGCTCGTCCTCCACGATCAACACGCGCATACCCGGAGCCTAAGCAGCACGGCATATCGCCGGCATATGTTTCTTCACCCGGCTCGGACTCAGTCCCCTTGTCCGCGCGCAAGGGAAAGGTCATCGTCCGGTCCGGCGAGGGCGAGGCATCCCGCGCGGACCGAACGCGCCTCCTGGCCCGGCGCAGACAGCCCTGCGCTGTTCCTCAACCGACGCGGCGGACGGCTCGGCATCCGGGCTCAGCGTCTCCTCGGCGGCCCGCAGCGCCGCCCCCACGATCGGGTCGCACCGCCCCGGGGTGGGCGGCTCGATGCACTCCGCACAACAACGGGCCAGGCCGCCGGCTTGTCCGCGTCCGCGACACTGCGCTCACGGAAGCCCAGGTGCCCGCGGATTTGCGCACGGTGGTGCTCGACCGTCCGACCGCTCCACTCATACGCACCGCGCTTGCCGGACACGAGCCCCTGCCCGTCCTTCAACAGCGTCCAGTGCTCGACCAAGTCGTCCAGGTACAAAGGGGTACGAGCCACAGTCGTCGATCGTCCTCTCGGCACCCCATGACGGCCGGTCGTGGCGGACCTGCCGGCCCGTCTCCTGCCCAACCGCGGGCGTCTCCGGCGGTCTTGGCGGCGCCACACGGGCCCATGCCGCCAGTACCGCAGCCGAGGCGATCGGCAACGTCCTTTCACGGCCGGCCAGTTCGCGAAGAAGGCAACCGCACCTCCGCCCTGCCGTGCCCGGCGCGCCAGCGGCTGGGCGGTACCCCGGTCTGCCGTTGGAAGAAGGTGGTGAAGTTCGCCGCGTCCGGGAAGCCCAGCCGCTCCGCGCACCGTGCGACCGGCAGCCCGGTGTGGGCGAGCAGCCGTTGGGCCTCCAACAGGATCCGCTGGTCGAGGAATTGCTTGGCACCCAGCCCGGTGGCCGCCCGGGTGGCCCGGGTCAGGGTGCGCCGGCCGTAGCCGAGGGCGGAGGCATAGTCCGCGACCTGGTGCCGCGTGGCGAAGTGCTCCTCCACCGCCGCCCGGTAGCGGCGGAACACCGCATGCTCCTCCGGTGCGCACCCGGCCGGCCGGGCCGGGCCGGACGGCGGCAGCACCCGCAGCACCAGCGCCGCCAGCAGGTGGGCGAGCAGCGGGGCCGAGGCCGGCGACGGGGCCGACACCCCGGCCGCGTACTCCCGGCCCAGATGCTCCACGGCACCCAGACACAGGGGCCAGACCTCCTCGGCCGACTCCCAGCAGACCGGGCCGAAGACATCCGCCGCGGCGTCCGCGGCCGGGCCGGGGGCGGACAGGAAGCCCGGTGCGAACAGCACCAGGAATCCGTCCAGTTCCTCGGCATCGGCCCAGCGGTGCACCACGCCCGGACGGATCCAGACCACGGTCCGCTCCCGCAACGGGTAGTCGACGAAGTCCGCCGAGTGCCGTCCGCTGCCTGATGCGATCAGAGCCAGCACATGGAAGTCCGGACGCTGGAGCCGCGTTCGCCGGCCGGCCGGGTCCATGTCCCGCAACCGTGCGAAATCAAGCACCTCGACCCCGGACTCCCCGCCGGGGGCGGGGGCGTAACGCAGCTGCCGGACGCCGGGGAACTGACCGGTTTCCACAAGAACTTCGCGCCTTTCGACCGGGATTCCTCAGGGGAGACGACCGTAACCTCTCGGGTATCCAGCCATGAACCCACCCCGGGGAGACCGTTGTGCCCACGCCGGAAATCACCAGCACCCACCGCGTACCCGTCACCGGAGGAACACTTGGCGCCCACAGACGGGGACGGCGCGGGCCGACGCTGGTGTTGGTGCACTACTGGGGCGGCTCGGCGCGCACCTGGGACGCGGTGGTCGCGGAACTCCCCGCCGATCGCGACACGGTCTGCTTCGACCAGCGCGGCTGGAACGCGTCACGGGCGCTGCCCGGCCCGTACCACCTCGGCCAACTGGCCGACGATCTCCTCGACATGATCGCCGGCCTGGGGCTCGACCGGTATGTCCTGGCCGGCCACTCCATGGGCGGCAAGGTGAGCCAGCTCGTCGCGGCCCGGCGCCCCGCCGGCCTGGCCGGACTCGTTCTGCTCGCCCCGGCGCCGCCGCGGCCGCCCGCCACCGTGACCACCGAGTACCGGCAGGCCCTGGGACACGCCTATGACTCAGCGGAGACCGTAGAGCAGGCACTCCAACACGCCCTGACCGCCTGCCCGTTGGCCCCGGCCGCCCGGCGCGCCGTGGTGCGCGACAGCCTGGCGGCCGCGGATGACGCGGTACGCGCCGAGTGGCCGATGCGGGGCATCGCGGCCGACATCACGGACGCCGCCGCGGCGATCGCGGTCCCCGTGCTGGTGCTGGCGGGCGAGCACGACCGGGTGGAACCACCGGAGGTGCTGCGCCGCTGCCTGCTGCCCCATATCCCGCAGGCGCGGCTGACCGTGATCCCGGGCAGCGGCCATCTGCTGCCCCTGGAGGCGCCGGTCGCGGCCGCCGCGGAGCTGGAATCCTTTGTCGCGGGGGTCGCGGTGGGGTGATCAGCGGGGGCTGTCGCGTTTCAGGCGCGGGCCGCCCGTGGCTGGTCGCGCAGTTCCCCGCGCCCCTTGTGGGCCGCCCGACCCGCGCCTGAACGAAGGCCGTCAGCCGCCCACATAAGCCGCGAGATGCTCCCCGGTGAGCGTGGAGCGCGCGGCGGCCAGATCGGCGGGGGTGCCCTCGAAAACGACCCGGCCGCCATCGTGGCCGGCGCCGGGGCCGAGGTCGATGATCCAGTCGGCGTGGGCCATGACCGCCTGGTGGTGCTCGACGACAATGACCGACTTGCCGGAGTCCACCAGCCGGTCGAGCAGGCCCAGCAACTGCTCGACATCGGCGAGATGCAGGCCGGCGGTCGGCTCGTCGAGGACGTAGACGCCGCCCTTCTCGGCCATATGGGTGGCCAGCTTGAGCCGTTGCCGCTCGCCGCCGGACAGTGTGGTGAGTGGCTGACCCAGAGTCAGATAGCCCAGCCCGACATCGGAGAGCCGGGCGAGGATACGGTGCGCGGCCGGTGTGCGTGCCTCACCGGCGCCGAAGAACTCCGCCGCCTCGGCCACCGGCATCGCCAGCACCTCGCTGATATCGCGCCCGCCAAGGCGGTTCTCCAGGACCGACGCCTGGAACCGCTTGCCCTCGCAATCCTCACAAGGGGTGGCCACGCCGGCCATCATCGCCAGGTCGGTGTAGATGACGCCAATGCCATGGCAACTGGGGCAGGCGCCCTCGGAGTTGGCGCTGAACAACGCCGGCTTGACGCCACTGGCCTTGGCGAACGCCTTGCGGATCGGATCGAGCAGCCCGGTGTAGGTCGCCGGGTTGCTCCGCCGCGAGCCTCGGATCACGCCCTGGCCGACCGACACCACCCCTGCGTCGGCCGGAATCGACCCATGGACCAGCGAGCTCTTGCCGGAACCGGCGACACCGGTGACCACGGTCAGCACCCCGAGCGGGATGTCCACATCCACCTCGCGCAGGTTGTGCGTCCGCGCGCCACGGATCTCCAGCATGCCGGTGGGGGTGCGCACCGTCTCCTTGACAGCGGCCCGGTCGTCGAAGTGGCGGCCGGTGAGGGTGCCACCCGCCCGGAGCCCCTCGACGGTGCCTTCGAAGCAGACGGTGCCGCCCGCCGCACCGGCCCCCGGGCCGAGGTCGACCACATGGTCGGCGATCGCGATCGTCTCCGGCTTGTGCTCCACGACCAGCACCGTGTTGCCCTTGTCCCGCAGCCGCAGCAGCAGGCCGTTCATCCGCTGGATGTCATGCGGGTGCAGGCCCGTGGTGGGTTCGTCGAAGACATAGGTGGCGTCGGTGAGCGGCGAACCCAGGTGACGGACCATCTTGACGCGCTGGGCCTCGCCGCCGGACAGCGTGCCCGCCGGCCGGTCGAGCGAGAGATAGCCCAGGCCGATCTCCACAAATGACTCCAGGGAGTGGTGCAGCTTGCCGAGCAGCGGCGCCACCGAGGGCTCGTCCAGGCCGCTTACCCAGGCGGCCAGGTCGCTGATCTGCATCGCACAGGCGTCGGCGATGCTGATCCCGCCGATCCGCGAGGAGCGGGCCGCCTCGCTCAGCCGGGTGCCCTGGCACTCGGGGCAGGTGGCGAAGGTGACCGCCCGGTCCACAAACTCCCGGATATGCGGCTGCATCGCCTCACGGTCCTTGGCGAGCATCGACTTCCGGATCCTCGGGATCAGACCCTCATAGGTCATATTGATGCCCGCGATCTTCATCCTGGTCGGCTCGCGGTGCAGGAAGTCCTCCAGTTCCCGCTTGGTGAACTCCCGGACCGGCTTGTCCGGGGAGAAGAAGCCCGACTCGCTGTAGAGCCGGTAGTTCCAGCCGCCCGCCTTGTAGCCGGGGACGGTGATGGCGCCCTCGGAGAGCGACTTGGTGTCGTCGAAGAGCTGGGCGAGGTCGAGATCGGAGACCGTGCCCCGGCCCTCGCAGCTCGGGCACATGCCACCGGTGCGGGTGAAGGTGGTCTTCACCGCCTTCTGGGCACCCCGCTCCACCGTGATCGCACCGCTGGCCCGGACCGAGGGGACATTGAAGGCGAACGCGCCGGGCGGGCCGATATGCGGCTGCCCGAGCCGGCTGAAGAGGATGCGCAGCATCGCGTTGGCGTCGGTGGCGGTGCCGACCGTGGAGCGGGGGTCGGCGCCCATCCGCTGCTGGTCGACGATGATCGCGGTGGTCAGCCCTTCGAGGACATCGACCTCGGGCCGGGCCAGTGCCGGCATAAAGCCCTGGACGAACGCGCTGTAGGTCTCGTTGATCAGCCGCTGTGACTCGGCCGCGATGGTGTCGAACACCAGCGAGCTCTTGCCCGAGCCGGAAACACCGGTGAACACCGTCAGCCGGCGCTTGGGAAGCTCGATGCTGACGTCCTTGAGGTTGTTCTCGCGCGCCCCGTGCACACGGATCACATCGTGGCTGTCGGCAATGTGCATGGTGTCTCCCTCGGTCCGGCCGGGCGCGCCCCCGATCATAGACAGGCGCAGTCGAACGGGGAGAGGTACGGCCGGTGAAGCGAGGGCGGGCCCTGGCCGTCCTGGGGACGGCCCAGTTCCTGATGGTGCTGGACACCTCGGTGATGAACGTCTCGATCAGCAAGCTGGTCGAGGACTTCCGGCGGGTGAGACGGGCCGGTCCGGCGTGCACGCCTGAGCGCCCCTCAGGACACCGGGCACCGTCGCCGCCCTCAACTCAGCAGTTCCCGCGACCACTTGGGTTCCACGGTCTGCCATTCCCGGGCCCAGCGCGCATAGCGCACCCGGTCGAAGCCGGCGTTCAGCCCCGCCCAGCAGGCGCCGAAGGCCAGCACCAGGCCGCCCGCGCACACCACCCCGGCGGTCCAGCCGGCCGCGAGCGCCTTGCGCGGGCTCATCGGCGGCCTGGCCGCCTGTCCGGTGTGGTCCACCCATACGGTCACCGGATCGCCCCGGGCCGCGCCGTCCGGGACCTCGGCGATCGTGGAACGCTCGGCACCGCGGCGGTCGGTCCAGCGCACCGGCGCCCAGTGCGGGCCGTCCCCGGGCGCCTCGGGAACGTCGGCGGCGAGCCGGGCGGTGACCCGGTGGCGGTGCGCGGCCTGGCTGTGCACGGTGTGCAGCCGTGACTGATAGGTGCCGCACCCCGCCAGCGGGGCGACCGTCGCCAAGGCCCCGAGCAGCAGCACACACAGGCACAGCCGGAGCCGATGCTGCCACCGGTCACAGGAGCGGGTGTGGTCGGGCTTCATGAGTGCCTCCGGGGGCGGGGCCGGCCGGTGTGGATACGTGACGCCCTTCGCGGTTGAGCGTGGGGGCAGGGGACTCGGCTCATCACCGTCCAACCGGTCCAACGCCCACTGAACCGCCGCCGGTTGGACCCATGAGAGGTCACCGCCGGCAGGAGCCCGGCCGGATACGGCGCTCTCCGCCGGACTTATGCCCGTTTTCCGGGGGTGCCGAACCGTCCGCGTACGGCCGCGAGCCATGTGATAAAGCCAAAGGAGCTGACGGCGCTTCGGCGGCGGACGAAGGGGGTGCCCCCGTCCCGCGCCTGCTGTGCGACACCCGGGCCCTGGCACCGGAGACCGGCGGAGCCGGCCGGCTAGTCCACCCCGGGCACGCGCACCACCAGCAGCGCCATGTCGTCGTGGTCATCGCTCGGCCGGGCCGCCACCACGGCCCGGCCCAGGGGCTCCGGATCCCGGTCCGCATGGGCCGCGGCCGCCCGCGCCACCTGGTCCACGGCCACTTCGGGGTCCAGGTCCGGGCGTTCGACCAGGCCGTCGGTGAACATCAGCACCGTGGCCCCGGGCGGCAGCGGGCAGCAGTGGTCCTGGCGGGGCAGCGAGGGATCGACTCCCAGCGGGACGCCCGCTTCCTCATCGGGCCGGACGGTGCGGCCGTCCGCGGTCACCACCAACGGTGCCGGATGGCCGGCGCTGCTCCACCACAGCGACCAGCCGTCGGCGGCGGGCTGGATCCGGGCCAGGCAGACGGTCGCCATGGTGGGGTCGCCGAAGGCGGCCAGCGCGCGGTCCAGCCGAGACAGCAGTTCGCCCGGCGGGGCAGCGGAGTCGAAGGCCAGGGCGCGCAGCATATTGCGGATCTGTGCCATGGCGGCGGCCGCCCGTACGTCATGGCCCACCACATCGCCCACGATCAGCACCACGGTGCCGTCGGGCAGCAGCAGGGCGTCGTACCAGTCGCCGCCCAACAGCCGTGGATCGGCGGCCGGTTGGTACATCGCCCAGGCGGAGAACGGGGTCAGATCCGGCAGCCGGGGCAGCAGCAGGCGCTGGAACTGCTCGGCTCCGGCGCGCAGTTGGCCGTACAGCCGGGCGTTCTCGATGGCCACGCCCGCCGCGCCGGCCAGGGCGATCACCACCGCCTCGTCGTCCTGGTCGAAGGGCTTGCCGTCCTGGCGGTCCGTGAGGTAGAGGTTCCCGTAGATCTTGCCGCGCACCGAGATGGCCACCCCGAGCAGGGTGCGCATCGGCGGGTGCCCCGGGGGAAAACCGGCGGCCTGGGGATGGCCGGGGATGTCATCGGTTCGCAGCGGGCGGGGATCGGTGATCAGCTGGCCCAGCAGACCCTCACCATGGGGCAGGGCCACGCCCGCCAGCCGCTCCCGCTCCTCCTCGCTCAGTCCCACCGGGATGAACTCGGCCAGCTCCGAGCCCTCTTCGTCCAGTACGCCCAGCGCCCCATAACGGGCGTTGGCGAGATCCATGGCGGTGCTGACGATGCGGCGCAGCACGACGGGCAGTTCCAGCTCCCCGCTGATGGCGAGTATCGCCTCCAGCAGCCCGTGCATCCGCTCCTGGGCCCGGGCGAACTCGGCCAGCCTCTCGCCCAGCCGTTCGAGGTTCTCGTCGAGAGCCGATCGAAGGCCGGGGAGGCCGGCAGGCGGGGGAGGTCCGTCACCCGCATCGCTGGTGGTCACAGTCGATCAGCCTATCGGCCGGGCGGGCGGGGCCGGGGCGGAACCGGGCCGGCCGGGGCTGATCGGCGGGCGCCGGGCCGCCGGGCCGGGGGCGTCCCCGTCACCCTTCGGTGCGGGCCGTCGACGGCTGGTCGAGCAGCCCCTTACGGGCACCGGCAGGGCCCTACGACCCGCCCCGCTCCACCGGCCGCAGCGCCGGCAGCACCGCGGTGGCGGCCGCCAGCAGGGCGACGCACCCGGTGAAGACCAGGCCGGACTGGCGAAGCCCCAGGGTGACGGCCATCGCCCCCACCCCGATCACGGGAAGCGAGAGGGCCACATAGAACACCACAAACAGCGCCGAGTTGACCTCCGCCCGCCGCCCGGCCGGACTCCGCTCGCCCACCACCGTGACACCGGCCCGGAACGACAGGCCCTGCCCCATGCCCGCCGTCACCGCCCCCAGCACCAACAACGGCAGCGAGGACACGAGCAATGAGCAGAAGATGACCGCCATGCCCGCCACCAGCACCACGCACCCCCAGGACAGTGCCCGGTGCACACCGCTCCGCCCCATCAGCAGCTGCCCCGCCGTCGAGGCCGCGAACACGGCGCAGACCACACAGCCGGAAACCGCCGGGCCGCTCACTCCCACCACCTGGCTCAGAAAGCTGGGCGCCACCGAGGTGAACAACCCCAGCGTGGCGAAGCCCGCGAAGCCGGCCATGGCCGCCGGGACAAAGGCGGGGCGTACGGAGCGAGGGACCCGCAGCCGCCGGGGGCGCGGCGGGACGCCGCGTTGGGCCCGTACCGTCTCCGGGACCGTCAGCAGGCCCGCCATGGCCACCGCCACCAGCATGAGATCCACCAGGAACACCCAATGGAGCGGATCCGGCCCGTACTGCGCCAGCAGGCCCGCGAGCAGCGGCCCGCCGCCCAGCCCGCCCATGTTGGCGGCGGTGGCGGTCAGCGCGGCGGCGCCGGCCCACCGCCGGGGCGCCAGCTCCACCACGGCGGCGGTGGCGGTCCCCGTGAACAGCCCGGCGGACAGCCCCGACAGCACCCGGCCCGCGAACAGCTCGGGCAGTCCCCGTGCGAAGAGGAAGCACAGGGCGCTGAGCGCGGACGCCACCAGCCCGGCGAACAGCACCGGCCGCCGGCCGACGGTGTCCGACAGCTGTCCCAGCAGCAGAAGCACCGCGATGACCCCAAAGGCATAGACGGCGAAGATCACCGTCACCATCAGCGCGGAGAAGCCCAACTGCCGCTGGTACAGCCCGTACAGCGGAGTGGGCAGGGTGGTGCCGCACATCACCACGGCGAAGGCATAGGCGGCCACGACGAACGGCCGGCCGGATTCACGGGCATCGTGGCCGTCGTCGTGTGTTCGCCGGGTGGGCGCGTCCTTGGTCACCCGCGACTGCCTATCAGGCACACCAGGGGAGGGCGGGGAGCCCCACGCGGGGCGCTCCTCGGAGGTCCACCCCCATGGCTCACGGCCGGCGAGCGCCCCGGCGGGCAGCCCGTGCCGTCACCGGCCGCGCTGCCGCGCCGGGGCGCCGGTCACCGCTCCATGCCCGGGTGCGCCGGCGCGGCCGGGCGCCGCTGCCCGGGCAGTGCCGCGGGCCGGAACTGGCGGGCCTGCACCTCGTACAGTTCGCGGAACACGCCGGCCGGCGAGGTGTCCAGCAGCTCCTCGAAGGAGCCGCTCTCCCGCAACTCCCCTTTCTCCAGGACGTGGATGAGATCCGCGTACCGGACCGAGGCGAGCCGGTGGGTGATCAGGACGACGGTCCGGCCGCCGTCGGCGAGCTCGCGGATCTGCTCGAACACCTCCTGCTCGGCCCTGGCGTCCAGGGCCGAGGTGGGCTCGTCGACGATGAGGATGCCGGCGTCGCGGTAGCGGGCCCGGGCGATGCCCAGGCGCTGCCACTGGCCGCCGGAGAGCTGGTGCCCGCCCCGGTATCCCTTGGACAGCAGGGTGTCCCAGCCACGGGGCAGTCCGGCCACCATCGCGCCGGCGCCCGCGTGGCGGACGGCCTCCTCCAACGCCCGCTGGTCGACCGGGCGTTCCGGGCGGCCGATGGCCACATTCATCCGGCAGGTGAAGGGCCAGCGGTGGAAGTCCTGGCCGACCATGGCGAAGCGGGCGAACAGCTGGGCGCGGTCCAGTTCGCGGGCGTCCACACCGTCCCAGAGGATGCGGCCGGCATCCGGCTGGTAGAGGCCGGCGAGCAGCTTGGCGACCGTGGTCTTGCCGGATCCGTTCTCGCCCACCAGGGCCACCACCTTCCCGACCGGGAAGTCCAGGGTCACCGACTTCAGCGCCGGGCGCGGGGCCGCCACGTCCTGGTCCTCACCGGCCCGGTCCTCATCGGCGGGGTAGCCGAAGGTGACCCGGTCGAAGCGGATCAGCGACAGTCCGTCCGGGACCGGGCGGCCGCCTTCCGGGATGGCCCACCGCTCCGCGTCGGCCAGCAGCCGTTCGAGGTCCTGGACGTAACACGCCTCCTCGGAAAGGCTGTTGACCTGGAGAACCAGGGCGGACAGGCTCTGCCCGCCGGTGCGCACCGCGAGGACGGCGGTGCCGGCCACCGACAGGGCCATCACCCCGGTGGAGAGGAGAACCCCCAGCGACAGGTAGGTCAGCAGGGCGGCCGCTCCGGTCAGGGCGGAGGCGGCCAGCCGGACCCGGGCCGCCTGGCCGGCCAGCCGCGACTGCTCGGCCTCCGAGGCCTCCGACATCTCCCGGAAGTGGCGCAGGATGAACGGGCCGACGCCATGGACCCGGATCTCAGGGGCGGGATCGGGGCGCAGCAGCGTCTGGCTCAGCAGCCGGCCGGCCCGTGAGTGCTGCATCCAGCGCAGGTAACTTCCGTACCGGGCCCGTGAGTTGCGCAGTGACGCCCAGGACCGGGGCACGGTCATCAGCACCAGCAGGGGCAGCAGCACCGGGTGCAGCGCGGTGAGGACTCCGGCGGCGGCGACAAAGCTCACCAGGGAGCCGATGACGCCGGTGCACACCTTGACCATGCGCCGGGCCGCCGCGGCGCCGTACTGCGCGGAGTCCATCAGCCGGTTGAAGTCGGTGTCCTCGATCGCCGCCAGCTCCACTCCGGTCACCCGGTCCAGATAGAGCTCGGTGGCGGCCCGTTCGACCTTTGGCTCCAGCCGGCCCGTACCGGAGGTGGAGGCCGAGGTCGCCAGGGCGCCGATGATGCCGGTGACGGCCACGCCCAGCATGGCGGGGACGGCCGACTGCACCCGGTGCCCGATGGTGCCGGCGGCCAGTACGGTGGCCAGCATGCTGTTGACGGCCATCAGGCCGATGGCCTGGCTGGTGCCCTGGATCAACTCCCCGGCGCCGACGGTCCACAGGGCGCGGCGGTCGGCGCGCCAGGCCAGCCGGCCGGTGAAGGCGACCAGGCGGGGCAGCCGCCGGGCCATCGCCCACAAGGACATCTCGAAGTACGCCTTGTTGTGCTCGGCCCACCGGGCGTCATGCAACAGCGGTCCACCGAACAGGAGTCGCTCCGAGGGGGACCCTTCCTGGTGCTCGTTCCTCACGCCCGGCCTCCCGTCGCCGGCCAGCCGTGGACGGAGGCCAGCGCGCCGGCGCAGAACTGGGTCAGGACGGCGGCGGTGTACGGCACACAGTCCGCCGGTGGCCGGGCGGGGTCGGCCCACACCAGGGCCGAGCACCGGTCCGGCTCGCGGTTGGCGGGCTCGCCGGACCACCGCTGGGCGGTGAAGACCACTCCCAGCCGGCCTTCGCCGTCCCGCGGGTCGCGGTGGTGGAGCAGATGGCAGAACTCCAGGTCCCGCGGGGCGATCCGGACGCCGGTCTCCGCGCCGACCTCGCGCAGCGCACCGCCCATCATGGTCTCGTCGCGCTCCAGACGCCCGCCGGGCGGGGCGAGCAGCCCGGCGGCGTACGGTTTTCCGGTCCGGCGGAGCAGCAGGACCCGGCCGTCGTCGCGGTGCATCAGCACCATCACATGGACCAGGGGCCGATAGCGGACCCGCTGATCGTGTTCGAATCGCAAACGCACCTCCGTGGCATTCGCCGGCCGGGCTTGGCGGTGATGCATAAACCCTCCTCGTTGACTGGTGGATCGGACGAGTGATCGGGAAAACGGCCCCCGTAGGGAGCCGGTCACGGCCTGCCGGGGGCGCTGTGTCGGCCAGGAATTCGAGGGGCTGTCAACCGGCCCGGAACCATGGGGCGGGCGCCCCGGCGGCGCCTGTGCGATTCACTCCTCGGTGGCCGCTCACCCGATCCGGGCATTGCTTCGCTGCCGAAAACGATCAATGGGCGGGGGTGTGCCCGACGCTTCCGGAAAGACGGCGGGCGCTGTTTGCAGACGGAGCCGGCGTCAGGTGTGCTGCCCGTCCCGGGAGGCGGCGCGGCCGTCCCCGACCGCGCCGGCGACCGTTTCGGCGACGGTTTCGGCGAAGGCCCGGGCGAGCGGAGGGAGCGCGTCCCAGCGGCGCACGGCCCAGCCGACGGAGAGCGGGGGCAGGTCCGGGACGGGGACGAGGCGCAACGGCCCGTCGCCGGGGGCGGGCAGGCCCGGGAGGGCGGGCACCACCGCGTGTCCCAGGCCGAGTTCGGCCAGGAGCAGGGCCGTGTCCCAGTCGGCGACGCTGGTGTCCGAACCGGCTTGGACACCCAGTTCGGTGAGGGCGGCGTCCAGTTGGGTGCCGGAGGCGGAGTGGGGCGGCAGCCGGACCAGCGGAACTCCGGCGAGCTCCGTGGCGTCGATGTGTGACCGGGCCGCGAGCGGGTCGCCGGCCCGTACTGCGAGCACCCAGGGCAGGCGGACGACGGGCCGCTGCCCGATGCCGCGGACCGGGGCGCCGATGGTGATCCAGGCCAGGTCCAGTTCGCCGCAGAGCAGGGCGTCGAAGCATCGGCGACCGGAGGTCTCGGTCCGGAACTCCAGGCTCACCCGGGGGTATCGGCGGCGGAAGGCGACGATCGCCTCGGCCATGAAGTGCCGTACGGTCGTGCCGCCGGTGGCGATGCGCACCGAGCCGGTTTCGCCGTTGACCAGATCGCCCAGGCGGCGCAGGGCCAGATCGAGCCCGGCGAGCCCGTCGGCGGCGGCCTCGTAGAGGATGCGGCCCGCCGCCGTGGGCACCACACCGCGTGGCCGGCGCTCCAGCAGACTGATGCCGGTCTCCCGCTCCAGCCGCTTCACATGCTGGCTCACCGCCGACTGGGTGCAGGTCAGGTCCCGGGCCACGGCGCTGAGGCTGCCGGCCCGGCACACGGCTATGAACACACGTAGATCATCGAGAGTCACAGGACCCAGCAAGACCCAAGCGATGCCTTGGGTCAAGTGAGTAATCCCCAGGATTGACTGGACACTTGGGTGCCACGAGGATCGACGCAGGGCCCAGGCGGCAACCCGTCCGGTGTCTTCGTGGGAATCCGGATCAGGCGAAGACGACCGGACGGGTGCCGACCGTCGCGCGCGGTCAGTGCCCGGCGGTGGCCGTGGGCCGCAGGCGGACCCGGGCGGTGGGAGGTATCGACTCCCTCGCGGCGCCGGTGTCCAGAGGGCGGTATCCGAGGCCGTCGGACGGCTCGTACTCCCAGTCCAGCGCACGTGCCGGCACGCCGGTGACCGGGTGGTCGCGGTAGTAGCGGGCCCAGTCGGGCCAGCGCCAGGTGCGGTTCTCGCCGGCCAGGGCGGTGAGCCGGAGCCGTTCCGCGGCCAGGGTCGCCACGATGTCCTGGGCGCGGCGCCGGTAGCCGGTGGGGGGAGCGGAAGGGGGCCGTGGTGCGGGTGGCGGTGCCGTCCTCCTCGATCCAGTCGACGGTCACCTGTCCGGTGTTGTGCACGGTGATGACCGCGTTCAGGGCGGCGTTCCACCACAGCACGCCACGGCCGATCCAGCCGACCGTCAGTGCCCTGCCGGCCGCCGGCCCATGCCGGGGCACGGTGCGTTCGGCCGGCTCGTGTGAGCCAGCCGGCGGCGAGGGTGACGCCGATCGCCAGACTCCGGGCCGGGGAGGGGGACTTGGCCGTGCCCGGCCATGAGGTCCGCCGGTTCCGTGCGAATGTGCGACACTTCCGGCACCGGAACCGGACCAGCGGCATGGGCGTCGTCCGGCTGGGATGCAGTCATGGCCACATCGGGGGAGCGAGCGGTGAGCAACGAGATCTACTTTGCCCACAATTACCGGGATCTGTGCGAGCAGCATGGCACGGCGGCGGGCTTCCAGTTCGAGTTCTCCTGCTCCCGCTGCTACGACACCTGGCGCTCGGCCTTCGAGCCGTACCGGGGAGGCCGGCTGGCCGGCTGGCTGAACAAGGGCGTGGGCGCGGCCTCCGGGCTGCTGGGCCGGGTGGCCGGGGAGATCAGCACCGCCGCCGACGGGCTGGCGGGTTCGAGCTGGGGCAGCTCCCGGGACGCGGCCTTCCAGCGTGCCATCAGCGCCGCCCAGGGCCACTTCAACCGGTGTGCCCGGTGTGCCGGTTATGTCTGCGGCCGCTGCTGGCACCCGCAGCAGGGCATCTGCTTCACCTGCGCCCCCGACACCGCCGGCGAGATGCTGGCCGCCCAGCAGCGGGGCGTCAACGACATGGTGACCCAGCGGGCCTACGACGAGGGGCAGCGGCGCGGTCAGGAGCATGACGTACGCACCCCACGGCAGTTGGTCTGCCCGCACTGCCGCACCGAGACCCATGGCGGCCGGTTCTGTATGGGCTGCGGTCAGCAACTGGCCCAGCAGATCCCCTGCGCAGGCTGCCAGGCGCCGCTGCCGGAGGGGGCCGCCTTCTGCCCGGGATGCGGGCGGCGCAGCTAGGGCCTTTCTGACGGCTCTTGACCAGCCGCTCGCAGGCACGGACGCAGCGCGCTGGTTCGCCATGGCGCGGCTCAAGGTCCGTCAGACGCAACCTGGACTGCGAGGTCAGGCCAGGAGCGGCGCCCGGTCCCACTCGGGTCCGGCGCCGGTGGCGGTAGCCGACAGGATCGGGGCCCGCGAGCCCCAGGGTGGCCTGGTGCAACTCCTCGGCCAGGGTGCGCAGTCGGCCGTCGTCGGCGGGGGGAGGGGCCGGAGCGGCGGAGGTGCTCAGGAGCAGTCCGCCAGCATCTCCTGCCGCAGCCGGCCCACGATGCGGGAAAGCAGCCGGGAGACATGCATCTGGGAGAGCCCCAGGTGTTCGCCGATCTGTGCCTGGGTCAGCTCCTCGACGAAGCGCAAGTGCAGTATCCGGCGGTCGCGTTCGCCCAGGCCGGCGATGAGCGGGGACAGGGACTGGAAGTTCTCCACGAGCTCCATGGCCGGGTCCTCCTCGCCGATCACATCGGCGAGTGCCGGCTCCCCGTCGCCGCCGGGGGTGGCGTCCAGGGAGGCCGAGGTGTAGCCGTTGGCGGCCACCCGGGCCTCGATGACCTCCTCCTCGCTGAGCCGCATGGCCGTGGCGAGTTCGCCGACGGTGGGGGAGCGGCCCAGGCGGCTGTGCAACTCATCGGTGGTCTTCGCCAGTTCCACCCGGGCCTCCTGAAGGCGCCGGGGAACGTGCACGGCCCAGGAGGTGTCCCGGAAGAACCGCTTGATCTCGCCGATGATGTAGGGGATGGCGAAGGTGGGGAACTCCACCTCGCGGGAGAGCTCGAACCGGTCGATCGCCTTGATCAGGCCGATGGTGCCGACCTGGATGATGTCCTCCATCTCATCGGCGCGGTTGCGGAACCGTCCGGCGGCGTAGCGCACCAGCGGCATGTTCATCTCGATGAGGGTGTTGCGCGCGTACTGGTACTCGGCCGTGCCCTCCTGGAGGACGGAGAGCCGGTCGAAGAAGAGCTTTGACAGAGCGCGCGCGTCCCGGGGCGCCACCTTGCCCGGGTCGGTGACCTCCGGCAGTCCCGTCGTCATGGATGCCGTCACCACAGACATATTCCCTCCCGCTCGTCGGTGTGTGAGCGGCGCTTGCCCACTTCGCGGGAGTTCATGCGGGGAATTTCGCCGGGCCGGTGCCGGGGGTCAGCGCCGCACCCAGCAGCGGGTGAGGGTGGCGCCGGGGCGGGTGTGGGTGTGCACCAGGTCGCTGAGGTAATGGACCAGCAGCAGGCCGCGGCCGCCGGGCCGTTCCGGGGTCGGCGGGCGGCGGCCCGCCAGTGGATCGGTGTGGTGGCCGCGGTCCGCCACCTCCCACACCAGGTGACCGTCCTCGGCCCATACCCGCACCGTGCCGGAGCCGCCGCCGTGCACCACGCTATTGGTGGTCAACTCGGCCACGGCCAGCGCCAGATCGTCCAGCGCGGCCGGGGACAGGCCCAGGGCCCGGGCCCGGTCGACCACAAAGCGGCGGGCATCGGGCAGGCGGGCGGCGTCGAAGGGGAAGCGGGCGGGTGGCCCGGGCGGGGGCGCGGGCGGGCGGTTGTAGGCGGCGATGACCTGGTCGGGGGCGTAGCGGTCGCTGGGCCGGGCCCGGCCGTCCCGGATGATCAGGGGATGGGTGGCATAGGCGTCCACCAGCGCCCGGGGGCTGAGCCGGCGGGTGTCATAGGGGCACAGGATGGTCACCCGGCGCCCGGCGAAGGCATGGTTGATCAGGGCCTCGTGCTGGGCGCAGGCCGGATACTCGGCGGCCGAGCGGCCGGCCCACACCGGCTCGCCGATGATGCGGACCGGCCGGTCGGGGTGGGCGTCGGCGAAGGCGCGCAGCACCCGGGGGATGATCCGCCCCGGATTACGGCCGGCCTGCTCCATGTCGATAAAGCGCACCGCCCTGCCCTCCGTGCCCAGTTCGGCGCGCAGCAGCTCCAGGCCGGCCGCCGGCACGGCCACCGCCACGGGTTCTCCGGCGGCCAGCCCGGCCCGGATGAACGAGGTGGTGCCCGCCAGGTATTCGGCCTGGTCCCGGTAGAACAGCGCCGGGTGGACAAAGGGGTCGGGCGGGGTCGTCGGCTTGCTCACAGGGTCACCTCGATCGCCGGCAGGTCGGACCAGAACGCTTCCAGGGCGCGCCGCAGCGAGGGCGGCGGCCGGTCGACGATCAGGCGCCGGCCGTGGCCCAGGCGTTGGGCGGTCAGCGCCAGGGCCGCGGTCCCGGCGACGTCCACAAAGGTCACCAGGGAGAGCTCCAGATACACCGGGTCGGCCCGGCCCGGCAGGGTGGCCAGCGCACCCTCCCAGGCGTGGCGGGTCGGCAGGCTCACCTCGCCCGCCAGGCCGAGCCCGGCCCGTTCGCAGAGCGGCCAGACGTCCAGGGCGGCGCGGTACGGTGACCACCCGGCCGAAATGTCTGTCATGTTCACCCCCAAGCTGGGTTGTCCGGGCCAGTATCGCCCAGCGCCACCACCCCGGGGGAGTACGGATCAACCGGCCGCGGACAGCCGCCGGGACCGCGCCCGGTGCAGCAGCCGGCGCTCCTTCTCGCTGGTGCCGCCCCACACTCCGTGCTCCTGCCCGTGGTCCAGGGCCCAGCGCAGGCACTGTCCGCGCACCGGACAGCCCCGGCAGACCGACTTGGCCTCCTCGGTCTGCCGCACGGCCGGGCCGCAGGTGCCCACCGGGAAGAACAGGTCGGGATCCTCGTCCCGGCAGGCGGCATGGTGTCGCCAGTTCACGGTGATCGCTCCCTCGCGTGATCGGTCCTCCGCTACGCCTCGCCCGGAGCGGCGGAAATATCCCTGTCGTCATGGGGGCTGGGCAGCGCCCGGGGATTGGGCAGTGAGAAGCGCACCTCGTACCCGGCGGGTTCGATGGGTCCGGCGCGGAAGGTGCCGCCGTAGACGGTGACCCGCTCCCGCATCCCGATCAGGCCATGGCCGCCACCGGGCACCGGTTCCGGGGCGGTTCCCGGTTCGCCCCCGTCGTCGCGGACCGTGATGGTGAGCGATTCGGCGGAGTGGTCCAGGCTGATGCTGACGCGGGCCCGCCCGGCGTGCTTGAGCACATTGGTCAGCGCCTCCTGGACGATCCGGTAGGCGCACAGATCGGCGCCGGGCGGCAGCGGCCGTGCGGGGCCGCCGGCGCGGATCTGCACCGTCAGCCCGGCGATCCCCATCCGCTCGGCCAGCGCGGGCAGTTGGGCCAGCCCGGGGGAGGCGGCACCGTCCGGCCCGCCGGGACCCTGGCCGTCCTGCCGGGAGACCCGCAGGATCCGTAGCAGCCCGCGCATCTCCTCCAGGGTCTGGGAGGCGGTGCTGGTGACGGTGTCCAGCGCCGCGCGCGCGGTGGGCGGGTCGGAGTCGAAGACATAGCGGGCCAGCGACCCCTGGACCGAGAGCACCGACAGATGGTGGGCCACCACATCGTGCAGCTCCCGGGCGATGCGCATCCGCTCCTCGGTCACCGCGTGGCGGGCCCGGGCGGCCTGCTCCACCTGCAACCGGCGGGTCAGTTCGGCCAGTCGCACGGCCCGCTCCTGGCTCTGCCGGACGGTGTGCCCGATGACCCAGGCCAGCCCCACCACCAGCAGCGTCTCGGCGGTGGCCACCGGGAAGGACACCGCCCGGGCACGCACCACGCTGAACTCGACGGCGGCCAGGGCGGGCACGGCCGCCGCCGCCGAGGTGCCCGGCGGCCGCAGGGTGACCAGGCTGAAGAAGGCCAGCACCGTCCCCCAGACGCTGACCGAGGGCTGGTAGCCGGCCGCCGTATAGGCCGTCAGCCCGGCCGCGCAGCACAGCAGCGCGGTCCATGGCGCCCTGCGGCGCAGGGCCAGCGGCAGATTGGCCACTCCGGTGAGCGCCACCGCCCGGGCGCCGAACCGGGGCCAGCCCTCGGGGTGGTACTGGCGGGCGAAGGACACGGCGACCGCCGTCAGCGACACCGCGATCGTGATGTCGATGACCGCCCGCAGCGCGGGAGACCTGCCGATCTGCATCCGCGCAGTGTACGGGCGGCCCCTGGAACCCTCACGGCGGCGGGAGTCCGGCCGCGGCGCGACGGGAGTCCTGCCTCGGCGCGGTGGGGGCCCGGCCCTTCAGCGCAGCGGGAGTTCGGCCCAGATGATCTTTCCTTCGGCGGTGTAGCGGGTGCCCCAGCGGTCGGCGAGCTGGGCGACCAGGAACAGACCGCGGCCGCCCTCGTCCTCGGCGGCGGCGTGCCGCAGATGGGGCGAGGTGCTGCTGGTGTCGGCGACCTCGCAGATCAGCGAGCGGTCGCGCAGCAGGCGGACCCGGATCGGGCCGGAGGCATGGCGGATGGCATTGGTGATCAGTTCGCTGAGGATCAGTTCGGTGGTGAACACCGCCTCCATCAGGCCCCATTGGGTCAGCCGCTCGGTGACCTCGGCCCGGGCCCGGCCCACCACCGCGGGGTCGGCGGGCAGTTCCCACTCGGCGATATGGTCGCTCGCCAGCACCCGGGTCCGGGCCACCAGCAGGGCGATGTCATCGGTCTGGCGCGGCGGCAGCAGCGCCTCGAGCACCGCCTCACAGGTGTCGTGCGGCGAACGGCCCTGCTGCCGCAGGGTCTCGGTGAGCAGCCCCAGCCCGGTGTCGATGTCCCGCTCCCGGTCCTCCACCAGTCCGTCGGTGTAGAGCACCAGACTGCTGCCCTCGGGCACCGTGAACTCCAGGGACTCGAAGGGCAGTCCACCCAGGCCCAGCGGGGGACCGGCGGGCAGCTCGGGGAACTCCACGCTGCCGCCGGGGCGCACCAGCGCCGGCAGCAGATGGCCGGCCCGGGCCATCGAACAGTCCCCGGTGGTGGGGTCGTAGATCGCGTACAGGCAGGTGGCGCCCGCCACCGGCGGCAGCTCCTCGTCCACACCGGCCGCCTCCTGGTCGATCCGGGCCACCAACTCGTCGAGGTGGCCCAGCAGTTCGTCCGGCGGCAGGTCCAGGGTGGAGAAGTTCTGCACCGCGGTGCGCAGCCGGCCCATGGTGGCGGCGGCATGCAGGCCATGGCCCACCACATCGCCCACCACCAGCGCCACCCGGGCCCCCGGCAGCGGGATGACATCGAACCAGTCGCCGCCCACCCCGGCCTGGGCGGGCAGATAGCGGTAGGCGACCTCCAGCGCGTTCTGCTCCGGCAGGTCGCGCGGCAGCAGACTGTGCTGGAGGGTGACGGCCAGGGCGTGCTCCCGGGTGAACCGGCGGGCGTTGTCGATGCACACCGCCGCCCGGGCGGCCAGCTCCTCGGCCAGCGACAGATCATCGTCCTCGAAGGGCGGACTGCCCTGGGTGCGCCAGAAGTTGGCGATGCCCATCAGCACCCCGCGGGCCCGCAACGGCACCGTGATCATCGAATGGAAGCCATAGTCCAGCACCGCCTGGGTGCGCTCCGGATCCTGGGTGCGCCAGCCCAGATCGGTGCCCAGATCGGGCACCAGCACCGGGCGCCCGCTGACAAAACCGGTGGCCTGCGGGGTGGGCGCGGCAAAGGTCACCAGGTCGCCCGCCGGATAGAGCGGGTGGTCGTCCCGCGGCCCGGTGAGCGCCACCCGGCGCAGCACCGCCTGCCGGCCGCGCAGCCCCATGCCCATCGCGGGTTCCTCGCCGCGCAGCACCGGCTCCGCCAGGTCGACGGTGGCGTAGTCGGTGAAGCCGGGTGAGGCCACCTGGCTGAGCTCCCAGGCGGTCTGCTCGATGTCCAGGGTGGTGCCGATGATCACGCTGGCCTCGTAGAGCAGCCGCAGCCGGCTGCGGGCCGTCTCGGCCCGGCCCGCCAGGGCACGCAGCTCGGTGGAGTCCCGCAGGGTGGCCACCGAGCCGGCCGGGCCGCCCCGGCGCTCGATGGGCCGGTTGTTCACCGCCAGCAGCCGGTCGCCGACCGGGATCACCTCGTCGGAGGCCACCCGGCAGGAGGCCAGCAGCTCGGCCATCCGGGGCTCCAGGCCCAGTTCGGTGACCGGGCGGCCCTCGGCGTCCGCCTCCAGGTCCAGCAGCCGGCGCGCCTCGTCGTTGGCCAGCAGCACCCTGCCCTCGGCGTCCACGATCAGCACGCCCTCGCGCACCGCGTGCAGCACCGCGTCGTGGTGTTCGTACATCTGGGTCATCTCGTCCGGGCCCAGGCCATGGGTCTGCCGCCGCAGCCGCCGGCTCACCAGCGCGGTGCCGCCGGTGGCCAGCGCCATCGCGGCCACCCCGGCGACCAGCACCAATGGCAGCTGCCGGTCGAAGGCGCTGCTGACCGCACTGACCTTGAGGCCGGCCGAGACCATGGCGACCACCCGGGCGTGCGGGTCGGTCTGCGGGTCGGTGACCGGCACGATGGCCTGCACCTCTTCGCCCAGCGGGCCCTGGACGGTCTCCACGGTGATCCGGCCCTGCTGGGACGGGCCGATGGTGCCGATGAACTTCTTGCCGATCCGCTGCGGCATGGGGTGGGTGTAGCGGATGCCATCCCGGTTCATCACCACGATGAAGTCCACCCCGCCCTGTTTGCGGGCGGCCTCGGTGAGCGGCTGCAGGACGGCACTGGGGTTGGGGGTGCGCAGGGTGGCCAGCAGGCCGGGGGAGTGGGCATAGGCCTCAGCGGCGGCCAGCGAGCGGCTGCGCGCCGCGGAGAAGCGGTCGCTGCGGGCCTGCAGCAGCAGGGCCGCCACCGCGGCCACCACCAGCAGCAGCACGATCAGCACTTGGAGCACAAACATCTGACCGGCGACGCTGCGGACGCTTCTCACCCACCGCAGGCGCCGCCCCGGCGCCGGCTCCCGCGAGCCTGGGCGCCCCTGTGGCCGCTCACGTCGGCCGGCCGGGCGCCGACCGTCCAACCAGCGGCCCCAGGCTCCTTGGGAGCGGCCCCGGATTCGGGCCATACCCCCATGTCTACCCCGGCCCCCTCTCCGGCGCGAACGAAGCGCACCAGGAGGGGCAACCCCCGCCATGGCCGGCCGCCCGGTTTGCGGTCACCGCCGCCGGGTACCCGGCGGCGGTGACCAGAAGCCGCACACCACAGGTCGTCGTTGTGACAGGGGCGAGTGGCGGGGTAGGGCGTGCCACCGCCCGGGCCTTCGCCGCCCGCGGAGCCAGGGTCGCCCTGCTGGCGCGGGGCAGTACCGGGCTGTCCGCCGCCGCCCAGGACGTGGAACGGGCCGGCGGGCGGGCGCTGAGCCTGGTGGTGGACATGGCCGACGCTGCGGCCGTGCGGGAGGCCGCGAACCGGGTGGAGGAGGAGTTCGGGCCGGTGGACGTCTGGGTGAACAACGCCTTCGCCACCGTCTTCGCGCCCTTTGTAGAGATCGACCCGGAGGAGTTCCGCCGGGTCACCGAGGTGACCTACCTGGGCTATGTGCACGGCACCCAGGCCGCGCTGTCCCGGATGTTCCCCCGCGACCACGGCACCATCGTCCAGGTCGGCTCGGCGCTGGCCTACCGGGGCATCCCCCTGCAGTCCGCCTACTGCGGGGCCAAGCACGCCATCCAGGGCATGAACGAGTCACTGCGCTGTGAACTGCTGCACCAGCGCAGCAAGGTGCGCACCACCATGGTCCAGCTGCCGGCGGTGAACACCCCCCAGTTCCGCTGGGCGCTGTCCCGGATGCCGCACCGGCCGCGGCCGCTGCCGCCGGTCTACCAGCCCGAGGTGGCCGCCCGCGCGGTGCTGTACGCCGCCGACCACCCCCGGCGCCGGGAATGGTGGGTGGGCGGCAGCACCACGGCCACCCTGCTGGCCAACGCGGTGGCACCGGGGCTGCTGGACCGCTATCTGGCCAGGACCGCCTTCGCCGCCCAGCAGACCGAGGAAGCCGCCGACGAGGATGCCCCGGTGAACCTGTGGAGCCCGCTGGACGGGCCGGACGGGCATGACTTCGGCGCCCATGGCACCTTCGACCAGGTCATCGGCCACAGCCCGCAGCAGTGGCTGTCCCGCCACCGCGACACCCTGGCCCTGGCCGCCGTGGGCGCCGCCGCCCTGGCCCTGGCCCGCCGCCGGGCCGCCCGGTGAGCGCCACGGACGACCAGCGCCGTACGGTGACCGCCCTGTTGCGCACCCATGGCCGTACCTATGCCGAGGAGGCGGGCATCGGACTGCGGGACACCCCGCAGCCGCTTTACCAACTCCTGGTGCTCTCCCACCTGTTGAGTGCCCGCATCCGGGCCTCGGTGGCGGTGGCGGCGGCCCGCTGCCTGTTCGCGGCGGGTATGAAGGACGCCCGGCGGATGGCCGAGGCAAGCCGGCAGCGGCGGGTGGACGCGCTGGGCGAGGGCGGCTACCGCCGCTATGACGAGCGCACCGCCACCCAACTCGGCGAGGAGGCCGAGCAGTTGCTGGAACGCCATGGCGGAGACCTGCGGCGGATGCGGCGGGCGGCGGACGGTGACGCGGACCGGCTGGCCGGGCTGCTGCGGGAGCTGCCGGGCATCGGCCCGGCCGGCGCGGACATCTTTCTGCGCGAGGTCCAGGGCGTCTGGCCGGAGGTCTTCCCCCGGATCGACGGCAAGGCCCTGCAGGGCGCCCAACGGCTGGGCCTGCCCGGCGATCCCGGCCCGCTGGCGCGGCTGGTCCGGCGCCAGGACGCGCTGGCGTTCGCCGCCGCGCTGGTCAGGGCCGCGCTGGAGAAGGAGGTCGCCGAGGAGGTGCGGGCGGCCGCCGCCGGGTCCTAGGGCACCCTGCCCGCACCACGGTCATCGCGGCCGCTCACGGACCACCTCCGTCGCGGGCTTGTCCTCCCGCAGGCCCAGGAAGCGCGGGTGACGCAGCTGCCCGGCCCGGGTCCACTCGGTGAAGCCGATCTGGGCGACCAGTTCGGGACGCACCCAGTGCGCGCCGCGCTCCCGGACCGGATCGGCGAACGGCGAGGCGGCGGCGCCCAGTTGGTCCAGCCGGTGCCGCAGCGAGCGCAGGGTGGCGGTGTCGAATCCGGTGCCCACCTTGCCCGCGTACCGCAGCCGCCCCTCCTGGTGGTAGCCCAGCAGCAGCGCCCCGAACCCGGTGCGGCTGCCCGCCGGTTCGGTGAAGCCGCCGATGACGAACTCCTGGCCGAGGCCGCACTTGAGCTTGAGCCACTCCGGCGAACGCCCATGGACATAGCGGGAGCCGGCGCGTTTGGCGATCAGCCCCTCCCAGCCCCGCCGGCAGGCGTCCGCCAGCAGCTGCCCGGCATCACCGGTGCGGTGCGGGGTGAAGCGCAGCGGCGGACCGAAGCCAACCGCCCCGCGCAGCAGGGACTTCCGGTCGCGCAGCGGCAGCACGGTGGTGTCCTGCCCGTCCAGGCGGAGCAGGTCGAACAGGTAGTAGGTCACCACGATGCCGCTGGCCCGGGCCTGCACCGGACTGGTGAGCTGCATCCGCCGCTGCAGCCGTTCGAAGTCGGTGCGGCCGCGGTGCAGCGCGACCACCTCGCCGTCCACGGTGAAGTCCGCGAAGAGCTGGGCGTCCAGCGCGTCCACCAGCTCCGGGTAGGTGCGGTTCAGCGGCTGCCCGCTGCGCGAGCGCAGCCGCACCTCGCCCCGGCGGCGGGCGGCCAGGACCCGTACCCCGTCCAGCTTCCGCTCGAAGAGCCAGCCCGTGTCGAAGGACCGGCGGTCGCTGAGCACCGCCAGCATCGGCGGCCCCATGTCCTCGTCCATGGTCAGTCCATGGTCGGCGGGTGGTAGGTGCCCTCGTCCCAGACGTGCCGCCGCCGTACTCGCTCGCCCCGGCTTCCGGCCCGGGCGCCGCCGGGTTCGGCGGTACGGGAGAAGTCGCGCTTGCGGCGGTACTCCGCCAGCGCGGACCGGGCGCGGGCCATGGGCTCCTCCCTCCGGGACGGCGGACGCCGAGCGTGGGGCCGGAAACCGGGTACCCGTATCGCGGCCGGGCAACCAGGGGCCGGCCGCCGGCGGTGAAACCACCGGCAGCCGCGGGAAGGGACGGGCGATGGTGTCGAGCGGAGCCGAGCCACCGGGCGGACCGGACGCGACGGGGCAGGAGCCCGGCGGATACGGACGGCACCGGCACGGGCGGGAGGAAACGCCCGAGGAGCGGGCGGACCGGCGCTGGAACGACATCATCCAGGAGGTGCGGGTCGCCCAGACCGGGGTGCAGATCCTCTTCGGCTTCCTGATGACCGTCGCCTTCACCCCGGTCTTCGCCACCCTGGGCGGCACGGAGAAGACCATCTATGTGGTGACCGTGGTGCTCGGCGCGGCCACCACCGGCGCCCTGGTGGGGCCGGTCTC
This sequence comes from Streptomyces sp. NPDC052396, assembly GCF_044593195.1. NCBI lineage: Bacteria > Bacillati > Actinomycetota > Actinomycetes > Kitasatosporales > Streptomycetaceae > Streptomyces > Streptomyces sp. NPDC052396. The sequence continues at coordinate 127,625 of NZ_JBIUAW010000007.1, forward strand.
CTTCCACCGGCTGCTGACCGGGCACCGGCTCAAGCCGCAGACCGTTGTCTGGGCCTCCCGGCTGACCCTGATCGGAGTGGTGCTGCTGCTGGCCACCATGGTCTCCGCGCTGCTGCTGATCCTGCGCATCGCGTTGCGTGGCTCGGCGGTCCCCTGGGTGGTGGCCGGGCTGGCCGCCTGGTTCGTGCTGTGCTGGTTCGGACTGCCGTTGTGGACCCGGCACCACTACCGCGCCCGGAAATGACCCGCCCCGCGTTTCGCCGCGGCGGTGCCGGTTACCCGTGCGGGCGTGAGGATCGACGAGATCACCGCCCACGCCTACCGGATCCCCACCGAGGCCCCGGAGGCCGATGGCACCCTCGCCTGGGACGCCACCACCCTGGTGGTGGTGCACGCGCGCTGCGCCGGGACCACCGGACTGGGCTGGACCTACGCGCCGTCCGAGGCCGCCGCGGCGGTGACCGGCCTGCTGGCCGGCCTGGTCACCGGCCGCAGCCCGCTGGACATCGCCGGGGCCAATGAGGCGATGGCCCGGGCGGTGCGCAACGCCGGACGCCAGGGGCTGCTGGGCTGCGCCCTGTCCGCGGTGGACATCGCGCTGTGGGACCTCAAGGCCCGGCTGCTCGAGCTGCCACTGGTCCGGCTGATCGGGGCGGTCACCGAGGAGGTGCCCGTCTATGGCTCGGGCGGCTTCACCACGTACCACGACACCCGGCTGGCCGCTCAGTTGACCGGCTGGGTACGGGGCCATGGCATCCCCCGCGTCAAGATCAAGATCGGGGAGTCCTGGGGACGGTCGGTCTCCCGTGACCTGGACCGGGTGCGGCACGCCCGCGAGACGGTCGGGCCCGAGGTGGCGCTGTATGTGGACGCCAACGGCGCCTACTCACGCAAGCAGGCGGTCAGGGTCGGGGAGGCGCTCGCCGAACTGGGCGTGGGGTGGTTCGAGGAGCCGGTCTCCTCCGACGACCTGGAGGGGCTGCGGGTCGTGCGTGACCACTGCGCCTGCGATGTGGCCGCCGGGGAGTACGGCTATGACCCGGCGTACTTCGCGCGGCTGGCGCCGGTGGTGGACTGCCTCCAGGCGGACGCCACCCGGTGCGGCGGGCTGACCGGCTGGCTGCGGGCGGCCGCCGTGGCACAGGCCCATGGGCTGGAGATCTCGGGGCACTGTGCTCCGCACGTCCATGCCCATGCCGCCGCCGGGGTGCCCAACCTCCGGCATCTGGAGTGGTTCCACGACCATGTCCGGATCGAGTCCACCCTGTTCACCGGGGCGCTGGACCCGGCGGGCGGGGTGCTGCGGCCGGGGGCCGGGGGCCGGCCGGGGCACGGTATGGAACTGGACCGGGAGCGGGCGGCGGAGTTCCGGGTGGGATGAGGCGCCCCGCCGTGTCCCGCTGTGGTGTGCCGTCGCGGCGGCCGCGCGCCCGGTCTCGTGCCCCGGCGGACCGGATCAGGACTGGGCCAGCAGGCCCTTGCGCAGCCGCCCCAGCGTCCGGCTGAGCAGGCGGGAGACATGCATCTGGGAGACGCCCAGCTCCACCCCGATCTCGGTCTGGGTCAGCTCCGCGCCGAACCGCAGCCGCAGCAATGTGCGTTCCCGTTCGTCGAGTTCGTCCATCAGATGCTGGAGGACATGCAGGTTCTCCGCCTTCTCCAGGTTGTCGTCGACCTCGCCGATCCGGTCGGCCCAGGACCGGGCGGAGTCATGGGTGCGCGGGGTGTCGTCGGCGGGGGCGTCGATGGAGCAGGCGGTGTAGCCATTGCAGGCGATCCTGGCCTCCAGCACCTCCTCCTCGGACAGGTCCAGCAGGCCGGCCAGCTCGCGGATGGTGGGGGCCCGGCCCAGCCGGCCGGCCAGCTCATCGGTGGCCTTGGCCAGTTCCACGCGCAGCTCCTGCAGCCGGCGCGGTACATGGACCGCCCAGCTGGTGTCCCGGAAGAACCGCTTGATTTCCCCGGTGATATAGGGGATCGCGAAGGTGGTGAATTCCACCTCGCGGCTGAGGTCGAACCGGTCAATGGACTTGATGAGGCCGATCGTGCCGACCTGGACGATGTCCTCCATCTGTTCCGCCCGGCCCCGGAACCGCCCGGCCACAAAGCGCACCAGAGAGAGGTTCATCTCGATGAGTGTGTTGCGCACATACTGGTATTCACCGGTGCCCTCCTGAAGCACTGTGAGTCGGTTCAGAAAGAGCTTGGTGAGTGCACGGGCGTCCTGCGGGCTGACGCTGCCGGGATGTTCGATCCGCGGCAGTACGGCGGTGCCGAGACCGACCTTGGCGCTGGCCACGGTAATGACCTCCTTCGCTGCGGTTCCCCGTGGTGCCGCTTCTGCCCGGCATCGCGATGGGCATTCCGCTTCGGCGCGGATTCCGGCCGGTGTTCACCCACAGGTGTCGGCTGGGGGCGTGCTGGGCGGCGGCCGGTACGACGGGCAACTGCCGCCCACGGGCGGCGGGTTGTGCTCCGGGCCGGCGCCAGGGCGCCCGGCACCAGGGCGGCCGGGCCGGCTGGGACGGCCGGCCTCCGAATACGGCGGGCCCGGCCGGAATCCAAGGATCCGGCCGGGCCCGGGAAGTAGGAACAGTCGATTGTCCGGCCATCACCACCTATACCAGCGGCCGCGTCCGCCGTCTGCCCCGGTCATCCGGACCAGGAAGCCCAGCAGCCAGATCACCAGCACCGCCACGGCCACCCACCAGAGCAGCTTCACGGCGAATCCGGCGCCGAAGAGGAGCAGTGCGAGAAGCAGAACGAGAAGCAGTGGACCCATGTCAGTCAACCTCCTGCCGTTCGGTTGCCCGGTGAATTCCCGTTTACTCCCGCCGACTTTGTTGTTTGGGGGTGCACAAGGGGGGCACCCGAAGTGCGGCCGTAACGGAATGGCTGTCGAGAGGAGCGAGTGACCATGAGTGCCGGTGAGAAGGCCAAGGCAAAGGCGGAACAGGCCAAGGGCGCGGTCAAGCGGGAAGCGGGCCGGGCCGTCGGGAATGAGCGCAAGACGGCGGAGGGGCGCGGCGAGAAGGCCAAGGGGGATCTGCGCAGCGCCAAGGAGAAGGCGAAGGACGCCTTTCGGCGCTGAACGCGGCTGAGCGGCGCGGCTGGGCTGCGCGACTGAGGTGCGCGACTGAGCTGCGCGGCCGGGACCCCGGGTGGGTCCCGGCCCTCGCCGTGTCAGTCGGCCGCCGCGGCGGCCCCGGGAACGGCCGTGGCGCGGGCGGTGGCCACGATGCCCGGCACCGGGAAGAGCAGCAGGAAGAGATTGGGAACCCACCACTGGGCGGACCAGTCGCCGCGCAGCGCCCAGAAGGCGATGGCCTGGAGCCCCGCCACACTGGTCAGCGCCAGGGAAAGCAGCATCAGCGGCCGCCAGAGGCCGTTCTGGGCGCACCGGGACAGCCGCAGCGCGGCCAGCCCGGTGAGGCTGGCGGCGATGTCCAGCGGGACGAAGGAATAGTTCCAGTCACTCATCACCGGGTCGTCGTAGTTCTTGTAGGCGTATTCCGGCGGGATGAGGCGGAAAAGGGTGGCCGCCCAGTACAGCAGGAAACCGATGTCGGTGACGAGCATGGCCCGTTTCGTCAGCCGCAGTCCCCTCGGTGTTTTCCGGGAGTTCATCAGTGCTCCATTCCGCCGCCGAGATACATCACCGCGACACCGATGACCACCAGGACCACACCGGCCACCGTCGCCGGACGGATGCGTTCACCGAACAGCAGCACCCCGCCGGCGAAAGCCCCGACCGTCCCCAGGCCGGACCAGATGGCATACACCGGGCCCACATTGAGCGTCTTGAGCGCCTGGGAGAGCAGGACAAAGGCTGCTCCATAACCGATCACCAGAATGATGGTGGGGCCGATACGGGTGAGGCCGTGCGAGGCACGCAGCGAGAGGGTGGCGATCACTTCGGAGAGGATCGCCCCGGCGATCATCAGGGCTCCCATCAATGTGCTCCTTCACTGGTGGAGTGGCTGCGCCGGACGCCGGTGGCCCGCGGTACGCCTGGGTCTTGGGTTAACTCGTAGAGCAATTGGTGCAGTTGGGTGTGCAGGGCGTCATCGGGGGCGGCCAGGCCGAGGAGGCGCGCGGTCCACCAGCCGTCCACGGCCATGCGCACCAGGGTGCTCACCGCTGGGTCCAACCCGTCCTGTTCCAGGCGCTGTTGCCAGCCGGTGTAGCGCTCGCGCAGCACCTCCAGGACCCCGGGGCCGCCGGCGGCGGCGAGCAGGGCGAGGGGCACCTGGTCCGCGGTGCGCTCCCCGTCCGCGGTGGCCGGAACGGTGGTGGTCAGCCAGGCCCGGGTGAAGGCGCCGGGCGGCGCCCCGGGTGGCGGCAGACCGGCCTCGAAGCGGTCGGCCAGGCGCTCCACCACCCCCTGGATCAGGGCGAGTTTGCTGGGGAAGTGGTGCAGCAGGCCGCCCTTGCTGACCCCGGCCTCGGTCGCCACCGCGTCCAGCCGAAGGGCGTCCACGCCCCGGTGGGCCAGCAACCGTTCGACCGCGTCGAGCAGTTGGTCACGCACATGCTCTCCCGTCACTGGGCTGTCACCGTGCCCGCCGGGTGGTTGGCCAACCGTCCAGACGGTCGGAATCAGACTAGCACCGGGCCTGACCAGCCCGGATTTTCGATCAAGTGCCGCCAGGATAAAGGGGATCGAGCGATTCAGGATGGCGCTCGTCATAGCGGACCGGATTTGCTTGACTATCGCGTCCGGGGCTGACTACGGTCGGCTTCAATTCGACCGGAGTAGCGAATTGAACGCCTCCGGTGGTGGCGCCCGCCATGTCGGGACGCGCCTTCTCATTCATGATCGGGGGAATCAGGAATGATCGTCTGTCCGTTGTGCTGACATTTCGCCGGCGGCCCTGACCAGGGTCTCCGATCGTTCTCCGCTGTTCTCCGCCCGCCATGCGGTCATTCGGCATGTCCGGACATCGGCCCGCATGGATTCACGAACAGGAAAGAAGGAATCCGGTGGATGTCTTCGCACGGTTCTCCACCTTCACGGCCGCCCGGGAAGTGATCGCGGCCGGACTCTATCCCTACTTCCTCCCGCTGGACGGCCATGAGGGCCCCACCGTCATCCGCGACGGCCGGGAGATCATCATGTGCGGCTCCAACAACTACCTCGGGCTGACCGGGGACTTACGGGTGCGGGCGGCGGCCCGTGCCGCGGTCGACCGGTACGGCACCTCCTGCACCGGCTCCCGCTTCCTCAACGGAAACCTCACCCTGCACCAGGAGCTGGAGGCCGAACTCGCCTCCTTCTACGGCAAACAGGCCGCCCTGGTGATGTCCACCGGCTACCAGACCAACCTGGGGGTCATCGCCGCCCTGCTCACCCCGCGCGACCATGTGCTGATCGACCAGGACGCGCACGCCTCCATCATCGACGGCTGCCGGCTCAGCGGCGCCCGGCTGCGCCGCTTCGAGCACAATGACGCCGGCTCCCTGGAACGCGCCCTGGCGGCCCTGCCCGAGGACGCCGCCCGCCTGGTGGTGGTGGACGGGGTGTACTCCATGGAGGGCGACATCTGCGACCTGCCCGCCATCAGCCGGGTCTGCCGCGCCCATGGCGCCCGGCTGATCGTCGACGACGCGCATGGCCTGGGCGTCCTGGCCGGCGGCCGCGGCACCCCCGCCCACTTCGGCCTCACCGACGAGGTCGACCTGGTCACGGTGACCTTCAGCAAGTCCCTGGCCTCGCTGGGCGGCGCGGTCATCGGCGACGAGGACGCCATCCACTACCTGCGCCACCACGCCCGCAGCCTGATGTTCAGCGCCTCCCTGCCGCCCGCCGACACCGCCGCCGCGCTCACCGCCCTGCGCATCCTGCGCGACGAGCCCGAACTGGCCTACCGGGCACGGAAGAACGCCACCTACGTCCGAGGCGAACTGGCCAGGGTCGGGGTGGACACCGGCAGCAGCGACACCCCCGTGGTCCCGCTGCACACCCCCGGCACCACCGAGACCCTCACCCTGTGGCGGCGGCTGCTGGACCGCGGCGTCTATGTCAACCCGGTGCTGCCGCCCGCCGCCTCACCCCGCCTGCGCACCAGCTATATGGCCAGCCACACACCCGAACAACTCGACCGCGCCCTGGATGCCTTCGCCGCCGAGGCCCACCTGCTGCGGCAGCCGGAACCGGCGGCCGCGACGTGACACGCCCCCGGCCGCCGGCGCCCGGAGCACACGCCGCCCCGCTGCCCGCCACGGCGGCGCTCGGGGCCACCGGCGCCGCCCTGCTGGGCCCCGCCGGACCGCACACCCCGCTCTGGCCACCGCTGGCCGCGGCCGCCCTGGGCGCGGCGGCCGGCACCCTGCTCGCCCGCGGCGGCCGGTGGCACCGCCCGGCCCACCCCGCCGCCCCGGCGGCCGGACTGCTGCTGCTCGGCGCCGTCCTGCCCTGCCTCTGGACCGCCCAGGGCACCCGCACGGCCGCCGCCCTGGCGGCCCTGTGCGCCCTGGCCGCCGGCCTGGCCATGGCCCCGGCGCTGCCCACCCGCCCCGCCGCGCTGGCCGCGGCGGCCGGCGCCGGCGCCATCGGCTGGGGCGCCGGCCTGGCCTTCCCCGCCCGGACCGCCGCCGTCCTGGGCACCGCGGCCTGCGCCCTGGGCCTGCTGCTGCTCGCCCGCACCGCCGCCCCGACCCACCCATCGAAGGAGTTCCCCCATGAGCCGTGCCCGCCTCGCCGCCCGGGCCCTGCGCCTGGCGCTGAGCAGGTCGCACGCGGACCCCACCGCGGACTACAACGCCGCCAGCGAGGACTATGACACCTACTTCAGCCCCGTGATGGGCCGGCACTCCCTGGCGGCCCTCGCCGAGGTGCCCGTCACCCCCGGCGACACCGTCATCGAACTCGCCTGCGGCACCGGGCACTTGACCGCCGAGATCGTCCGGCGGCTGGAGGGCCGGGGCACCGTGCTGGCCGTCGACAAGTCGCCCGGCATGCTGGCCGTCGCCCGGGCCAAGGTGCCGCCGCGGCCCGGCGGCCGGGACAGCCTGCGGGTGGAGCTCTCCGAGGGCGACATGGAGTCCTTCCTGCAGGGCCTGCCCCGCGGCAGCGCCGATGTGGTGGTGGTCGGCTGGGCCATCTGTTACAGCAAACCGCCCCGGCTGCTGGCCCAGATCGAGCGGGTGCTGCGGCCCGGCGGCCGGGTGGTGGTCATCGAGACCCGGGCCGACGCCCATAAGGCGCTCACCGAACGGCTGGAACGGATCTTCGCCGACGACCCCACCCTGCTCACCGGACTGGTGCGGGTGGCCCTGCCCAAGGACGCGGCCACCGTGGCCCGCTGGTTCACCAAGGCGGGGCTGACCGTCGCGGTACGCCGGGAGGGCAGTCAGGTCATCCCCGCCCACACCCCGGAGGACGTGGTGGAGTGGATCCAGCGCTCGGGCGCCGCGGCCGGCTTCAAGGACGCCGTGGACTCCGCCCGTGAGGAGCAGGTGCTGGACCGGATACGCGCCGGACTCGCCCAACTCCTCGCCAGGGAAGGCAGGCTGGACCTGCACCACACCTTTGTGGTGGTCACTGGCGCCAAGCCCGCCGACCGGCCGGCCGCCGCCCCCCGAGCCGGCACCTCGGGGGCCCGCACATGAACCGCTCCACCGGCGAGGCACCCGCCGGCCGGGCCGCCGCCGCACCGGCCGGGCCCGCGCCCGTCGGTACGCCCGGCCGTACCCAGCGGGCCCTGCGGCGCTTCGCCGAACAGATCACCGCCCGGCCCAAGACCGTCATTCTGGTGTGGCTGCTGCTGATCGCCGCCTGCTTCCCCTTCGCCTCCCGGCTCAACTCCTCGCTCACCGACCAGGGCGCCTCCAAGGTGGTGCCCGGCACCAGCAGCGCCCGGGCGGAGAAGCTGGCCGAGACCTCCTTCCCCCAGCGCTCCCAGCGCGAGGTGACCGTGGTGGTGCAGGCCGACTCGGTCCAACGCCCGGAGATCCGGGCCCTGTTGGCCGGGCTGGACGACCGGCTGGCCGGCCGGGTCCGCAGCGGCGAGGTGGACCGCACCAGCTCCGCGTTCACCGTCTACCGGGACGCGGTCAGCGCCGTGCTCGAACCGGTGCACAAGCGGGCGGCGAGCCAGGGCGGCACGGACGACCAGCGGCGCCGGGTGGCCGACGCGGCGGTGACCGCCGGCCAGGTGCCCGCCGCACTGGCCGACGCCGCCCGCCAGGCGGCCACCGCCCCCGACGAGGCGGGGGTGCGTGCCGCCGCCACCACCGCCACCGTGCGCGCCGACTGGCGGCACTTCCCGGTGCCGGTACCCGCCGAACTGACCGGACGGCTGCTGGCCCCGGACGGCCACACCGCACTGGCCTCGGTCAGCTACACCCCCAAGGCCGGCAAGGACCCCGATGTGGACTGGCTGCGGAAGACCACCGCCGGCCTGGTGGAGCGCAACCACCTCAAGGGCACCGCCACCGTGCACATCACCGGCGAACTGGCGCTGATCCATGACACCTACGCCAAGGCCGAGGACGACAACTCGCTGATGGAGTCGGTGGCCTACGCCATCATCCTGGTGGTCCTGCTGCTGTTCTTCCGCGCCCTGGTGCCGGCCGTGCTCACCCTGGTCATCATCGGCCTGGCCATGAACGTCTCCCAGGCCGGGCTGTATCTGCTGGGCCGGCAGGTCACGCTCACCCAGTTCACGGTCACCATCATGACCTTTGTGATGCTGGGCGCCGGCGTGGACTACAGCATGCTGCTCTCCTCCCGCTACCGGCAGGAGCGGCTGGCCGGCCGCCCCCCGCGCCAGGCCGCCGTCCAGGCCACCGTGCACGCCGGCGAGAGCATGCTGCTGGCGGCCATCGCGGTGGCCCTGGCCTTCGGCGCCACCCTGGTCTCCCCGGTCGACTGGATCCCGCCGCTGGGCTACGGCGGGCTGCTCGGCATCCCCGTGGTGCTGCTGGCGGCGCTCACCCTGACCCCCTGTCTGCTGGTCCTGCTCGGCGACCGGTTCTTCGCCCTGGGCCGCTCCCCGCTGGCCGACCTGGAACACCACAGCGCCCTGGGCCGGTACCTGCGGCGCACCGCCGAGTTCGCCCGCCGCCGCAAGGTGGCCGTGGTGCTGGTGTTCGCCGCGGTGACGGTGCCGCTGGCCCTGGTCGCGGCCGATCACCGCTCCACCGCCGACCCGGTGGCGCTCAGCCCGGCCACCGACTCCCGGGCCGGCTTCCAGGCCGTGGCCCGCACCTGGGGGGAGTCCGCCGTCCTGCCCACCGTGGTGGTCGGCCGCGCCACACCCGGCACCGTGACCGACGGCCAACTCACCGAACAGGGACGGCAGAAGGTCGCCGCCTTCACCGCCCGCCTGGCCGCGATCCCCGGAGTGGCCTCCGTCGACTCCGCAACCAGCCCCTTCGGCAAACCCTGGGACCAGGACCGGACCAGCCGGATGCCGGCCGGGCTGCGCGAGGACTATGTCTCCCGCGACGGCGCCCTGCGCTTTGTGGTCGCGCTGGCCGACCCGCCCTACTCTCCGCCGGCCGCCCGGACCGTACAGCGCGTCCAACGGGCCGTGGAAACCGGCGCCGGACAGCCGGCCCGGCTGGAGGTGGGCGGCGCCACCCAGGTCGACCGCCAGTACGGAGCCGCGCTGCGCACCAGCTTCTGGCAGATGGTGGCGCTGGTCTCGGCGGGCGTCTGCGTGATGCTGGTGGTGGCGCTGCGCTCCCTGCTGATCCCGCTGCGGCTGATCGCCACCCTGATGATGAGCAATGTGTGGGCGATCGGCCTGACCGTGCTGCTGTTCCGGGACTGGCGCGGCCAGGCGGTCATCGACGACCTGCCCATCTTCCTCACCGTGCTGATGATGGGGCTGGGCATGGACTATGAGATCTTCCTGGTCACCCGGGTGCGCGATCTGGTGCGCGGCGGGGTGCCCCAGGAGGAGGCCACCATGCGGGCCGTGGTGGACACCGGCCGGGTGATCAACGCGGCCGGGCTGGTGATGGCCGGCAGCCTGGGGACCATGGTGCTGTCCTCCACCCTGATGCTCCGTCAGTACGGCACCGGGCTGGGGCTGGCGGTGCTGCTGGACGCCACCCTGATCCGGATGCTGTTCGTCCCCGCCACCCTGTTGCTGCTCCACCGCTACAACTGGTGGCTGCCCAGCCTGAGTTGGCTGCGGCGCCGCCCGGCCAGGGCGGGGTGAGCGGCGGTGGCGGTGATGGTGACCACGGTCGCCCGGCTTCGGGAACGGCACACCGCGGCCCCCGCCGCCTCGGCGGCCGTACTGTTCGCGGTGCTGGCGGTGGTGCGGGTGGCCGGGGCGTTCACGGTGGCGCTGATGGCGCTGTCGGTGCTGCTGAGCGCCGCGGTGCTGGTGGTGGTGGAGCGAGAGGGCCGGGCCGACGGGGCGGGACTGTGCCGCTTCGCGTTACGGCCGGCGGTGGCCGGCACCGCGCTGGTCGCCCTGGCCTATGCCGAGACCTTCCTGGCCACCCGGGCGGCATTCGGCCGGGGCGAGGACAACTGGGTGGTGCTGGTACCGAAGTTGTTCGACGGCCTGGTGCCCGGCCCGCACTGGCTGGGGGTGGCCGCCATGCTGCTGGTGATGGGCGCGGTGGTGCCGCTGGCCGAGGAGGTCTGCTACCGGGGAGTGCTCTACAGCGCGGTACGGCGGGCCGCCGGCGGCTACGCGGCCATGGTGCTCACCGCGGCCGGCTGGGCCCTGGTCCACCTCGGCGACTACGGCCTGCACCCGCTCAACCCCAAGGTGATCTGCGGGGTGTTGCCCTCGGTGTTCCTGATGGGCCTGGCCCTGGGCGTCTGCCGGGCACTGACCGGCTCGGCCCTGGCCTGCGCGGTGGCCCAGGGCGTGTGCAACCTGCTGCTCCTGGGGGCGATAGCGCTGCTGTAGAGGGCAGTTCGGTCACCTGGACGGCAGCACATTGGTGGCGTCCAGCGCCGGCCGCAGGGCCCGGGCCAGCTTCACGGCGTCGTCCACGCCCCAGAAGTGGGTGAAGAACAGCCGGGGTTCATCGGTCAGACCGTGGTTGTGCAGTTCGACCAGATCGATCCCGCCCCGGCGCAGCGCCCCGAGGGCATCGGGGACCTCCTCGGCGGTCATCACAAAGTCACCGCTGAGCGCGGCCCTGCCGCCGCCCAGGGGCTGGAAGTTGAAGGCCGTGGTGGCCCCCAGTCCCGGAGGCAGCACCCGGCCCATGTCGGTGATGGTCTCCCGGCGGTTGAAGGTGCAGGTGTGCACGCCCTCACCACTGATCCCCCTGGTACCCAGGGCCTCCTCGATCCCGGCGATGTCCAGGTCCAGGGCCTGCGCCCGGTGGGCCGGGGCCGGGGCCGGCGGCGGGGTGCCGGTGTGCCGGAGGACGGCGCGCAGCGCCCGGGCCAGCTCGGCCGGGTCGTCGCCATGTGCGTGGGCATGCGTCCACCAGACCTCGGGGGAGTGGGCCGGCAGGTGCTTGTGGATGGCGGTCTGGGTGAACCCGTGGGCGCGCAGGGCATCGCTCAGTTTCTGCAACTCGCCCTCGGTGGCCACCAGATCACCCATGACCATGGTGCTGTCGTCGTCGTAGTGGACAAAGGACACATGCGACCCCAGGGCCAGCGCGGGGCTGACCCGCACCCCGCGGCACATCACCCGCAGATCCCCGCGCGGGAAGGGCACGTGGTAGTACAGCTCATGCAGCATCTCGCCGCGCCGCTCCAGGGATTCGGCGACCCCTCCCCAGTGCTCGGCGGTGGTGGGCACCGGCTTGACGGCCGGCGCGCACCCCAGGGGCCGCACGCCCGCGGCCGGAGCCGGGGCTGACGTGGCCGGAGTCGTCGCGGCGCCGGCCAGCACCGGGGCCAGCATGACTGAGGTCACCAGCCGCCGCCGGCCCACTATGAGGCCGGCGCCCGCCGGGTCAGGGGCGTCCGCTCGCGTCATGGAACACCTCCGCAGCGTCCCCGAAATCGGTCGGAACGGATGCTTGCGGAGTTCCCCGTCACAGCGCCGGATAACAGACCCGGGCTTGATCTTTTCGCCGTCCCGCGGTCCGACGGGCGGTCGGGGCCGCCCGTCAGGACGCCGCGGCCGCGGCCGGCGCCAGATGGGCCAGGAACCAGTCACAGGCCAGGTCGGAGACGGTCTCCAGGGCGCCCGGCTCCTCGAAGAGATGGGTGGCGCCGGGCACCACGTCCAGACGGTGCTCACAGCGCAGCCGGGCGGCCGCCTGCCGGTTGAGGTCCAGCACTGTCTCGTCCCGGCCGCCGACGACCAGCAGGGTGGGCGCGGTGACATCCGGCAGCCGGTCCATGGCCAGGTCGGGGCGCCCGCCCCGGGAGACCACCGCCGCGATCTCGCCGGTGTGCACACCGGCGGCGGCCCACAGGGCGGCCGCGGCGCCGGTGCTGGCCCCGAAGTAGCAGACGGGCACGGCCTCCTTGCGCAGCCAGACGGTCACCTCCGCCAGCCGGCGGGCCAGTGGCTCCACCGCGAACACATTCGCCCGGTCCGCGGCCTCCCGGGGCGTGAGCAGGTCGAACAGCAGGGTGCCCAGCCCGGCGTGGTTGAGCGCCTCGGCCACCGCCCGGTTGCGCGGGCTGTGCCGGCTGCTGCCGCTGCCATGGGCGAAGGCGACCACCCCGACGGCCCCGGCGGGCATGGTCAGATCGCCCTGCAGGGCCACCGTGCGGTCGTCCACCGCCAGGTCCACCGGTGCGGTGGAGTGGATGTGGGTGGCCGGCGCGGTGGGGCCGGCGCTGCGCCGCAGCAGCTCGATGACCTGCTCGTCCTCGGTCTGGGAGAAGTCCCGGTACCACTCGCCGACCGCCGAGAACAGCGCCGGGGTGGACAGGCAGACCAGCTCGTCCACCTCGTGCCGCAGCTCCTCGGCCGCGTCCGGCGAGGCCACCGGCACCGCCAGCACCACCCGGTCCGCTCCCTGGGCCCGGGCCACCTTGCAGGCCGCGGAGGCGGTGGACCCGGTGGCCACTCCGTCGTCCACCACCACGGCGGTGTGGCCCTTGAGGGGGATCCTGGGGCGGCCGCCGCGGAACCGTTCGGCCTGCCGGCGCAGCTGGGCCTCCTCGCCGTGCTGGACTTCGGCCAGGTCGTGCTCATTGACCCGGCTCATCCGCATGATGTCGTCGCGGACCACCCGGACGCCGCCCTCGCCGAGGGCGCCGAAGCCCAGCTCACGGTGGTAGGGGACGCCGAGCTTGCGGACGATGATCACATCCAGTGGGGCGTCCAGTTCCCGGGCCACCTCATAGGCCACCGGGACGCCGCCGCGTGGCAGGCCCAGCACCACCGGATGTTCCGAGCGCAGGTGCGTCAGCCGCTGGGCGAGGCGGCGGCCGGCATCCGCTCTGTTGTCGAATCGCATGATGCACCTCCCCGCCCTTCCAGTATTCGGCCGGTCCGGTGGAGGGCCAAGTTCAGGCTCCGTCCCCGCCCAGGGCCGCCCGGATCCGGTCCGCCACCCCCGCCGCCTCCTCGGCCGAGGCATAGCGGCCGCGCGGCCAGAAGAAGCCGCGCAGCCCGTCGCGGGGATTGCGCGGCACCACATGGACATGGAAATGGGGCACCGACTGGCTGACGCGGTTGTTGGCGGCGACCAAGCTGCCCGCGGCATCCATCCCGCGCTCCACCGCGCCGGTGATCCGCCGGATCCGTTCGAAGAACGGGCCGACCAGCGAGGCGGGCAGGTCGGTGAGGGTGGCGCTGTGCCGGCGGGGCACCACCAGCACATGGCCGGGGAACAGCGGGCGGGCGTCCAGAAAGGCCACCGCCGCCGCGTCCTGGAACACCAGGTGGGCCTCGGCGGCGCCCGTCACGATCGCGCAGAAGGCGCAGTTCGGGTCGGTCATGATGGGCCTCTCCGGTCTCGGGGCACAGATCGTTCCATGCCCGTACTCATCGGAACCTCGGGATGGCAGTACCCGGACTGGCGCGGTGTCCTCTACCCCGAGGGCTGTCCGCAGCGGCTGTGGCTGGAGGAGTACGCCCGGCACTTCCCGACCCTGGAGAACAACAACGCCTTCTACCGGCTGCCCTCCCCGGAGACCTTCGCCTCCTGGCGGGAGCGCACTCCCCGGGGGTTTGTGATGGCGGTCAAGGCCAGCCGCTATCTGACCCACATCAAACGGCTGCGGGAACCGGAGGAGCCGGTGGACCGGCTGCTGCGGCACGCGGCCGGGCTGGGGGAGCGGATGGGGCCGGTGCTGTTGCAGCTGCCGCCCACGCTCAAGGGCTCGCCCGAGGCCCTGGACGCGGTGCTGGCCTGCTTCCCGGAGCGGATCCGGGTGGCGGTGGAGCCCCGGCACGAGTCCTGGTGGACGGACGAGGTGCGGCGGGTGCTGGAGCGCCGGCAAGCCGCGCTGTGCTGGGCGGACCGCGACTCGCGGCCGGTGACCCCGCTGTGGCGCACGGCCCCCTGGGGCTATGTGCGCTTCCACCACGGCCGGGCCCGGCCCTGGCCGCGCTACGGCCGGGCGGCGCTGGCGAGCTGGGCACGGCGGATCGCCGATGCCTGGCCGGACTCGGCGGAGGTCTACGCGTACTTCAACAACGATTCCGGCGGGGCCGCGGTGCATGACGCCCGGCTGTTCGCCCGGGTGGTACGGGGGACCGGGCGGACGGTACCGGAGCCGATGACCGGTCCGTAATATCCCGAACAAATCATCTGGTTCCCGTGCAACCATTCGATGATGTGCCCGGTCTCACGGACCGTGACGACTACACACAACACGTTCAGAACGCGGCTGGGCGTACTGCTCGCGGCCGCGGGGCTGGCGGTGCCGCTGGCCGTGGTGAGCGGCGGTTCCGCACAGGCGGCCACCGACCCCCACCACAAGTGCCCCGTGAACAAGGGGCGGATCGCCTGCGTCGACCTGACCCGGCAGATCAGCTGGATCCAGGACGGCAAGCGGATCACCTACGGGCCGGTCCATATACGCTCCGGCCGCAAGGGCTTTGTCACCCGGACCGGACTGAAGCGGATCTATCTGCGCGACAAGAACCATATGTCGACGCTGTACCACGTCCGCATGCCCTACAGCCAGTTCTTCGACCGCGGGCAGGCGTTCCACTCCATCGCCGGGAGCGTCTACTCGCCGCCCGGCTCGCACGGCTGCGTCAATATGCGGCTCAGGGACGCCAAGGCATACTGGCAGCGGCTGCGCACCGGTGACGCGGTCTTCGTCTACGGCCGCAAGCCCGGCACCTGACGCGGTTCTCGCGGGGGCACCGCCCCCGCGAGGAGAGAGGCGTCAGTAGAGGTTCTTGGCGTAGCCGGGGCCGTAGTAGCGCTCCAGGTCGGCCAGGGAGTCCTCCGGGCGCTCAAGTGCCTGGGAAATACGGGCCCTTGAGGCCATCGCCTCCGGGTTCCAGGTCTCCTGCCGCCAGAGGTCGGACCGCAGGAACGCCTTGGAGCAGTGGTGGAACACCTCCTCCACCTCCACCAGCAGGGCGAGCCCGGGCCGGTGCCCGCGCACCGTCATCCGGTCGAAGAACGGCGCGTCCCGCAGCACCCGGGCCCGGCCGTTGATGCGCAGGGTGTCGGTCCGGCCGGGCAGCAGATAGATCAGGCCCACATGGGGATTGCTCAGCACATTGTGGAAGCCGTCCGCCCGCCGGTTGCCCGGGCGTTCGGGGATCACGATGGTCCGGTCGTCCAGGACCAGGGTGAACCCGGCCGGGTCGCCCTTGGGGGAGACATCGCAACTGCCGTCCGCCGCCGAGGTGGCCACCAGGCAGAACGGCGAGTGGGCCAGCCACTGCCGGTCGAGCTCATGGAGACGGGGGCGCTCCTTGTGGGCGACCCGGGGCACCGGCTCGCCGAGCAGCGCACGCAGCTCGGCCGGGTCCGTTATCTCCGCGATCCCGGTCAAGTCGGTTGATTCCATGCTGACTTCCCTTCGGTGGGGGTTTCAGTGACCGCGGGCCAGCCACTCCTCGAGATGCGGGGCTTCCTCGCCGATGGTGGTGGACTCCCCGTGCCCGGTGCGCACCACGGTCTCCGGCGGCAGCGTCAGCAGCCGCTCACGGATCGAGGCGACAATGGCGGGGAAGTCGGAGAACGACCGGCCGGTGGCGCCCGGCCCGCCCTGGAACAGGGTGTCCCCGGTGAACACGGTGCCCAGCGCGGGCGCGTGGAGACAGACCGCCCCCGGCGCGTGCCCCGGGGTGTGCAGCACGGTCAGCTCGGTGCCGGCCACCCGCAGCACCTGGCCGTCCGCGAGCTCCCCGTCCGGCGCGCGGTCGGGGTGGGTCAGCCGCCACAGCGGCAGGTCGGCGGGGTGCAGCAGCACCGGCGCGCCGGTCAGCCGGGCCAGCGCCGGCGCGGCGTCGATATGGTCGTCATGGGCGTGGGTGCACACAATGGCCACCACCCGTCGGCCGCCCACCGCTGCCGCGATGGCCTCGGCGTCATGGGCGGCGTCCACCACCAGCACCTCGTGCTCGTCGCCCACCAGCCAGACGTTGTTGTCCACCTCCCAGACACCGCCGTCCAGCGAGAAGGTGCCGGAGGTGGTGAGGTGTCCTACGCGGGCCGTCATCAGAAGACCACCACCGAGCGCAGCACATCGCCGTGGTGCATCCGCTCGAACGCCTTCTCCACCTCGGTCAGTTCGATGGTCTCGGTGACAAAGGAGCCCAGATCCAGCCGGCCCTGCAGATGCAGGTCGATGAGCATGGGGAAGTCCCGGGAGGGCAGGCAGTCGCCGTACCAGGAGGACTTCAGCGAGCCGCCGCGCCCGAAGACATCCAGCAGCGGCAGCTCCAGCTTCATCTCCGGGGTGGGCACTCCGACCAGCACCACGGTGCCCGCCAGGTCGCGGGCGTAGAAGGCCTGCCGGTAGGTCTCCGGGCGGCCCACCGCCTCGATGACCACATCCGCGCCGAAGCCGCCGGTCAGCTCGCGAATGGCCTCGATGGGGTCGGTGGTACGGGAGTTGACGGTGTGGGTGGCGCCCATCTTCCGGGCGGTCTCCAGCTTGCGGTCGTCGATGTCCACCGCGATGATCCGGGCCGCGCCGGCCAGCCGGGAGCCGGCGATGGCCGCGTCGCCCACCCCGCCGCAGCCGATGACCGCCACCGAGTCGCCCCGGCCCACCCCGCCGGTGTTGATGGCGGCACCGATGCCCGCCATCACCCCGCAGCCCAGCAGCCCGGCCACCGCGGGGGAGACTCGGGGGTCGACCTTGGTGCACTGCCCGGCGGCGACCAGGGTCTTCTCCGCGAAGGCGCCGATGCCCAGCGCGGGGGAGAGCTCACGGCCGTCGGTGAGCGTCATCTTCTGCCGGGCGTTGTGGGTGTTGAAGCAGTACTGCGGGCGCCCGCGCAGACAGGCCCGGCACTGGCCGCACACCGCCCGCCAGTTGAGGATGACAAAGTCCCCGGGCGCCACCTCGGTGACGCCCTCGCCGACCGTCTCCACCACGCCGGAGGCCTCATGGCCGAGCAGGAAGGGGAAGTCATCGCTGATGCCGCCCTGCTTGTAGTGCAGATCGGTGTGGCATACCCCGCACGCCTGGATCCGGACGACGGCCTCGCCGGGGCCCGGGTCCGGTACCACGATCGTCTCCACCCGGACCGGCTCGTCACGGCCCGGTGCGATCACTCCACGGACTTCCTGCGCCACCGCAAGCCCCTTTCTCGGTCAGCTCTTTCTTGATCACCTACGGGGCCCACTCTCGCACGGCCGCTTCCGCCGTCCAACAGCACCTGCACCACGGCGCGGGGCACGTCGCATACTGTGTCGGCAGCCCTGAGGAGGATGTGATGGACGCGACGCTGAAGACCGTGATCGGCGGAGAACTGGTGGAACTGCCCGCCACCATCGCCGGCATCCGCTCGGCCCTGGACGAGGACCGGGCCGCGGCCTTCGACCGGGAGATCCGGCACCTGTCCACCGTGGAGCTGCCCGTCGCGCTGACCCGCTGGGCCCTCTCCCTGACCACCGCGGACCAGGAGGACGAGGAGCTCTTCGACCGGCTGCAACGCGGTGAGGACATCGGGGCGCTGCCCGCCGGGGCGGCCCGCCCGGAGATGGCGTGAGCGGCTACCGGGTGCAGTACGCGCCGCCCGCCGACCGGGCGTGCACCACGATGGACGGGGCCCGGCGCAGCCGCTTCGAAAGCGCCCTGCGCGCCATGGCCGAGGACCCCTACGGCCATGGCTCCACGCCGATCAACAAGGAGGAGGACCGGCGGGAGGCCACCGTCGCCGATGTGGTGGTGCGCTACTACGTCAGCGAGAGCGTGCTGACCCTCACCGTGGTGCGCCTGGTCTACCTCTGACACCCGGTCCGCCTTCCGGGACCACGACGGGTGCGTTACGCCTCCACCCAGCCATGGTGGCCCGCGAGGCGCAGCAGCCGCTGGCGGGCCTGGAGGATCTGCTCGGCGGTCATGGTGGGCGCCGAGCCCAGCAGGGCCTCGGTTACCTCGTCCAGGAACTCCTTGGTGGACAGCACATCGCAGTCGCCGTCCTCCCCGCCGCCGGATCCGGCCGCGAAGCCGCCCGGCTGCGGGGAGCCGGAGCGCACCGTGGCGGGCCGGTCCAGCAGGCGCACCTGGGAGGCCTTCAGGCCCCGGTCGCCCTCTTCCACCAGGAACTCCACCAGCGCGCCCGGAACGATCAGGCGCTTGTCCGCATCCACGTCGTTGACGTGCATAAAGACGTCCTCGCCACCGGTGTCCGGCGCGACGAACCCATAACCGCGGAACTCATCGAAGCGAATTATCTTACCCGTGACCACAGACACTTCCCCACCTACACCGCGAGACAGCAACGGCCTGATCCACAGACCCGAGGGGACCCTACCCACTGCCCGCGCCGCGCACAATCCCCGTCAAGTCCGGGTGTCCAGCAGCAACTTGCCCATGGTGCGGCGGCCGGCCATGGCGGAGTGCACCGCCGCGGCCCGGGCCAGCGGGGCCACCCGGTCCAGGTGCGGGGTGAGCCGTCCGGCGCGGGCCAGGGCGAACAGCCGCTCCACGGTGGCGGTGAACACCGCGCGGTCGTCCACCACTTGCTGCATCCACAGCGCATGGGCCCCCAGGGACCGCTCGGTCAGCTCGGCCATCGACGGTGCGGCGGGCTCCTGCCCACGGTGCCCGTAGTAGACCAGCCGCCCGAACGGGGCCAGCGCCGCCAGCACCGGCTTGAGATCGGGCCCGCCGAGGGAGTCCAGACAGAGGCCGACGCCGCCGGGCACCACCTCGGCCACCTGCCCGATGGAGGCGACCGTATGCTGGGCCCCGGCGCGCCGGGCCAGCTGGCGCTTCTCCTCGGTGGAGGCGATACCGACCACGGTGGACGCGCCCAGGGCACGGGCCAGTTGGACCGCGAGGTGGCCCACCCCGCCCGCGGCGGCGGCCACCGCCACGCTCTCGCCCGGGGCCAGCCGGCCCACCGTGACCAGGGCGGCATAGGCGGTGCAGCCCTGTTCCAGCAGGGCGGCCGCGGTGCGGTCGTCGATGTCCTCGGGCAGTTCCACGCTGTACGCGGCCTTGACCGCGGCCACTTCGGCGTAGCCGCCGCCCGCCCGGAGCAGCGCGGCCACCCGCCGTCCGTCCGGGCGGCGGCGGCCGACCACCTCGGCGCCGGGCACCGCGGGCAGCGCGGGCGGCCGGTAGGCGCCCTGACGCACCTGCAGATCGGCGTAGTTGACGCCGGCCAGGGTGACGTCCACCAGGAACTCCCCCGGGCCGGCGGTGGGTTCGGGTATCTCCCGCACCCGCAGCACCTCGGGACCGCCGAAGCGGTCCATCACCACCGCTCGCATCCGGCTCAGCCTCCCAGGTAGTCCTCGGGCGCGGACCCCTCGCGCACCGTGTCCAGGGTGAAGCAGTGCAGTCCGCCGCCGAAGAGCCGGCGATGGCGGTGGCGGACCGGCACCACGGTGAGGCGGTGGCGCTCCAGGGTGCGCATCAGCTCCGGGCAGGCGGAGTTGACCAGCACCGTGTCAGGGGAGACGGACAGCACATTGAGGTCGATATAGCGGCTGGTGAGCACCAGGTCGTCGTCCTCGTAGACGGGGAACTGGTTGTCCCGGGGCTCCGGCGGGAAGATCATGTCCCAGGACTGGAGCCGCTTGGGCAGTCGCTCGGCGATCTGCGGGGAGCGCACCAGCAACAGCCCCGGGCGCAGGGCCAGTACGGTGCTGTCGATATGGTCGGTGGCCAGGGCGTCCAGGCGGTGGACCCGCAGCCGGCCCGCCAGGTGGCGCTCCAGCCAGTCATAGCCCAGGGCGTGGTTGGCGGTGGAGACATTGATGAACACATCCAGGCCCAGCCGCAGGCACTGGGCGCCGTCGATCATCATCTCCAGGCCCACGTCATAGGGCGAGGGC
The DNA here is from genome assembly GCF_044593195.1 of Streptomyces sp. NPDC052396. NCBI lineage: Bacteria > Bacillati > Actinomycetota > Actinomycetes > Kitasatosporales > Streptomycetaceae > Streptomyces > Streptomyces sp. NPDC052396. The sequence goes on from NZ_JBIUAW010000007.1 coordinate 147,953, forward strand.
CGGGGGTCGGCGATGGGTTCCAGGAGTTCGCCGGGCGGACTGTCGGCGGTGATACGGGAGATGTCGAAGGAGGCGTCGGTCATCAGCGGCCTGGGCATCACGCTCCAGCGGGCGCCGCGCCGGAAGTAGTCGGCGAAGACCGGCTTGAGGAACTGGGTCTCGAAGTAGCGGGCGCGCACCTGGGGCGCGGTTTCGATGATCTCGTCGCCGAGGACGATGCAGTTGTCGCGCACATTGAGGGCGGGGATCACGCCCGCGCTGAAGGCGGGGGTACGGACCTCATGGGTGCCCGGGTCCAGCCGGGCGGGCCGGTGCACGGTGATGGACAGCGAGGCCAGGATCTCCGCCATCTGCTCGACGTCCTCGTTGAGTTCGTCGATATAGCGCCGCTTGATGGGGCTCTTGGCGGCGGCCCGGTCCGGTGGCAGATGGCGGGGGTAGTACATCTGGTCGTGGGGCATCTCGGGGTGGAAGAACAGGTCGAAGGAGAGCTCACGTTCATGGCAGGAGTAGTTCTCCGCCGTTCCCAGGATCACTTCGCGCAGCGGGGACCAGCCGTCGTAGCTGTTGAGGCGCATGGGAGCCCTTCGGGGGTCGGGGGACGGGGGTGCGTGGTTGCACGGGGGTGTCAGGCCCGTACGCCGGTGACGAGCCCGGCCAGGGCCCGCTGGATGTCGCGGACGGTGTCCGCGTCTTCGGCGATCACACAGTGCGTCACGGTGCCGTCGGCCGTGGTGGAGTCTGCGGTCAGGAGGGTGCCGGTGCCGGTCGCCGGGTCATAGGCCAGGCCGCCGGCGGACAGGCGGTCGCGGGCGGCGCGGAAGGAGGGGGCGGGCAGGCCGCCGTCCTCGGCCAGCACCCGGTGGGCGCGGCGGTCCGGGCCCAGCAGCCGGGCGCCGATCGCGGAGTGCAGATGGGTGGAGCCGGTCAGCCGCCCGTTGGCCTCGGTGAACAGCAGCTCCCCGGCGGGGGTGTGGATGGCGTCCGGGCTGAGGTTCCCCCGGTAGCCCATCGCCTGGTAGACGGCGCACAGCCGCCGGGCCTCCTCGATGAGCAGGCGGTGCCGGCCGGCGGGCAGGACCAGGGCGGGCGTGATCTCCCCGGTGACGGTGGGATCCATCAGCATCTCACCGGTGCCCAGCAGGGTGACGGCCCGGTCGCCGATGTCGAACTCGGCGTAGACGGCGGTGGATTCGGGGTAGTAGCGCTCGATCACCAGACGGTGCCGGTGGCCGGCGGTGAGCACCGGCCAGCGCTCGGCCAGAAAGCCGTGTACGGCGGCCGCACCGGTGGTCACGGTGACCGTGCGGGCTCCCCTGGGCCGGACGCCGGGGCGTGGGCTGAGGATGTGGTTGCCGGCTCCGCCGCAGGCGAACTCCTGCTTGAGGATGGCGCAGTGGCCTTGGTCCAGCAGGGCGGTGACCGCCAGGCCGGCCTCCTCGGGGTTGGTGGCCACGGTGCCCGGTGGCAGCGGGATGCCGCAGCCGGCCGCGATGGCGCGGAAGGCGGCCTTGCCGTTGACCAGGGCGCCGCCGCCCTGGGCGTGGAAGGCGTGGCCGGGCAGCGCGGACTCGGCGCCCAGCCGGCCGGCCAGGGCGGCGACGGCGGGGTCCGCGTAGACCGGGAGCACTCGGTCCACGGTCCGTCCGGCCAGCGCGGTGCGCAGCCGGGCCAGGAAGCCGGGGTCGGCCAGCCGGTCGGGGGAGAGGATGCCCGCCCCGAGCCGGCCGGGGGCGGGGACCAGCACGGTGAGCGAGTCGCGGCGGATGCCGGTGAGGGCGGTGACGTAGTCGGCGTAGTCCTCGCCCGGCGCGGTGGGCAGCACCAGGACGTCGCCGTCCCGGGCCCACCACAGCATCCGGTGGGCGGCGCAGGCGGCCAGCCGCCGTTGGGCGACGCTCTGCGCGCCGAGGTCGCCCACCATGTCCTCGGTGCGGGTGTTGCCGATGAGCAGAGCGGTCATCGGGCTCCCTCCCGGCAGGGGACCAGGAAGCTCCGTTCGAAGACGATCACCACATCGCCCTTGGCGGTGGTGCCGGTGGTCCGGCAGGAGATGATGCCCTCGCCCGGCCGGCTCCTGGACGCGCGTTTGGCGAGGATCTCGGTCTCCGAGTAGAGGGTGTCGCCGACGAACACCGGGTGCGGCAGCCGGATGTTCTCCCAGCCGAGGTTGGCCAGCGCCTTGCCGCTGGTGCTGCGGGCGGTCATCCCGCCCACGATGCTCAGCGTCACCAGACTGGAGACCAGCGGGCGGCCCCAGGGGGTGCTCTCGCAGTAGGCGCTGTCGATGTGCAGGGGGGCGTCGTTCATGGAGAGCATGCTCATCAGCACGTTGTCCATCTCGGTGACGGTCCGTCCGGGTCGGTGCTCGATCACCTCGCCCACGGTGAAGTCCTCGTAGCAGAAGCCCACCACTTCCCGGAACCGCTGGGGGCCGGTGCGTTCATAGCCGCTGGGCGGCACGCTGTCTCCTTCCGACTCGGGTCAGTCCTCGGTCAGTTCGCGGATGTGGCCGATAAACTCGTCCAGCTTTTCCCGGCTGAGGTCGGATCGCAGCATGATGCGCAGCCCGGCCTCGCCCTTGGGGACGATGGGGAAGAAGACCGCGGAGCAGTAGAAGCCGCGCCGGTACATCTCCTCCGAGAGCTTGACGGCGGCCTGGGGCTCGCCGACCGTGATGCGCCGCACCGGCAGCCCATTGCCCGCGAAGGCGGTCGGGTAGCAGCGGTCGAAGTGCTCGATGTTCTCCCGCAGTTGCCGCTGGAGTCCGGCCAGTTCACCGGAGCGGTGCAGTGCGGCGCTGGCCAGCGAGGCGCCGACCAGCGGCAGGGACATGTTCTGGGACCAGCCGACCGGTCCGGCGTTGCGGTGCAGGAACTCGAACAGGGCCCGGCTGCCCAGCATGGCGATCCCCCCGCCGGTGCCGAAGCCCTTGCCCAGGCTGGAGACGATCACGGTGAGCTCGTTCATCTCCAGCCGGGAACGGACAAAGCCCTGGCCCCGGTCGCCCAGGATGGACAGCGAGTGGGAGTCGTCGATGTAGAGGAACAGCCCGTAGCGGTCCTGGAGTTCGCGCAGTCCGTCCAGGGCCGCGGCGCCGCCCATGGAGTAGGCGCCGTCGGCGACATAGGTGACCCGGGGGTAGCGGCGGCAGATGTCCTCCAGCTCGTCCAGGTCATTGTGGCCGCAGGTGAGCACCAGGGACTCATCGGCGCAGATGGGTTTGACATAGGACATACAGAAGTGGCAGAAGCGGTCGAAGACCATCACCCTGGGCTTGCCGTCGCTCAGATGTCCGGAGGCGATCAGCGGCAGGATGCCGGCGGTCAGCGCGGTGCAGGAGGCGCCGGGCAGCACATGGGCGCCGAAGAGCTCGCCGAGCTCCTCCTCCAGCCTGGCCAGCAGCCGGTGGCGGATCCGGGTGGTGGCCACCACCAGCCAGGTGGCCTGGGCCTCCTGGAGCGCGTCCACGGCGCCCTGGATGATCCGCGGGTGGTGGTTGAGCCCCAGATAGGCACAGGAGCACATATTGACGAACTCATGGCCGCTGTCCGGGTCCACCAGCCGGTTGTTGGCGTCCGGGGTGTCCACCCGGATGCCGATCAGCCCGGCCTGGGCGGCGCCCTGCCAGGCGGGATCGGCGGCCTGGAGCATGGTGGCGCTATTGCGGTAGTGATGGGGGCCGGTGATGTCAAGTGGGGGATTTTCGGCCATCATTCCCTCTCCTGGGCAGCGGGGGTGGAGTGCACGGGGTCCGCACGGCGCTCGCCGAACTCCTCCAGGAGCCTGCGGGACGCCTCGAAGAACGGCATGCCGACCATGGCGCCGTCGACCACGGTGATGTCCCGGCCGTTGCGCCGTCCCGCCTCGACGATCTTCCGGGCCCGGGCCAGGGTCTGTGCGTCGGGCGAGAACGCCCGGTTGATGACGGGTACTTGGCGGGGGTGGACCGCGATCTTCCCGCTGAATCCCAGGTCCTTGGCGAGCGCGGCCTCGCAGGCCAGCGCCCCTTCGTCCAGCACCTCGAACAGCGGGGAGTCCATCACCTCGATGCCCGCCGCCCGGGCGCTGTTGACCAGCCGGGAGCGGGCGTAGGCCAGTGCCTCCCAGGACAGCCGGGCGCCGGTGGCCAGGACATAGTCCGCCGAGCCGAAGACCAGTGCCCGCAGCCGGGGCGAGGCGGTGGCGATGGCGGGCGCGTCCTGCAGTCCGCGCGGTGTCTCCAGGACGGCGAAGTACTCGGTGTCCGGGCAGCACGGCCGTAGCACCTGCTCCACGATCTCGATGTCGCGCCGGGACTCCACCATGGGCACCAGCACCACATCCGGCTTGATCCGGTAGCTGTGCAGGGCCAGCAGGTCCCGTAGCCCCTCGGGCCCGCTGACGGTGTTGATGCGCACCGCGCAGCGCACGCCCCGGGCCGAGGGGGCCGAGAAGAACGCCTCGGCGCGCCGCCTGGCCTCCTCCTTCCGGGCCGGCGGAACGGAGTCCTCCAGATCGACCATGGCGATGTCCGCCCCGGAGCGGTGACCGGCGACGTACCGGCCTACGGCGGTGGCGGGGGTGGATAACAGGGACCGGCAGTACCGCGTGTACTTCATGGCTGATCTCCGACCGGGGGCGGCACAGGGGCAGGGCAGCGGGTGCCGTCCGTTGATCGGCCCCCCGCCGTTCCATGCCTACCGCAACGGCGTTGTTCGGGACCGGTGCCTGCCGCTCGAACAACCAACTGCAACCAACGGTGAACAATCGAAAATGAGCGGTATTGGTTGTCATATCTGACGGGACTCTTCGATGAATCGACGGAATTTATGGTGCTGTTGACCGTTCCGCAGTGGATAGCGTGCTGATCCACCCATTGCGACGGGGAGGAAGGCGGGTCAGTGCCACGTAGCGAACGGCCGCTGGACGAAGGGGACGCGCCCCTGCTGAGATTCGCCGCCGGCCTGCGGCTGCTGCGGCAGCGGGCGGGCAGCCCCACCTACCGCCAACTCGCCCTGCGCGCCCACTCCTCGGCCGCCAGCCTCTCCGTGGCGGCCGGTGGCCGCAAACTGCCCACCCTCGCGGTGACCAGCGCCTATGTCCGTGCCTGCGGCGGCGACGTCAAGGAGTGGGAGGCCCGCTGGCACACGGTGGCCGCCTCCCTCAACGGCCGGGGCGCCGCCCGCCCGCCCTACCTGGGTGCCGCCGCCTACCAAGTGGCCGACGCCGGCCGCTACTTCGGCCGGGAACGGCTTGTCGAGGAGGTCTGCGGCCGGCTGCGCGGCGCCCGGGTGACCGTACTGACCGGCCCCTCCGGCTGCGGCAAGACCTCCCTGCTCAACGCCGGCCCACTGGCCCGGCTGCGGGCCGCCGCCCCCGCACCGGCCGTCATCGGCTGCACCCCCGGCCCGGAACCCATGCGCACCCTCACCCACTGCCTGACCCGCGTCGGCCGGGAACAGCGCCCCGGCACCCCCGAACCCCTGCTCCTGGTCGACCAGTTGGAAGAGCTCTACACCCGCTGCCCGCACCCCGCCGAGCGGGAACGGTTCCTGGACGCCCTCTGGCAGACCGCCCGCACCGGCGGACCGCCCTGCCGCCTGCTGCTGGCACTGCGCTCCGACGCCCTGCCGCACTGCGCCGGCCACCCCCTGCTGGCCCACCCGCTGACCATGGAACCGATGAGCCCCGAGGAACTGCACCGGGCCATCGTGGAACCCGCCGCCCGGGCCGCCTGCACGGTGGAGGACCGGCTGCTCGCGGTGCTGATTGCCGGCACCGCCGGACAGCCCGGCGCGCTGCCCCTGCTCTCCCGCGCCCTGCTGGCCACCTGGCACGCCCGCACCGGCACCCTGCTCACCCTGGCCCAGTTCCGCGCGGCCGGCGGCCTGGAACGGACCCTCGTCGAGGCCGCCGAGACCGCCTTCACCGCGCTGGACGAGGCCGGGCGACGGCACGCCCGGCAGGTGCTGCTGCGCCTGGCCGACCCGGGCGGCACCGGCGGCCCACCCCGCCCGGTGGCCCGGACCACACTGGATGACGACCCCGGCACCGCCGCCGTCCTGGAACACCTCGCCGCCGCCCGGGTGCTCACCCTGGACCGGGACCGGGTCGCCCTGGCCCATGGCGCCACCCAGCACGCCTGGCCCCGGCTGGCCCACTGGACCGCCGAGGACCCCGAGGACCTGCGCCGGCGGCACGCCCTGGCCGAGGCGGCCGCCGGCTGGCGGGCCGCCGGCCGCGACCCCGCGCTGCTCTACCGGGGCCGCCGGCTGGCCGAGGCCCGGCGCCGGCCGCCGGACGAGGGCCGACTGACCACCGCCGAACGGGACTTCCTGGCCGCCGGAGCCCGGGCGCAGAGCGCCCGCTGGCGCCGGGAGGCCGCCCGGCGCGCCCGGCTGCGCGCCCAGCGCCGGCTGATCGCCCTGCTGGCCACCCTGTTGACCACCCTGGCCCTGGTGGTCGCCGCCACCGCACCGCTGGCCGTCCGCTAGGACGTCTGCCAGAGCATCCGTCAGCGGGTCCGTCAGGTCGTCCGTCAGGTCGTCCGTTAGGGCCAGTCTTGATCGGGAACACGACTAGGCGTGGTCGAGATCGTCAAGCCCCTGACCGTCCTGGCCCGCCGCAGCAGAGAACCGGTGGTGGCACAGACCGTGCGCTCCACCGCGGCGGCGGTGATCTCCTATGTGGTGGCCCTGAACCTCAGCAGGGAACCGGCCCCGCTGACCGCCCCGCTGACCGCGCTGCTGGTCGTCCAGGTCACCCTCTACTCCACCCTCACCACCGGCATCCGCCGGGTGAACTCGGTGGTGGCCGGCGTGCTGATCGCCATTGGCTTCAGCGTCCTGGTGGGCCTGACCTGGTGGAGTCTGGGACTGATCATCTTCGCCTCGCTGGTGATCGGCCACTTCGTCCGGGTGGATGAATTCGTCCCCGAGGTGGCCATCAGCGCCATGCTGGTGCTGGGCGTCACCCGGGTGGCCGAGACCGCCTGGGACCGGGTGCTGGAGACCCTGATCGGCGCGGTGGTGGGCCTGCTGTTCAATGTGCTGCTGGTCCCCCCGGTCTGGGTGGAGCCCGCCGGGCAGGCCATCCAGGAGATGGCCCGCCGGATGCGCCGCCTGCTGGAGCACATGGCCACCGCCGTGGGCCGGCACATCCCGGTGGAGGAGGCCGCCGCCCGGCTGTACGAGGCCCGCCGCCTGGACCATGACATCACCCAGGTCGACGCCTCGCTGCGGCAGGCCGAGGACAGCCTGCGGCTCAACCCGAGGGTCCGGGAGGGGCTGTTGTCCCGGATCGTGCTGCGCACCGGCCTGGACGCGCTGGAGATCTCCGCAGTGGTGCTGCGGGTGATGAGCCGCACCCTGACCGACCTGGCCAAGGAGCGGTCCGAGGAAACCCTCTTCCCTCCGGAGGTGGCGGTCGCTCTGGAGGACGTCCTGGGTCATCTGGCCCGAGCGGTGGAGAGCTTCGCGGTGCTGATCACCTCCCAGGTCAGCGCCAGCGCCGAGGCGGCGGAGAACCGGCTGGCCGAGGACCTGGCCGCGGCCCGCACCGGCCGGGACCGCGCCGCCGCCCTGCTGCTGTCCCGGGTGCGCGAACACCCCCGGCAGTGGCAACTGCAGGGCGCCCTGCTGGCCGAGATGGACCGGGTGCTGGCCGAACTCGACGTGGAACAGCGCTCCGCCCGGCTGTGGGAGGAACTGGACCGCCGCTCCCGGGAGTTGCGCGAACGCTACCCCAAACTGCACCGGCTCAGACGGCTGCTGACCGGCCGCTGACGGCCGCCGGACGACGGGCCCCGCCGCGGAGGGCGACGGGGCCACGCCGTTGGCTGACGGTCGGTCAGACGACGGGTATCCGGTCCCGGCCGTGGTGCCGGCTGATGTTCTTCTCCAGCAGTTCCAGGCAGTCGGCCACGCCCACACTGGACTCGGTGAACTCCGGCAGCCGGCCCTCGTCCTGCTTGAGCCGGGCCAGCGCGCCGTCCATGGCGGTCTGCGCCGCGAACAGGCAGGGGGTGCTGTAGATGGCCACATCCACGCCGAGTCCGGCCAGCTCCGGCAGGGACAGCCGGGGCGACTTGCCGCCCGCGATCTGGTTGAACAACAGCGGCTTGTCACCGATGACATCGCGCACCTTGCGGATCCAGTCCACGCTGCGCACCCCGTCCACCAGCACCACATCGGCGTCGGTGGCCGCCAGCGCCTTGGCCCGGCGCAGGATCTCGGCCTCCTCCGTGGCGTCGGTACGGGCCACCACCACCAGGTCCCGGCGGGCATCCAGCACCATCTCGAGCTTCTCCAGGTACTCCTCCAGCGGCAGCACCTGCTTGCCGTCCACATGGCCGCAGCGGCGCGGGCGCTTCTGGTCCTCCAGGATCACCCCCGACGCCCCGATGGATTCCAGGAGTTGGACGGTGTGGCAGGCGGTCTCGGGATCCACATAGCCGTCGTCGATGTCGACCAGCAGATGCTGCTGCGGGAAGGCCAGGCGTAACCGCTGGACGAAGGCCACGATGTCGGGCCAGGCGATGAACCCGATGTCCGGCAGCCCGTAGTGGGAGGCGGCGAAGCCGAAGCCGGAGACAAACATGCCGTCGTAGTGCTGGGCCGCCACCGAGGCGGAGAACATGTCGAAGACGCCGATGAGCGGGGTGGTGCCGTCAGCGCTTATGGCTTCGCGTAGCCGATTCGGGTGGTTCACGGTACCCTCCGGGGATGGGTTGTCGGTGACGCGCGGGCCGACCGCTGCCGCCAAGCTCGGGATCGTCCCTGACGCGTCCTTCACCAGGACCCGGGGTGTTCCGTCACGGACGGAACACCCCGGGTCCTGTGTTGTCTGATGCTGCCTGTGCCGGCACTGCGGACTCTGCCGTGATTCCACGGCCAAGTACCCCCAACAGAAGCCCACGTTCACCTGAACTCTGCCGGTCGCCGGAGACCGACGTTAGTCAAGAGATGGTCATGGGGCAATATCGGCAAGGCAAACTCCCCTGGGTCTGGGCGATTTCACGCCGACCCGCGGAGCGCCCGGTTCAACCCTGCGGAGGACGCCCCGGGTTAACCGCGCAGCGGCACCCGGGGGGCCACCGCGGTGACATGGAGCTCGCCGAAATCCACCAGGTCGTTCAGCGGTATCACCCGATGGCCGGTGGAACCGGGCGGCGTCACCTGGAGATATGAACTCCGGTGGGCCTCGGTGCCGGAGTGGGTCCAGGCGACCACCGCCCGCACCGTCGCGCCGGGCCGCAGCCGCACCGCCTTGTTGCCGGGGTCGTCCGCGTACCAGGTGGTGCCCCACACGGTACGGCTGGGCAGCACGGCATGGCCGCCGTCCTCCAGGCCCAGGCCCGGATAGCCGCGCATGGCGCAGGTGTGCCCGCCGGTGTTCCGGAACTCCAGTACGCCGCCCGCGTGACTCATCCCGCCGCCCAGCCGCTCGGCGAACCCGATGGCCAGATCCGGGGTGTGGCAGGTGGGCACCGAAGCGCCGGACGGCGCCGCGTGGGCCGGACCGGTGGCGGTGGTGACGGCGGTGACGGCGAGAACGGCACCGGCGGCCGTGGCACCCAGGCGCCGGGCCGAATATGTGGGCATAACTGGCTCCTTTCGTGAACCTCTGGTGAAGTCCCTCCGGAAAGGGGACGGTTGTCCTTGGCCCGCCGTTCCCATCCGGGTCATCCGCCCGTCTACCCCCGGCCATTTCCCGAACTCCCCTGGATCCTGACCCGATTTCGCCGCAGGGGTCCCGCTGACACCGCCCGGCGCGGTAGGCTGCCCGCCCCTTGCGTCGACACGGGGGTCCCTGATGTCCCTTAGGCACGTGGCACGTCAAGTGGTAAGCGGCATACGGCCGCGCGGCGGACGGTCCAAGGCCCTCGCCCTGGCCCTGACCTGCGCCCTGGCACCAGGACTGGCCCTGCCGGCCGCCGCGGCCGCCGGGGAGCACCACCCGCAATCCACCCAGCTCGCCGACCGGCTGGCCCACCAGGTGACGGTGGCCGGCGCCTGGCGCCACCTGGAGGCCCTCCAGCACGCCGCCGACACCCATCACGACCTGCGCGCCGCGGGCACCCCCGGCTACCAGGCATCGGCCCGCTATGTGACCGGCCGGCTGCGCCAGGCCGGATACCGGGTACGGCTCCAGCCCTTCTCCTTCCCGGACTCGGCGCCGGTGGCCGAGACCGCCCGCCTGCTCACCCCCGAGCCCCGCACCCTGCACCCGCTGCTGGCCCGTTACAGCGCCTCGCTGCCCGCGAGCGGCTGGACCGGTTCGCTCGCCGTGCCCCCGCAGGGCGGCGCCGCCGCCTACGGCTGCCGGCCGGGCGACTACGCGCATGGCGACTTCCGGGGCCGGGCGGTGCTGCTGCGCTACGGCCTGTGCGATGTGGCGGCCAAGCTCCGGCAGGCCGCGGCGGCGGGGGCGAGCGTGGTGCTGCTCAACGTCGATCAGCAGCCGGCCGGCATGAACATCCGCGCCGGGGTACGGCCGCCGTCCGCCGCCGTGCTGCCGGTCGCCACGCTGCCCCGCGACGAGAGCGAGCAACTGGCCGCGGACACGGCCCGCGGACCGGTGCGCCTCGCGCTGGACCTGCGCGGCCGCGCCTTCACCAACCACACCTTCAATGTGCTGGCCGACACCCCCACCGGGCGTCCCGAGCACACGGTGGTGGTCGGCGCCCACCTGGACAGCGCCACCGAAGGTCCCGGCGTCAACGACAACGGCAGCAGCGTGGCCATGACCCTGGAGACGGCGCTGCGACTGGCGCCGTACGCCAAGGAGATCCACAACCGGGTGCGCTTCGCCTTCTGGGGCGCCGAGGAGGAGGGCCTGTACGGCTCCACCTACTACGTCTCCCAACTCACCGCCGCCGAACGCCGCCAGACCGCCCTCGACCTCAACTTCGAGACCATCGCCTCACCCAACTACCTGCGGCTGGTCTACCACGGCTCCGGCGCCGTCCCCCCGGGCACCGGCAGCGTCGAGAAGGTCCTGCTGGACCGGTTCGCCGACCGCCGGCTGCCCACCGCGCCCCTGGAGTTCGACGGGCGCTCCGACTTCGTCCCCTTCATCGCGGCCGGCATCCCGGCGGGCGGCGGCTCCTCCGGCTACAACCAGGTCAAGACCCCCGAGTGGCAGAAGCTCTTCGGCGGCCGGGCCGGAGCGATCGCCGACCCCTGTTACCACCAGCGCTGCGATGCCCTCGGCCACCTCAACCGGACCATCCTGGGGCAGCTGGGCGACGCCCTGGCCTGGGCCACCGGCCGGTTCGCGGTGGATACCGCCGATGTGGAGCGCGGCCGGCTCACCTGATCCAACGGGCCGCCCCGGTCGTCTTGTTGAGCAGATACTCCAGCGGGCCACGGTCGAAGAACCTCGACCACAGCATCGCGAAACCGGTGGCGGCCACCAGGAAGCCCAGCAGCGTCCACAGCGAGGAGCCGGGCACCTTCCGGATGCCCAGGACCCAGATCCCCGCGATATTGAGCACATAGGCGGTCAGTGACATCCGGCCCACCGAGGCCACCGGAAGCGTCAGCCACCGCGACCGGGGCAGCGCCTCGGTGACCAGCAGACAGGTGGCCAGCGCCGCCACCGCCACCCCGGTGTTGCCCACGATGGACAGCGTGGTCTCACTGTGCGGTGAGGCGGCCAGCAGCCAGCCGGCCCGGTCACCCGGCGGAAAACCGGCGGTGTCCGACCACCAGGCGGCCGGCGGCGGCCCCGGGTGCCCGCCCGCCGCCAGCATCCGCAGCGCCACCCAGGAGGTCCCGTACCCCGCGACCGCCAGCACGCAGCCGGTGACCGCCAGCCGCACCCGCACCACCGCCGAGGACAGATCCAGCCGGGCCAGGGCCATCCCGGCCAGTACGAACGGCATCCAGGTCAGCACCGGATAACTGCCGGTGAAGAACAGGTCCACAAAACCGTCGGTGCCGCTGATCCGGGCCAACGGGTCATGGTGCGCGGCCCGTTCGGCCCAGGTGCCGTCGTCGATGGACGCCTGCACCACATAGAGCACCTGGGGCAGCACCAGCGCCCCGGCGGCCGCCAGTGCGGCCAGCGCCCCGGCCTTCAGCCGGTGCAGCGGCAGCGCCAGCACAAAGTACAGGCCGTAGTAGGCCAGGATCACTTCGACCTGGGTGCCGGTCATGGTCAGCACGGTGCCCACGGCCAGCAGCACCGCCGAGCGGATCAGCACCCGGCCCACCGCCTGCCGCCCGGCCCGTCCGGTCCTGGGCAGTGGCCGGCCGGTCAGCAGAATCAGGGAGAAGCCCGCCAGCAGGGCGAACAGCGCGGACGCCCGGCCATGGGTGAGTTCCATCAGGGCGCCGGTCCGCCCGCCGTCGTCCGGATCCGGGCCCACATGGGCGGCGTACATACCGAAGACCGCGAGCCCGCGGGCCAGATCCACGCCGGCCAGCCGGGCCGGGGGAGCCGGCCGGAGAGCCGGCGGCGGTATACAGCGGGCGGGCGCGCGGTCCGCCGGAGAGACACTGTGCGACATACCCCCAGCCTCAGCCGGTGGCAAGCCTCTGGGGGCGGCTTTCCCCGGAATTTGTACCGAGGTTGGGGATCTGACGGGCAGTCGGGACGGCCGCCTCCGCGGACCGCCCCGGCCGCCCGTGCCCGCTAGGCCGCCACCGCCGCCGCCCGGCCCAGGCCGAAGGCCTCGTGCAAGGCCCTTACCGCGTCCGGCACTTGGCCCTCCCGGCAGAGAACCGAGATCCTGGTCTCGGCGGTGGAGATGGCCGCGATGTTCACCCCGGCCGCGGACAGCGTCTCGCAGCAGGTGGCGATCACCCCGGAGTGGGTGCGCATCCCCGAACCGATCAGCGACACCTTGCCGATGCTCTCGTCATAGCCGAGATCCCGGTAGCCGATGGCCGCCCGGCCCGCGCGCAGCGCGGCCAGTGCCGCCGCGCCGTCACCGCGCGGCAGCACCAGGGTGAGATCGCCGGCCCGCCCCGCACCGTCCCGGCCGCCGTGGTGCACCGCGGTGTCCAGGTCCACCTGGGCCTCGGCCAGAATGCGGAACACTCCCGCCATGGCGGCCGGACCGCCGGGCATCCCGGCCACCGTGAGCCGGGCCCCGGACAGGTCATGGGCGACCCCGGTCACCCGGGGCTGCTCCGCGCCCACCGCCTCCGCGTCACCGCACACCACCGTGCCCGCCTCGGTGCCGAAGGAGGAGCGCACATGCACGGTCACCCCGTGCCGCCGGGCGTAGTCCACACTGCGCTGTGCCAGCACCTTGGCGCCGGCCGCGGCCATCTCCTGCATGGCCTCGTAGGTGAGCCTGGACAGCCGCCGCGCGGTCGGCACCAGGCGGGGATCGGCGGTGTAGACCCCGTCCACATCGGTGTAGATCTCGCACACATCGGCCTTGAGCGCGGCGGCCAGCGCGATGGCCGTGGTGTCCGAACCGCCCCGGCCCAGTGTGGTGATGTCCTCGGTGTCCCGGCTGATGCCCTGGAATCCGGCCACCAGCACCACCGCCCCGCGGTCCAGGGCCTGGCGGACCCGCCCCGGAGTCACCTGAAGGATCCGGGCTTTGCCATGGGCCCCGTCGGTGATCACGCCCGCCTGCTCGCCGGAGAGCGAGCAGGACTCAACCCCCAGGGCGCCGACGGCCATCGCGGTCAGCGCGCCGGAGATGCGCTCCCCGGCCGTCAGCAGCATGTCCAGTTCACGGCGCGGCGCGACCGGAGCCACCTCCCCGGCCAGCTGGAGCAGTTCATCGGTGGTGTCCCCCATGGCGGAGACCACCACCACGACATCGTGGCCCTCCGCACGGGTGGCGACGATACGCTCGGCGACCTTCTTGATCCGCTCGGTACTGCACACCGAGGAGCCGCCGTACTTCTGGACGATGAGAGCCATCGGTGAGCCTCCCCCAACGACCGCCTGTGGCGGCCGAGTTCGATGAGTGGTGACGCTTCAGGTCCGGGCCACGGCGGCGGTGACGGAATCCACCAGGATCGAGCACCCGGTGTCCACCACCTCCGCCGTCACATTCAGCGGCGGCAGGAGCCGCACCACGCCGTCCTGCCGGCCGCCCAGTTCGGTGATCAGTCCCCGCCGCAGCGCCTGCGCCTGTACCGCGGCGGCGAGCCGGGAGGCGGGGGCCCCGGTGTCGGGGTCCGCCAGTTCCACCCCCCACAGCAGCCCACGGCCGCGCACCTCGCGCACCCAGGGCTGGGAGGTCAGCCGGTCCAGCCGGTCGCGCACCTGCTCACCGCGCCGGCGCACATTGCCCAGCACATCCTGCTCGCGCACCACCCGGACGGCCGCCACCCCGGCGGCGAAGGCCAGTTGGTTGCCGCGGAAGGTGCCGATGTGCGCCCCCGGCGCCCAGGTGTCCAGCCGGGAGTCGTAGAGGATCAGGGCCACCGGGGTGCCGATGCCGCTGAGCGCCTTGGACGCCACGATGACATCGGGGTCGATGCCGTACTGCTCGAAGGCGAACCAGGTGCCGGTGCGCCCGCAGCCGGTCTGGACCTCGTCGACGATCAGCGGGATGCCCAGCTCCAGGGTCAGCTCCCGCACCCGCCGCACAAAGTCCATGCGGGCCGGTATCACCCCGCCCTCGCCCTGCACCAGCTCCATCACCACGGCGGCCGGCAGCGGCACCCCGCCGTTGGCGTCCCGCAGCGAACGTTCCAGCAGGGCAACGCAGTTGGTGGCGCAGTCATCTGGGCTCAGGCCGACCGGGCAGCGGCCGCAGTAGGAGTAGGGGAAGAAGTGGACACCGGGCATCCCATGGGCCACCGGCCGCTTCTGGGCGACCAGCCCGCTGACCGCCATGGTGGCGTGGCTGCTGCCGTGGAAGCCGCCCTGGAAGGAGACGATCTCCCCGCGTCCGGTGGCCGTCTTGCAGAGCTTGATGGCCGCTTCCACCGCGTTGGCTCCGGTGGGACCGCAGAAGTGCACCTTCATACGGTCCTGTAAGTGCTCCGGCAGCATGGAGAGTTGGGCTTCGGTGAAGGCATCCTTGACCGGAGTGGGAAAGTCCAGCCCATGGGTGAGCCGGCTCAGCTGCTCGGTGACGGCCCGGACCAGCGCCGGGTGGTTGTGACCCAGCGACAGCACACCGGCTCCGGACAGGAAGTCGATGAAGACATTGCCGTCGGCGTCCCGGACAAAGCTGCCGAAGCCCTCCTCCAGGGCGATCGGCAGATGCCGGGGATAGGTACGGGCATTGGACTCCCGCCGCTGCTGGCGGGCGAGCAACTCGGCCGAACGCGGCCCGGGGAGCTCGCCGGTCACCTGCGGGGCGGTCCAGGCCTGCGGCGTTACGAGCGAGGTCATGGGGACTCCAGACGAGGCAGAGGGAATCGGGTCAGCAGGGACGGGAAGGGATGCCGCGCCAGCGGGTGCCGTCGGGCAGCCGTTCCCCCTTCATCACCAGCGACAGGGCGTCGACTCCCGCGCCCGCGCCGACCGTTGCGTCATAGAGCACGACCGAGCGGGCGCCCACCGAGGCACCCGGGCCGATCCTGGTGAAGGACATCTTCATCACCCGGTCCTCGAACAGATGGGTCTGCACCGAGGTGAACTCCCCGACGGCCGCGTCATCCCCGATCTCCACCAGGTCGAACTCGGTGAGATAGGTGGTGGACAGCCACACCCGGCGGCCGATGCGGACGCCGAACAGGCGCAGCACGGGGGAAACCCAGGGCGAGCCGGTGAGCAGGCTGAACAGCGAGGGGACCACCAGGTTCTCGAACAGCCCGGTGATCAGCTCGGTGCGCCGGACCCAGACGCTCCACAGCGGTTCGGTGCGCGGCCGGTAGCGGCCGATCACCAGCCATTTGAGCAGCACGGTCACCAGGGTGGCGACCACTCCGGTGCTCAGCAGCAGGGCCGGGCCCAGCAGCAACAGGGTCAGCGGCGTGAGGTGCCGGGCCAGTTGGAGGGAGGCGTAGAGCGAGACCAGGGCGCTGAGCGCGCCGATGGTGGCCGGCAGGGTGATCCGGAAGTACTCGATGGCCAGCCGGGCGGCGATCAGGCCGCGGCTGGGCTGGAAGGTGTACTTCGCCGGGAACGTCCGGCTCTCCTCGCGGCGCGGCAGGAACAGGGCGGGCGAGCCAAGCCAGGTGGTCTCCGGCTCCACCGGCTTGGGCGGCGCCACCGAGTGCACCCCGAGCAGGCTGTTGTCGCCCATCCGGCAGGAACCGGGGACCAGCGCGCCATTGCCCACAAAGCTGAGCCTGCCCACCTCGGCCGGTGCCAGGGCGATCCGGCCCTGGTGGAAGACGGCCGGCCCCACCACGCTGATGTCGGCGACAAAGCTGCGCTCGCCGATGACCAGCATGTCCGGGTCGACGAAGCTGACGGTGGCCACCTCCGACCAGCGGCCGGTCCGGGCGCCCAGCGCGCGCAGGAAGGGCACCAGATAGAGGGTGGAGTACAGGGCGTGGGTGACGGTCAGGCTGAGCGTCATCATGCCGTCGGCGATCCACTTGCGGACTCCGAAGGCGCCGCGCTCCGGGTGGATTCCAGCCCGTACCGAGGGCAGCACGGACCGTTTGACGGCCAGCACCAGCAGGCAGGTGGCCAGCACGGTCAGCGGTCCGGTCGCGGCGGCGGCCAGGGCGGCCCCGCCGAAGCCATGCTGCCAGGCGGCATAGGCCACCAGACCGGACCCGCCCAGGGCGAGGGCCGCCGGCAGGGCCGTCAGCAGCAGGGCACCCAGGGCGTAGGCGGCCAGCACGGGCCATGACCAGGGGCGGTGGTCGGCCTGGCCGGCCATGTCCTGGAGCAGGTGCGGGCGGGCGTCCTGGCGGATGGCGGGCGATCCGGCCCAGTGCTCGCCGGCGGGCACCGTCCGGCCGGCGGGCACCAGGGACTGCTCGCCCACGGTGGCCCCGTCACCCAGCGAAGCCCCCGGCAGCACCACGGAGTTGGTGCCCACCGCACAGCCGGTGCCGATATCCACGGTGCCCAGCCGCAGCCAGCCGTCCTGGACCGCGTGCGGCTGGAGGCGGGCGCCATAGCCGATGCTGCTGTGGTCGCCGATGCACACCAGTGAGGGCACGGCGGGGACGGTCGACAGATGGCAGCCGCGGCCGATCCGGGCGCCCAGCAGCCGCAGGAAGGGCGGCAGCAACGGCGAACCGGCCAGCTGGGCGGCCGGGGTGAAGGCCAGCACCTTGCCGTGCAGCCAGAACCGCCAGTAGGTCACGCCCCACAGCGGATACCAGCCCGGTCCGACCCCCGCCATCAGCAGCCGGCCGCCGAGCACCGGCAGCACCAGGGCGCTGACCAGCAGCCAGACCGCGTCCAGCGCCACAAAGGAACCCAGCGGCAGGTCCACCAGGGTGCCGGCGAGACTGTGGGCCGAGGGGGCGCGCACCGGCAGGTGCCAGGCCGCGCACAGCCGGTAGATCAGCAGCACCGCGGGCAGGCTGATCAGTATCAGCCAGCCGTAGAGCCCGGCGAGCTGGGCCGCGCCGCAGGCCCATACCCGGGCGCTGGAGTGCTTTCTGGGCGGCGGTGCGGCCGGATCCGGCGGCTGCTCCTCGGCGGCGGACGCCTCGATGTGCCCGGCCAGGGAGCGGATGGTGGGGTGGGCATAGAGGTCGCCCATGGCCACGCCGCGCAGCTCGGGCCGTTGCCGCAGCCGGGAGATCAGGCGGGCGGCGGCCATGGAGTGGCCGCCCAGGTCGCAGAAGAAGTCGTCCTCGACCGAGATGCGGTCACCGCCGAGGATCTCCCGCCAGTCGGCGGCCAGTTGCTCCTCCAGCTCCGTGGCCGGGGCGGCGTGCGGACGGGCGCGGCGGGTGAGCGGCGGTGAGCCGGGGGCGGGCAGCGCGGCGCGGTCCACCTTGTCGGCGGCCAGCAGCGGGAACTCGGGGAGGATCTCCACAAAGGCCGGGATCATATAGGCGGGCAGCCGGCGCTGCAGGGCGCCGCGCAGCCGTTCGCGCAGCTCCTCGGGGGCCTCGGCGGGCGCCCGGGCGTCCAGGGTCACATAGCCGATCAGGTCCTGGGCCACGCCGTCGCGTTCCAGCGGGGTGACCACGGCGTTCTCGACCGCCGGGTCCTCTCTGATCACCTGCTCGATCTCGGCCGGCTCGATGCGGTAACCGCGGATCTTCACCTGGGTGTCGACCCGGCCCAGGTACTCGATCTCCCCGCCGGGGGTGAGGCGGCCGCGGTCGCCGGTGCGGTAGATCCGCGGGACCTCGGCTCTGTCGCTCTCCACCGGATTGGTGATGAACCGTTCCGCCGTGAGCTCGGGCCGGTTGACATAGCCGATGGCCACGCCCGGGCCGCCCACACAGATCTCGCCGCTCCCGCCCTCGGGGACCGGGCGCAGCCGCTCGTCCAGGATGTAGACGCGGTAGGTGGGCAGCGGGGTGCCGATGGTGACCGGCCGGTGCGGGGAGAGCTCGCCGCAGGTGGCGGTCACGGTCGCCTCGGTGGGGCCATAGGCGTTGAGAATGCGGCGGCCCGGCCGGTGCCAGCGCCGTACCAGGTCCGGCGGGCATGCCTCACCGCTGACCAACAGGCTGCGCAGCGAGGGGACTTCGGCCTCAAGGGTCATCAGCAGGGTCGGTACACAGCACAGCACGGTGATGGCGTGCTGGATGAGAAAGGCGGTGAGCCCATGCCCGACCCGGCGGCCGTCGGTGGGCCCGGCCACCAGGGTGGCGCCCGCCATCCAGGCCGGCCAGATCTCCTCGATGGCGAAGTCAAAGGCGATGGACAGCCCCTGGTAGACCCGGTCCTCCCGGCCCACCCGGTAGATCGGGGCCACCACCTGAAGGAAGTTGACGATATTGGCATGGGAGACGGCCACGCCCTTGGGGCGGCCGGTGGTGCCCGAGGTGTAGATCACATAGCTCATGGCCGAGGGCTCGATGGCGACCCGCGGCCGGTGGTCCGGCTGACGGGCCAAGATCTCGCCGGCCCGGTCGAGTTCGAGCACCGCGCAGGGCAACTGCCCGGTGCGCCCGCGCAGCTTGGCGCAGGTCACCAGGGAGTGCAGGCCGGCGTCCCCGGCGATGAAGGCCAGCCGGTCGGCCGGGAAGGAGGGATCCAGCGGCACATACACCGCGCCCGCCTTGATCACGCCCAGCAGGGCGACATAGGTCTCCACGGAGCGTTCCAGGAAGATCCCCACCGGAGAGCCGGGCCGCACCCCGCGTTCGGCCAGCAGATGCGCCAGCCGGTTGGCCCGGCGGTCGAGTTCGCCGTAGCTGATCCGCTCGGACTCGTAGATCACCGCGGTGGCGTCCGGATAGCGGTCACAGGCGTGCTCGAAGAACTGCGGCAGGGCACGCACCGGTGGCGCACCGTATACCGGATCCGGACCCGGATCCTCCGCCGGAGGCCCGGGATCCGCGTCGATCGCCCCCTGACGTGCGGGGGTCCGGGTGTCTGCCATGGCGTCTCCTTCTCGGTGGATCCTTCGGCGGATCCGTGCGGGTGCAGGAATATTTCGTCTTTCTGTTCGCCTTGGGGACCGGTATTGTTCAGGGACCGTCCAGGGCGCCGTGACTTTCCCGTTGGCCCGGAGGTGACGGATGGTGAGGGCGATAGTCGTATGCGAAATTCGGCGGGTCGCGGCGGGTTCCGGGGAACTCCGCCACGCACGCCCGGAGGCTCTCGGCCGGGCCCGCCACGTCCACTTCTCCTGGCGGGTGCCCTGATGAGGGTCAGTCCACGCGGCCCGGAATCCTGGCGCTCTTCCGTCTGCGGTGACCCGTCATGCGTCCATACACATCCTTGAAAGTCACGTGTTAAAGCGGTGTGAAAACTAGGTTGGCGATGGTTACCCGAACAGCGGGATATGAGCCAACGTAGTTCGGCCCAATTGCCCTGGGTCAATGCCACGCCAGGTAATGGCCCGGCGGGGCGCGGTACATCGCATTCTTCCCCGGCGCGGTATCGGCGCGGCCTCTGAGCAGCCTCTGCGTCGCCCCGGAAGCGGTGATTCCGTGACGGGGTGTCGGCTACGCCCCGTCACGGGGCCCGGCGAAACCCGGACGATCGCCGGACGCGACATCCGGCTCAATTGCGTCGAGGACGCCTGAGATCGGGCAAAGACTCCCTCTCCGTTCTCCCTTGGGTTCCCCGGCTGAAGCTGTGAAAGGTCATCAGCACCCCAGGAAGGGGGGCGCCCCGCCAGGGGCGCGCTGTGCATGCGGCTCCGCCACGGGGGCCCCGTAAGGGGCGCGGGACGGCTGCATCAAGCGGCTCCGCCGGGTGGGCACGACCAGCCACCCAGGGCCTGCGGTCGCACGACGGGATTCTCGGCAGACGCCATCTCGCCGCCGGGTGCGGCCCGGTGGCCGGTTGCCGGCGACGATCCGGCGCGCGCCAAGTGCCTTGAGCGCAGCGGCGCTTCGGCGAGCGCGGGTGCGCCGGTCAGATTTCGGGTGCGGGCCGGCTGTGGCCGGTCGCGCCCACGCGGCGGAGCCGCATGATTCAGCCCGTCCCGCGCCCCTTACGGGGCGCCCGGCGCCCGTCGGCAAGAACGGACCACACCTGGACCGAATCGGCCCGCACGGGCGAGGAGTTGCCGGCAGCACGGCACGGGCCCGCCGGCCCCCGGAACACAGGGCGAGGCCAAAGCGCACTGCCCCGCGCTACTACTTCGGCAGCGGCGTCAACCGCAGCCGGACCTCCAGCTCATGCTCGCCCGGCACCGTGCCGCGCTCCTCGACGGCGAAGGCGGCGGCCAGTTCCTCGATGACCTGGTGCACCGGGTCCGCCGCTCCGAAGAGCCCCGCGTCCACCGGGTCCGCCAGGTCCACCCGGGTGGCGGCGCCCCTGTTGCGGCCCCGCGCGTCGATCACCGTGCACCAGACCAGCGGGTGGCCGGAGCCGCCCGCCGTGTCCCGCGACTGGGCCGAGACCACCTCCGCACCCCGTGGAAACGAGGTCCGCAACGCGCCGATGACCGCTTCCGCCGCCTCCTGGCCGCAGCCGGTCAGATGGACGCTGACATGGTCCGGACTCTCCGGGGTACTCGTCACCGCCGCTCCTTTTGCCGTCAGGTCTGTGCTCCCGACCGTACGCGTCCCGGCCCGGCACCGCATGCCGGACGGGTCCGGGCGCGGTACCGGCCTTGAGGCGGCCGCCCCGGGGGCATCCTGGAAGTGCGCGGTTACGCCGAACAGCGCAGGCCGGACCCGTTCGGCCCTGCCGACCACCCCCGGCATCCCCGATGCTGGGGGCTGGGACCCGCGGCGCCACCCGCGAGAGCCCATGAAAGAGAGCGGTTCAGTGATCACACGAGTTCGCCTGCCGCACCGGCACCTGTCGCCCCCGGTCCGGCCCGGTCCGCCGGGCGGACCGCCGCAGGGACAGCCCCAGCAGCCTTCACCGGGCTGGGGACGCTGGGTGCTGGCGCTCGTCCTGATGACCTTCGTGATCATCCTGCTGCTCGCCCGGGGCTTCTCCGGCCCCACCCGTCACCAGGAGTCCTACAGCGACTTCGTCGGCAAGGTGAACACCGGCCAGGTGCGTACCGTCGAGATCAGCGACAAGGGCACCGTCACCGGCACTCTCAAGGACGGCACCCAGTTCACCACCCAGATCCCCACCGCCCTGGGTTCCGGACAGCTGGCACAGCAGCTGCAGTCCCAGCACGTCCAGATCAACGCCACCCAGAGCAGCGGCGGCAACCCCTGGCTGTCGGTGCTGCTGGCCTTCCTGCCCCTGCTGCTGCTCGGCGGCTTCTTCCTGTGGAGCGCCCGGCGCGCGGCCGGCTCGCTCACCGGCGGCATCAGCACCATCGGCCGCTCCCGGGCCAAGATCATCGAGGCCGAGCGGCCCACCACCGGCTTCCCCGACATCGCCGGCTACGACGGCGTCAAGCAGGAGATCGGCGAGGTCGTCGACTTCCTGCGCCACCCCGAGCGGTACGCCCGGGCGGGCGCCAAGGGACCCCGCGGCGTGATCATGGTCGGGCCGCCGGGCACCGGCAAGACGCTGATCGCCCGCGCCGTGGCCGGAGAGGCCGATGTGCCCTTCCTGTCGGTCACCGGCTCCGCCTTTGTGGAGATGTTCGTCGGCGTCGGCGCCTCCCGGGTGCGCGACCTGTTCGACGAGGCCCGCAAGCGCGCCCCGTCCATCATCTTCATCGACGAGATCGACGCGGTCGGCGGCCGCCGCGGCGGCGGCACCCGGCTCGGCGGCAACGACGAACGCGAGCAGACCCTCAACCAGCTGCTGGCCGAGATGGACGGGTTCGACCAGGGCACCGGCATCGTGGTGCTGGCCGCCACCAACCGCCCCGACGCCCTGGACCCCGCCCTGCTGCGCCCCGGCCGCTTCGACCGGCAGGTGACCGTGCCGCTGCCCAACCAGGCCGAGCGCGCCGCCATCCTGACCGTCCACTCCCGGGGCAAGACCCTGGACCCGGCCGTGGACCTGGACACGGTGGCCCGTGCCACCCCCGGCTTCTCCGGCGCCGATCTGGCCAACCTGGTCAATGAGGCGGCCATCAACGCGGTGCGCGCCGACCGGGCCACCATCACCCCGCAGGACCTGGACACCGCCCGGGACCGGGTGCTGCTCGGCCGCCGGGAGACCTCCAACGCCCTGCTGCCGGAGGAGAAGCGCTCGGTGGCCGTGCACGAGTCCGGGCACGCCCTGGTGGCCGCCCTGTGCGAACACGCCGATCCGGTGGCCAAGGTCACCATCCTGCCCGCCGGGGTGTCGCTGGGCGTCACCGAGCAACTGCCCGAGGCCGAACGGCACCTGTACACCGAGGGTTATCTCACCGACCTGCTGGCGGTGCGGCTGGGCGGCCGGGCCGCCGAACTGGTGGCCTTCGGCGAGGGTTCCACCGGGGCCGCCAACGACCTGGCCGGTGCCACCCAGATCGCCACCCGGATGGTCCGGGAATTCGGCCTGTCCTCGAAGCTGGGCCCCATCGGCTATGCGCTGGGCGGCCAGCCGTTCCTGGGGGAGAGCCCGGACGACCTCCAGCACCGGCCCTACTCGGAGCAGACCCAGCGGATCGTGGACGAGGAGGTCTCCCGTCTGGTCCGGCACGCCGAGGAGCGTGCGCTGGGCCTGCTGCGCGGGCACCGTACGGCGCTGGACCGGCTGGCCGATCTGCTGGTCGCCAAGGAGACCGTGGACGGGTCGGTGGTCCTGGAGGTCCTGCGCAACGAGGAGCGGCCCGAGCCCTCCGTGGACCCGGCCGCCTGACGGACGTCATGGCGCCGGCCGGGCTCCGTTCTTTGCCTGTTCGTAACCTTGGGTAAACGTCTCGGGATTGACGGTTTGTCAAATCCAACTCCCGATATTGACACGGCCAGTTGGTCTAGTCCACTTTGGTATGGCGCGAGTTCGACGAGGGACGGGGTGGCACACAGCCTCGGGGAACTGTGGCGCGGGCCGGCTGCCCTTACGCCCGGCGCCGGTGCGCACCCCGGGATGACCTGTTGCCGATTTCACGGCACCCGTGTGGGCCGAAGTCTGCCCGGACCCGGGGTTCAGCAAGGAACCGAGTTGTGGAGCAGTTGTATGCCGCCGACGCCTGACCGTTATCTCCATCGAGCCGCTTCGGACATTCCCTATTTCAGCGCGGACGGCGAGAGCTACCTCGCGCAGACCCCGCTGCGGGACCTGAAGAAGACCCGCCCGCTCAGAGTCCTGTCCGAGGACGACTTCGCCTGCTGGCAGACCTATGGCTATGTGGTGGTGAAGCAGGCGATCCCGGCCGCGGCCGCCCGGCGCCTGCTGGACTTCGCCTGGGAGTTCCAGGGACTTGACCCCGGCCGCCCGGACACCTGGTACCAGGAGCGCGAGTTCCGCTCCGACCTGGACCGTGACCTGTATGTCTACGGCTTTGTGGAGGCGTACCACCACCAGCTGATCTGGGACAGCCGCCAGACCCGCCGGGTCTATGACGCGTTCGTCGACGTCTGGGACTGCGAAGAACTCTGGGTGACCCTGGACCGGCTCAACCTGAACCCGCCGAATGTCCAAAACCGCGACCGGGCCCTCATCGAGCGTACCGAGAAGGGATTCGATATCGAGCTCCACTGGGATGTCGACACCTCGCTGGCGGTGCTGCCGCAGCGCGTCCAGGGAATCATCGCCCTGACCGACACCAGCCCGGAACTCGGCGGATTCCAGTGCTGCCCGGAACTCTTCCGCGACTTCGACCGCTGGAAGCCGGCCCAGCCGGCGGACCGTGACCCGATCCGGCCGCAGATCGACGGGACCCGAATGCCGGTCATCCGGCCGGAACTCGCCGCCGGGGACCTGCTGATTTTCAATGGCCTGCTGGCGCATGGAGTGGCGCCCAACACCTCGGAAAACGGAGTACGGGCCGTCCAGTACCTGTCGATGATGCCGGCGCTGGAATCCCATACGGAATTGCGGCGTTCCCGGGTCGAATCCTGGCGCACCCTCGGCACACCGGACTGGAACGGAACGCTCCTCGGTGACGCCGTGAAACACGAGTCCCTGCGCTACGGCCCGGCCGCACTCAATGAACTGGGCGCCAGGCTGCTCGGATCGACCTCCTGGGCCGAGCGGGACCGGGACCAGCACAACGGGGAAGAGATATGCGCCGAATCTGTCTGACCCTGCCCACCAACCGCCCCTGCCCGGCGACCATCGCGGCCGTCGCGGGCGAAGCGGCCTATGCCGCCGAGCGGTTCGGGGCGGAGGTCCACCTGCTGATCCTGGACTCCTGCCCGGCCGCGGTGTACGCGGAGCACACCGAGGCCATCCGCGGCCTGCCCGACCACCCCCGGATCGTGGTGCACCACCTCGACGAGGCCGCACAGCGGGACTTCCTGCGCCGGGTGATCACCGCCTCCGGTGCCGCCCAACCGGACCGGCTGCTGGAGCTGATGCTGCCGGACCGCCTCTCCTACGGCGCCTGCACCAACCGCGCGTTCCTGATCGCCCGCGCACTGGGCTGCGAGTCCGTCCACCGCAGGGACTCCGACAGCCGCTACCAGAGCGCCGGCGGACGGCCGGTCCACCCCATCCACCATGAACTGCTGTCGCTGGGCCGCCGGGCCGCCGACGCCGCCCGGGACGTCTCGGAGACCGGCCTGGACCCGGCACACCAGAACAAACCGGTGGCCATGGTGGGCAGTTCCTTCATCGGTGAACTCTCCGTCGACATCGAGGAGATCCTCCGGCTCGACCCCGAGGTCTACCACGATGTGGTCGGTCTCTGGGCGCCCATGGACTGGTCCGCCGAGCGCAAACGGCAGCTGGTCGGCGAATCCTTCCGCGGGGCCGGCGCCGAGCCGTTCCGGCGGGACCACTCGGTACTCACCCTGGTCGACCCCATGCGGGTGGACATGTGCAACATCGCCTTCCATGGCGTACAGGAACAGGTGCCGCTACCGCCCGCCACCGACACCATCGGCAGCGACTACTTCCTGATCCACCTGGTCCATGACGCCGCACTGCCGGGCGTGCTGCACAACCGGAACATCGTCAACTACTACACCGGCGAACGCCGGACCGACCCCGGCTTTCTCGCCTACCAGCTGCGGTTCGCCAAGTTCCTGCTGTCCATGCGCTACTTCAATGTCCTCTACGACCGGATGGCCCAGGCCGGCCCGGAACTGCTCGACGAACACGGCCGGGTGCGCGCCGCCGCCATCGCCGGCTTCGCCCGGGAGAGCAGCACGCTCGACCGGACGGAGAACCACCAGCGGCTGGACGTCCTGGACGCCGCCTACCGCCAACTGGGCGGCCGCTACGCGGCCTTCGCCGACCACCTGGCCGCACACCGGGAACGGCTGCTGGACGAAGCACAGCGCGACATCGAGGACTTCGCCCTGCTGACCGAGGCCTGGGAAGCCCTGATGCGGACGGCCGGGCACACCGCGCCGCACCCGTCGCCGCAACGACCGGAGCGGGCACGGTGACCGAGCGCTACACCGCACGTCTGCGCGCCGCGCTGGCGGCCGCCGGCGAGGACCGGATCGTCTATGACCTGGCCGGAATCCAGGACCGCTACCGCGACCTGCGCCGCGAACTGCCCGAGGCCGACATCCGGTTCGCCCTCAAGGCATGCCCGGTGGACGAGGTGATCGCCTGCCTGGTGCGGGTGGGCGCCGGAATCGACGCCGCCAGCCCCCGGGAGATCCGGCAGGCCCTGCGGGCGGGGGCGCCGGCCGGCCGCACCCACTACGGCAACACCGTCAAGTCCGACCGGGACATCGCCGAGGCCCACCGGCTGGGCATCACCGACTTCGCGACCGACAATCTGGAGGATGTGGCGGCCATCGCCGCTCACGCCCCCGGCGCCCGGGTCTTCTGCCGGCTGGCGACCAGGGGCGAGGGAGCCCTGTGGGGCCTTGGCGAGAAGTTCGGCTGCCCGCCCGGACAGGCCGTACAAGTCCTGCTCACCGCACATGACTTGGGGCTCACCCCGGCCGGTCTGTCGGTCCATGTGGGCTCCCAGCAGATGACGGCCGACGCCTGGCGCGCCGCCTTCGAAAGCCTGGCGGATGTGCTGACCACCCTGCACCACCACGGCATATCCCTGGATCACCTCAACCTCGGCGGCGGCCTGCCGGCCCTTGGCTACCTCGACACCCAGGGCACCCCGCTGGACCCGCCACTGGACAAGATCTTCGCCGTGATCCGCGAGGGAATGCTCCAACTGCGCCGCAGCCATGGCGAGAAGCTCCGCTTTGTGATGGAACCGGGCCGCCACCTGGTCGCCGACCACGGCGCCATCCGGGCCCATGTGGCCCGGCTGGCCCGGCGCCCCGGGGCCGACGGCGAACCGCGCTACTGGCTTTATCTGAGCTGCGGCAGGTTCAACGGCCTTTATGAGATGGACTCCCTGCAGTACCCGCTGGAGTTCCCCACCCACCCGGAAGCCGAGTACGTCCCGGCCGTACTGGCCGGTCCCACCTGCGACGGCGATGACGCCCACTCCCGGGAGCACGCCCCCGTCCAGGTGCCCAGGAACCTGGCCTCCGGCGACCCGGTCTGGGTGATGTCCAGCGGCGCCTACGCCACCAGCTATATGACCCAGGGCTTCAACGGCTTCGCCCCGCTGCCCTGCCGCTGGACGGGCGGCGAGCACCATGACTGACCCGGTACGCGTCCGCCCCATCGCCGAAGGCGACTGGGACGGCATCGTGGCCCTGGAATCCGCCGCCTACACCCCCCTCGGCCTGTCCGAAGGGCAGGCCGCGCTGCGCTCCAGGGCGGAGGCCTCGCCCGGCACCTGCTTCGTCCTGGACGTCGGTACCCAGCTGGCCGGCTATCTGCTGGCCCTGCCCTACCCGGCCTTCCAGTACCCCGAGCTGGCCCGGGCGGAGCGGCCCGCCGCCGACTCCCGCAACCTCCATGTGCACGACATCGTGATCGCGCCCGCCCTGCGCCGCAGGGGGATGGCGCAGCGCCTGCTGCACCGCCTGGGCCGGATTGCCGGCGCGCGCGGCTATGAGCGGATCTCCCTGGTCGCCGTCGGCGACAGCCAACGGTTCTGGTCGGCACGGGGGTTCGCCGCCCACCCGGGGATCGTCGACCCCCGGAGCTATGGCGCCAACGCCGTCTATATGTCCCAACGGGTGCCGGCCCTGCCGCCCTTGCCCGCCGAAATGAGCTGATGTGTGTGTTCCGCCTGTATGACCCCTTCCACCGCGGCCAGTTGGCGATCGCCGCGCTGTTCTGCTCGCTCGGCTTCCAGTACGCCACCTGGGCCTCGCGCATCCCCGCCCTCAAGTCGGACCTCGGCCTGACCGCCGCCGAGGTCGGGGTGCTGCTGATGGCGGCCGGCATCGGGGCGACCGCCTCCTTCCCGCTGGTGGCCCTGCTGATGAGACGGCTGGGCTCCGGACGGCTGGCCCTGCTGTCCGCCCTCTGCCTGACCGTGCTGCTCCTGGCCCTGGCCGTCGCCCCCAACTACCCCGTCGCCTTGGGGGTGATGTGTGTCGACGGCGTCTTCGTGGGCTGCCTGAACACCGCGATGAACGCCCAGGGCGCGGCCCTGGAGGCCCGGCATGGGCGCAATGCCATGGCCCGGCTGCACGCCACCTTCAGCGGCGGCTCCCTGCTCGCGGCGCTCCTCGCCTCCGCCATGAACACGGTCACCTCATCGGTGCCGGCCCACTTCGGCGCGGCCGCCGCCGTCCTGCTCCTGCTGGCCGCCGGCGCCCGGACCGGACTGGTCGAGGACGGCCCCGCCGAGGCGGCGCAGGAGAAAAAGAGCCGCACCCGATGGACCCCGCCCTCCCGGGTGACCTGGTGGATGTGCTGCGCCATGGCCCTGGGCACGGTGACCGAGGGGGCCATGAACGACTGGACCAGCCTGTATATGAAGGACGTTGCCAAGGCATCGGCCCAACTGGCGCCGCTGGGCATCGCGGTGGTCTCGGGGATGATGGTGGTCGCCCGCCTCTTCGCGGACCGCTGGCGCGGCCGCTGGGGCGATGGACGGGTGGTCCTGCTGGGAAGCGCGCTGGCCGGCCTGGGCCTGGCCTTCGCGCTGGTGAGCGGGGGAGTGCCGGCCGCCCTGCTCGGCTTCGCCTGCGTCGGCCTGGGCATCGCGGCGGTGACGCCCTGCGTCTATGTGGCCGCCGCCCGGCAGGGTTCGGACGAACTGGCCCTGGTCGCCGCCATGGGCACCACGGGCTTGCTGGCCGGGCCCCCGCTCATCGGCTTTGTGGCCGGCGCCGGCAGTCTGGTGTGGGGGCTGGGGGTGGTGGCCGGCGCCGCGCTGGCGGTATCCCTGTGCAGCATGCGGATCCGCTGGGCGGCGGCGAGCGGCTGATTCTTCCGGGGCTGATCCTTTCGGGCCCGGCCACCGGAGCGGAGTGCTCCGGTGGCCGGGCCCTCCTGCGTGGACTTATGGGCGCCTACAGCGCCCAGCCGTACATCGGCGATGTCCGCGGCTCCGGAGCCGCCCCCATCGCCGCCACATCGCGCTCCGCCGTTCCCAGCAACTGCTCACCCAGGTCGCGCAGCGCCCGACCGGCGGCATACTCGTCGCCGATCGCCGGGACGTCTTTGTCGCCCGGCGCGCGATGAGCCGCGCCATGGCCCCGGAAACATGCCGCGCCGGTGTCCAGGGTCGCGTCGGCCTTGGTGAGCGCGCCGTCCTCGGTCAGGTCCACCCGGACCTTCCACTCCGTTTCGTGCTGCATGGTTCACCCCTCGCGGTCAGGGAATCCGGTCCCTTTTCACCTATTCTGCGCTTCTTGTCTTGTGCGGTGCGCGCGAGGGAGAGGTCTACTGGAAGTCCAGCAGGCTCAACCAGCCGAGGGATGGGAGCGGCGGTGCCGGCGGACCCAGCGAACCTTCCCGACCGGCCGCCCGAGATGTTCGACCGGGAGGCCGAGTGGGACGCCCTGACGCGTTTCGCCGGCGATACCCGCCCCGGCCCTGCCCTGGGCGTGGTCACCGGCCGCCGCAGACAGGGCAAGTCCTTCCTGCTGGAGGCCCTCACCCGGGCCACCGGAGGCTTCTACTACGACGCCCAGGAGATGGTCGAGGCCGAGTCCCTGCGCCGCCTGGCCGACCGGTACGCCCAGTACACCGGCGCCCCGCCGCCGCACTGGGCCCACTGGCAGGACGCCCTGGACGCACTGCTGGCCCTCGGCGAGAGCCGGCCCCTGCCCGTGGTGCTGGACGACTTTCCGCACCTGGTGCGGCAGAGCCCCGCACTGCCCTCGGTGCTGCACCACACCGCACTGCGGCTGGGCGGCGAGCAGTCCGCCAACCGCCTGCGCCTCCTGGTCAGCGGCCCCACCACCACCGTGCTGCACCGGCTCTTCCACGGCCCGGCACCACTGCACGGCATGGTCCGGCTCGAACTGGAGGTCAAGCCCTTCGGCTTCCGCCGCGCCGCCCGCTTCTGGGGCATCGAGGACCCCCGGCTCGCCGTCCAGGTGCACACCGTGGTCGGCGGTACCCCCGCCTACCGGCGGGACTATGTCTGCGACGACGCACCCGCCGGCCCCGGCGACTTCGACGCCTGGGTCTGCCGCACCGCCCTCAATCCCCGGGTACCGCTCTTCTGGGAGTCCCGCCGGCTGCTGGAGGAGGAGACCGACCACGCCGACCGGGTCCTGTGCCACTCGGTCCTGGCCGCCATCGCCACCGGCCGCACCACCCGCGGCGAGATCGCCCAGGCCCTGGCACTGGGCTCGATGCCCGGCGTCAGCCGCGCCCTGGCCCTGCTCCAGGACTGCGGACTGCTGCGCCCGGAGCCCGACGCCTTCCGGCCGGGCCTGAACCACTACGAGATCACCGAGCCGCTGCCGGCCTTCGAACACGCCATTGCCTGGCCCAACCGCTCGGCCCTGGAACAGGAGGACACCGCCATGGTCTGGCAGCGCCTGCGCCCCCTGTTCGACACCGCGCTGGCCGCCCCGCACTTCGCCCGGCTGTGCCGGCGCTGGGCCCTGGACCACGCCGCCCCGGCCACCTTCGGGTCCCGCCCCGACTCGGCCACCTTCGGCGAGGACGCCGATGTGGTACTGCGCGGCACGGTGGACGGCCGCCCCGGAGTGCTGCTCTCGGTGGGCCTCGCCCGCTGGACCGAACCCATGGACACCGAGGACCTGGACCGGCTCCGTCAACTGCTGGACCGGCTCGCCGAACAGGGCGAGGACATCAGCCGGGTCCGGCCCGCCTGCTACGGGGCCGCCGGATTCGGCCCCGGCCTGCGGACCGCCGAAGCGGCCGGCGAGGTGGTCCTGGTTGATCCCGAACGCCTGTACCGAGGTGAATGAGCCCGAGCGAATCCGCGTTTGCCCCGGCCGTGCCCGGTGGAGGTATTGCCCCATGAGCGAGGATGACGCGACACAGGCGGCCGGCGTGGCACGCGACTACTACAACACCCGTGATGTGGACGGCTTCTACGCCACCGTCTGGGGCGGCGAGGACATCCACACCGGTATCTACGCCGGCCATGAGGAGGCCATCGGCCTGGCCTCCCGGCGCACCGTGGAGCGGATCGCCGACCAGGTCGCCGACGCCCTGGGCCCCGGCCGCGGCCTCCTCGACCTGGGCGCCGGCTACGGTGGCGCGGCCCGCTATCTGGCCCGTCGCTTCGGCTGCCGGATCGTGGCGCTCAACATCAGCCCGCTGCAGAACGAACGGCACCGCAAGCTCAACGCCGAACAGGGCTTCGCCGGCCTCATCGACGTGGTCACGGGCTCCTTCAATGACATTCCGGCAGCCGACGGCCGGTTCGACGTGGTCTGGTCCCAGGAGGCCCTCTGTCACAGCGGCGACCGGGCCCTGACCCTCGCCGAGGCGGTACGCGTTCTCGCCCCCGGCGGCCGGCTGGCCTTCACCGACCTGATGGCGGCCGACGGCGCCCGCCCCGACGCCCTGCGCCCGCTGTGCGACCGCCTCAACGTCAAGGACCTGGCCACCGCCGCCTTCTACCGCGAGCGGCTCACCGCCCTCGGCCTCACCGGCGTACGCTTCGAGGACCTCAGCGAGCATCTGCCGGTCCACTACCAGCGCCTGGCCGAGGAAGTCGAGCGCCATGGGCCGGAATTGACCGAGGTCATCAGCGAGGAATACCTCAACGGCCTGCGCGAGAACCTCCCGTTGTGCGTCAGGGCCTGCCGGGAGGGGCTGCTCTCCTGGGGCATCTTCCACGCCCGCAAGCGCCAGGCCGTATGACCGGGACTCAGCGGCCGGCCTGAACCCGGTGCGCGCCGCGCAGCACTCCCGGCATCGCCCGCCGGTGCTCCATGGACATCACCGGCCAGAGCCGGGACGCCATCGGGTGGTTGTAATGGATGACCGTGGCCACCGACGTATGCCGGTCATCGACATGGAAGACCAGATGCGCGGTCAACAGCCAGGAATCGGCCTGGACCCGGAGCCAGTCAGGGCCGCGCTCGGCGATCCGCCACCCGCCCACATGGTCCGGTGACGTCCCCCAGCCGAGCCGCAGCCCGAGCAGTACCCGCCAGACGAACTGCGCCTTGAGGCCCTGGGCTTCCTCGATCGCGGCGCGTGCCCACCGCTCGGGGGACGCGGAGGTGACGCCACTGGTGGTGACGGTGAACAGGTCGAGGTAGTCGGACTCGGCGATGATGCCGAGCGCGCGGATCGCCTCGGGGATCAGGTGCTGCCGGCGGACGGTCGGTACTAAGTGCGCGGCCGGTGCCGCCTGTTCGGGCTTCATGGACCACAACTCCCTTGGCAGGAACGGAGAAACGGAGAAGGTGAGCGCTCCATCGCAAACTAACATGCGTGCATGCATGTATGGAATATCGTCTCGGCGGAGGTCAGGACATGGAGGTCAGGACACGGAGGTGCCGATCAGGCGGCCGACGCCAAAGGTGACCGCCGCCGCCAGCGCCCCGACGAGCACCTGGCGGGCCGCCGAGCGCAGGGGCGGGCGGCCGTTGAGGACGCCGATGCCGGCCCCCACGGTGGCCAGGGCGAGGACGAACAGGGACACGGCGGCGGCGAAGGCGGCCGTGCCGGAGGTGATGAGGTACGGGAGGATCACCACCAGGGCGCCCAGCGCGAAGGTGAGCATGCTGGAGGCGGCGGCCGACCAAGGGGAGCCCAGCGCATTGGGGTCCAGGCCCAGTTCCTCGCGGGCCAGGGTGTCCAGGGCCACCGTCCGGTCGGCCATGATGGTGTCGGCGACCCGCGTGGCCTCCTGTTCGCTGAGCCCCTTCGCGCGGTAGAGCAGCACCAGCTCCTGGCGCTCGGACTCCGGGTCCTCCTCCAGCTCCTGGCTCTCCAGGCCGATCTCCCGCTCGTACATCTCCCGCTGCCCGGACATGGAGACATACTCGCCCGCCGCCATGGAGAACGCCCCGGCCAGCAGGCCCGCCGTCCCGGCCAGCACAATGGCGGTACGCGAGGAGCCGGAACCGGCGATGCCCATGACCAGGGCGGTGTTGGACACCAGCCCGTCGCTGACCCCGAAGACCGCGGCCCGCAGCGCACCCGAGCGGTCGCCCCGGTGCCAGGGCTCATCGCGGGTGATGCCCGCCCGGGGGTTGCCCTCGGTGAGGCGGGACAGGGTACGGGCGTGTCCGCGCTCCTCGTCCGCCATCCCGGGCGCGGCGTCCGGTTCGGCGTCATAGGTGCCGGCGTCGGCCCGCTCCGACCGTTCCACCAGCGGCAGCACCGCCGCCGTGGACCAGTGGTCCGCCACCCGGCCCAGCAGCCGGGCGCGCAGCGGCACCGCGCCCGGTGCCGGGACCTCCGCTCCGGCGGCCCGTAGCTTGCCCTCCCAGTGCGCGGCATGGCGGCGTTCCACGGCGGCCAGTTCCCGCAGCACCTCCCGGCGTTCGCCGGTTTCCGCCCGGGCCAGCCGCTCGTACAGCGCCGCCGCCGCACGCTCGTCGCGCAGCAGCTCCCGCCAGCGGCGCAGCCGGGCCGCGGTGGGCTGTTCACCGGTGGGGTCCGGCATGGTTCTCGCTCCTCGCCGTCGGCCCCCGTTCCGACGGTAGCGGGGCGCCCCCCGAGGGGCGAGGCGCGGCTCAGGCCGGCGCTCCCGCCAGGAGCTCCGCCGCGGCCTGGCCCGAGACCCGGGTCGCGCCATGGGTGGCCAGGTAGACCGCGGCGGGCAGCGGGGTGCCGGGGACGCCCATTTCGACGACCACCGCGTCCGGACGGTCGCGCAGCAGCCGTTCGGCGGCCCGGGACATCCAGGCATGGCGGGCGGCGTCGCGGACCACGATGACCAGCGGCCGCCCGGCCGCCGGGGCCAGGGCGTCCTCGCGCAGGGTTTGTTCGCCCAGGTCGGGGTGGGTGAGGCGGACCGAGGTGGTGCCGGGGCGCAGGTCCCGCAGCGGGGCCGCCACGCCCCAGGGGGTCTGCCGGTCGATGGCCAGGGTGGAGGTGGGCACCAGCTCCACCACATGGGGGTCGGCGGTGAGCGGGAGGGCCGTGCCGGGGCGGGAGATGACCTGGACGGCCCGGCGGGCGGCGACCAGGCCGATCCCGGTGGTGGCGGGGCCGGTGGCGGCCGCCTGCCGCAGTTGCCGGGACCAGGCGGCGAACTCGGCCACCCGGGCGGCGGCCCGGGCCAGCCGCTCCTCGGGCAGCGAGCCGTCCATGACGGCCCGGGCCAGGGCGGAAGCCAGGAGCTCGGTGGTGGACTCCTTGGCGCTCTCGCCGCCGACGCACACCGCGTCGGCGCCCCCGGCCACCGCCCGTACCGTGGCCCCGTCGATGCCATAGCGGCCGGAGACCGCGCTCATCTCGATGCCGTCGGTGACCACCAGGCCGTCGAAGCCGAGCTCGCCGCGCAGCAGCTCGTCCAGGACCCGCCGGCTGAGGGTGGCCGGGAGGTCCGCGTCAAGGGCGGGCACCAGCAGGTGGCCGGTCATCACCACCCGTACGCCCGCCTTCATGGCGGCGGTGAAGGGCGGCAGCGCGGTGGCGGCCAGTTCCTCCAGGGAGGCGGTGACCCGGGGAAGGCCGTGGTGGGAGTCCACGGCGGTGTCCCCGTGGCCGGGGAAGTGCTTGGCGCAGGCGGCGACCCCGGCGGACTGCAGACCCCGTACCCAGGCGGCGGTGTGCCGGGACACCAGGCCGGTGGTGGCGCCGAAGGAGCGCACCCCGATCACCGGGTTGAGCGGATTGGAGTTGACGTCGACGCTGGGCGCGTAGTCCAGGGTGACGCCCGCCGCGCGCAGTTCACGGCCGATGTCCTGGGCGACGGACTCGGTGAGGGCCGTGTCGTCCACCGCGCCCAGGGCGAGGTTGCCGGGCCGGGAGGCGCCGGTCCAGGCCTCCAGCCTGGTGACATCGCCGGCCTCCTCGTCGATGGCCACGATCAGGTCGGGGTTCTCCGCGCGCAGCGACGCGGTGAGGCGGGCGACCTGTTCGGGACCGGCGATATTGCGGCCGAAGAGGACCACCGCGGCCAGTCCCTCGCCGATCCGGCGGCGTACCCAGTCCGGGGCCTCGGTGCCCTCGAAGCCCGGTTGCAGAACCGCGTTGCTCAGCCTGGTGAGTTCCTCGCTGTGACCGCTGGCCAGCATGACTGGTTACCTCCGGTGGGGTGGGAGCGGGGGAGCCGAGCAGGTCAAGTGAGGCCCCGTTACAGGGAGATTGGCCTATACCAATGGAGGTGTCAAGATCGGTCGGCCGCATTCCGGCCGCCCCGGCACGGGCCCGTTGACGCCGCTTGGACGCCTGTGCGAGCCTCGCCCAGGAAAGATCAAATCCCGCTGACCGTCCGGCCGTTGGAGGGAAGCGATGGACCCCGAGCCGTTACCGGAGCCGTCAACCGGCCTGTTCTCCCGCCCCTACCGGTCCTGCACCACCGCCGTGGCCTCGGTGTTCGCCCTGGTCGCCCTCACCGAACTGGCCCTGGGCACCGTGATGCCGACCGCGGTGCGGGACCTGGACGGACTCTCCCTCTACGCCCTGGTCTTCGGCGGCTGCCTCACCGCCGGCATCGTCGGCACCGTCGTCGGCGGCGACCGCGCCGACCGCACGGGGCCGGGCCCCGTCCTCTACGCCGGCCTGGCCTGCCTCGCCCTGGGCGCCCTGGCCGCCGGCCTGGCCACCACCATCCTCCCGTTCCTGCTGGGCCGTTGCATCCAGGGAGCCGGCGGCGGCGCGGTAACCGTCGCCCTCTACACCGTCGTTGGCCGCGCCTACCCCGCAAGCCTGCGCCCCAGAATGTTCTCCCTGGTCACCGCCTGCTGGATCCTGCCCTCCATGCTGGGCCCGCCCGTGGTGGGCACCATCGCCCAGCACACCTCCTGGCGCTGGGTGTTCCATGCCATCGCCGCCCTGGCCGCCGGCGCCACCCTGCTGTTCACCCGGCCGCTGCGCCGCCTGCCTCCCCCCGCCCCGGAGGCCACCGGCCGGCCGGCCGCCAGGATCCGCCCGGCCCTGACCGTGGCCGCCGGAGCGGGCCTGCTCCAGTACGCCGGGACCGATCCCGGCTGGCGGTCCCTGCCCTTCGCCGCCGGCGGCCTGGCCCTGGTCGCGGTCAGTGTGCGTGCCCTGCTGCCCCGGGGAACCCTGCGCGCCCGCGGGGGACTTCCGGCCCTGGTGCTGCTGCGCGGGGTGGCGGCCGGCGCCTACTTCACCGCCGAGTCCTTCATCCCCCTGATGCTGGTCGACGAACGGCGGCTGTCCCCGGCCGCCGCCGGAACCTCGCTGACCGGCGCGGCGCTCACCTGGGCCGCCGCCTCCTGGCTCCAGGCCCGCCCGGGCCTGCGGCTACCCCGCCGCCGGGTGGTGGCCATCGGCGCGCTGGTGCACTTCGGCGCCGCCGTGCTGACCATCGGCGGGGTGCTCCGCGAAGCTCCGGCGGTCACCGCCGCCCTCGGCCTGGCGCTCGCCGGGTTCGGCATGGGGCTGCTGCTGCCGGGAGTGGGCGTGCTCACCCTGGAACTGTCGGAGCGCAACCAGCAGGGCGCCAACTCGGCGGCCCTGCAACTGGCCGACAGCCTGTGCAGCGTCCTGCTCATCGGCCTGTGCGGGGCCGTGTTCAACACCGCACACACCCGGCCCGGCCAGGACGCGGGCGCCTTCGCCCTGGTCTTCACGGTGGTCGCCGCCGTGGCGGGCCTCGCCTGTGTGCTCGCCGGAAGAATCACCACGCCACTCACCAAGGAGGAGGCCCATGCTCCGCTATGACCTGACCGGCCGCCGGGAGATCCGGCTCGACGAGGACGCCCCGGTCCCCGAACCCGGGCCCTTACAAGTCCTGGTGCGCGTCCGCTCCTGCACCGTGTGCAACCGCAGCGACCTGGCCTACTACCACTACTGGGGCCTGCGCGAGCACTGCGCCACCGGCTGCTTCGGCCATGAGATCGCCGGTGTGGTGGAGTCCACCGGCCCCGGGGTCACCCGAGTCCGGCCCGGCCAACGGGTGTTCGTCCGTACCCCGCTGACCACCGGATACGCCGAGTACGCGCTGGCCCGCGAGGTCTGTGTGGGCGCCCTGCCGGACGACATCCCCTTCGCACAGGGATCCATCCTGCAACTGCTGCCGCTGGCCGTACACGCCACCCGTGGCATCGGCCTGGGCGACCGGGTCGCCGTCATCGGCCAGGGCCCGGTGGGACTGATGGCCCTGCAGATGGCGGTGGCCCGCGGCGCCGCCTCGGTGACCGCCGTGGACCTGGACGACTGGCGGCTGGAGCGGTCCCGCCAACTGGGCGCCGACCACTGCCGCCGGGTCGACGGCAGCGCCGGTGAACTGGACTCCCTGGGCGGCGACTTCGATGTGGCCATCGACGCCGTGGGCACCCCCACCACCCTCAACTCCGGTGTCCGGCTGGTGCGGCAGAACGGCCTGGTGGTCATGCTGGGCACCCACCATGTCGACACCCAGGTCACCGTGGACCTGGTCACCTGGGAGCGCAAGGGCCTGCGGGTGCACAGCTCGGCCGAACCCACCGATGTGGCCCGGGCCCAGGCGATGGCCGTCGCCGAACGCCTGGCCGCACACCGCGCCGGCCGGCTCAACCTCTCCGCCCTCCTCACCCATGTGCTGCCGCTGAGTGAACTGCCGCAGGCCATCGAGCTGTTGTCGGCCAGCCGGGTGCTCTACCCCGACCAGGAGCAGGCCCCCTTCGCCGGCCCGCCGCCCAAGGTCCTCAAGGTGGCGATCCAGCCATGAGATGGGGGGTGGCCGGCTATGGCGACATTGTGCGGCGGCGGGTGCTGCCCGCGCTGGACGCTCTGGGCCAGGAGACCGTCCACCTCTGGGGCCGGGACGCCGGCCGCGCCGACCGGCTCGCCGGCCGGCACGGCATTCCCGGCAGCGGTGACGACTTCGGGCGGCTGCTGGACGGGGTGGACGCGGTCTATGTGGCCACCCCCGTGGCCGGCCATCTGCCGCAGGCCCTGGCCGACGCCGCCCGGGGCGCCGGCCGGCTGGCGGCCGTTGCCTACTACCGGCGGCTGGGACCGGCCGCCGCCCTGCTGCGCCACCACCTGGGCACGGCCGAACCCCGGCAGGTACGGGTGGAGTTCCGCTGTGCCTTCGCACCGGGCCCCGGCCACCCCATGGGCTGGCGCACCGACCCCGCGGTGTCCGGCGGCGGAGTGCTCGCCGACGCCGGAAGCCATCGCCTGGACCTGCTGCTGATGGCGCTGGGCCGGCCGCTGGAGATCGCCGCCCGGCTGGACCGCGCCTTCCCGGCGGGCGCCGAGCGCCGGGCGGAGCTGCGGCTGCGCTGGGCCTCGGGGACGCGTGCCCAGCTGCTGGCGGAGTGGGACGAAGCGCCCGCCCGGGACCGGGTCGAGATCATGGGCGGCGAACCGGCCGTGGTCCTGGACCCGTTGGACGAGGGGCTGGCGGACAATCCCCATCTGCCGCTGATCGCCGACTTCCTGGCGGCCGTACGGGAAGGGCGGCGCCCGGCCTGCCCGGTGGCGGACGCCGCCCTGGTGGACGAGGTGATCAGCGCCGCCGGGCGGTCCAGCGCCCAGGGCGGGCGCTCGGTCAGGCTCGGGACGCGGTGAACTTCAGCGGATCGCCATAGCGCTCCGGGGCCCAGCTCAGCGGCTCGATATGGGCGTTGAAGGGCTGCCCCTCCCGGGTCATCTGCGGACGCGGATGGTTGAGGTGCAGCAGCGGGTCCTCGAAGCGCACCACCGGCGCCGCACCGGACAGCCGGGCGATCACATCGTCGTCCTCGCCGCCCCAGCCCTCATAGCGCTCGTCAAAGCCGCCCACCTTGTCGAAGATCTCGGTACGGGTCCAGACACAGCCGCCCGGCGGTTCCCGCAACAGCAGCCCGCGCAGCGCCTCATAGGGCACATCGGCATGTTCCGCGCGGATGCGCAGGGCCCCCAGGGTGGAGGACTCGTCCAGCGAAAGGGACCAGCGGAACGGCAGATGGGTGCCATGGCCGCCGCCCGCGATCCGCCCGGTGTTCCGTCGTACGAAGGAGCGGTCCACCAGGATGTCCGCGTCCAGCACACAGGTGTAGGGGAAGGGGTGCGGGGCGCCGGCCACCCCCACATTCACCGCCCAGGACTTGTTGAACAGGCCGCTCTTCTCGGCGAACACATAGGAGTCGACCAGCGGCGCCAGCAACTCCCGGGAGCGCGGCACCTCATCGGTCTCCACCACCGTCACCCAGGGGGCGGCCCCCGCCTCCTGGTCGGCCAGCGACCGCAGACAGGCCAGCAGGTTACGGGTCCGCAGCCCGCCGCCCTCCCGGTCCCGGAACGGGATGACCACATGCACCTGGGCGTCTGCCCGGCCGCGCCGGCCGAAGTCCGCCACCGGACCGTCCCCGCCCCCGGGCAGCCCGTCCTCGGGAAGGCCGCCTCCGGCAAGCCCGCCCCGGTGCCCGGCGCCCAGGTGATAGTCGATCCAGATATGCCGGTCGGCCTCGGCGACCGCGGCCGAGAGTTCCGCCCGCTCCTCCCCGGACGCGTCCTCGAGCAGCCCCGTCAGCCGGTCGCGCAGGGCGTGCTGCGGAGCCAGGTCCGCGGTGTCGGTGACCAGCGCGGTGTAGAGCGGGCGCGCCTCCGGCCGGCCGTGCAGAAAACCGGTGAGCAGCGCGTCCACCGCACGGTAGTGCGCCTCGCTCAACTCCCAGTAGTCCGCGGCGATCTGGGGTACCGCCGGATCATGCGCCAGAACGGCATGGGCGGTCAGCCGCTCGGCCAGCTTCCTGGCGTCGGTCCCTCGGGGGCCGTGCATGGGGTGGCTCCAATCGTCCCTCAATATGGCGTGCGGAGACGGGCGTTCAGGCCCCGTCATCCGCCGACCACGGACGAAGCCAGCGCGGATCCGGCCGGTCGCCGCCGCGGACGAACCGGGTGTCCACGGAGACCCGCATGGCATCGGTGGTCGTGTCCAAGGATGCATGAATGATGTGGGGCAGATGCACCATCACATCCCCCGCCCGGTAATCGGCCCACATCCAGCGCCGGTTGAGCCGGTGCGCGGTCTCCCGGAGGTCATGGCTGATGGGCCGCCGGTCCTGGGGGCGGTCGGTGATGCCGCGCAGCGGTGCGTAGTCCTCGGCCGGCAGGGTGTGCGACTTCTCCAGGTAGACCAGGCCGCCGGTGGCCGGCGGGCAGTCGCCCACCGGAATCCAGGCGGTCAGCACCCGGTGTGAGCCCCGGTCCATATAGTCGTAGTCCACATGCGCCCGGGAGGCCAGCCGTGACCCCCGGTGGAAGTGCCGCAGTATCCGGCGGGGCAGCATCTCGGTGCTGCCGCCCAGCAGGCCCTCGGCCAGTTTGGTCAGCACCGGGTTGTCCAGGAAGCGCTGGAAGATCTCGGAGCGGACAAAGGAGTGGGCGGGGTGCCCGGCGACCCCATAGGCGGGCAGGTCCACCGGAACACGCCCGGAGAAGATCCCGTCCCGCACCATGGTGCCCGGCGCGAAGTAGGAGGCGTCGAAGAGCCCGAAGTAGGCGGCCCGCAGCTGCAGCACATCGGACCGGTCCAGCAGTTGGGGCAGATACAGGCAACCGTCCGCCCATAACCGCTCGTTGAGGGCGTCCGGCTCGCCGATCAGCGCCGAACTGTCCCGGAGCGGGGTGAAGAGTTCCTCGGTGAAGGGCAGCGAAAGACCATTGGAAGACAGGAGCATGGTGAGGTTCCTCGTCAGTCCTCGGTAGGAATCAGTACACACCTTCGACGGCATCGGCGGTTTCCTCGCCCACGGCCCGCCACGGCCGCACCGCCGCGACGCCCTCCCAGGGAAACCAGGGATGCGGGCCGGTCCGGACGGCGCTGTCCCGCTCCAGCAGGTTGGGCAGGAACAGGTCCTCCAGCAGGGTGGTGGCCCGTACCCGGCCGCGTTCCCCGACCGCCACCTCCCGCCAGGGATCGTCCGGGTCGACCACCTTCAACACCGCGAAGGGCGGCGGCAGATGGTACGAGTGGGCACCGCCGTCCGGCGCGTCGGCCTGCAGGGCATGACCCACCAGGGTGTTGCCATAGGTGTCGATCCACTGCACCCCGGCCAGCTGCTCCTCCCGCAGATACTGGGCTTCGGCCGGGGTGCAGGAAGTGCCACCGGTGCACACCGCGCGCAGCCCGTAGTCGCTCAGCGGCCGGGGCAGCCGCATGGCCAGCGCCAGCAGCAACTGGGCGGTGGTGAACAGCAGGGTGGGCCGCTCGGCCGCCAGCAGGGTCTCGGTCTGGGCCACCAGATGGCCGGTGTACGCGTCGGCGCCGCCCTTGGCCCGGATCTCGGCCTTCACCCAGCGCGGGTCGAAGTCGATGGCGAACACCGCGCCACGCCAGCTGTCCGCCAGACCCTCCACAAAGTGCCCATAGGCATGCGGCCCGCCGGGCGTCATCGCCAGCACATCCCCGCCCGCGACCCCCCGGGCCTCCAGCACGGTCCGGTAGATCTCCACGTCATAGGAGAGCCTGCTGACATTGACGATCCGGCACGGCCGGCCGGTGGTGCCCCCGGTCTCGAACACCCGGAACGGGCGGTCCCGGTAGCCGCGCGGCAGCAGATCCCGGGCGGACGCGGCCCGCAGCTCCTCCTTGTCGAACAGCCCGAACAGCGCCAGGTCGGCAAAGCCGTTGATATCCCCGATCGGATCGAAGCCCAGTGAGGAACGGCGGGAGACCCAGAACGGGGAGCCGGTCCCGGGCGAGAAGTGCCAGCGCATCATCCGCCGCGTCCACTCGTCCAGACCGACACCGAGCTCGGGAACCCGCCGGCGCAGCACCTCGGGCAGGGTGGCGAAGCTGACGGTCATGGTGCTCCTCCCGCGGAAAGCCGGTGGACGAACAGGGAACCGGCCGCGATCGCCCCGGCCTCACCGGCGGTGGCGCTGACCACCGCCGCGAACGGGAACGGGACTTCATACCCGACCAGGGGGTGCGGATCCGTCATGCCGACGGGCCCGGCGAGCAACACCAGGGCGGGGGCGAGGAATTCCCCGCCGTCGCTCCGGCACACCACCGGCCGCCGGGTGACCAGCCGGTCCCCGGGACGCAGCCGCCCCAGCAGCCCCTCGGCCAGCCGGCAGGCCTCTCCGGGCACCCGGCTGGCGGTGAGCGGCCAGCGGGGGTCGGCCGGCGAGGTACGCACCGAATCCAGCGCGGCGCCCAGCGCTTGGGCCAGCTCCCGGGCGCGCTCCGGCCCGTCCGGGCAGACGATGGTGCGCACATTGCTGCAGAACCGCCCCGAGTCAGCCACCACCAGCGGCAGCAGCCGGCCCACCGCCTCGGCGATCCCGAAGCCCGTCGGAAGCAGGGCACAGCCACGCCCCGGCCCGCGCACCGTCAGCCCAGGAGCGTCACCCATCGCCTCCGCCAACCCGGCGCCGCCATAGACGACTTGGCGTTGTGTCAGGCGGATGAGGCCGGGCAGCGCCTGCTGCCCGGACGGGTAGAAGCCCAGCCGCTCGGGCGGCCAGCCCACCTGGAGCAGCGCCGCCACCAGCCGGGCGGCGGACAGCGGCTCCCGGCGGCTGGGACGCGCCCACACCGCGCCGGCGGCGGCCGCCTGTTCCGCCACCGCCTCCAGACAGCAGAAGGTGTTCCCGGGCAGCGAGACCAGGACCAGGGCGTCATCGGCCGCCACCGGCGCCTGCCGGGCCACCCGGTCCCGCAGCAGCCCGCACCAGCGGTCCACCAGCGGCGCCGGAAGCCCGGCCGTCCGCCACAGCTCCCGGCGGAAGTCCCGGGCGCTCTGCGGGCCGGGACCGGGTACGGTCACGGTTCCCCCGGCGAACAGCTCCAGGGCCGCCGCCAGCAGCTTGCGCCGCGCACCGGCATCGAAGCCGCCGGGCAGGGCGGCCACTTGGGCCTGCCACCACCGCCGGTCGGCGGCGGCCACCACCTCGGGGACCAGTGCCAGCCGCAGACCGG
Source organism: Streptomyces sp. NPDC052396 (assembly GCF_044593195.1). Classification (NCBI taxonomy): domain Bacteria; kingdom Bacillati; phylum Actinomycetota; class Actinomycetes; order Kitasatosporales; family Streptomycetaceae; genus Streptomyces; species Streptomyces sp. NPDC052396. Next base: position 190,671 of record NZ_JBIUAW010000007.1, read on the forward strand.
TGTCCCCGGGCAGCGGGGCGGTGTCCAGCGAGGGCTGCCAGGCTCCCCGGCGGAACGCCGGTATCAGCGGGTCCTCGCCGGTCATAAGAGCTCGCTTCGCAGCGCCGCCACCACACGAAGCTGCTCGGCCTCGGTCATGGCGGGATAGACGGGCAGCGCCAGATGACGCCCGGCGAACCAGCGGGCCCTGGGGAACTCCCCGGCCGGCACCCCGGCGAAGAAAGGCTGGTCGCACAGCAGGGTGTCGTACACCTCACCGGCCGCCGAGACCCCATGCCGCTCACGCAGCCGGTTCTTCAGCTCCGCACGGTCCACCGGCCGGTCCAGAAAGACCAGGTATTTGTAGAAGTTGCAGGCCACTTGGGCGGGCACGGCATACGGCCGGACGCCCGGCACTTCCCTGAGCAGCGTGTCATAGCGTGCAGCCAGCGCGCGGCGGGCCTCCAGGGTGGTGCCGAAGCGTTCCAGGTCCGTATTGCCCAGCGCGGCGTGCAGTTCGCTCATCCGCCAGTTGCCGCCGGGCCGGTCGTGCAGGGTGGAGCCCGGGGCGGTCTTGCCATGGTCCCGCCAGCGCCGCGCCTGCTCCAGCTGATCCGGGTCGGCGCCGGTGAGCAGACCGCCCTCACCACTGGTGGCCACCTTGGTGGGGAAGAACGAGAACGCGCCCAACCGGCCCAGGGCACCGGCCGGCCGCCCGTCGAGCGTGCTGCCCAGGGCATGTGCCGCGTCCTCCAGCACCGGCACCCCCCGGTCCCGGCACTCCGCCAACACCTCGTCCAGCGCGGGGGAGATGACGCCGCCAATGTGCACCGGGATCACCGCCGCCACCTCCCGGTGGCGGTCGAGCGCCTCGCGCAGCGCCGCGGGATCCATGCCCAGGCCGTCCAGCTCCAGGTCGACGAACCGCACCGCCGCCCCGGCCCGTACCGCGGCCGCCGCGGTGGCGAAGAAGGTGTTGACGGGTATCAGCACCGTCCGGCCGGCCACCCCCAGGACACGCAGGGCGATCTCCAGCGCGGCCGCGCCCGAGTTGAGCGCGACGCCCTCCCGCCCCGTCCAGTCCCGGGTCAGGGACTCGAACCGGGCCACCTGGGGCCCCTGGGTGAGTACCCCGGAGGCCAGGGCCTGGTCCACCCCGTCCAGTACCCTGCGCCGTTCCTCGGCGTGGAAGCGGATCAGCTGGGCGGGCACCGGCGCCGGGTCCGCGACCGGCCGCTCCAGGGCGCGGGCGAAGAACCCGGCCGCCAGGCCCGGATCCGTGCCATGGCCCATGGCGAGCTCCAGCACCTCCACCCGGTCCCCGGCCCCGGCCGCCGCATAAGCCCGCCGGACCGTTTCCGCGGCCCGGCGGGCGTCCGCCGGGTCCAGCCAGCGGTCGTCGAGCCCGTACTGCAGGTGCAAGGGGGCGGGCGCCAGGGCGGCGAACAGGTCGGGCAGATCGGCGTACTCCAGGATGCCCGGCAGCACCGCGCCCTCGTAGCCGGTGAGCAGGCGGGTGAACAGGGCCGGATATCCGCCGAGATGACTGGCCACACACACCGGCAGCGGCTGTGGTGACAGCAGCGCGGTGTGCAGGGCGATGGCCCCGCCGAGGCTGTGGCCGAAGATCCCGGTGCGTTGGGCGTCCGCCCGGGGATGGCCGCGCAGCCAGGCCAGCGCGGCCAGCGCGTCACTCAGCAGCGAGCCCAGCAGACTGTGGCCGCGCAGCGCGAAGGCATGGGCCAGCAGGGCGCCTTCGGGACGGCCGGCCAGCCGGCCGGAGTCCAGACCGGCGTCGATGCCGTAGTCGAAGGTCAGCGTGGTGAAGCCGGCCCTGGCCAGATGCTCGGCCATATTGCGGTCCGGGAAGTCCGGTGGCTCGGTGCCGGTGACCATGTCCAGCCGGGCGTTCTTCCCGGCCAGCACGAGGACCGCCGGATGGCGCCCCGGCCGGGCCGGAGCCAGCACCGTGCCATGGAACCGGCCCCGGCCCTCGCTGTGGAACAACAGCTGCTCACGGCTGAGGCCGTCGCGGATGACGGTCTCGGACGCGGCGACGGCCGGCGGCTGGGGGTTGGCCCGCGCCAGTCGGTCCACCATGTCCCTGACCCGCCCGGACCAGGACCGGTGTTCGGCCGGCGTACCGGGAACGAAGCGCAAGGGCCGCTCGGATGCCAGGAGTTGATTCAGTCGATGGATCTGCATGTGCCCTTTGCTCTTCGTGGGTCGCCGGACTGCGGGACGCGGGGACGGTGGGCCGCGAACTCAGACGAAGTCCGCGTGCAGGGTGCTGGGAACCTCCACCCGGTAGGAGTCCAGGGCCTCGTCCAGGTGGATCCGGCCCTGCTGCAGCAGCTCCAGCAGCTCGTTCTGCGGCCGGTAGAAGCAGGACTTGCACAGGTCGGTGCGCATCGGGTTGGACGCCTCCCACTCCGCGCGGGGCCCGCCCTCCAGCACCTCGGCGTACCCCTCCTCCAGTACGTTGCCGATGCGGTACCGGCTGTTGAGGTGCACCTGGGGGCAGGGGTAGAGATTGCCGTCGGCGCCGACCGCGGTGACAAACCGGCTGTAGTGGCACTTGTCGAAGTCGCCCTCCACGGCCTCCACTTGGTCCATCGGGCCCCGGTCGAGCTTGGGTACCGAGACCTCGAAGTCCGCGTCGGACAGCCGGGCCGCCTCGCCGAGGGTGGCCGCGATGTCGGGCATGGCGTCCTCGATGGTCTCGTGCCCCATGGCGCTGTAGAACTCCGGCTCGAACCGCACATAGTGCGCCCCGGACTCCTTGGCCACCCGGGCGGCCGCCATGATCTCCCGATGGTTCTGCAGGGTGATCACATAGTTGAAGCCAATGCGGAAGTCGGGGTCCGCCGCGGCGGCACGCAGCCGGCCCACGGTGCTGAGGAAGGAGGCGAAGGTCTGCTCCCGGTCCCGGGTGATGTCGTTGAAGGTGGCCTCGGTGCCGGCGTTGAGGCCGATTCGCACCCAGGTGTGGGTTTGCGCCACACACTCGGCCAGCGCGGGCCGGCCGAGCCGCGAACCATTGGTGATCAGCCCGATGCGCAGCCCCGCCTGGTGCCCGGCCCGGCAGATGTCCACATAGCCGGGGTGGATGGTGCACTCGCCGCTGCCGCAGAAGGTCACCGCCCGGCCGTCGTTCTCCGCGAACTGCCGCAGCAGGGTGATGGCCTTGTCCTTGGGAATGGAGTCCTTGAAGGAGAACAGGTCGTAGAACTGCTCCTCGTTGGGCGAGTGGAAGTTGCAGAAATTGCAGCGCATATTGCAGGCGCCCATGATGCCGATGCGCATATGGATGGGCCGGATCTCCTGGCCCGCCACAAAGCGCCGCAACAGGTCGCCGTGCGCGAGGACCTTCTGCGGCGAGTGGGCCTGGTCCAGGCTTACGATCGGCAGTCCGGGCCGGTTGCTGGGGGCGGCGGCATGGTAGGTCTGCGGTGCGGCACTGTCCTTCATGGTGATTCCCTCACAGGAAGAAAGTCGGTGCGATGGTCACGCGGCGGATGACAGGTCAGCGCGACATGTCGAGGGGCGCGTTGAATGACGCGGCGTCGATGACGAAGCGATAGCGCACGGCTCCGTCGGCCACCCGGTCATAGGCCGCGTTGAGCTGCCCGGCGGAGATGACCTCGACCTCCGCTCGAATACCGTGCGCGGCACAGAAGTCGAGCATCTCCTGGGTTTCCGCGATGCCCCCGATCATCGAGCCGGCCAGCCTTTTGCGGCCGGGGACCAGGGCGCTGAGGTCAAGGGGTACGGGGGTGCCCGGAAGTCCCACACTGACCAGGGTGGCATCGGTTCTCAGCAGCCGGAGACAGGAATTGAGATCGGCCACGGCGGAAACGGTGTTGATGACCAGGTCGAAGGAGCCGGCCAGTTCCTCGAAGACGGCCGGGTCGGTGGTCGGACGGAAGTGGTGGGCCCCCAGGCGCAGCGCGTCGTCGCGCTTGCCCGGCGACCGGCTCAGCACGGTGACCTCCGCGCCCAGGGCATGGGCCAGCATGACCCCGGTGTGGCCCAGCCCGCCCATCCCCTGGATGGCGACCCGCCGCCCGGGCCCGGCACCCCAGTGCCTGAGCGGGGAGTAAAGGGTGATCCCGGCACACAGCAAGGGTGCCGCCGCATCGAGGGGAAGCGCCTCCGGAATGCGAAGCACATAGTTCTCGTCGACGACGATATGGGTGCTGTAACCGCCGTAGGTGGGTTCACCATCCCGGCCGATGGCGTTATAGGTGTTGGTCATGCCCTCGGCGCAGTACTGTTCCCGCCCCGCCCGGCAGTTGGCGCACTTGCGGCAGGAGTCCACGAACACTCCGACGCCCACCCGGTCACCGTTCCGGTAACGGGTCACATCCGGGCCGGTCCCGCGGACGATGCCCGTGATCTCATGCCCCGGCACCATGGGAAAGATGCCGCCTTCCCATTCCCCGCGCACCTCATGCACATCGGAATGGCAGATGCCGACGTATCTGATCTCGATCAGGACATCGTGCGCACGCGGCGAACGGCGCTGGATGGTCGTGGGGGCGAGGGGGGATCGAGGTGCGGGAACGGCGTAGGCGTTAACGGATGTTGCCACAGGGTATCTCGCCTTGTCTTTTCAGAACTCGGCCAGTTAGGGGGGCTGTCACCGTATGGATATGCCGGTCGGTGTTGCCGGTCGATGTGTTGTACAGCTTTGCATCGGTCCGCAGGGTTGTCACAGTCCGGTTTCAGCCAAGATTGCCGTCTCATTGCCAAGTTGCCCGGCTGGCAAGGCAGTTGTCCCGGGTGCCAGCTCCCAGACCAACTCCGCCTGCAGTGGCCCGGGATAACGCAGGTACCCGCCGTGTTTTACGGCCAGGGTGGCAAGTTGGGAGCCATGGCACAGCACCGCCGCGCGTTTGACGGCCCATTCCCGCTCGTCGAGCCGGATGTTGTGCACCGGCCGCAGCCGGTATCCGCCCGCGAGGTCGCGATAGGCCCGCCCGCAGACCTCGTCCCCGGCCAGCGCCGCCTCCGCCGCCTCCGTCCCCCACTCGGCTACCGCACCGGAGTACGGCAGGTCCGCGTAGACCAGCGGCAACCGCCGTCCGGCCGCGGCGAGCGCGGCCAGGGCCTGGTCCCGTACCGCCTGATGGTCCCGCTGGTCCGTACCCATCGGCACCAGCACCTCGGCCGCCGGATCCAGCTCCGCCAGGAACTCCGCCAGCGCCGTCAGCCGCGCCCCCGGTGCGTAGGGCCCGTCCGGATGCGGCAGCGCGATCTGCTCCGCGCCCAACAGGGCACAGGAACGGGCGTCTTCGGCCAGCCGGGCCGCATGTGCCTCGGCGCCGGAGACAAAGCCACAGGCCGCGTCCCAGGCGGAGGCGGCGGCGTGGTCGGCCGGGGGTCCGCCGTGCACGGTCACCACGCTCTTGGGGCGGTCGAGCCGGCCCAGATAGCCGCCCAGGGAGAGGGCGGCGTCGTCGAAGTGGGGGGATATGACCACAAGGGGTGCGGGATGGCGTGTCAAGGCTGCTCCGAGGGAGGGGAGTCGGGCGCGTGATGATGCTGATGTGCAGGCCGGCCCATGGAGTTGCACGGTGTGCTGAGGTGCTGCCCCGGTTCGCTCCACGGCTAAACCGGGGTGGGGCCCCTGGGAGATGGTGATGGCCCTGGCCCGGGACGGCGCCACCATGTCATGATCGAACAGTTGTCATTGATCACTGTTCGAGTGGAGAGGGGCTCCCATGTCGGGAATCGACGGCAAGGTGGTGGCCATCACCGGCGCCAGCAGCGGCATAGGCGAGGCCACCGCCCTGTTGTTGGCCGAACGCGGAGCCCGGGTCGTGCTCGGCGCGCGCCGCGCGGACCGACTGCGGGACCTGGTGGCCCGGATCGAGGCGAATGGCGGGCAAGCGGCCTGCACGGCCACGGATGTGACGCGCCGGGCGGACCTCACGGCTCTGGTCGGTCTCGCCCGGGAACGCTTCGGCCGCTTGGACGTCCTGGTCAACAACGCCGGCATCGGGCCGATTTCCCCGCTCGACGACCTGCGCGTCGAGGAGTGGGAGGCGATGGTGGACGTCAACTTCAAGGGCGTGCTCTATGGCATCGCGGCCGCCCTGCCGGTGTTCCGCGAGCAGCGGAGCGGGCACCTGGTGAATGTGGTCTCCACCGCCGGGCTGCAGATCGTGCCCAACCAGGCCGTGTACGCGGCGACCAAGAACGCGGTGCGCACCCTCTCCGAGGGCTTGCGGAAGGAGGCCGGCGAGCAGCTGAGGGTCACCGTGGTCTCGCCCGGTTTCGTACGGACCGACTTCGTCGACGCGGTGCCGGACGACCGGATCCGGGCAGAAGTCAACGCCGTCAAGGAGCGGTTGGCGATCCCGCCGGAGGCGATCAGCGAGGCGATAGCCTTCGCGATCGGCCAGCCGGCCACCGTGGATGTCAATGACATCGTGGTCCGGCCGACCGCACAGGCGTAACCCCCGCGTTCCATCGCCGAAACCCGGGGCTCAGGATCAGGGTCCGTGGAAGGTCACTTCGGGGTACTCCGGCGACGGCCCGTTGAACAGGGGCTCCCGAACGCCCTTGAGGTGCTGGTCGAAGAAGGCGGTGACATAGGCCCGGGTGATCCGGTCCGCGCGCGGACCGGAAATACTGGCGCCGGTCAGGGGGATGCCCGCCTGCTCGGCGATCACGCCAAGGTCGGTGAAGCTCGGGTGGACCGTGCCGGCGACGGTGAGCCAGCGCTTCCAGCCGTCGAGCCGGGACCAGCCCTCCGTCCACGAAGGGTCGTTGACGCCTCCGGGCAGGGGGTGCCCCATCATAAGGAACGGACGCCCGCCGAGCCCGGACGCGGGGACCGCGCCGTCGAAGCTGCCGTCCAAGTTGACCCCGGCCCGAACCCGCTGGTCGGCCGCCATCGTGGCGGCGCTGGAGGCGCCGCCCAGGGAGTGGCCGGCCATGCCGATGTGCTTCTTGTCGATGAGATGGGCATGGCGCCAGGCCGGGTGGCGCCCGGTCAACTCGTCCAGAACGAAGGAGACATCCTTGGCCCGGCTCCGGGGGATGACCTCGATGCCGCCCGCCGGGCGCTTGTCGCAGATGGCACAGGGCAGGGTCGTCCCGTCGGGGAAGGTCTCGCCCAGGTTTTCGTAGGTGTGGTCGACGAGCGAGACGACATACCCGTGGCTGGCGAGCTCTTCGGCGAGGCCGGTGAGAGTGGCGCGCTGCATGGTGAAACCGGGGGAGAGTGCGACCAGCGGGAACCGCCCATGCTCCGGGCGGGCGTTGGTGCGGGCCCAGGTGCGGGTGTGGCTCAACACCTCGGGCGGGAGCGTGGCTTGCGGGACCTTGGTCAGCAGGGCCCGTGCCTCGGCAGTGGTCATATAGGGGGCGGGGCCGCCGCTGTGCGGCCTGGCGGGGTAGTACATGGACACCATGAGCTGCCGGGGCCCGGCCGACGGCACCCAGGGGTCCTGGCGGTTCCGGTCCACCAGGTGCAGCACCTCACGGCCGACGGCGTGTGTTCCGGTGGGCCGGGGGAGCGCCAGGTGTGTGGCGGTGGACGTGGACGCGACGGGGGCGGGCCGGGGCGCGGCGGATGCCACCCCGGCGATCGGCAGCGGCAGGACGAGCGCGAGCACGGCGGTGGCTGTCGCGGTGCGACGGAGTCTTGTCATGCCAGGGAACGCTAGGCCGTGCGCCCGGTGGGTGGCATCAACCCCGGGAGGTACTCGCAGGTCAGACCGCAGTATGAGAAGTACCCCGTCCCGTATGGGAGTTGGGCTGCTGCCCTGATCCCCGATTTCCCGCCCGGCGGGCACTCTCCGGAGTGCGTCCGGGACGTCGCGCTCCGGCCCGAGGCGGCCCGGCGGGGCCGAGCGGTGGCGGCGTGCCGGGCGGACAATGGCAGGGGGGATCCGGACGAGCGCGGCAGGGGATGGACATGGAGATCAGGTACGCCATGAGCTCGCCGCCGGCCAGCGTGGGGCCCGAGGCATCGGTGGAAGAGGCGGCCCGGCATATGGCCGACGCCGGCGTGGGCGCCCTGCCCGTGGTGCAGGACGATGCGGTGGTCGGCGTGGTGACCGACCGGGATCTGGCCGTCCGGGTGCTGGCCCGGGGACTGTCTCCTCAGTTGAAGGTTGAATCGGTCATGTCCATGGACCCGGTCACCGTGGCGGCGGACACGCCTGTGACGGCCGCGCTGTATGCCATGCGCTCGATCGGGGCCAGGCATCTGCCGGTGCTGGAGGAGGGGCGGCTGGTGGGCATGGTGTCCTTCGACGACCTGTTCTCCTACCTGTCCCGGCAACTGGGCACCCTGGCCGATGTGGTCGACGCGGTCCGTAAGGTCCCGGACCCGGAGACCGGTGGCTCCTGCAGTGCGGGGTGACCGACCGGAACGCCCGGGGCCGGGCTCTCCCGCGAACCTGGTCCGCGCCCTGAGGGCAGCGGGCATCGAGGATGAGCGCCTGCTGGCGGCCGTCCGGAACACCCCCCGAGCGGCCTTTGTGCCGCCCGGCCAGGAGGCGGCGGCCTACCATGACCTGCCGGTGCCGATCGCCCATGACCAGGTCACCACCCAGCCCTCACTGTCCGCCCTGATGATCGAGGGGCTGCGGCTGGGCGGCGACGAGCATGTGCTGGAGGTGGGCACCGGGCTCGGCTTCCAGACCGCGCTGCTGGCCCGGCTGGCCGCCGATGTGGTGACCATCGAGCGCTGGCCGGACCTCGCCCGCCAGGCAGGGCACAACCTGGCCGGGCAGGGCATCGGCAATGTGGAACTGCGCGTCGGGGACGGCAGCGGCGGGGTACCCGAGCGCGCCCCGTATGACGCGGTCCTGGTCTCCGCCGCGTTCCCGCGGGTTCCCGCGCCGCTGGCCGGACAGCTGAGGGCCGGCGGGCGCCTGGTGCAGCCCATCGGGCCGGGCGGCCGGGAGGAGGTGGTGTCCTTCCGGCGCACCGAGGACGGCCTGGAGCCATGGCGGATTCTCGGCCCGGCCTGCTTTGTGCGGCTTCGGGGGAGGTATGGCTTCACCCCCTGAACCGGCCCGCCGGCCGCCCGCTCACCCCAGCCGCGGCAGGCCCGGCAGCTCGTTGATCCGCAGTGCCCGGGCGAGCAGCAGGAACAGCACCACCATGGTGGCGCCCCCGGCTGCCAGTGACAGGGCCGGACCCCGGAGCGGGCAGACATGGGCCGCCAGCCGGCCGAGGGCGCCCGCCGAGGCCGCGCAGGCGGTCAGCTTGCCGTAGGTGCGGCACAGCCGCCTGCCGTCCAGGCGCCCTTCGAGGCGGGGGCGCAGCCGCAGGGCGGTGAGGAGCAGGCCGAGCGCGTAGGAGACGGCATAGGACGCGGCCATGCCGGTGACCGACCAGCGGGCGGGCAGCAGCAGATGGCAGCCGTCCGGCCGCCATCAGCAGGGAGGAACGGCGCGGCCCGTTCTGCCCGGCGGCCGGTCCGGGGGGCGGCGTGCCGCCCGCGTTTCCTCCTGCGCGGGCGGCGGGCCGTCGCTTGATCGAGATCGTTGGTCATGTGGTCAACCTATGTGGATCGCCGGAGCATGCGGCCGGCCCATCGGTGCCTTTCGCTTGGGGGAACGCTCGGCACCGGTAAGGCGCCTGACGGCTTGTGTGCGCATGACAGCCGCCTTTCGTCGCCTGATGCCCGTACCGCTGACGGTACTTGGGGATTTTTTGTCCGGTCGGGCCACGCTGCCCGTTACGGTTCGTCATATCGGTCTATCGCTGTGTTGGCCCGGTAGCGTCCTGGGTGACACAAGGGCCCTGATCGGCGGCACCGAGCGCCAGGGCCCTCAACTCTCCCTGTTCCGCTCGATCCTGGAGGGACTCATGCCTCCTTGCCATGCCCTCGCCCGCACCGGCGGCCTGCGCCACCTGACGCCGGACATCCAAGACATCCAAGTGAGCCTGTTCCTGGTGCACTTGGTGGTGGCGGTGGTGCTCATCCACCAGCCCGTTCACGATGCCGGCCCGGCGGGCACCTTACTGGCCCTGCTGCCGCTGCTGAAGAGTGACCGGTCCCGCCCGCGGTATCGGCTGCCGCGCGCCATATGACGGTGGGCCGGCTGCCGGGCGGGGTACTGGGGGCCCGGCCCGGCAGCGCCGGCAGCCGACGGCTCCGGCCGCGGTGCGAGGCCCGGCGCCTCGTCACCGGTCACCATCGCAGGAACACCCGGAAAGGGTCAGCCAGATGACGAACGGAGCGGATGACACGGTCGTCTGCCTCAATCCCCGGTGCTCAAACCCGGTCGCACCCTCCTCCGGCTCCGGACGGCCGCGCAAATACTGCAGTGACCGTTGCCGCGGGGCCTTCCACCGGACCGGTGCGGGGCGCCCCACACCGACCCGGGAACGCCATGACGGCTATGTCCACCAGCTCCTCGGCGAACTGCTGGAGAAGATCGACAGCCTGCACCTCTTCGCCCACGCCGACCGCACCGAGCTGACCGAGCCCTCCCTGCTGCACTGGCACTCCCTGGCCCTGCTCCGCGGGGCGGAGGGCATCCGCAAGGACCTCCAGGACCTGGACGCGGCCATCGTCCAGCAGGCCCGCGACCGGGGCGTGCGCGTGGTGGAGATCGCCGAGGCGCGCAACGTCAGCCCGGACAAGGTCCGCAGGGACTGGCCCGAGGGCGGTATCGACCGCCGCATGCTGCAACGCCCGGTGCGTCCCCGCCTGCCGCGCCGCACCACTGCCCCCCTGGAACAGGCGAGCCCGCACTGCACCTATCTGCCCGGCCGGTACCTGCCCGGCGAGGCTCCGAGGAGCCTCCCCGAGTACGGGCATGACGCCACCGAAGGGCCACCGGGCGCGCCGCCGGCGGCGGCGGCCTAGGCGGCGGTGCGGCGTCCCGGGTACCCGGGACGGATGACCTTGGCCTGATCTTTGCCATCGGGGTGCAACCCATTGGCTCGAGCCCCCGTGTCCAAGGATGTTGATGGAACATCTGACCGAAAATGATCTAGGGGAAACGAGAGCATGGGGCGCATCGAGCGCAGTATTGGGGTCGCATTGCTGGCCGGCGCGGTGCTGACGAGCGTCAGCGGCTGTGGTGGTCATGCGTCGGCCTCGTCCTCCGACGCCAAGGCGGCGTCGAAGGCCACCGCCAGCGCCCATCCCGCGGCCAAGCCGTCGCCGACCCATCCGTCCGGCCCGGCGATGCCGGTGGAGTCGATCGCTCCCGAGGACGGCGCCACGGTGGGGGTGGCCATGCCGGTCTCGGTCCAGTTCACCCATGGGATAGCCAACTCGGCCCGGGCCGAGATAGAGCGGCACCTCAAGGTCACCACCTCCACGCCGCTCACCGGCGCCTGGCACTGGTTCGCCGATGACGACGGCACCTACACCCGGGTGGACTGGCGGCCGGAGAAGATGTGGCCCTCGGGCACCAAGGTGACGCTCAATGCCGAGCTGGACGGAGTCGGGGACGGCAACGGCCGCTATGGCACGCGCAATTACCGCCACTCCTTCACCATCGGCGCCGACTTCGAGGCCAAGGTCGACGTCCCCGGCCACTCGATGAAGGTCACCCACAACGGCGCGGCGGTGAAGACCCTGGCGATCGACGCCGGCAGCTCGGACTTCCCCTCCTGGGACGGCACCATGGCGGTGATGGACAAGGAGCCCGAGGTCCGTATGACCTCGTGCAGCGTCGGCATCGCCTGCGACAAGGGCAACCCCAACTTCTATGACAAGACCCTGCCCTGGGACGTCCAGCTGACCACCTCCGGGACCTATGTCCACTACTCCCCGGGCGACCCCGACCCGGGCAACGGCGAGGGCTCGCACGGCTGCGTCCACCTGTCGTGGACCGACGCCCAGTGGTTCTACAACCAGGTCAAGCAGGGCGACCCCATCACCATCACCGGTTCGCCGCGTGGCGCGGTGCATGGGGACAACGGCTATGGCGCCTTCACCCTCAGCTGGGCCGACTGGCTCAAGGGCAGCGCCACCGGGGCGCAGCAGACCAGCGCCGGCTAGCCGGCGCCCCGGCTCGGCGGAGCGCCCGGTTCAGGGGTGACAGGTGAAGTACACCCGCGCCCAGGAGTTGTTGGCGTATCCCCTGGGGTTCCAGACGGTGGCCGCCGACTCCGGCTGGACGGCCGCGGTGGAGTCCCAGGCGCGGGCGAGGAGTTCCGCCTCGCCCGCGGGCAGGGTGAGCGTGGTGCGCCAGTGCTGCCAGGTCCAGGGGTTCTCCGGCGGGTCCAGCTCGGCCTGGACCCAGGTACGGCCGTGGTCCCGGGAGACGTCCACCCGGGTCACGGTCCGGTCGTCCCCAGCCAGGGCGTAGCCGCTGACCTCGGTCGGTCCGGCGGGCAGCCGGGAGCCCGCGCCGGGCCGCAGGATGGCGCAGTGGAGGGCGAGCGGGCCGAGGACGATGCCGGTGCCGCGGGGGTGGGCGTCCGGCGGCAGGATGCTGTACTCGGCGTGGAAGTGATTGTCCGACACCTCGGCCCGCGCGGTGACGCGCTGGAGCCATTTGACGCTGCGGGCCCCGATCCAGCCCGGCACCACCACCCGCAGCGGGGCGCCATGCGCGGCGGGCAGCGGCCGGCCGTTTATCCCCCAGGCCAGCAGCACCTCCCCGGAGAGCGCCTTGGCCACCGGCACCGAGCCGCCGAAGGGCTGGGCCGGGGTGGTGCTGACCGTCAGGTCGCCGCCGGTGAAGGCGATATGGGCGGCCCCGTCCCGCAGCCCGGCGCCCGCCAGCACCTCGGCCAGCCGCACCCCCGTCCAGCGCGCGGTGGAAACGGCCGCGGGACCCCAGGGGACCTGGCCCGGTATGTCGCGGAACGCCATCAGGTCGGCCCGGCGGTTGCCCGCGCACTGCAGGGTCGCCACCACCTGGTGTTCGGAGAAGCGGCGCCGCAGTTCGTCCAGCGACAGCTCCAGCATCCGCTCGACCAGCCCGTCCACGCGCAGGCGCCAGCGTGCCGGGTCGATGCGGGGGACCGGACCGTGGTTGCGGCTGTAGAAGGTGTCCAGTGGGGTGAGGTGACCGGCCAGGGCGCCCGGCGGCGGTTCGGCGTTGTACGGCTCGGTCTGATGCACCAGCATGTCGTCCCGCTTGTCCCAGAGACCCATGGGGTGACTGTTCCCGCATCCCTGGCCCGGGTGGTACACCTGATCCGGTCGATTCGGCCGGGCCGTGGGGCGAGCCGGGGAAGGACACCAGCCGGGGCGGGAGCCGGACGCCGGTATCGGCTTGCGGTTGCCGCGACGTCAACTTCTACGGTCATCCATGTGGCCGGAGAGACCGGCCCGGTGATGGGAGGCAGGGCAATGGCCTGGTCGATCGCGGAAGTGGCCCGGATGTCCGGGGTGACGTCCCGGACGCTGCGGCACTACGACGAGATCGGTCTGCTGCCGCCGGCGTGGATCGGGAGCAATGGGCACCGCTACTACGAGGAGGCCGATCTGCTGCGGCTGCAGCAGATCCTGCTGATGCGGGAGCTGGACCTGGGGCTGCGCGAGATCCGGGCGGTCCTGGACAGCCAGGTCGACCAGGTGGCGGTGCTCCGCGAACACCAGCGGCAGCTGCTGGCCGAGCAGCAGCGGCTGGAGACCCTGGTCCGCACGATCGGCCGCACCATCGCCGAACTGGAGGAAGGCAAGGACGACAAGGACATGGTGAAGATCAACCGGCCGGAGAACCTGTTCGAAGGCTTTGAGCACTCCGAGGAGATCGACGCCGAGGTGCGGGAGCGGTGGCCGGAGGCCTGGGAGCAGTCCCGGCAGGCCGCGGAGGCGCTGACCCCCGACGACATGGAGCGGTGGCAGCGGGAGGTGACGGCGCAGATGATCCGCCTGGCGGAGTTCATGGTGGCCGGTACCCCCGTCACCGATCCGGCGGTGCAGGCCGAGATGGAGATCCACTACCAGAGTGTGTGCCGGTTCTGGACCCCCAACAAGGCCGCGTACAAGGGGCTGGGCCAGACCTATGTCGATGAGCCGCAGTTCCGGGCGAACTACGGCAAGATCGCGGAGGGGCTGGCGGAATACCAGCGCGATGCGATGGTCGTCTACGCCGACACCCGGCTGAGCTGACCGATGGCTCATGCCGTCGGGGGCTGCAGACCCCGGCGGCGAGCGGGCCGCGTATGGCGTCTTCGCGCGCGGACGACCCGAGTCCGTTGCCCGGCGGGCCGATTGCCGGGAGCGGCGGCTCACCGGTGTCCGCCGGAGCCCCGGCGGCGCCGGTACCGGTGACGGGCGACCAGGCCGGCGACCAGCAGCACCAGGGCGCCGAGCAGATACAGCTCATAGCGTTCGATGGCCGGATAGAGGGTGTTCAGGTGCTGTCCGGCGAAGTAGCCCAGAGTGACCCAGGCGCCCACCCACAGCGCCGCCCCCAGGGCATTGAAGACAAGGAACCGCCGCCATGGCATCTCGCTGAGGCCGGCCACGATGCCGTTCAGCTGCCGGAGACCCTCGATGAACCGGGCAATGATGACGATCTTGCCGCCGTGCCGGGCGGCGAAGTCCTGGGCCTTGGCCAGGCGTTCCTCGGTGAGCAGGACATACCGTCCGTAGCGGAGCACCAGCCGCTGGCCCCCGTAGCGGCCGATGGCATAGCCGATGTTGTCCCCGAGGACGGCCGCGAAGAAGGCGATCACGGCCACGGCCGCCACATTCAGGCGCCCGGCGCCGGCGTACACCGCGGCCGCGGTCATCACGGTCTCGCCCGGCACCGGCACCCCGAAGTCCTCGACGAACACCAGCAGGGCGACCGCCAGATAGCCCCAGTGGTCAAGGAGCGGGGCGAGGTTTTCGAGCACACCCGGCAGCGGAGGCGGAGCCATCTGGCGCCTTCCTGGTCAAGGGAGCGGGACCTGGGGCGGTCATCGTCATCATCCACACACCTACCACCACACGGCCCGGATGCCCCGGCCTTATGGCCGGAGCACCAGGTATTGGTTCCGTCTATGGCCCGGGCCGGCGAGAGTCAGCCGACTTTCAGCAGCAGCTTGCCCGTGCTGCGGCGGCTGCCCAGCAGACGGTGGGCCTCGGCGGCCTCGGCGAGGGGGAACTCGGCGGTGACGGGCAGGCGTACCGTGCCGTCGGCCACCAAGGCGAAGGAGCGCTCGGCCAGTTCACGCAGGGCCCCCGGTGCCGTATGGGCCAGCTGCAGGACGGAGAGGGCGGAGACCGAGCGGCCCAGCGGGGACAACGCCGCGGCCCCCACCTGCCAGGGCTCCTCGGAGCCGGCGTTGCCGAAGGAGACCAGCCGGCCGAAGGGAGCCAGGACATCCAGGCCGTGCCGGAGCGTCTGCCCGCCCACCGGGTCGAGCACCAGGTCCACGCCACGGCCCCCGGTGGCGCGGCGGACCTCCTCCGCGAAGCCGGAGGGATCGGTGAACACCCGGTCATAGCCGTGCTCTTGGGCATGGGCGACCTTGTCGGGGGAGGACACCACGCCGTATACCGCACCCGCCCCGGCCGCCCGCGCCAGTTGCCCGACGACCGTGCCGACGCCGCCCGCCGCCCCCTGGACCAGTACGCTCTCACCGGCCCGCAGCCGCCCGGCCTCGTGCACCAGGGCATGGGCGGTGGGCAGTACGGTCGGCAGGGTGGCGGCGGTGCGCAGGTCCACGCCCCGGGGGAGGGCGAACACGGTGGCCGCCTCGGCCACCGCGACCTCCGCATAGCCGCCGCCGGGAAGGAACGCCGCGACTTCCTGGCCCACTTGGAGGTCCGTCACCCCCGGGCCCAGGGCCCGGACCCGGCCGGAGACGTCCAGTCCGGGGCGGAAGGGCAGGGACGGCACCCGGTAGCCCTCGGCCCGGGCCTTGAGGTCGGCGAAGTTCACCCCGGCATAGACCACATCGATGCCCACCTGGCCGGGACCGGGCTCCGGTATCTCCGCCTCGATCCCCAGCAGGACCTCGGGACCGCCGTACCGGTGGAACTCGATGACGCGCATGGCAGCACACACCCCTCGACAAGTGTTCAATGAATGGCGAACACTTGAGACTGTATGGTTGCGATCGAACACTCGGCAAGGGGAGTTGAGACATGGAACAGGAGCCCTGCCATCGCGCCGCGCCCCCGCACACTCATCCGCGGCAGGTGCCCATCCGGACTGCGCTCACCGCGCTGGCCGACCCGGTGCGGCTGCTGATCGTGCGGGAGTTGGCCGGTTCGGCCGACTGGACGCGGTCCTGCGGCAGCCTTCGGGTGCCGGTGGGCAAGGCGGCCCTCAGCCACCACTTCTCGGTACTGCGCACGGCCGGGCTGGTCGAGCAGCGTGATGAGGGGGCCAAGCGCCTCAACCGGCTGCGGCGCGCGGAGTTCGAGGAACGCTTCCCGGGGCTGCTGGATCTGGTGCTCCGTGCGGAGGACGATGCCGGGGACGGCTGAGCGGCCGGGTCACCACTCCAACACCAGCCGCCCGTCGGCCCCTTCGGTCACCGTGGTGCCCAGGGCCGCGCAGGCGTGGGAGAAGCGGTGATGGATCCAGTCGCGGTCGGCCTCCTCGGCGAGGACGGTGCGGCAGTAGTCCAGGTACAGCGGCACCGCCTCCAGCCGGACCGGCCGGGCGTCCTCCAGGGTGACCAGGAAGAGCAGGCCGAGGTCATTGCGCAGCCGGGCGTCGACGGCGTAATCGTCGATGAAGTCGCCCAGGTCATAGAGGACCCGGTCGCCCACCCCGTGGAAGACATGCGCCGAATGCCCGGCGATCAGGGTCACGCCCGCGCCGCGCAGGATGGTGGCGCTGTCCCGGACATAGGACGGCGGGCGGGAGGTCATATTGGGGCCCCAGTGCGGGGTGAGCAGCACCGCGTCGGCGGCCTCGGCCGCCCGGGCCACGGTGTCCAGCAGCCACCCGGGTACGCCATGGCGGAGGTCGGCGAAGGCCACCCCGGGGCGGTCCGGGGCGGCGGCGAAGTCCTCGGGGTGATCGGTGGCGCCGATCACCGCCAGACGCAGGCCGTCCGCCTCCAGCACCGTGAACTCATGGGCGGCGCCCAGGTCCTGGCCGGCACCGACGACGCGGATGCCCGCGCGGGGCAGCAGGGTCAGCGTGTCGGCCAGGGCGTCATAGCCATAGTCCAGGGCGTGGTTGTTGGCGAGCGTCACACAGTCCACGCCCAGCTCCGCCAGGACATGGGCGGCGCTCGGCGGGGCACGGAAGAAGAACGGCTTGCCCGGGGCGGGCCAGGGCTCACCCCGGTCGGAGACACAGCACTCCAGATTGAGCACCCGCAGATCGGCGCCCGCCAGAAGATCGCGCACTTCGGGGGCGAACAGGTTCTCCGCGCCGGGAGCCTCGATCAGCCGCTCGGCGACGCCGCGCCCCAGCATGGTGTCGCCGGCCAGGGCCACTGTGACTGCCACGTCCGGAACACCTCCGTCCGGTCCGGCTGATTCCAGTCTCGGCGGTCCGGGTGGGCGGGGCAAGTATCCGCGGGGCGGCTGTGTACTTCGAGTGCCCGGCTGGTGACGTCGGGTACGTAAAACCTCGCCGGGCGGGCTAGTACCACAACCTGAGGTCGTATCCGGAGCTTTGGTGCGCTGAGGCCTCGCACAGATAGCGCGCCCCGGAGGTCTTGCCCGCCGTGGTGCATTCGCTCAGGGTGGAGTAAGTGCCCGCGTAGTTCCAGTACTCCGCGGCGCCCGTCGATGACGAGTGCCGGGCGGGAGCGGCGGCGGCCGAGACCGCTGTGGCGGCACCGATGCCACACAGCAGCGCAGCGGTGATTCCCACGGCGGAGACGCTTCGTCGGATCCGGAACATGGTTGCTCCTGTCATGTGATGACTGATTTCTTCGCCTTGAAGCCGGCCGGACCTTCCACACGGGCGCCGTCGGCCTCAGGGCGTGCTCAGGACGCTAACCCGGGGGCGTTTCGGTGTTCTTGAAGGAATGCGCGCTTCGTCCGGCGCGCTCAGGTGCAGGGCGGCAGGTCGCCCGGATCATTCCGGGCGAGATAGTCGGCGCTGATGTAGACGTCCCCGCCGCCCTGGTCATTGGTGGTCCGCACCCATATGTCGCCGGCATGGCCCAGGGCGGTGAGCGGCTCCCCATGTGTCCAGCAGGAGAACCAGCGCGGGCCCGGCCCCACTTCTCCCTGGTGGGTGGTGCGGTCGGCATCGGGGGTGCGGTGGGCCCAGTTCCGGGAGGTGACCACCAGCCGTTGCGGGCCGAGGACGCGGGCCCGGTCGAAGGCGCCGGCCGCCCACAGGGCCAGTACGGTCCCGACGGCGGACAGCAGGGCGGTGAGGGCGAGCAGGAGAGGCAGGCGCGCCCGGCCGGGGCGGCGGGGCCGCGGGGGAGGCGGTGATGGGTGGTTGTCGGTAATGGCCGTCCCCCTGTTGTCCAGCGGCGTGTTCCTGCCGCCATGGTTATAGCGGCCACCGGGCGCACACGCCATGGAGGGAGCCGGTCCGGGTGGGCGATTGAGTAACACCCGCACACACCAGGGCCGGTGGCCACCATGGTCACCGGGCGTCCGGATTTTCCCTGCGGTGCATCACGAACTCCCTTGCCGCAAAAGGCAATTCATTTTCGCGTCGAGTTCCAGTTCGAATGCCGACCGGGGTTGACACTTCTGTCATCGCATTCTCAGAATGAAGTCCGGGTACGTTGCAATCAACCGTCGGCTATCGACGGGGTTTTCCGGGTACGGGGGTTCCGGAACGTGAACTGTGCTGCACGCGTTTCTCTTGTTTCGATGCCATGGAACAGTGTGACGCGACCGTCGATCCAGGTGGGAACGCTGCGTTCGGTCGCCGAGGACGAAGGCTGGACCGTCGATTCGCACTACGCCTACCTGAATTTCTATGCGCTTGGGCAGCGCATGCTCGCCCTGAATCCGGATGACTGGGCGGCCGCCTATGAGCTGGTGTCCGAGAAGCTCTACCATCTCTCGGCCGGCGACTGGATTTTCACTCGGCGCCACGGTGATTCCCGTTCGCGCCAGGACTATTTCGCGCTGCTGCGTGCCAAGCGTGTGGACGAGGCGTCCATTGCCCTGATCGACGGACTGCGGGACGTGGCCGAGCGGCATGTGACGGAAACCGCGGCCGAATTGCTGCGCAGGGCCCCGGATGTCATCGGATTCACCACGATGTTCAGTCAGAACGGTCCGACGCTGGCGGTGGTGGAGCGGCTGCGGGCGGAGGGGTTCGCGGGGACGATTGTGCTGGGTGGCAGCAATTGTGAGGGGTCCATGGGGCGTGCGTTGCTGGCGAATTTTCCGGCGGTGGACGCGGTGGTGGATGGTCCGGGGGAGGAGGCGTTCGCGGCGTTGCTGCGGCAGGTGGCGGCCGGTGGTCCGGTGGTTTCCCGGGGCCGGCTGGTCACCCGCCGGGAGGCGGAGGCGGCTGGTGGCCGGGTGCCGGTGCCGGCGCGGCTGGAGGTGCCCACGCCCAACTATGACGGTTTCTTTGAGCAGTTGCGGGACGCGGGGCTGGCGGATCTGGAACCCTCCATCACCCTGCCGGTGGAGTTCTCCCGGGGCTGCTGGTGGGGGCAGCGGACGCACTGCACCTTCTGTGGCCTGAACGGGTCGACGATGCGCTATCGCAGCAAGCGGCCGGAGACCGTGGCGGATGAACTGTCACGGCTGATGAGCCGCTATGGGGTGCTGGACTTCTTCGCGGTGGACAACATCCTTGATCTGGCCTATCTGGAGAGCGCGTTGCCGCTGGTGGAGCGGCTGGGCACGGATCACTCGCTGTTCTTCGAGGTCAAGGCGAACATGGAGTGGGCCGATATCCGCAGGCTGCGACGGGCCGGCGTACGTTCGGTCCAGCCCGGCATCGAAAGCCTCAGCACCGAGTCACTGCGCGCGCTGAAGAAGGGCACCACCGCGTTCCAGAACATCCGGTTCCTGCTGGGCTGCGCCGAGTTCGGCGTGCAGGCCGACTGGAACATCCTCACCGGATACCCGGGCGAGACACCGGCCTCGATCATCGCGCAGAGCGATCTCATCGCCTCGGTCTCGCACCTCCGGCCGCCGCATATCACCCTCGTCCGCTTCGACCGCTTCAGCCCCTACGCGGAATCCCCGGAGAGTTTCGGGCTCACTCTCTCCCGGCCGTTTCCCGGCTACCGCCATGCCTATCCGGGCATGTCCGCCGAGGACTTGTGGGACATCGCCTATCACTTCGAGGGCGAATTCGGCGACGACGACCGCAATCCCGAACTGAGGCGCCGCCTCGCCGCCCGGGTGCGGTTGTGGCGCACCCACCACCCCGCCGCCCGCTTCACCTACCGGCTGGGATTTGAGCGGGTGAATCTGCACGACCGGCGTCCCGGGCTTCCGGAACAGCACACCACGCTCACCGGAGACGAGGCCCGGCTTTTCCGGGCGTGCATCGGCGGAACCAGGTTCCGGGACCTGAAGGCCCAGGGCTGGGACGGCCCCCGCTGGGAGTCCGCATGGGAAACCCTGCGGACCTGGCAGCGGCGCCGCTGGGTGCTTGTCGAGGGAACCAAGGCCATTGCCCTCGCGATTCGCCGGGAGCCGTCGGCGCATCGCTCGGAACCGGCGGACGGCGCCGTCCGGCGAGCCCGGATGCCGCTGCCGCTGACCGTGGCCGACCGGAAGAGAAAGGGGTGAGCGCATTCGCGCCGGGCGAGTGTCGGCAGCACATCGGGCAAGCACGGATCACAAAGATGAACCACCCTAGTGGAGAAGGAGATTGCGATGGGTCCGCTCGTCGTATTCGACTGCATGACGGCAGATTTCCTCAACGATGACCCCAACAACGCCGAGCTGAGTGAGCTGGAGCTCAAGGAGCTGGAGTCCTGGGGCCTGTGGTCCGACGACTCCGAGGCCGCTCGGGACGCCAAGGCCTGAGCAGGCTCGGCACTCGGGAATCGGGAAGCAGACACATGAACCAGACGCCGGCGGCGCGATGCGCCCTGCGAGGGGCCTTCTACCGCACCTACCCGTCGAGCCGGACCGTAACGGTCCGGTGCACCCTGGTGTCCGACTCGGGCACTGCCCAGGCCGACGGGTACGGGACGGCGGAGACCACGGCCGTGGCGCGGCGCAAGGCGCTGTCCGAGGCGGTGGAACGGTTGGTGGCCTGCAGTCCATACGCGCTGGCCGCCCGGCCCCCGGTGGCCCGGGCCGGTTCCGGCGCGGTGCGCTCCCCGCTGTCCGGCGGGGTGCGCACGGCCCCCGAGGGATGCCGGGTGCGCTGGTACCACTCGCTGACCGGCGGCGCCGCGGAACCGGTGCCGATGTACTGGTCGTCCCCCTGGGTCGCCGACCTGGAACTGCGGTCGGCGGTGCTGGCCCGGGGGGAGGCCCGGCTGTCCAGCACGGTCGGCTGGGCGGTCGGGCCGTCACCGGCCGTGGCGCTGCGCCGTGCCCTGTTCGAGCTGACCGAGCTGCTGAACTATGGAGCGTTCCTCTACCGCAGCCTGACCGGTCCCGGGACGGCCGGAGCGACGGCGGGCGGGCGGGAGCGGGCGGAACCGCGGATCGTGCCCATCGCCTTTGCCGCCCGGACACCCACGGTACTGGCCCTGGTACGGCACCCCGGCCGGGTGATGCCCGCCACCGGCCTGGGCTCCGCGCCCACCACCGCCGAGGCCACCGAACGGGCCCTGCTGGAACTGGCCCAGGCCGAGGCGCTGTGGCGGGCCAACCGGAGCGCCGGCCCCGATGAACGCCTCTTCGTCCGGCGCTTCGACCGATGGCCGCTGCTCAGACGCTGTGTGACGCTCGACGAGGTCGCCCCGGTGGCGGCCGATCCGCTGCCCGGCTCCGTCCCCTGCCCGTCCCCGCTGGCCGAGCTCACCGCGCGGTCCATCGCCACCTGGGCCGACTGCGGGGCCATCGACCTGCACGGCCCCGGCATCCGCGCGGAGCGTCTGCACTTCGCGCATGTGGTGTCCCGGCCGCAGCCCCTGCTGGGACTCGTCCGCTCCGGCGTCCCGGTCTTCGACACCAAGGAAGTGAGGAAGGTCCTTGACCGAGCACGTCGACCTCCTGACCACGCTCCCGCCGGACGCCGCCTCGCGGGAGGACGTACCACCGGAACGTGAGACACCCATCGGGGCCGCGCTGGCCGCCGTCGGCGCCTGGCTGGCCGGTGAGCGGCTGACGCCGGACATCCGCCGGTACGGGCCCGAGGACACCCCGACCTATGAGGTGCGGCTCAAGGACGCCGACGGCCGGCTGTGCTCGCGCAGTTCGGGCAAGGGCCTGGGGCAGCGCAGCATGGCCAGCGCGCTGTTCGAGAGCGCCGAGCACTACCACCTCGACTGGCGGCGCGACGCCGGGGCCGCCGACGCCGCGTTCCTGCCCGGTGCCGAGATCGCCCGCCGGCCCACCGCCCGGCGGTCGGCACTGCTGCGGCGCCTGGGCGGCATCATGCCGGAGGCCCCGGTGCTCACCCGCGCCTACCGCCCGGTCGCCGAAGCCGTCGGGGAAGCCGTCGGGGCCGGGCACAGCGGAGAGGAGCACGGCGGGGCGGAGCACCGGCATCCGGTCTTCCTCCGGGACGGGGGCTACCGCAACTGGCCGCATCCGGCGGACGACGGTTCGTTCCAGCCGCTGTGGCACTACACCTCCAGCGCCGGGCACGCGGCCGGAAGCACCCTGTGCGAGGCACTGGTGCACGCCCTGGGCGAGCTGATCGAGCGGGACGCCTGGTCATGCCAGCTGGCCAGGTCGTACTTCGGCGTGGACGGACCCGGCGACGGGGCCGGTCTGCTGGTCGTCGAGCGGGAGAGCCTGCCCGCCGGCCTGGGCGAACTGGCCGGCCGGATCGAGGAGTTGACCGGGTCCACGGTGCTGATCGCCTCGATCGCCTGTGACACGGAGGTGCCCGCCTATGTGGTGTGTGACGCCGTACGCCACGAGGAGGTCCGGGCCATCGGCAGCGGCGCCTCGCCGGTATCGGCCTACGCGGTGCAGCGGGCCCTGCTGGAGTACCTCCAGGTGCGCACCATGCTGCGGCACGGCCCCCTGGACGAGGAGCGGGAGGCCCGCCAGATCGTCACCGCCCTGGCCCGCTACCCCCGCCATCTCGCCGCCGCCCGCTTTGACATCCACCGGCTGCCCCACCGGTCGCACCCCTTCCGGGCGGACGCCGGGCTCCCGGCCGACGCGCGGCCGGAGCGGCTGCTGAGGCACCTGGTGGAGCGGCTGCACGCCGTCGGGGTGGCGGCCCACTACCGGGTGCTCACCCGGCCCGGCGCCATTGTGGTGGTCGATGTGGTCGCTCCCGGACTGGAGTTGCTGGACAAGGCGCGCTCGGGCTACCCGGTGCTGCCCACCGGACGACTGGCCGGCGCGCTGCCCCGGCAGGGGAGTGGCCGCCCATGAGGCTCGTCCTGGTGGCACCGCCGTGGAACAGCCTGTACCGGCCGTCGATCCAGATCGCCACCCTGGCGGCGGCGGGCGAGCGGACCGCCTGCGAGTACGCCTACCTCGACTGGTGCGAGTTCGCGATCGACGCCCTGGGCTGGGAGCCCGCCCGGTTCATCCCCGTCTATGACACCATCGGCGAGGAGCTGTACGGCCTGGGCGTGGGGGACTGGATCTTCGGGGGCGCGCTGCCGGCCGCCGAGGGCATGGACGAGCCGGCGGTACGCGCGGAGTACGCGGCCTTTCTGCGTCAACGCGGGGTGGCTCCCGACCTGGTGAGCTGTGTGCTGGCACTGCGCCAGGCGGCCGTGCGCTTTGTGGCCGACTACGCCGGCCGGCTGCTGGCCACCGGAGCCGAGGGCTTCGGTTTCACCACCTCCTTCAGCCAGTTGCTGCCCGCCCTCGCCCTCGCCAGGGCGGTCAAGGACCAGGCACCCGACCGGTATGTGTTCCTGGGCGGGGCCAACTGCGACCGGCCCATGGGCGAGGCGGTGATGCGGGCCCACCCCTTTGTGGACGCGGTCGTCCAGGGCGAGGGCGAGGCGGCGATGGCGGCACTGGAAGCCGCCGGAAAGCCGGGCGAACCGCTCTCGGCACCGGGCCTGGTCCAGCGGGACGGCACGGGCCTGCGGGTGTCCCCGCCGGTGAACCAGACGCTGGACGCCGTGCCGGTGCCCCGCTACGACGCCTACTTCGACCGGCTGCGCCGGCTGCCCTGGCGCACGCTGATCGAGCCGGAGGTCGCCCTGCCCTTCCAGATGTCCCGGGGCTGCTGGTGGGGCGAGAAACTGCAGTGCACCTTCTGCGGCGAGAACGGCAGTGGCATGCCCTACCGGAGCCGGCCCGGACGCCAACTGGTGGACACCGTCCGTGCGTTGACCGAACGGCATGGTGTCTTCGACACCTATGCGGTGGACACCATCCTGGCCAGGGACGACAACGGCCTGGCCGAACTGGCCGAAGCCGAGGTCGACATCACCACCTTCTTCGAGGTCAAGGCCAACCTCGGCGCCAAGGAGCTGGGCGTGCTGCGGTCGGCCGGAGTGACCATGGTGCAGCCCGGCATCGAGAGCCTCAGCAGCGGCGCCCTCAAGCTGCTGCGCAAGGGCGCCACCGGCTTCCACAATCTGCGCTTCCTGGTGCTGTGCCGGGAGCTGGGCATCGATGCCCAGTGGAACCTGCTGTCCGCCATGCCCGGCGAGACGGCGGCCATGCTGGAGGAGCAGCTCCGGCTGATCCCCTTCCTCACCCACCTGGCACCGCCGTCCACGGTGAGCAAGGTCCGGGTGGACCGCTACAGCCCGTACTTCGAACAACCCGGGGAGTTCGGCATCGAGCTCACCGGCCCCGAGGCCAAGTACCGCTTCGTCCATCCCGGTCCGGGCGTGGACCGGGCGGCGCTGGCCTACTCCTTCGAGCACCGGGAGACCCGGGAACCGCGGGGCGACGCCGAGTCGATGACGGCATTGCGGCGCCGGCT
The DNA here is from genome assembly GCF_044593195.1 of Streptomyces sp. NPDC052396. NCBI lineage: Bacteria > Bacillati > Actinomycetota > Actinomycetes > Kitasatosporales > Streptomycetaceae > Streptomyces > Streptomyces sp. NPDC052396. The sequence goes on from NZ_JBIUAW010000007.1 coordinate 215,471, forward strand.
GGGCGCCCGGGTGGGGCTGTGGAAGAAGCTGCACGGGCAGTCCCGCCTGGACTACCGGTTCGGCCCGGACCTGACGGTGGTCCAGGACCTGCGCCCTCAAGTGGGCGTGGGGCGGCGGGTGTTGCGCGGCTGGGAGGACGAACTGTTCCGGGCCCTGGTGCATGGCGGCCGGGTGAGCCAGGCGCTGGAGAAGGCGGGCGATCCACGGGCCGCCGGCACCCTGGACGCCTGGGCGGCGGCCGGCTGGGTCCATCTGGAGGGCCTGCGCGGACTGGTGCTGGCCGTGCATGACAGCAGGTTCGACGAACTGGGCCGGGCGGCCGCGCTGGGAGGCCGCGATGCGGGATGACGGGCTCGAGCCCTTCACGGTCGTCTCCGGCGATGGTGTCCGGCTGCGCGGCCTGCGCCGCCCCGGCCCGGGCCCGACGGCCGTCCTGGTGCACGGGGTGGCCATGGACACCCGGGTCTGGGCCGAGTCCGGTGCCCTCGGGGCCCTGGCCGGGGCGGAGGTGCTCGCCCTGGACCTGCGCGGGCGCGGGGAGAGCGACCGCGTCGGCAGCGCCCGGCGGCACTCCGTCGCGCACTGTGTGGCGGATGTGCAGGCCGTGCTGGACGCCTTCCCACGGGAGCGGTACAGCGTCCTGGGGCTCTACTTCGGCGGCAGGATCGCCCTGTTGACCGCGGCGGCGGACGCCCGGGTCACGAGGGCCGTGTCGTTCTGCGCACACGCCGAGGAGGTGACGCTGCCCGAGGAGGCGGTGGAGGCGGAGGCCGCCGCCCTCGAGGGACCCGGCGGACGGGCCTATCTGCGGGACCACTTCACCAAGGCGGGCGCGCCGCGCTGGATGACCGACGCCTGCGAGCGGGCCGACCTCGGTGAACTCGCCGCGGTCACCCGGGGGTTGCGCTATGGATCCGGGCAGGGCGTGCCGCCCTGCCGCCCGGGCCAGGAACTGGTGCTGGTCACCGCCGGCGGAGATGCCGGCCTGGCGGAGTTCCGGGCCGGCGAACGGCGGCTGGGGGCACACCTCTGGCTGGTCGACGGCGCCACCAGGATCCGCGCCGCCCACCGGCTGGCCGAGGTGGCGGGCCGGGTCGCCGGGGTGCTGGAGGAGACCGGATGACCGCGCTGGAAGACGCCCTGTGGAGCTACCGCACCGGTTTGCTGCCGGCGGGCCATCCGCTGACCGATGCCCTGGAGGAACTGGCCGGGCGGCCGCGCGGCCATGTGCTGCCCGCCGTGGGGCTGGTCGATGTGCGCACCGGCCGGGCGGCCCCGCCACGCGATCTGGAGGTGGCCGACGGGCGGATCCTGGACCGGGGCCCGGCGCCGGCCTGTGCGTGGTACGCGCTGCCGGGCCTGGTGGACGCCCATGTGCATATGTCCTCGGCCGCCGATCTGGTGGGGCTGCTGGTGTACGGGGTGACCGCCTACCGCCAGATGTGGGGCGAGCCCGCGCACCGTTATGCGGCCGGGGTGTACCGGGCCCGGCATGCGGTGCTGCCCCGGCCCTGGGTGGCCGGCGGAGTGGTGGACGGACCCCGCTCCAGGGTGCCCGCCGCGGTCACCGTGGTGGACGGCCCGCGCGCGGTGCGGCATGTGGTCAATGAGGCCCTCGCCTTCGGCTTCGACGGCATCAAGGTCTATGACGACCTGGCGGAACGGGAGTTCACCGCCCTGGTACAGGCGGCGGAACGGGTCGGGCTGCCGGTCGTCGGGCATGCGCCGGAGCGGGTGCCGCTGACGGCGGCGCTGCGCGGCATGTGGTCCACCGAGCACCTCTACGGGGTGGTGCCCAATGTCTTCCGGCTGCCCCCGGCGGCCAGGTGGTCCGCCCTCGCCGGGGCCCTGGACCGGCGGGAGGCCCAACCCGGCCCGCTCGCCGAGCTGTTCGCGGGCCGCTGGGTGTGCCCGACCCTGACGGCCTGGCGGGCCCGGACCGGGGAACGCCGGTACACCCGCCCGTCCGGAGCGGCCCTGCGGATGGCCGCCGGCGGGCGCCGCCGGTCCTGGGGCGCCGCCGCCCGGGAGGCCCTCGGCACCACGGAGGCGGTGGCCGCGGAACGCGGCCGGCTGGTGGACCGGCTGGGGCACCTGACCCGGCTGCTCGCGGAAGGCGGTGCGCGGCCGCTGGTGGGAACCGACTGCGGCAACCCTTTTGTGGTCGCGGGGCCTTCGTTCCACAAGGAGCTGGCGGAGCTGTCCCGGGCGGGGCTCGGTCTGGCCACGGTCCTCACCGCGGCCACCACCGGGGCCCAGCAGGCCCTGCGCCTGGACGATCCGGGCCCGGCCGGCCTGGTCCTCTACCGGCGGCTCCCGGCCGCGGTGGGCGACCTGGCCCGCCCGGACGCGGTCCTGGTCGACGGCGTCCTGCTGGACGGCGCCGACCTCGACCGGCTGTGGGCCCTGCGGCTGGCGGACGCCGGGCTGGACGCGGCGGACTGGCCCCGGGGCGAACTCGATGCGGTGGTGGCCGGTGTGCCACGGGAGAGGGAGGTAACCAGTGCGGGCTGAGCACAGCACCGAAGAGGCGGGGGCGGTGGACTTCGACTACTTCAACGCCCCCGGGGAATACCGCCGGGTGGCGGCCGAGCACGCCCGCGACGGGGCGTTCCGCAGCGAACACGGCGGCGGTTTCTGGGTGTTGACCACCTATGCCGGCATCTGCCGGGCCTTCCGCAATGAGGCGGACTTCACCGTCGGCCGGGTCAGCGCCGCCGAGGGGGCCGAGGCGGAACGGTGGATCCCGCTGACCGTCGACGGCCCCGAACACACCGAATGGCGGCGGCTGCTGGCCTCCTGGTTCACCCCGCAGCGGGTGCGGGAGATGACCCCCTGGATCCGGCAGCGGGCCCGGCGCCGCATCGCCGGGTTCCGGGAACGCGGCGAGGCGTCCTTCTCCGAGGACTTCGCCCGGCCCTATGTGCTGGAGAACCTGATGACGGCCGTGGGCTGGCCGCTGTCCGACCTGGACCACCTGCTGCGGATCAACCGGGCCATGATCGCGGCCCGTTCGGAACCCGACCCGCGCGAGGCGTTCTTCTCCGACCTGGGCCTGCCCGCCCTGGAGGCCTATGTCGGCAAACAACTCGAGCACCGCCGCGCCGAACCGGCCCCCGACCTGATCACTGCCACCTTCGACTGGAAGATGGGCGGTGCGCCGGTCACCGACGAGGACCGCGTCTCCCTGCTGTGTGTGCTCTTCCTCGCCGGGGTGGACTCCACCGTCAACCACCTGGCCAATGCGGTGCAGCACCTCGCCTGCCACCCGGAGGACCGGCGCCGGTTCCTCGCCGAGGAGGCCGTGCGCCCGGTGGCGGTGGAGGAGTTCCTCCGGGCCTTCTCCTGTATGTACCCCGGACGGATGACCGCACGGGAGGTCAGCTGCCCGGTGGCCGGGCACGGGGAGACCGTGCTGCTCCCGCTCGCCCTCGCCAACCATGACCCCGATGTCTTCCCCGAACCGGGCCGCGTCGACTTCGACCGCGAGCACAACCCGCACATCGCTTTTGGCACCGGCCCCCACCAGTGCCTGGGCGCCGCCTTCGCCCGGGCCCAGCTGCTCACCGCCCTGGAGGAGTGGCACGCGCAGATCCCCCGCTACACCCTGCCGCCCGAGCAGGACCCCTCGGCACCGCCGTTCCTGCGCAACTCCTATGACCTCAGGCTCATCTGGTGAGGAATCCGTGAATGACACCGGCCGGGTGGCCCTCGTCTCCATGCCGTGGAACAACGTCGCACGGCCGTCGATCCAGATCGGCACCCTGCGCTCGGTCGCCGAGGCCGAGGGCTGGCGGGTCGAACCCCACTACGCCTACCTGTCCTTCTACGGCCTCGCCCGGCGGAGCCTGGGCCTGGGGGCGGAGGAGTGGGACCAGGCCTATGAGCTGGTCTCCGAACAGCTCTACCACCACTCCGCCGGCGACTGGATCTTCACCTGCCGCCACAGCGGTGCCTCCGAACGCGCGGACTATCTGGACCTGTTGCGCTCCCGGGGCGTCGGCGAGCAGGCCGTCGCCCTGGTGGACGCCCTCGGTGAGATGGCCGAACGCCATGTGGGCCACACCACGGCCGCCGTATTGAGCACGGCCCCGGACGTCATCGGATTCACCACCACCTTCAGTCAGAACGGTCCGACGCTGGCGGTGGCGGAGCGGCTGCGGGCGGAGGGGTTCGCGGGGACGATTGTGCTGGGTGGCAGCAATTGTGAGGGGTCCATGGGGCGTGCGTTGCTGGCGAATTTTCCGGCGGTGGACGCGGTGGTGGATGGTCCGGGGGAGGAGGCGTTCACGGCGTTGCTGCGGCAGGTGGCGGCCGGTGGTCCGGTGGTCTCCCGGGGCCGGCTGGTCACTCGCCGGGAGGCGGAGGCGGAGGCGGCCGGTGGCCGGGTGCCGGTGCCGGCGCGGCTGGAGGTGCCCACGCCCAACTATGACGGTTTCTTTGAGCAGTTGCGGGACGCGGGGCTGGCGGATCTGGAACCCTCCATCACCCTGCCGGTGGAGTTCTCCCGGGGCTGCTGGTGGGGGCAGCGGACGCACTGCACTTTCTGCGGCCTGAACGGGTCGACGATGCGCTATCGCAGCAAGCGGCCGGAGACCGTGGCGGATGAACTGTCACGGCTGATGAGCCGCTATGGGGTGCTGGACTTCTTCGCGGTGGACAACATTCTTGATCTGGCCTATCTGGAGAGCGCGTTGCCGCTGGTGGAGCGGCTGGGCACGGATCACTCGCTGTTCTTCGAGGTCAAGGCGAACATGGAGTGGGCCGATATCCGCAGGCTGCGACGGGCCGGCGTACGTTCGGTCCAGCCCGGCATCGAAAGCCTCAGCACCGAGTCACTGCGCGCGCTGAAGAAGGGCGCCACCGCGTTCCAGAACATCCGGTTCCTGCTGGGCTGCGCCGAGTTCGGCGTCCGGGCCGGCTGGAACGTCCTCACCGGATTCCCCGGCGAGACACCGGCCTCCATCCTGGCCCAGACCGACCTGATCACCTCTCTTACCCACCTGGAACCCCCGGACACCGACATCCTGCCCGTGCACTTCGACCGCTTCAGCCCGTACACCGAGTCCCCCGACTCCTATGGCCTCCGGCTGCGCCGGCCGCTGCCCGGATACCGGTACGCCTACCCGGAGTTGTCCGCCGAGGACCTGTGGGACATCGCCTATCACTTCGAGGGTGAATTCGCCGACGACGACCGCAACCCCGAACTGAGGCAACGCCTGGCCGCCCGGGTGGGTTTCTGGCGCACCCGGCACCAACAGGCCGAATTCAGCTACCGCCTGGGCTTCGACAGCGTGGTGCTGCGCGACCGCCGGCCCGGACTGCCCGCCCATGACGCATGCCTGACCGGCGAACGCGCCGGGCTGTTCCGCGCACTGCTCGGCGGTACCAGGCTGCGCGATCTGCGGGCCCAGGGATGGGACGAGCCGGAACTCGGCACCGTACTGGAGGAGTGGCGGCGGCGCCGCTGGGTGTACACCGAGGGGACAAAGGTGATCGCGCTCGCCGTACGGCGGCAGCCCTCCGCCCACCGCACACCACCCGCCCGGACAACCCCCAGGAGTGCTCGAACGCATTTCCCCATCACCGTTGAGCAGGGCGGGATATGAGGGCACACCGCCCTCCCCGGCCCGGCACGAGTGGAAAGACGACATCGGTGTCTGTTATGCCTGTGACCGTGACCAAGGCGCCTTCCCCGAGCAGCGATCCCACGGTGGACATCACCGCCCCGGAAGACCATCCGCCCTCCTGCGGCGACCTGGTGGGCGCCCTCGCCGAACCCGACCGGTGCGCCGCCTTCGCCGCACTGGTTCTCGGCGCGCGCTCCGTCAGGGAGGTCACCGAAGCGGCCCGGCTCAAGCCCGCGACCGCCGCGAGCGCCCTCCAGCGGCTCGCGGACAGCGGACTGGTCACCGTCACCGACCCCCAGGCACACACCTATGAGGTCACCAAGGACATCTTCCGTAAGGCCATCCGGACTGAGGAACGAGTGGCCGGCAAGGAAGGCGGCGACGGCGCCGGAGCCTACTTCCGCCGGGGCCGGCTGCGGGCCATCCCCGGGGACGCCGCGGTGCGCGGCCGGGTGCTGCGGGTGGTGGCCGACTCCTTCCGGCCCGGCGAAACCTACTCCGAGGCCAAGGTCAACGCCCTGTGCGGGGAGTGGCTGGACGACTGGGTGAGCCTGCGCCGCGCCCTGATCGACGAGGGACTGCTGGACCGGGACGCCACCGGCACCCACTACCAGCGCGCCTTCGACTGAGCGATGGTCCGCATCGCGGCGGCGACCCCGGCCGAGGAGTGGCCCGCCGACGCGGTCGCCCGGCCCTGGCACTCGGGCGCGCGGGTGAGCGCGTTCTGCCGGCGGCGCGGCTTCCTGGCCCGTCCCGGCCAGCTGGTGGCCGAACCCTCGGCCGACGGCCGGTCGGTCACCCTCAACATCGGTCTGGGGCCGCCCGGTTCGGCGACCATGGCGACCTTCCGGGGTGCGGCCGCCGCCGCGGTCCGCGGCGCCGGCCCGGCGCGTACGCTCCGGCTGGACCTCGCCCTGGCCGGCGACAGCGGTCTGCCGGCCGCCGACCGGGCCCGCGCGGTGACCGAGGGCGCGGCGCTGGCCGCCTACCGCTACGACGCCCACCGGCCGGGCCGCACCGCCGCTGTGCTCCGGGAGATAGCCGTGGTCACCGACCGGCCCGCCGCCGTCGCCGAGGCCCTGGCCGTCTGCGAGGGCACCTGCCTGGCCCGGGACCTGGTCAACTGCCCCGGCGGCGAACTGACACCGGCGGAGTTCGCCCGCCGTGTCCAGGCCCTGGCCCGGCGGGAAGGGCTGGACTGCGCCGTCCACGAGGAAGCCGGACTGGCCCGGCTGGGGCTCGGCGGACTGCTGGCCGTCGGCGCGGGCTCCCCCCACCCGCCCCGCCTGGTGGAACTGGAGTACCGGCACCCGGACGCACCGCCGGGCCCGGTGCTCGGACTCATCGGCAAGGGCATCACCTTCGACTCCGGCGGGCTGTGCCTGAAACCCGCCGCCGGCCTGCGGTCGATGAAGGCCGATATGGCCGGGGCGGCTGCGGTGGCCGGGGCGCTGGCCGCCCTCCCCCGGCTGGGACTGCCGCTCCGGGTACGCGGCTGCCTCCCGCTCGCCGAGAACATGCCCGGCGGCCGCGCGCTACGGGTCGGGGATGTGGTGCGCCAGGCCGACGGGACGAGCACCGAGATCACCGACACCGACAACGAGGGGCGGGTGGTGCTGGCCGATGCGCTGGTCCACGCCGGCCGGGGCCCCGGCCGGTGCGAGGTGCTGATCGATGTGGCCACCCTCACCGCCGCCGTCGCCCACACCCTGGGCACCCGGGCCGGCGCACTGTTCGCCAACGACGACGCCCTCGCCGAGACGGTGCTGCACGGGGCCCGGCGGGCGGGTGAGGCACTGTGCCGGCTGCCGCTGCTGGCGGCCGAACGGCGGCATCTGCGCTCGGCGGTCGCCGACCGGGTCAATGGCTCCCACCGCCCCGGCGACGCGGTCCAGGCGGCGCTCTTCCTGAGGGAGTTTGTGACACCCGGCACGCCCTGGGCACACCTGGACATCGCCGCGGCCGCCTTCAACGAGGAGGGCCCCTATGACGAGACCCCCGGCGGCGGGACCGGATTCGGAGTGCGGACGCTGGTCGAAACGCTGCGACTGCTGGCCCCGGGGGCGAAACCAACCGGAGGCGGATCGGGTTAGAGCACGGCGTGAGCGGTTCCGAAGCGGGGCCCGGTCCGGTGACATCGACGGACGGCCCAAGGGATGGGAAGAAGATGAGCGAGGGGCAGGGGCAGCCGTCGCCCACCGGCCAGGACACCGGGAGGAGTGCGCCGACCGGTCCGCGCCCCCCGGTCGGCAAGCCGTTCTGGCTGCTGTGGACCGCCTCCACCCTGTCCACCCTGGGCGACGGCATCCGCTATGTGGCCTTCCCGCTGCTGGCCACCCTGGTCACCAAGGACCCGGAGGCCGTCTCCCTGGTGTTTGTGGCCGGCTATCTGCCCTGGCCGCTGTTCGGGCTGGTCGCCGGAGCGGTGGCCGACCGGGTGGACCGCCGGCGGCTGATGTGGACCGTGGACCTGGCCCGCGGCGCGCTCACCGGCGGCTGCGCCTTCTTCCTCACCACCCGGGACGCCCCGGTGGCGGCCCTGGCGACGGTCTCCTTCAGCCTGGGAGTGGCCGAGACCTTCTTCGAGAACGCGGCCGGCGCCATCATCCCGATGCTGGTGCCCAAGGAAGCGCTGGAACGCGCCAACGCCTGGCTGTACTCGGCACAGACGCTGATGGCCACCCTGGTGGGAGCACCCGTGGGCGCGGCGCTGTACGGACTGGCCCACGCCGCGCCGGTCGCCGCCGACGCGGCCAGCTTCCTGGTGGCCACCGCACTGATCTTCGCCCTGCGCGGCTCCTTCCGGGTCCGGGCCCGGACCGTCCGTACCAGCATCCGGCAGGACATCGCCGAAGGGCTGCGCTGGCTGTGGCACCACCGGCTGCTGCGCACCCTGTGCGCCGTGGTCGCGGTGACCAATGGCACGCTGGCCGCCGCCGAGGCCGTACTGGTCCTCTACGCCCTGCAGGTGCTGCACCTGGGCGGCATCGGCTACGGCCTGATGCTGGCGGCCCTGGCCGGCGGCGGCATCCTCGGCTCCGCCCTGGCACCCCGCGCCCGGCGGCGCCTGGGCGTCCGCATCCCGCTGATCGGCTCCATGGTGGCCCAGGCGGCCGGATTCCTCTGCGCCGGGCTGACCTCCTCCGTCCCGGTGGCGGTGGCGGTGCTCGCCCTGGTCGGCGCGGGCGGCGCGGTGTGGAACGTACTGGCCGCCTCGCTGCGCCAGCGCCTGGTCCCGGCCGAGATGCTGGGCCGGGTCACCAGCAGCTACCGCACGGTGGCCCTGGCGGCCATGCCGGTGGGCGCCGGCCTGGCCGGGGTGCTGGCCGACGCCTTTGGCCTGCATGCGCCGTTCCTGGTCAGCGGTGCCCTGCTGGCACTGACCATCGCGGCGGCCTGGCCGTGGGTGCGGGAAGCGCTGCTGACGGAGGAGTGAGGCGGTGGCGCCCGGGAAATGCCTATCAACTCCTGTGTGACACCCTGGGGTTGCTGCCCCCGGTCGCCGGGGTGGCGCTGTATGAGATGCACCCGGAGAGCTATGGATACAACGGGGTGACGCAGCTGGAATTCCGCCGCCGGAAGTGAGGGCGGCCCCGGGCCGGTGACCGCGATCAGCCGGGGGTGACGGCACCCCCTGAACGATCAAAGTGGCGGGGGGTTAGCATGTGAGCGCCGCCTAGCTCGAAAGAGATGCACCTGTGACTGTCAACGAGGACACGTTCACCAACTGGAAGAACCGCGAGGAGATCGCGGAGTCGATGATCCCGATCATCGGGAAGCTGCACCGGGAGCGAGACGTCACCGTCCTGCTCCACAGCCGCTCCTTGGTGAACAAGTCGGTGGTCAGCATTCTCAAGACCCACCGTTTCGCCCGGCAGATCGCCGGTGAAGAGCTCTCGGTCACCGAGACGATGCCCTTCCTGCAGGCCCTCACGGCGCTCGATCTCGGCCCGTCCCAGATCGACATCGGCATGCTCGCCGCGATGTACAGGACCGACGACCGCGGTCTGTCGGTCGCGGAGTTCACCGCCTCGGCCGTCTCCGGCGCCACCGGTGACAACAAGATCGAGTGCCGCGAGCCGCGCGATGTCGTCCTCTACGGCTTCGGCCGCATCGGCCGCCTCGTCGCCCGCCTGCTCATAGAGAAGGCCGGCTCCGGCAACGGCCTGCGACTGCGTGCCATCGTGGTGCGTGGAGGCGGCGAGCAGGACATCGTCAAGCGCGCCTCCCTGCTGCGCCGTGACTCCATCCACGGCCAGTTCCAGGGCACGATCACCGTGGACGAGGCGAACAGCAAGATCATCGCCAATGGCAATGAGATCGCGGTGATCTACTCCAACGACCCGACCTCGGTGGACTACACGGCGTACGGCATCAAGGACGCCATCCTTATCGACAACACCGGCAAGTGGCGCGACCGCGAGGGCCTCTCCCGCCACCTCCGGCCCGGCATCGCCAAGGTCGTCCTGACCGCGCCCGGCAAGGGCGATGTGCCCAATGTCGTCCATGGCGTCAACCACGACATGATCAAGCCGGACGAGCAGATCATCTCCTGCGCGTCCTGCACCACCAACGCGATCGTCCCGCCGCTGAAGGCGATGGCGGACGAGTACGGTGTGCTGCGCGGCCATGTGGAGACCGTCCACTCGTTCACCAACGACCAGAACCTGCTGGACAATTACCACAGCTCCGACCGCCGCGGCCGCTCCGCGCCGCTCAACATGGTCATCACCGAGACCGGTGCCGCCTCCGCCGTCGCCAAGGCGCTGCCCGACCTCAAGGCCCCGATCACCGGCAGCTCGATCCGGGTCCCGGTGCCGGATGTCTCCATCGCCATCCTCAGCCTGCGGCTCGGCCGTGAGACCACCCGCGAGGAAGTCCTGGACTACCTGCGCAATGTGTCGCTGACCTCGCCGCTCAAGCGCCAGATCGACTTCATCAGCGCCCCCGACGCGGTCTCCAGCGACTTCATCGGCTCGCGCCACGCCTCGATCGTCGACGCCGGCGCCACCAAGGTGGACGGCGACAACGCGATCCTCTACCTCTGGTACGACAACGAGTTCGGCTACTCCTGCCAGGTCATCCGGGTCGTCCAGCATGTCTCCGGAGTGGAGTACCCGACCTTCCCGGTGCCGCTGGCCTGATCCGGCCCGGCGCCCCGGTGGTACCGCGCGGTACCACCGGGGTTGTACTCCCTTGCTACCGCACGGGTTTGACGACAATCCCCGCAGTCACGGCCATCCTCGGAACCGACCGGGAAAGCCATGAGACAGGGGTACCTGCGGTGAAACAACGATCCTCACTTCGCCTGGCGGCCGCGACCGCGGCCGTCGCCCTGGGCACCCTGTGCCTGGGCGCCGCGCCGGCACCGGCCGCCACCGCGCGGCCCGCGGGAAGCCAGGCCCCCGCGAACAACTACGGATGCGCCTACTACTACGGTCACGCCCTGACCGAGTACGGCGACCGCGGGCCCCGGGTCCGCCAGGTCCAGTGCCTGCTGTCCAAGTGGAGCCTGATGGACCCGTCCGAGGTGGACGGCATCTTCGGGGGACACACACGGGATGTGGTGCGGGGCTTCCAACAGGAGAACGATCTTTCCCCGGACGGCCAGGTGGGCGTCCTGACCTGGGCCCGCCTGCGGTGCGAGGGCGGCTGCTGAGACCCGGTGGTGCCACCGCCGCGGCCCTGGCGATCACGGGCAGCGGCGGTGCCCGCCGGGGCGCGGTATAACGGGTGGTGAGACACACCGGCAGCACGGCTGCCGAACGCACCACCCGCCTCTCCCGCTGAGGAGGGAGCGCGATGAAACACGACCTCACCGCCCCGCCCCCGGCCGCCGACGGCTATCTGCCCATCGAGGACCACGGGATCATCGGCGATCTGCACACCGTCGCCCTGGTGGGCGTCGACGGCACCATCGACTGGTGCTGCCTGCCCCGCTTCGACGCCCCCTCGGTCTTCGGGGCACTGCTGGACGCCCGGCGCGGCGGCTCCTTCTCGGTATCGGTGCGCGATGTGGAACGCACCAAGCAGATGTATATGCCCGACTCCAATGTGCTGCTGACCCGCTTTCTGGCCGAGCACGCGGTGGCCGAGATGTATGACTTCATGGTGCCCGACCATCCGGCCTCCACCGCCGGAGCCGCCCGGCAGATCGTCCGCCAGATGCGGGTGCTGCGTGGACGGGCCACCGTGGACGTACGCTGCCGGCCCGCCTTCGACTACGGGCGCGCCCCGCACACGGTCACCGTACTGCCGGATGCCGGCGCCCAGTTCAGCTGCGCGGCCGGATCGCTGGCGCTGCGCTCCTCGGTGCCGATGGAGTCCGACGGCGAGGCGGCGTACGCCACGGTGACCCTGGAACCCGGCCAGACCCTGGAACTCACCGTCGAGTGGGGCGGTGAGCCGGGACGCATCCGCGGCACCGAGGCCAACCGGCTGCTGGACCGCACCCTGGGCTACTGGGACGGCTGGCTGCGGCAGTCGAAGTACACCGGCCGCTACCGCGAAGTGGTCGAACGCTCCGCGCTGGCCCTGAAGTTGCTGGTGTACCAGCCCACCGGCGCACTGGTCGCGGCGCCCACCACCTCGCTGCCGGAGTCCTTCCAGGGCGGGCGCAACTGGGACTACCGCTACACCTGGATCCGGGACGCCGCCTTCACCCTCTACGCCCTGATGCGGCTGGGGTTCACCGAGGAGGCCGCCGCCTTTATCGACTGGCTGCACCAGCGCTGTGTGGAGGCCCCGCCCGGCACCGGACTCCAGGTGCTCTACGGCATCGACGGCCGCTCCGAGCTGCCGGAGACACTGCTGGACCACCTGGAGGGCTACCGGGGCGCCAAGCCGGTGCGGGTGGGCAACGCCGCCGCCCGGCAGACCCAGCTCGACATCCACGGTGAGCTGATGGATTCGGTGTACCTGTACAACAAGTACGGCGAGCCCATCTCCTATGAGCTGTGGGAGGCGCTCACCCGGCAGCTGGAGTGGCTGGAGAAGCACTGGGAGGAGCCGGACGACGGCATCTGGGAGACCCGTGGCGGCCCCCAGCGCTTCACCTACTCCGCCCTGATGACCTGGGTGGCCTTTGAACGGGCCATGCGCATCGCCCGTCACCGGGGCATGCCCGCCCCGGTGGAGCGCTGGCGGGACACCGCCGCCGAGGCCTACCGCTACGTCCAGAACGCCTGCTGGACACCGGAGTTGGGCGCCTATGCGCAGAGCGCCGAGAGTTCCGTGCTGGACGCCTCGCTGCTGGTGATGCCGCTGGTGAAGTTCGCCGGGCCCAAGGACCCGCGCTTCCTGTCCACGGTGCGCTGTATCGAGCGGCAACTGGTCAGCGACAGCCTGGTGTACCGCTACCGCGCCGAGGGATTCGACGGACTGTCCGGCCGGGAGGGCACGTTCAACCTGTGTTCCTTCTGGTACGTGGAGGCGCTGGCCCGGGCGGGCCGGGTGGGTGAGGCCCGCTATGTCTTCGAGAAAATGATCACCCACGCCAACCACCTGGGGCTCTACGCCGAGGAGATCGGCCCGGCCGGCGAGGCGCGGGGCAACTTCCCGCAGGCCTTCACCCACCTCGCGCTGATCAGCGCCGCCACCAATCTGGACCGGGAAGTGACCACCCACCGGGGTCCCATCGCCCGCCGGTGCGGCGGCGGTTGACCCGGGCCGGGCCTAACGCCGGCCGCACAGCGCGTCGTCCACCAGCTTGCGGGTGGCGACATTGAGCGCGGGCAGCTTGGGCAGGCTCCCGGCACTGGTGACGGAAACCGCCACCGAACGCCGCCCGTCCGGGGTGACACCGGTACGGGTGTAGGAGCCCAGGCCGTCGCCCTCGTGGTGCCAGTAGCCGCCACCGCAGGACAGCGGCACCCAGCGCAGGCCCAGGCCATAGCCGCCCTGCGGCCACTCCGCCAGGTCCTCCTCGGCGCCGGTCCGGGCCACCGTGTGCTGCATCTGGGCCAGTTGGGCCTTGGGCAGCAGCTTTCCGCCGGCCAGGGCGCGGAAGAACGTGCCGAGGTCGGCGGTGGTGCTCACCACCCCCGAGTCGGCGGTGTGCTGGATGCTGTGCTCGGTGACGTCCACCCGGCCCGCCGGGGTGTCCAGGACCGCCGAGGCATGCGGCCCGGGAAGGTACGGGTCGGCGCCCGGTATATAGGTGTGGCGCAGGCCCAGCGGGGCGATGATGCGGTGCTCGATCTGCTCCCGCCAGCCCAGGCCGCCGGCCTTCTCGATGATCATGCCCACCAGCAGGTAGTTGGTGTTGGAGTAGGCCCAGCGCGGGTGGCGGTGGTCGGGGGTGAACAGCGGAGGATGCCGCAGCGCCAGGGCGACCCACTGCTCGGCGGGTGTGGCGTCAAGGCGGTGCTTCTCGAAGTCCTGGCTGATCGCCTGGATCACCGAGGGGTCGTTGACATAGTCGAACAGGCCGCTGGTCTGCTGCAGCAGGTCCCGGACGGTGATCTTCGACCCGTCGTTGCCCTGGCCGGAGACCAGGCCGGGCAGCCACTTCTGCACGGTGTCGTCCAGGGACAGCCTGCCCTCGGCGACCAGTTGCAGCGCCACGGTGGCGGTGAAGGTCTTGCTGGTGCTGGCGATGCGGAACTGGGCGTCCCAGGGCACGCCCGCTCCGGTCCGGGACCGGGCGGCCCCCCTTTCGGTGTGCGATTCGGCCAGGACATTGACGCCGCCGCCGGCCGCCCGCACCGCCCGCACATCCGCATCCAGGACGCGGCTGCTGCCGGCGGAGGGGTCCGCCGGCCGGGCCTGGGCCACCCCGGAGGCGACCGCCGCCAAGGCCAGGGCCACCGCCCCGACCCGGCCCGCTCTGGCCCGGCGTCCTGCTCGTCCCCACGCACGCATTGCTCTCTCCCTGGTTCGGTCGGCTGTGGCGGGAGCCGTTCACCCGCCACCAAGAGCCAATCAGCACCGGGGGATTGGGACCATGGGCCCAGTGCCACCCGGGCATGGTGGTGACAGCACCACCATGGAGCCTTCGCCAAGCGGTATCTTTGCCAATGCATTACCAAACTCCTGGAAGTGAAGGACCGGTTGCCCGCCATGGACGCCAACACCGCCATTCAGCCCGCCTCGTCCGCGGCCCCTTCCGGCTCCGGCGCGTCCGGCTCCAGGGCGTCCGGCCTCGGCGCGGCCGCCGCCCGGGCCGCCGTGGTGGCCGCGCCCGCCGCATCGGCTGCCGACGCCGGAGCGCGCTTGGACGCGGCCGTGGTGGCCGCCGTCACCGAGGCCGGATTCGCCCGGCACTTCGTCCCCGGCCGCTGGGGCGGCACCGAAGGCACCGTCACCGAGCTCTTCGACGCCGCCGTCCAGTTGGCCGGGAGCTGCCCGTCCACCGCCTGGTGCGCCACCCTCTGGGCCTGGCACGGCAGATTCGCCGCCGTACTGCCGGAGCAGGGCCAGCGCGAACTGTGGGCCCATGGCCCCGACGCGCGGATATCGGCCACGGTGGTGCCCCCCGCCGGCCAGGCCGAGCAGACACCCGGCGGCTGGCGGGTGACCGGCCGATGGCGGTTCGCCAGCGGAGTGGACCACGCCGACTGGCTGCTGGTCACCACCCCCGGCCCCAGCGGGACACAGCACGGCCCGCTGGTGCTGGCCGTCCCCCGCCGGCAGGCCCGGATCGCCGCCCCCTGGGACGCCCTGGGCCTGCGCGGCACCGGCAGCCATGACATCGCCCTGGACGAGGCCGAGGTGCCCGCCCACCGCGCCTTCCCGCTGGCCCGGCTGCTGGGCGGCGACACCCGGCCCGGGGTGCCCCGCTGCCACGCGGCGCCGCCGGAGCTGGCCGCCGGGCTGCTGATGTGCGCCTCGGCACTGGGCGCCGCCCGCCGCGCCCTGACGGTATGGACCGGCCTGGTCGCGGCCAGGGCCGCCGAGGCCCCGGCCCCCTACGCCGCCCCCGTCTGGGAGGCCCTCGCCCGCTCCACCGCCGAGCTGGACGCGGCCCGGCTGCTGCTGCGCGAGGGCGCCCGGCGCGCCGACCAGGAGCCGGTGATCACCCCGGAGCTCACCGCCCGTGCCCGGTGCGAGGCCGCCCTGGCCGCCGAGATGACCACCACCGCCGTGCAGCGCCTGTTCCGCACCGGCGGCTCACACGCCGGCAACGCCCCGGGTGAACTCCAGCGCGCCTGGCGCGATGTCCACACCGCCACCGCCCATGCGGCACTGCGGCTGGGGCCCGCGGCCCAGTCCTATGGGCTGGCGGTGGCCGCCCGCACCCAGCCCGGGGAGGAACCGGCCATGGGCTGAGGCGCGTTGACGGCCGACGGCCGGGGTAGCAGGCCAGAGGTGACAACCACTGATCGAGTGATTCGCCCGATGCGCGGGCACGGGCCGGGCGATCCAGGGAAAGGGGAAGAACCGTGACCTCCCTCGGCCTGCCCCCCGCGATCCAAGCCTGCCTGTTCGACCTGGATGGCGTCCTGACCAGCACTGCCACCGTGCACGCCGCCGCCTGGAAGGAGACCTTCGACGCCTTCCTCGCCCGCCGTGAAGGGCCCGAATTCCAGCCCTTCGACCCGGTCACCGACTATGACCTCTATGTCGACGGGATGCCCCGGGCCGACGGAGTGCGCTCCTTCCTCGCCTCCCGGGGCATCCGCCTGCCCGAAGGGGACGAGGGCGACCCGCCGGACCAGGACACCGTGCAGGGCCTGGGCAACCGCAAGAACGCCCTGGTGCTGGCGAAGATCGAGGAAGTGGGGGTACGGGCCTTCCCCGGCTCGGTGCGCTATGTGACGGCGGTGCGGGAGGCCGGGCTGCGCCGGGCCGTGGTGTCCTCCAGCGCCAACTGCCAGGCGGTGCTCGCCGCGGCCGGCATCGAGGAACTCTTCGAGGTGCGCATCGACGGAGTGGTCGCCGCCCAGCGCCACCTGCCGGGCAAACCCCACCCGGACACCTTCCTGGCCGCCGCCGAAGCCCTGGGCGTCGGCCCGCACCAGGCCGCCGTCTTCGAGGACGCCCTGGCCGGCATGGAGGCCGGCCGCGCCGGCGGCTTCGGCTATGTGATCGGCGTCGACCGGGCCGGGCAGGCCGACGCGCTGCGCAAGCACGGCGCCGACGCCGTGGTCACCGACCTCGCCCAACTCCTGGGAGAATCCGCATGATTACCCATCCCGCCTATGTGGTCGAGCCCTGGTGCCTGCGCGAGACGGAACTCAACCTCGATGTGCTCTCCCAGAGCGAGTCGGTCTTCGCCCTCGCCAACGGCCATGTCGGCTGGCGCGGCAACCTGGACGAGGGCGAACCGCACGGCCTGCCCGGCACCTACCTCAACGGCGTCTTCGAGTTCCGCCCGCTGCCCTATGCCGAGGCCGGCTACGGCTACCCGGAGTCCGGCCAGACCGTCATCAATGTCACCAACGGCAAGCTGATCCGGCTGCTGGTCGACGACGAGCCCTTCGACCTGCGCTATGGCCGCCTCCACCGGCATGAACGGGTCCTGGACTTCCGCACCGGACTGCTGCACCGCACCGCCGAGTGGACCTCGCCCAGCGGCCGGAGCGTGCGGGTGCGCTCCACCCGGCTGGTCTCCTTCACCCAGCGCGCTGTCGCCGCCATCGCCTATGAAGTCGAGCCGCTGGACGGTGATGTGCGGATCGTCATCCAGTCCGAGCTGGTGGCCAATGAGCAACTGCCCGACCAGGTGGGCGACCCCCGCACCGCCGCCCAGCTCAAGGACCCCCTGCTGCCCGAGCAGCACGCCGCCCAGGGCTCCCGCATCCGGCTGCTGCACTGCACCGCCCGCAGCAATCTCAAGGTGGCGGTGTCAGCCGACCATGTGGTGGACGGACCGGAGAAGACCGAGGTGTCCGCCGAGTCCGTGGAGCACCTCAGCCGGCTGACCATCACCTCGCGCCTCACCACCGGCCAGCGGCTGCGAGTGGAGAAGTTCGTCGCCCACGGCTGGTCGGCGGCGCGCTCGGTGCCCGCCGTGCGCGACCAGGTGGATGCCGCGCTGGCCGGTGCCACCAGCACCGGCTGGTCGGGCCTGCTGGCCGAACAGCGGCAGTTCCTCGATGACTTCTGGGCCCGGGCCGATGTCGAGGTCGACGGTGACGCGGAGATCCAGCAGGCGGTGCGCTTCGCGCTCTTCCATGTCCTGCAGGCCGGCGCCCGTGGTGAGGCCCGCGCCCTGCCCGCCAAGGGCCTGACCGGTCCCGGCTATGACGGCCACTGCTTCTGGGACACCGAGTCCTTCGTCCTGCCCGTCCTCACCTACACCGCGCCCCAGGCCGTGGAGCAGGCCCTGCGCTGGCGCCACAGCACCATGCCCGCCGCCCAGGAACGCGCCTGTCAACTGGGCCTGAAAGGTGCGGCGTTCCCCTGGCGCACCATCAGCGGTGACGAGTGCTCCGCCTACTGGCCGGCCGGCACGGCGGCCTTCCATGTCAACGCCGATATCGCCGATGCCACGGTGCGCTATGTCGGCGCCACCGCGGATGACACCTTCGAGCGGGAGGTGGGGCTGCCGCTGCTGGTGGAAACCGCCCGGCTGTGGCGCTCCCTGGGCCACCACGACCACCATGGCGACTTCCATATCGACGGCGTCACCGGCCCGGACGAGTACAGCGCCATCTCGGACGACAACGCCTACACCAATCTGATGGCCCAGCACAATCTGCGGGCCGCGGCCGCCGCGGTGGAGCGTCATCCGGACGCGGCCGCGACGCTGGGCGTCGATGACGAGGAGACCGCCGCCTGGCGGGACGCCGCCCTGCGCATAAACCTGCCCTACAACGCCGAACTCGGCGTCCATGAACAGTCCGCGGGCTTCACCGCGCACCAGGTGTGGGACTTCGCCCACACCGACGAGGACGCCTATCCGCTGATGCTGCACTTCCCCTACTTCGACCTCTACCGCAAACAGGTCGTCAAACAGGCCGACTTGGTGCTGGCCATGGTGCTGCGGGGCGATGCCTTCACCCAGGAGCAGAAGGCCCGGAACTTCGCCTACTACGAGCAGTTGACCGTCCGCGACTCCTCACTGTCCGCCTGCAGCCAGGCGACCATGGCGGCCGAGGTCGGACATCTGCGGCTGGCCTATGACTACCTGGGCGAGGCCGCCATGATGGACCTGTTCGACCTGGAGGGGAACACTCGCGACGGCCTCCATATCGCCTCCCTGGCGGGCACCTGGTTCGCCCTGGTGATGGGCTTCGGCGGCATGCGTGACCATGACGGCGGGGTGGTGGCCTTCGCGCCCCGGCTGCCCGAACAACTGGGCCGTCTGGCCTTCACCGTGCAGATCCGGGGCCGGCGGCTGCGGGTGGAGATCACCGGGCACACCGCCACCTACACCCTGCTGGAAGGGGAGGACCTGGAGATCCGTCACTGCGGTGAGCCGCTGACCGTCTCCATTGTGGCCCCCGAGTCCCGTGAGGTCCCCACCCTGGCCGCCGGCCCCGCCCCCGAACAGCCGCCCGGCCGGAGCCCCGTCCGGCGCCGTGCCTCCAAGCGGGAGGAGGGCGAGAGCGGGTCCGCATACGGCACCCATGGCTGACCCCGGCTACCGCGAGAGGAAGGCCCCGATCTCCCGGGCCACGGCCTCCGGCTCGTCCAGCATCGACAGCACATAGGCCCCGGGCACCTCCGCATAGCGCCCGGCGGGCAGCAAGGCGGCCAGCCGGCGCCCATGCCCGGGCGGCATCACCCGGTTGTCCGGCGACCACAGCACCAGCGCCTCCCCGGTGAAGCCCCGCAACGCCTCGGTGTCCCGGATGAGTTGACGCTTGTCGAGCCGGCCGCGGCAGTAGGCCGTCACATCGCGCCGGACGCCGGGGTTCCGGAGGAAGGGCTCCGTCCACCGGCGGGCCAGCGCATCGGGTAACGGCCGCCGGGCCATCTGCCCGAACATCATGGGCAGCCGGCGCAGGGCGGCGATCCTCATCTGGCGCACCGCGAGCGACAGTCCGCCGGGCACCCGGATGGCCACGGTCAGCATCTTTCCGGGCAGTCCCGGCGGGAAGTTGTCGAATGCCTCACAGGGCAGGATCACCTGCCGGGCGATGCGCCGGTCCCAGCCGTAGGCGGTGAGAAACAGCGCCCCGCCCCAGTCCGAGTGCACCAGGGTGACATCCGTCAGGTCCAGCGCGTCCAGGAAGTCGGCGACCAGCCGGACCTGTCCGCGCAGGGTGAGATCGGCGCCCGGTTTCATCGGCCGCCGGTGGGCTCCCAGCGGCAGCACCGGGCGCAGATATCTGAACCCCCCGGGGAGCAGCGGCAGTACCCGGTCCCAGACGGTGTGGTCCATCAGCAGTCCATGCAGCAGGACGACGGGTGGACCCGATCCCTCGTCCTGGTACTCGATGACTCCGGCCGGCACCTCGACGGTCCGCATGGCCGCCCCCTTTGCGAGATAGCTGCCAACTCCACCGGGACCATCCTCGCACCGGGCCGCCGCCCTGCCGCCGCCGGGGCCGGCCACGCTGGGCGGCCGGCTCCCGGCAGCGGCTCCTCAGGCCGGGGGTATCCGGCCCCAGGCCTGGACCAGGAGTGCCTCCCGGACGACGGTATCGGGGTGGGCGAGGTGCCGGCGGAGTTCGGTGGTGAGCGCATCCAGGGTCCGCGGATCGGTGCCGTTGGCGGTGATGCGGTCCCGGAAGAGGCCGGCGAAGTGCAGCAGCAGACCCTGGTAGCGGTCGCCGGGGCGCCAGTAGAAGGTGTGCGCCGCCAGGCCGATGTCCATGGCGCCCACCTCCCGCAGCAGGGTGGGCAGTTGGCCGCCGATATGCACATCGCCGCCGAACACCGGGACCAGCAGGGACTTGAGCCGGTCCCAGGCCGGATGCGGCGGGTCGCAGTGCCAGGAGGCCCAGTCGAATTCCTGGACGGCGATCCAGCCGCCGGGACGGGCCGACGCGGCCATCGCACCGAGGATCCCGCGCGGATGCGCGTTGTTGATCAGGAGCAGCCGGCAGTGGACCAGATCGAAGGCCGCCTGTGGCAGCCGGGGCGACGGCAGAGTGCCCTGGACCAGGGAGACATTGGGGAGAGAGAGGGCGGCGACCGACTCCCGGGCCCACTCGATCATTCGCCGGTCGGCGTCCAGGCCGGTGACCCGCCCATGGGGACCGGTGCGGGCGCTGAGCAGATCCATGATGCCCAGTGGCCCGCAGCCGACATCCAGCGCCCGCGCCCCCTCGGCCAGGGGAAGCCGGTCGAGCAGTTCCCGGGCCGCCGGGCGGAGTAAGTCACCCTGTGCCAGCAGCCGTTGCCTTTCGGCCTCGGAGGCGCCGAGACGGTAGTCGTGATCCGATGCGTGGGGAAGTAGCTGAGGTTGATGAGACATAGGGGGCATCATCCGCTGTGCGGGGGCGGCTCGTTAAGGTGTTCTCCGCTACGGTCGCCGCCGACCGCACCCACCCGAAGGGAACCTGTTGTGCCCCAATCCGTCATATCCCGCGCCATGGTGACCACCGCACTGGCCGCCGGTCTGCTGGTGCCGGGCCAGGCCATGGCCGCGGCGGCCGGGACCACCCCCGCACCGTCACCGGGGGCGGCGGCAGCGGCCGTTGCCCCGGTGCGCATCACCGAGGGACAGGTGAAGGAGGCCCGGCCGGGCGGGAGCATCCTCTACCCCTCGGTCACCAGCTGCCTCACGGTGACCGCCCGGCTGTCCGGCGGGGGACTGGTGGGGGCGCATATCAGCCTGTTCCAGGTGCCCGGCGCATACCGGTCGGACCAGATCCTGCCTGTGCTGCGCACGGTGGTCGGCAAGCGCCGGGTGCGGGAGGTGGAGGTCAAGGGTGCGGTGGGAGCCTGGTATCCCGGCTATCTCACCAAGGCGGTGGAGAGCTATGGGCCCGATGAGCAGGTGCCCACTCCCGCCAAGCCAGACCCGGACGGAATCGCCGACGCCGTGGCCCGCGGACTCCTGCTGCCGCGTTCGGCGGTCACCGTCCAGGACGTACCGGACGGCGACCTGACGGTGCGTTGACCAACCTGCCCTCGGCGCGCGCCACGACCGCCAAGTACCGTCAGGACATGCCGAAAATCATTGTCGCGGCCGTACCCGCCCATGGGCATACGCTCCCGCTGCGTGCGATAGCCGCCGATCTGGTGGCCCGGGGGCATAAGGTGGACTTCCTGGGCGGGGCCCGGTTCGCCGAGTCCATCGAGGCCACCGGGGCCCGCTTTGTCCCGCTGCCCCGCGAGGCCGACTTCGACGACCGGAGGATCGCCGACCAGTTCCCGGACCGGGCGCTGGTGCCGCCGGGGCCGGGCCGGGTGGCCTTCGACATCAAGCACATCTTCACCGACCTGGCGCCGGCCCAGTACCGCGCGCTGCAGGGGCTGTTGGCCGATGTCCCGGCGGCCGCCGTGATCAGCGACAACTTCTTTCTGGGCGCCTTGGCGCTGACGCTGGCCCACGCGCCGGCCGAGCGCCCGGTGACCATCAGCGTGGGTGTGGCACCGCCGACCCTGCACAGCGTGGACACCGCACCCTTCGGCCTGGCCCTCCCGCCCAGCGGGGACGCGGCGGAGCGAGCCCGCAACCGGGAGCTCAATGCCGAGGCGGCCGCCCGTGCCGAGCCGCTGCGGCGGTACGCGGCCGAGGTGTTCGGGCGCGTCGGCGCCGTACTGCCCGTGGAACACCTCGGCAATGTGATGGTCGCCGTGCCCGATCACTATCTCCAGCTCACCGTGCCCGGTTTTGAGTACCCGCGCAGTGATCTGCCCGGTTCCTTCCGCTACATCGGGGCGCTGCCGGCCGCCGTCGACGCCACGGAGTTCGAAGAGCCCGCCTGGTGGCCGGAGTTGACGGACGCCGCAGGCGTGGGGCGGCCGGTGGTGGTGGTCACCCAGGGCACCAACGCCAATGACGACCTCTCCCTCCTGGCCGCTCCCGCGGTGCGGGCGCTGGCCGACGCCGAGGCGCTGGTGGTGGTCACCACCGGACGCCCGGATGGCCCGCAGGCCCTGGCGGACCTGCTGGGCGGGCTGCCGGACAACGTCCGGGCCGTTGGCTACCTGCCGTTCGAGCGGCTGCTGCCGCACACGGATGTCCTGGTCAGCAATGGCGGCTATGGCGGAGTGCATACCGCCCTGCGCCATGGCGTGCCGCTGGTGGTCGGTGGCGAGGGGGAGGACAAGCCGGAGGTCGCGGCGCGGGTGCGGTGGAGCGGCGCGGGGATCGATCTGCGCACCGGCACCCCCGACGCCACCGCCGTGCGCACAGCGGTCGGCCAGGTGCTCGCCGACGCCGGCTACCGCGCCCGCGCCCGGGCCCTCAGCGAGGAGATCGCCGCCTGCCGGCCCTTTGATGTCATCGCCGAACTGGCCGTAGACACACGGTAGTCGTCAGGGCGGCCGCGCCGACGGCTGCCCGGCCGCCGCGCCCAAAGGGCCCCCACGCTGGAGGTGCGCAGCGACCTCGCCATCAAGCTGATCTCCGGCATCAGCGACCCACGCAGCTGAAGAGCCGCCCGCACCGGGCGGAAACCCGCTGACCGAACCCCCCTCGTCCCGCGAGGAGTTGGCGGTGGTAGCGTGTGCCACGCCATTACATACATGCGTGTATGCATGCAGGGGAGGGGTCATGACGGTGACGGCAAGACCGGAGGGCACCCGCAGGACACAGACGGAGCGGCGCGCCCGGACCAGAAGCGCACTGCTGGAGGCCGCGGCGCGGGGGCTGTCCACCTATGGATACGGCAACCTGGTGCTGGAACGGGTGGCTGCCGAGGCCGGCTACACCCGGGGCGCCCTCTACCACCTGTTCGCCAACAAGGAGGAGCTGGCGCTGGCGGTGGTGCAGTGGGTGGAGGAGACCTGGGATGCCGAGGTCGGCCGGCCCGCCGCCGAACTGACCTGCCCTGTCGAGGCGTTGACGGCGGTGGCCCGGAACCACGCCGTCTACTGCCGCCGCGATGTGGCCCGGGTGATGATGACGCTGAAGGTGGAGTTCGCCGGGCAGGACCATCCGGTCGGCCGGGCCCTGGCGCGGATCCGGGACCGGCTGGTCGCCGACTTCGCTGAGCGGATCACCGCCGGACGCGGCAGCGGTGCCATACCGCCCGGGCCGCCGCCCGGGGAACTGGCGCTCGCCCTGCTCGGCGCCCTGGAAGGGCTCACCATCTCGCTGTCCGGGCACGCTCCCCATGACGCCGAGCTCGCCGAGCGGGCCGCCCGGGGGCTGCTCGGCCTGCCGCCCGCGCCGGAGGGGCACCGATGAGGCTCCCCAACTCCGCGCATACCTCCCGGCCTTGGCGGATCCATGAGATCGTCCCCGACTTCCGGGTCGAGGACGTCTGGGAGCTTCCCACACCGGGCGGCCCGGACGACTTCCACCGGCTGGTGACGGGATTCGTCTGCGATGACTCCGTCGCCGGGTCCTCGCGCCTGGCCGACCTGCTGATCAAGCTCCGCCGGAAGATCGGCAGCCTGCTGGGCCTGGACCGGCCGGCCAAGGGCGTCGGCGGCAGGGCCGGCACGCTCCGGGACCGGCTCCCGGAGGACCTGCGTGACGCGCCGACCGGCCCGCAGTCGGACGGATTTCCCCTCACCCCGGTCTATCTGCTGCGGAACGAGTGGGCGGCCGAGCTGGCCAACCGGACGGTGCACGCGGTGATGCACCTGTCCTGGGTCTCGGACGGGTCGGGAGGCTACCGCGGCCGGATGGCCATCCTGGTGAAGCCCAACGGGCCCTTTGGAGCGGCCTATATGGCGGCCATCAGGCCGTTCCGGCACCTCATCGTGTATCCGGCGATGCTGCGCGGGATCGGGCGGATGTGGGCGACAGGACCGGAGCCGTCAGCCGGGCCCTAGCCTTCCAGGGCCTTGCCCACCCGGCGCGAGACCGTGAACTCATAGAGGTCCAGGACGCCCGGCGGCTCCGCCAGGCCGGGGCCGCCGGAACGCACCCAGGCGGCGATGTCGGACAGCGCCGCATCGTCGTTGACCAGGCCCAGCCATACCGGCCTGCCACCCGCCGCCCGGCCGGCCGCCGACGGCTGGACCACCATCACATTGGCCTGATCACAGACATCCAGGCACTCCGAGGCACGTACCTGGGCGGCACCGGCCAGGGCCGTGCGGAGCCGCTCGATCTGCCCGGCGTGATCGACGCCCGGCACCTTGCGCGGGTCGCCGCAGCAGCAGCCACGGCAGACGGTTATCCGGCACGGGGCGGTCGAGGCGGCCGCCGGGCTGCGGCGGGGGCGGTTGCTGGTCATCCCGGCGATCATACGCGGGGCGTTACGCGGGGACGTTATGCGGGGACGGCCCCGACGCAGCGCCGTCGGGGCATGAGGCCGGCCCTCAACGGACGTTGACGGTCACCTTCCGTGACTCCTCCATCCCGTAAACGGGGTGGTTTCTCGCTATGCCGGTTGGGCTTGGCGACGGGCCAGCCCGGCCCGTAGAACGTTCAGGGCGCCCACCGTGTCCGCGTGCGCGTTGTGGCCGCATGCCTGGCAGTGGAACTTCTCCTGTGTGGGCCGGTTTTCCTTGGCGGTGTGCCCGCATTCGGGGCATCGCCGGGAAGTGTTGCGGGGGTCCACGGCCATCACTTCCCGCCCGGCACTTGCAGCCTTTGCGTTCAGGATCGCGAGGAACACCCCCCATCCGGCATCAGCGATCGAGCGGTTCAAACCGGCCTTGGCGGCACCCCCATTGGGCAAGAAGGCACCCGGCCTGCCGGGATCGGGCTTCGGTGCGGGGGTCTTGCTCATGTTGCGGATCCTGAGGTCTTCATACGCGATGAAATCGTGTTCCCGCACGAGACCAAGCGCGGTCTTGTGTGCGTGGTCGAGCCGCTGGCGGCGCACCTTACGGTGCAGCCGGGCCACCTTCTCGACCGCCTTGCGGCGGCGCTTGGAACCGCGCTTGCACCGGCTCAGGGCTTGCTGCGCGGCTCCCAGTTTCGTGGCGGCCTTCCGGCCGTGCCGCGGGTTCTCGATGAACCCTCCGTTGGAGTCGGCGAGGAAGTGGGCTATGCCCATGTCGATACCGGCCACAGAGCCCGTTGCGGGCAGCGGCCCGGGCTGGGTCTGCTCGGCGGTCAGGATCACATACCAGCGCTTTCCCTCACGCTTGACCGAGATCGTCTTGACCTTGCCGGCCACGGGCCGGTGCTGGTGCACACGGACGTGCCCAACACCTTGCAGCCGGACACGGGTCACCGGGTCGCGCGGCGTGGAGTCCCAGCGGCAGCCATCGCCGTCCTTGGGGAAGTCCACCGTGTCAAAGCGGCCGATCCCACGGTAGCGCGGGTATCCGGGTTTCTCACCGGCCTTGATCCGGCGGAAGAACGCGGCGAACGCCTTGTCCAGCCGTCGCAAGGTCGCCTGCTGGGAAGAGAAGGACCAGCGGCCCTGACGCTCCGGGTCGCATGCCCGGATCTCCTTGAGCTGCGCGGACTGCTGCCCGTACGTGATGCTCGTCTTCGAAGGGTGCCGCCAGGCGCCGCGGCGTTCCTGCAACGCGCCGTTGTAGAGCGAGCAGTGATCCCGCAGCATCTCAGCAAGCGCGATCGTCTGGCCCACGGTAGGCCGCATGAGGAACGTGTACGCACGGATCATCCGGCCCACCCCCCCCCGTTCAACTCGGCGCAACCACCCTACACTTGGTTCATGTCACCACGCTGGGAACCAAACCCCGAGGTGCGACGTGGCCGTCACGTTGTCCACAACCTGCACGCACACTTGGTGTTCGTCACCAAGTGCCGGCGGAACGTCTTCAACGACGAGATGCTGATGCGCTGCGAAGAGATCATGCGAAACGTCTGCGCGGACTTCGACGCCGTCCTGATCGAGTTCAACGGCGAAGAGGACCATGTGCACCTTCTCGTGCACTACCCGCCGAAAGTCGCCCTGTCGAACCTGGTCAACTCCCTCAAAGGCGTCTCCTCCAGGTACCTGCGGGCCGAGTTCACCGGCCGCGTGAACCGGGCCACGATGCACGGACGGTTCTGGTCGGGCTCGTACTTCGCCGGGTCCTGCGCTGGGGCACCGATCCAGGCAGTGAAGGACTACATCGAGAACCAGAAGCACCCCGCCTGAACGGGGCCCATTCCGGAGCGATACTGCGGCGCTCCGCGCCGCAAGGCCCAGGATCGGATTCCCTCCCCACCTGAAGTTATCCACGGGGATTCCCTCCGAAGAAGAGGGATGGCACCACCACATGCGGGCAACGGTGCCCCGGACGGGTCACCACACAGCGGCGGTGGGCGGTGAGGGCGCTGGTCCCGGTGGACTGGGCACGGAAGTGGGCGACGGCATCACCGCCCGGCGAGACCCTGCCGTCAACCCGCTTGAGCACCGCGGCCGAGGAAGCCTGCGGCCCGTCCCACTCCCACCGTTCGCCATCGGCCCGGCCCGCGGTGAGGCGGACGGTGATCCGGTCGCCGTTGCGGATGCCGACGGTGCGCCCATTGTCCTTGTTGGACAAGTCCACCGTGCCGTGCACCGCCGCGCCGCGTACTGCCGCGCCCGCGTCCGGCAGGGCCGGCGGGATGGCGAGCGCGGCGGCGAGAGCGGTGGCGGCGATCAGGGTCCTGCCGAGCATAAGCGGTTCTCCCCCTGGGACTTGTGGCCTTTGGCGCCAGGGTAGGAGCCGCCCGCGAGCCCCGGGCCCGCCGCCCCGCCCGTTCACACGAAGGGAGAACCGGCCCGGCCGGTGTTCGGGGCCCGTTGGTCCAGGTATTCGACCAGCCTCGCCTCGCTCCGCCGGAGGTGCTCCCGCTGCTCCGGGGCGAGCTCGGACAGGACGTCAACCAGGCGTCGCCGACGGGGAATGTGCACCATGGAGGCCGAATAGATCCGGCAGCCGGAACACCAGGCGAGCCCCACGCATCGCTCGAAAAGGTCGGATCCGGGAGGGTGGAAACGGTACAGATAGCGGCGGACGGGCGCCGCACAGGCGGCGCAGACCCGCTCCTCCCCGGAGGGAACCGACCAGGCCACGGCCTTGCGCCACGGCTGCCGCTGGTGTCGTGCTCTTCACATCGTCATGCCGAGCATTCTTGCCCAAACGGAGCCCCCGGTGTCAACTGAAATGATTCCGGAGTGATTTCCCCGCGTGATGCGTGGGAGACGACGATGGCGTGTCGGACCGTTGAGGGCGAGCGGCGCGTCCTGAGCCGCCGGCCGGGCCGCGGTATGACCCTTCCTTGGTGAGCGGCGATTAACATGGCAGAGCGGCCCCCGGCGGGCGGCGGCTCTCCATGGGAAAGTCCGCATCGGCATGAGGAGTTGGCAATGAGCACGGGCTTCTCTCTGACCCCGACCACCCGGCCGGTGCCCGGGGCCGAACGTGCGGCGATCCTCGCCGCGCCGGGTTTCGGCCGGTACTTCACCGACCATATGGCCTCGGCCGTATGGACGCCGGACGGCGGCTGGCAGGACCGGAGGATCAGGCCGCTGGAGCCGTTCACCCTCCACCCCAGCGCCGCCGTCCTGCACTACGCACAGGAGATCTTCGAGGGGCTGAAGGCCTACCGCCATGCCGACGGCAGCGTCTGGCTGTTCCGCCCGGAGGCCAACGCCCGGCGCTTCGCCCACTCCGCCCGGCGGCTGGCGCTGCCCGAGCTGCCGGAGGAGGACTTCCTCGCCAGTGTGTTGGAGCTGGTGCGGGCCGACGAGCCCTGGGTCCCCGCCGCCGGTGGCGAGGAGAGCCTCTACCTGCGGCCCTTTATGTTCGCCTCGGAGGCGTTCCTGGGGGTGCGCCCGGCCGCCCAGGTGACCTACTCCGTCATCGCCAGCCCGGCGGGCCCCTACTTCCCCTCCGGTGTCACCGGGGTCACGCTCTGGGTGACCAGCCGGTACACCCGGGCGGCCCGGGGCGGCACCGGGGCGGCCAAGTGCGGCGGCAACTACGCCGGCAGCCTCGCCGCCCAGCTCGAGGCCGAGGAACAGGGCTGCGACCAGGTGGTGTACCTGGACAGCGAGGGCCAGGGCAAGCTGGAGGAGTCCGGCACCATGAACCTCTGCCTGGTCACCTCCGACGGCCGGCTGATCACCCCCGAGCTCGGCACCATCCTGGAGGGCGTCACCCGCGACACCGTTCTGGCGCTGGCTCCCGGCCTCGGCCTGACCCCGCAGGAGCGGACGGTCACCCTGGACGAACTGCGCTCCGGCGCCGCCGATGGCGCCATCACCGAGGTCTTCGCCGCGGGCACGGCCGCCGTGGTCACCCCGGTCACCGGTTTCAAGGGTGAGGGCTATGAGTTCACCATCGGTGACGGGATGCCGGGCGAGCAGACCATGGCGGTGCGCAGGCATGTACTGGACGTCCAGTACGGGCGGGCCGAGGACAAACACGGGTGGCTGCGGCGGGTGCTCTGAAGGCTCCGGTCAGCCGGCCGATCCCGCCCGGCGGTGCGCCGCCTCCAGCACCGCCAGGTCCGCCGCGCTGAGGCGGAGCGCACCGGCGGCCACATTGTCGGCCAGATGCTCCGGGTCGCCGGTCCCCGGGATGGCCAGCACATGCGGCCCCCGGTGCAGGGTCCAAGCCAGCCGCACCTGAGCCGTGCTCACGCCGTGAGCACGTGCCACGGCGAGCACTTCCGAACCCTCGGCGCCGTCCTCACCGCCCCGCAGGCCCGCCTCGCGGGCCTTGCCGGAGAGGGAATAGAACGGGACGAAGGCGACGCCCTGTTCACCGCAGACGCGGAGCAACTCGTCCTGCTCGGGCTGGGCGCCGATGCCATAGGCGTTCTGCACACAGACCACCGGTGCGATGGCCTGGGCCTCGGCGAGATGGTGCGGCTGGATGTTGGAGATGCCGAGGTGGCGGATGAGTCCGGCCTGACGCAGTTCGGCCAGTGCGCCGAACCGCTCGGCCAGCGAAGCGCTGCCGAGGATACGGAGGTTGACCAGATCCAGGTGGTCGCGGCCCAACTGCCGCAGGTTCTCCTCCACCTGGCCGCGCAGCTGGTCGGGGGTGGCGTGCTTCAGCCAGTCCCCCGAGGGGCCGCGGGCCGGTCCCACCTTGGTGGCGATCAGGAGGTCGTCCGAATAGGGGGCCAGTGCCCGGTTGATCAGCTCATTGGCGGAGCGCCGGGAGGAGAAGTAGAAGGCGGCGGTGTCGATGTGGTTGACACCGAGCTCAACCGCCCGGCGCAGCACGCCGATTGCCTGGTCGCGGTCGCGGGGCACGGCATCGGCCACCAGGGCCGGGCCGCGCTGGGGCAGACGCATGGCGCCGAAGCCCAGGCGGTTGACGGTCAGGTCGCCCAGCCGCCAGGTGCCGGAAGCCGCCGCGTTGATGGAGATCGGTGAGGTCATGCCGGAATGTTCGTCCCGGGGTAAGGTGATCGCCATTGATTAAGGTGTACCTGAATCCTGGAGGATGTTCTGGCGGAACTCGCCTTCTCGGCAGGCGATCTGGCGCGGGTCCGGTTCGCGGTCTCCCCGATGTGGGAGGTGGGTGCCGCCTTCCGGCTGCTGGCCTCCGGCCGTCCTGATCCGGTGCACCGGCGCTGGATCGGTCAGGTGCGGCCGCGGATCGCCGCCGCCGGGCTGGACCAGGGCTGGCTCGCCGAGTTGATCCCGCCCTCCGGCTATGTGCCGGACTTCCTCAACCCCGCGCCGTCCGGCCCCGCTCCCGCGCCGGCGGTGGAACTGGCCGCGATCCTGGCCACTCCCGAGGACCGGGTATGTGCCGACCTCGGACATCTGGCCCGCCACCGTGGGCCCTTGAGCCCCCGCCTGCGGTCCCTGTACGCCGATCCCCGGGCCCGGCTGCCCCGGGTCGCGGAGGAGATCGAGACCTTCTGGGAGCTGGCCCTGGCTCCGTACTGGGCACGGATCCGGGCCGTGCTGGACGCCGAGGTCTTCCGCCGGGCCCGGCAGGTCGCCGAGTACGGAGCGGGCAGCCTGCTCAACGATCTGCATCCGGCGGTCAGCTGGGAGGACGATGTGCTCCGGCTGGCGCACCGCAAGCAGCCGCTGTCCCGCCGGACGGCGGGGCCGGGACTGCTGCTGATCCCCTCGGCCTTCAAGGGGCCGGGCCTGTCCACCCGGGTGGCGCCACCGGATCCGCCCCAACTCGCCTATGCGGCACGGGGCGTCGGCACCTTGTGGGAACCCCGGGCGGCCGGCGGTACCGAGGCCCTGGCTGCGGTGGTCGGCCGCTCACGGGCCCTGCTGCTGACCGAACTGGAGACCCCGGCCTCCACCACCGAACTGGCCCGGCGCACTGGGCTGTCCGCCGCCGGGGTCTCCCAGCATCTGACCGCGCTGCGGGACGCGGGGCTGGTCAGTGCGCATCGGGTTGGGCGCTCGGTGTTGTACGCCCGGACCGCCGCGGCTGAAGCGCTGCTCGCGGCGGCGGTCCGGTAACTACGGCGGTGTGCTTGCGCGCCAAGCGCGGCGGATATCAGGTGCGCACAGGTCGGCGCTCGGTCCCCACCAGATGAGTTCACTGTGCTTCCGGATGGGGCTCAGGGTGTCTGGTGGTGGGGTGGATGGCCGAAGGCGGTGTCATGACGCTTGTGGACAGTCCCCAGTTCTGCCCCGCACCGCCTCCCCTGATTTCGCCATCCACACCGAGCCGTGGATACGGCCGCGCAAGTCCCCTCCGGTACCGCCAAGAACTACTTCCCGACCAGAGACGCCCTGTTGCGCGCGGTGGCCGAGCGCTGTATGGAGCAGTACCGGCGGCTCACCGAGGGGCCGCCTCCCGCCGACCGGGAAGCCCTGGTGGCGATGCTTGTGGCCCTGCTGCGCAATGTCGCCGGTCCGGGCCGCTCTCGCCTGATCGCGTTCCAGAAACTCCTGGTCGAGGGGGCCCGCACGCCCTGGCTGTCGGACATCCTGGATCCCCTCGCCGAGTCCGACTTCGCTGGTTTCGAACTGGCCCAGCGCGCCGCCGGCCTTCCGGTCACTCCGCACCGCGCGGCCACCGTCACCCTTGCCTTTCACGCGGCCATCCCCTATCTGCTGGCCGGTAGTTCCCGACGGCTGGCCACGTCCGGCCTGGACGATCCCGAGCGCTTTGTGCGGAACCTGCTGGCAACCGTGTACTCGGAGCCATAAACCATCCCTGGGCTCAAGGAGTGCGCGCACGCTCCCCGCTCGTCGCACCCCGTCCGCACCGAAAGCTACCCTCATGTGTGAGTGGCCACTGTGCGTGGAGTGGCCTGGCTGAAGGGGGAGTTGGGGTGTCCACAAGACTGACCGGTGTGGTGATCCGGGCATTGGATGTACGGGCGCTGTCCCGGTTCTGGGCCCAGGCCCTGGGCTGGACCGTCACCGAGGGCGATGGCGCAACGGCCGTACGCCCGGCGGAAGTCGACGGCGTCGGGCTGCTGTTTGTGTCCACCGGCCGGCCCAAGGCCGGAAAGAACCCGGTGCATCTGGACCTGCCCGGTGGCCCCGCCGAGGTGCGCCGGCTGCTCGGCCTGGGGGCGGTACGTGTGGACATCGGCCAGGGCGAGGTGCCCTGGGAGGTACTCGCCGACCCCGAGGGCAATGAGTTCTGTGTGCTGCCCAGGTGGTCGGACGAGGGCGGCCGCATCGCCCAGATCTGCCAGGACGCCGCCGACCCGGGTGTGCAAGGGGCGTTCTGGGCGGCGGCCGGCGGCTGGCGCATCGTGGAGGAGGGGGCCTGGGGCGTCAGGCTGCGTGCCGCCTCCGGCACGGGGCCGGAGCTGGTGATGGGGCCGCCGGTGGCCGCCAGGACGGAACCCCACCGGCTGCACCTGCTGCTGGAACCCGTGCCCGGCGCCGGCCCGCACGGTCTGACGGACCTGGGCGCGGTACGGGCGGACGGCGGGCGGGCCGGCGAGGAGCGGTGGGAGACGTTCATCGATCCGGAGGGCAATGAGTTCGGGGTGCTCCCCAGAGTCTGAGCCACCCCTCGGCCGCCGCCCGTGGCGGACGGCGGCCCGGCGCCCGTCACAACACCGGGTACACCAGGGTGTCCTCGATACCGAGCCGGGACAGCCCGGTATTGCGGTAGACGGTGGTCTCGCCGTCCGACCAGCGCACCATGAGGTCGGTGGTCAGGCCGGTGGAGGCGAAGTTGCCGGTGGTGATGGCGGAGGCATGGGGCCAGGTCGGGTTCTTGTCCGCCATGCGGTTCTCGGAGCCCAGGCCCGAGGTGGTGATGCCATGGTAGGTGTCGAGTTCGCCATCCACCCAGCGGACGAACAGATCCCACTTCTGGTAGCCCGCGTACTGTCCGGCCGTGAGCAGGGTCGCGTCCTTCCAGGTCCCATTGGGCTTCAGCAGCTGGTGCTCCTGGCCGAACCCGCCCTGGCCCACATTGGTGTAGAGGGTGACCTCGCCGTCCACCCAGCGCACGATGAGATCGGTGACATAGGTGTCCGCGACGAACCGGCCCGCCGCGATCTGGGTGGCGTTCTTCCAGACCGATCCCTTGGCCGCCAGCTGGATGCCGTCCCAGTTGACGCCCCGGCTGCCCACGTCCGGGTAGAGGGTGACCTCGCCGTCCGACCAACGGACCAGCAGGTCGAACTGGTTGGAGCCGGCGAAGTCCCCGGCCGTGATGGTCTCCGCATGGGTCCAGGTGCCGTTGTGCGGAACGAGCTGCCGCTCCCCGCTGAAGTTGTCGTCCCCGTCACCGGAGTAGAGGGTGACCTCCCCGTCCGTCCATACCACCAGCAGCCCGTCCCGCCCGGTGCCGGAGAAGTCACCGGAAGCCATGAGCCTGGCGTGCTTCCAGGTGTCGTAGGTGCCGATGGAATAGGGGAGTTGCGGCTGCTGATAAGGGTCACGGTGGGGTGTGCGGTTGTGCTGGGCGTCCTCGTAGAGGGCGAAGAACCAGTCCGCGTGCAGCGGGCTGTAGGTCAGCCGGTTGTAGAGCGGATTGCTGGTCGGGACGTCGGGGCCGCCGCCGTTGAAGCCGCCGACATTGCCGATGATCTCTCCGGTGCCCTTGTCGAAGTCGACCTGGGAGAACCAGGGACCGCCGGAGACACCGCCCCACATCCCGGCGCAGTCGATGCGCATCTGGTAGAAGTTCGGCAGCGCTCCGGTGTGGGTGAAGCAACGGACCGGTCTGTCCGAGCTGTTGTGGCCGACGGACGGGTAACCGATCACCGTGACCGAGTTCTTGGCACTCGGCGTCCGGGCCAGGGTGCTGGCGCCCACCACGTCCTGGACCTTCCGCCCGTCCTCGTTGGAGCCCACCCGGGCGAAGGAGAAGTCCAGGTCAGACTCCTTCACCTTGGAGTTCGCGGTGTAGCGGGGGTCCTTGAACCACTTGCCCGCCAGCACCGGGAAGACGCCGTACGGTTGCCTGTCCACCGGCTTGGAGCCGTCATAGTGCGGGATGAAGGCGGCCTTGGCGCCGTTGACACAGTGCCCGGCCGAGAGGATCAGATCACGGCCGGCGCTGCGCACCACACTGGCCGAGCAGTAGTGGCGCTTTTCGCCGTTGTCCACCAGGAACAGCACCCCGACGGACTTCAGGCCCGCGAAGTGCTCCGAGGTGTCATGGATCAGATTGGGGTGCATGGGCGAGGGGGCGGCCGCCGGTCTGGGCGGTGTGGTGCGGGCGCCCAGCGGAGTGGCGGAGGAGATGTGCCGCGGGGTCCAGTAGCGGATGGCCGCCTGTGCGGACCAGGTGCCGGACGGGGGTGCCGGCGAGGGGCCGGCGGTGGCGGTGGCGGTGGCCGCTGTGCCCAGGGGCAGCAGCAGTCCGCAGACCGCGGTGGCTATCAGGCCGCGTAGCCGAGGGAGACGCGGAGAACGCGAGGTGCGCAAGTCAACTCCCTTACCTGAAAGGGGAGATGCCCGCGCCGGACGTCCTCAGGTGGTGGGGGGCCGGGCATCACCCTGCGGGCCGTACCGCACGCACCATAGACTTCCTGGCCCCCTCGTCAACAGCTCGGTGACCTGAGCGGTCTGCCGTGCGCCCGCGTGCGCGAGGGCGCCCCCTCAGGGGCGCGGAGAACCGCGCGACCGGCGGCGAACGGCCCGAGCCGCGGTCCGGGCGGCCGACCCCGCTGCCCGGACCGCGTGGCGAACGGGCCTCAGGCCACCCGCTCCGCGCGCTCGATGAGCACGTCGTCCTTGGGAACGTCCTGGTGGAAGCCGCGCGGGCCGGTCGGCACGGACTTGATGGCGTCCACGACGTCCTGGCCCTCGACGACCTCACCGAAGACCGCGTAGCCCCAGCCGCTGGGGGACTTGGAGCTGAAGTTGAGGAAGTCGTTGTCGCCGACGTTGATGAAGAACTGCGCGGTCGCCGAGTGCGGGTCATTGGTACGGGCCATGGCGACGCTGTACAGGGTGTTCTTGAGGCCGTTGTCCGCCTCGTTCTCGATCGGCGCGTTGGTCGGCTTCTGGGTCATGCCGGGGGCGAAGCCGCCGCCCTGGATCATAAAGCCGGGGATGACCCGGTGGAAGATGGTGCCGTTGTAGTGGCCTGCGTCGACATAGGAGAGGAAGTTGCTGACGGTCCTGGGCGCCTTCTCCTCGTTGAGCGCCAGCACGATGTCACCGTGGTTGGTGCTCAGCCGGACCTTGGCCATGAAGTGCTCCGTGTGTGTGCGAGTGCGCGTTATCGCGCGTTTGGACATAAGTGATCACGAGTCTTTCACATCCGGGTCGGCCGTCGCCCGCCGTCAGGGCGGGATGTTCCAGCCGGTGATCACCGGCCGGGTGTGTTCCCGGCCCAGGGTGGACAGGGTGGCGGTGTCCAGTCGGTACAGTCCGCCGTCCCCGGGCGGCCGGCCCAGCCAGCGTGCGGTCAGGGTCCGCAGCACATGGCCATGGGCGAACAGCGCGACATCGCCGCCGCTCTGTTCCAGCGCGGCGACGGCCCGGGCCAGAACCTTGTCGCAGCGCTCGCCGACCTGCTCCAGCGTCTCGCCGGGGCGCTCCGGCCCGCCGGTCGGCACGCCGTCCCGCCATAGGTCCCAGCCGGGCCGCTCCTGCTGGATCCGGTCGGTGGTCAGGCCCTCGTAGGCGCCGTAGTCCCACTCCATCAGGCCCGGTTCCAGGACCACTCCCTTGCCGCGCGGCAGGCTCAACTCGGCTGTACGCACGGCGCGTTGCAGGGGGCTGCACAGGACATGGGTGATCCGCCGCGCGGCGAGTGGCCGGGCCAGGGTCAGGGCCTGGTGTTCTCCCGCCGCCGTGAGCGGCAGGTCGGTACGGCCGGTATGGCGGCCGGTGCGGCTCCACTCCGTCTCGCCGTGCCGGATCAGCAGCAGCTCGCCCATGGGACCGTCACCCCTCCTTCCGGCAGGCAGGTCTTCTCCCAGTACACGACTCCCCCCTGCCACCTGCATCCCGGATGCGTTTGGCCAATGGTTGACCAACCCCCGTGGGCTCCCTACGTTCGGCATGAGGCCAGGCCCATCAGGGCAGGCCATCGCGGTTCTTGGGGGCGCGAAGTGCACTGGTATACGGATGTGCTCAAGAAATACGCAACCTTCAGCGGGCGGGCGGCCAGGCCGGAATTCTGGATGTTCGCACTGATCAACTTCCTTGTCGGACTTCTGCTGGGCATCGTCGACGCGGCCCTCGGCACCAGCCCGCTGCTCGGGCTGCTGTACGGCCTCGCGGTGTTCCTGCCCAACCTCGGTGTGAGCATCCGCCGGCTGCATGACACCGGCCGGACCGGCTGGTGGGTGCTGCTCGCCCTGGTGCCCCTGGTGGGCGTGATTGTGCTGCTGGTGTTCCTGGCCCTGCCCGGCACACCCGGCGACAACGAGTACGGCCCCGCGCCGCAGCCGGACGCGGTGCTCTGAGCCCATGGGCGCGATGGTGCGGTGGCCCGGCGGCCGGTGCGGCCGTCGGGCCGGCTCATCCGCCCCAGATCCGGCGGTATGCCGCCCGGTAGCCGGGCGGATCCCAGGCCGTCGCCCCCAGGCTGTTGGCGGCGGTGGCGATGTGCACCGGAGACACATATCCGCTGGCGGGCGCGCCGGAGAAGGCGCGGTTGAACTCATCGACAATCTGCCAGCCCTGCTGGGACAGCGGCTCGGGCACCGTGGCCGCCTGGAACTGCCTGCTGTTGACCCGCTGGAAGGCGGAGGGATCGCCGTCGCCCGCACCGATGTTGAACGGGGCCCCGGCTCCCTTGTGGCGGGCGGCGCGCAGCGCCGGGGCGGCGTCGGCGAAGTACACATCATTGATGGCGACGGAGTGGGTCCATCCGCCCCGGAAGCGGGCGAGCAGCGCGGAGACCGCCTGCGGGGTCCGGCTGCTGGTGTCCGTGAGCGGGATGTTCTCCTCGGCCAGCAGCCGCACCTGCGGGCAGGCGGCCAGCCGGGCCCTGATCAGCTGGGACTTGTGCCGGGCGAAGGGGATCGAGGCATCGGTGAACAGCACGGCTCCGGCCTGGCCCAGGGAGTCGGCGATGATCCAGTCGGCGGCGGCCCCGGCGACATCCGCGACCTTGGTGGTGAGGTTGGTGAACAGCCGGGGACGACGGCTGGGACCGGGGGAGGCGACCGCGTGCCAGCCGATCAGCGGGATGTGTTCCGCGTCGGCCTTGGCCACCTGCTGGGAGGTCAGCCGGGGATCGAAGCCGCCGATGACAATGCCGGCCGGGCGCAGCGCGATGGCCTGGCTGAACGCCCCCTGGACACCGGCGGGGGTGCCCTGCCCGTCGATCACCCGTAGTTTCCAGCCGATGGCTTTCACGGCCTCCCGCACCCCCTGGGCGGCACCCGCCACGCCCGGGTTGGTCATGGCCTGGGCGACATAGACGATGCTCCGGCCGGATACCGCCCGGGGGCCGGTGGTGGGGCCGTCCCAGCCCAGGGCCGTCCGCTCGGCCCGCCGGACGGCCGCCCGGGCGCCGGCCAGGACGGTGGGGCAGCCGGCGCGCGGCGGCTTGGCGGGGGAGGGCGCGGGGCCGGTGGACGAACCGCGCTCGCAGCCGGCCAGGCCCGCGGCCAGCACGGCCAGTGCGGCCGCCCCGCCCAGCGCGGCTCTCATGGGGCGGTTCCGGTGCGCCCGCGCCGCAGCTGACGACGGGCGGCATAGCCGGCCAGGCCGACGGCGATCAGCAGGGTGCAGCCGTTGAACAGCGGGGTGACCCAGAACTGGGCGCCCAGCTGGCCGATGCCGGCCAGACCGATGGCCAGCACGGTGACCGCGACCAGGGTGCCCCCCGCGTTGGCCCGCCCGGGCCGGATGGCGGTGGAGCCGAGCAGCGCCCCCACAAAGGCCGGCAGCAGATAGTCCATGCCCACGCTGGGATTGCCGATCTGCTGCTGGGCGGCCAGCAGCACCCCGGCACAGCCCACGACCAGGCCGGAACCGGTGAAGGCGTGGACGACATAGCGCCGGGAGGGGATGCCGACCAGGTCCGCGGTGCGCGGGCTGGACCCGATGACATACCAGTAGCGCCCCAGGGGGAGCCGCTCCAGCAGCACCCACAGCACGGCGGTCAGGGCCAGGACGTACCAGGCGGACACCGGCAGGCCGAGGAACCGGGAGTCGTAGAGGTCGGTGAAGGCGGCCGGCAGGCCGTGCGGGCCGGGGACGATCCGGGCCCCGTCGGTGATCCAGCCGGTGCCGGCGTACATCACGCTGCCGGTGCCCAGGGTGGCGATAAAGGAGTCGATCCTGGCGAACTCCACCACGGCCCCGTTGACGGCCCCCACGGCCGCCCCGCCCAGCATCACCACCAGACAGGCCGTCGGCCAGGGCCAGCCCTCGGTGACGATCAGCCGCATGGCCATCACATGTGCCAGGCCGAGACCGTAGCCGAGGGACAGGTCGAACTTGCCGGTGGCGATGGGGATGGTCGCCCCGAGCGCCAGCAGGGCGGGGATGGAGTGGGTGGACAGGACGGCGGAGATGTTGTCCAGGGTGGGGAAGGTGTCCGGCAGGGCCAGGGAGAAGGCCAGGAACAGCAGGCAGGTCAGCGCCGGCAGGCCGTAGGCACCCATCAGATGCCCCAGCCCGCGGCCCGGCCGGGCACCGGGCGAGCGGGTCACTCCGCCGTCCCGGTGAGCGGCGCCATGGCCGAGGCGGCACGGGTGAGCTCGGCGGCGGTGAGGGCCCGGCCGCTCAGCTCCGCCGTCACCCGGCCGAGGACGAACACCATGGCGCGATGGCACACGGTGGCGACCTCCTCGAAGTCGGTGGAGATCAGCAGCACGGCCAGCCCATGCGCCAGGGCGTCCTGGAGCAGGCGGTGGACCGCCGCCTTGGCGCCCACATCCACGCCCGCGGTCGGTTCCTCCAGGATCAGCAGGCGCCGGTGCAGGCCGAGCCACCGGCCGATCATCACCTTCTGCTGATTGCCGCCGGACAGGGTGGCGATGGGCGCCTCGGTGTCCCGGGGCCGCACCGAGAACCGGTCGATCAGGGCGGCGGCCCGGGCCCGCTCCCGCCCGGGGCTGAGCCAGTGGGGGCCCGGCGGGCCGCCCGCCCCGGGATTGGCCAGGAAGTTCTCCCGGACGGTCAGTTCCGGGGCACAGCCCTCCGTCTGGCGGTCGCCGCTGACCAGGCCGGTGCCGGCCGCGACGGCGGCCGTCACCGAGCCGGGCCGGTATGGCCGGCCGTCCAGCAGCGCCTGCCCGCCCAGCAGGGGGCGGCAGCCGGCCAGAGCGCGGCCGAGCGAGAGGTGCCCGGCGCCGGTGAGGCCCACCATGCCGAGGATCTCGCCGGGGTACAGGCACAGGCTGACCGGCCCGGTGTCCTCGGTCCGCACCCGGTCCAGGGTCAGCACCGGCGGTCCGGTGACGGTAGCGGTCAGCCGGTGGGCGTCCGGCTGGTGGCCCACGATGTCGTGCACCAGCCGGCCCGGGTCATAGCCGCCGAGCGGACCCCGGCTGACCAGGCGTCCGTCGCGCAGCACCGCGAAGGTGTCGGCGACCCGGTACACCTCGTCCAGGCGGTGGGTGACAAAGACGACGGCCCGGCCGTGGTCGCGCAGGGTGTGCAGGACATCGAAGAGCCGGGCGCAGTCCGCGGCCGGCAGACTGGCGGTCGGCTCGTCCAGCACGATCACCCGGGCCCGGGTGCACAGGGCGCGGGCGATGGCCACCAGTGAGCGTTCGGCGCGGGAGAGTCCGGCGACCGGGGTGTCCGGGTCGAGGTGAGCGGCGATGGTCTCCAGGGCCCGGGCGCACTGTTCGCGGGTGCGCCGCCAGGACACCAGGCCCGCACGGCGGGGATATCCGGCGCCCAGGGCGATGTTCTCGGCCACCGTCATCCACCCCACCAGGGCCAGATCCTGGTGGATGAAGGACATGGCGCGGGCAGCCGCCTCGCTGCCCAGCGGATGACCGGCGACGGTCACCTCGCCCCGGTCCGGGTGGTGCACTCCCGCGAGCACCTGGATGAGGGTGGACTTCCCGGCGCCATTGGGGCCGAGCAGGGCCAGCACGCTCCCGGGACGGATGTCCAGGTCGACCGAGTCCAGGGCAAGGGTGCCGCCGAACCGCTTGCTCAGACCACGGATACGGACGAGGGGCGCGGAACCCGGCGAGTCCGTGGTACCCGGCATATCCGTCATGTCGTGCCCCTCATGGCCGTCATGCTAAGACCCCCTCAGGCCCCGCGCCCGGCGTCGGACGGGCCCGCGCCGGATGGCCCGTCAGATCGCGGGAATGTCGTCGAAGGAGATCTCGGACAGCTCGGCCTCGCCCGCGGACCCCGGGGACATCTCCAGCGGGCACTCCGCCCAGATGACCTTGCCCCCGACGGTGTAGCGGGTGCCCCAGGCCTGGCAGAGCTGGGCGACCAGGAACAGGCCGCGGCCGCCCTCGTCGGTGGTGGCGGCCAGCCGCAGATGCGGGGCGGTGCTGCTGGCGTCGGAGACCTCGCAGGTCAGGGTGCGGTCGTAGAGCAGCCGCACCTCGATGGGCTCGCTGCCGTACCGGATGGCGTTGGTGACCAGCTCGCTGAGCAGCAGCTCCACCGAGAAGCCGGTCTCCGCCAGCCCCCAGTCGGCCAGCTGCCGGTTGACCGCCGCGCGGACGGTGGAGACCAGCGCCGGATCGGCGGGCACCTGCCAGGAGGCGATCCGGTGCGGGTCCAGGGCGTGGGTACGGGCCACCAGCAGGGCGATGTCATCGACCGGATGCTTGGACACCACCGACTCCGCCACCGCCCGGCAGGTGTCCTCCGGCGGCCGGCTGGGATGGGACAGCGCACGGCGCAGCTGCTCCAGGGCCGTGTCGAAGTCGCGGTCGCGGTCCTCGATCAGGCCGTCGGTGTAGAGCACCAGCTGGCTGCCCTCGGGCAGGTCGAACTCCGCCGTCTCAAAGGGCAGTCCGCCCAGTCCGAGCGGTGGGCCCGCGGGCAGGTCGGGGAAGGTGACGGTGCCGTCCGGGCGGACCAGCGCGGGCGGGCAGTGCCCGGCCCGGGCCATGACACACCGCTGCGAGGAGGGGTCGTAGATGACATACAGGCAGGTGGCGCCGATGATCCCGGCGAAGGAGTCGTCGCCGCACTCCTCCCGGTCCAGCCGCCCCACCAGGTTGTCGAGGTGGGTGAGGACCTCGTCCGGTGGCAGGTCCAGCTCGGCGAAGTTGCGCGCGGCGGTGCGCAGCCGGCCCATGGTCGCGGCCGCGTGCAGCCCATGGCCCACCACATCCCCGACGACCAGGGCGACCCGGGCGCTGGACAGGGGGATGACATCGAACCAGTCACCGCCGACCCCGGATTCGGCCGGCAGATAGCGGTGGGCGACCTCCACCGCGTTCTGCTCGGGGAAGCCCTGCGGCAGCAGACTGCGCTGCAGGGCCAGCACCATGGCGTGCTCCCGGGTGTAACGGCGCGCGTTGTCGATGCAGATGGCGGCCCGGCTGGCCAGTTCCTGGGCCAGCGAACGGTCGTCGTCACCGAACGGGGCGGGGTCCCGGGAGCGGTAGAAGCTGGCGATGCCCAGGGCGATGCCCCGGGCCAGCAGCGGCACCGCGATCAGCGAGTGGACGTTGTGCGCCAGGATCCGCTGGGCGTTCCCCCGGTTCTGGCTGATCCAGCCGGTGGCCGTGCGCAGGTCGGGTTCCAGGACGGTCTGTCCCCGGGTAAGGCAGCGCAGCTGAGGCGTAGTCGGCAGCAGATCGACCCGTTCGCCGACGGGGTAGAAGGGGCAGTCGCCGCGGATGCCGTGCACCACCGTGCGGTGCAGGTCCTGGGTGGGGTCGGTGGGCTCGTCGCCGCGCAGCACCGCCTGGGGCAGGTCGATGGTGACATAGTCGGCCAGCCGCGGCACGGCCATCTCGGCCAGCTCCCAGGCGGTGCGGCCGACGTCCAGCGTGGTGCCGATGCGGGTGCTGGCCTCGGACAGCAGCTCCAGACGGCGCCGGGCCGCCACCGCCAGCTTGCCCACGCCCGGCTCGCCCACCAGCACAAGTCCCTTGGGGGCGGCGGCGGTTGCGGCCTGCACCGGCTCCCGTGGTACGGGCGTGGCGGCCTCGGCCACGGCCGGCAGGGCCGCCGGGCCGGGCGCGGAGTCCGGTCCGGTGGACAGGGCGAGCCGCCGGCGCTCCTCGGTGAGCACCGCCTCCACGGCGACGCCCGCCACCCCGGAGGCGCTGGTCACCAGGCGGCTCAGCAGGGTGACGCGCCGGCCGCCGGGCAGTGACACCTCGACGGCGGCCCGCTGGGCCGCCGAGATCAGCTCGGCGGCCTTCTCCTCGAGGATCATCCGGTCCCGCCAGTCCAGCCCGCTGGTGCCGACCTCGCCCGGGCGCCGGTCATCGGCCGGCATCCGCCGCCGGACGTCCAGATACGCCTGGAGCAGGGAGCGCTCGCGCTCCGAGCTCTGCTCCAGCAACCGTCGTTCGATGGCCCCGGCCGCCCTGCCGATCACGATGTCCAGCGCCACATCCGCCGCGGAGCGGGGGTAGCCGAAACACAGAACGCCCTCGACCTGCCCATTGAGCGGATCGCGAATGGGGATGGCCGAGCAGGCGTTTGACTGCGAGCGTTCGGCGAAGTGCTCGGCGCCATAGACGGTGATCAGCCGGCGCTCCGCCAGGGCCAGCCCGATGCCGTTGGTCCCGCCGAACCGTTCGGCGAACACAAAGCCCGGCACGCTCTGGATGGGATCCAGCCGGGCGGCCAACGAGGCGTCGCCGAACCGGCGTTGGAGCACCGCCCCGCGCCCGTCGGCGAGCGCGATATTCATTCCGGTACCCGCGAACCTGGCCTGCAGCCGGTCCATCACCGGCGCCGCCGCGTGCACCAGGCGGCCGTCCAGATCGAGATCCTGGACGAAGGGCAGCTCACAGCCGTCCGGCGAAAGGCCCAGCGAACGGCTGCGCTCCCAGGAGCTGAGGATGAGGTTCCGCACGCCCCCCTCGCCCCCCTCGAGCGTTCCGTGGAGCAGGAACCGCTGCCGGGCGAGTACGGGGCCGAGGTCGGCTGCCAGAAGCCCCATCCGGATCACTTCCCTCATCCGTACGAGCGGGCATGCCTATGCCGTACGGCAGAGCACTTGCACTGGCGTTCCATTTTAGAACTCCCGGCACTTCCGGGCCCCGGGCAGCGCGGGCAGCGCTCGGGTACGTCCCGTAACGCAGCGCCGTCCTTACAGCACCGCGACCGGGCTGACCGGGGAACCCGTCCCGCCCGGGATGTTCAGCACCGCCACCACCAGCAGGAACGCATAGTGTCCCGTCCGGGCGCAGGCCTCGGAGAGCGCCTCCAGATCAAGGTTGTCCAGCAGGGGCACGCCCATGGCGGCGATGGCCAGGGTGTGGACGGGGGAGTGCAGGCCCTCGACCGGCGAGGGGCGCACATCGCTGTCGCCGTCGCCGCCCAGCAGGGCGAGGCCGCGCTCGGCCAGCAGCGGCACGGCATCGATATGCAGGCCCGCGCAGGCGGTGTCGGGGTCCCAGGCGCCCAGCTCCCTCCGGCGCCGGAAACGGCCGACCCGCAGCAGTACCGCGTCCCCCTCGCCGATCCGTACCCCGTGCGCCGTTTCCGCGGCGGTGAGGTCGGGGGCGTGCACGGCCTGCCCGGGCTCCAGCCAGGGCTTCCCCCGCACGGCCGGCAGGTCCAGGAGCACCCCCCTGGTCACCAGCGGACCCAGCGCCGCCACATCCCCGAAGCGGGCCCCCAGGGCGCCGACCAGGTCCCGGGCCCTGCCGCCGCCGTAGAGCCGGCCCCGGTAGGCGATATGGGACAGCGCGTCCAGATGACTGATGGCCTTGCCGTGGTAGTCGGCCCCGATGAAGTCCTTGTGGGCGGTGGGCTCGGGCGCCTCGACGTCCCCCAGGTC
This sequence comes from Streptomyces sp. NPDC052396, assembly GCF_044593195.1. Taxonomy (NCBI): domain Bacteria; kingdom Bacillati; phylum Actinomycetota; class Actinomycetes; order Kitasatosporales; family Streptomycetaceae; genus Streptomyces; species Streptomyces sp. NPDC052396. The sequence continues at coordinate 259,235 of NZ_JBIUAW010000007.1, forward strand.
GGACATGTAGTGCAGGGCGGGCCTGCCGTTGTCCGGGCCCGCCGTGGTGTCCCAGGCCCGGCCCAGCGGCACCACCTCTCCGGTCCGCACCAGGGCCGCCGCCTGCCGGACGCGCTCCCGGGTCACCCGGTTCCCGGCACCCCGGCCGCCGGCCTCCCACTGGTCCCAGGTCCGCAGCCGCTCGAAGAGGGCGTCGAACTCCTGGCGGGAGACAGTGGGGCCGTTGTCGGCGGGGTGGCTGCTCATCTGCCGGTCCAGGGGCGGGTGGGAATGAGTGCGGTCGACACCAGTGTGGACGCTGTGACAGGGGCCCGGCATCCCGGGAGGCTCGCCGTCGCGTCTCGGATGCGCGTCGTCGGTGGCCGGTCGCGCCCACGCGGCGGAGCCGCCTCATGCAGCCGCCCCGCGCCCCTTACGGGGCGTGGGTGCACCAGCCTTGGCCGACAGGGGAGTTGCGGGAGCGGGCGGGGCTGCGGGAGCGTGCCGGTGACCCCCGCCGTAAGGGAGGCAACCATGACCACCATCCCCGGCACCCGCGTGGAAGTGACCGCACAGCGGACCTTCCCCCGTGGCAGCGCCCTCGCCCGCACGGCTCGCCTCGGCATCATCGTCGAGCGGGCCGAAGCGCTGGTGGATCTGACCGGCAGCGTAAGGGAGTTGGTGGCAGGCTCGGGAGTCGACGAAGGCACCGTACAGCTCTACTGCGGCCACACCACCTGCGGGCTGCTGATCAATGAAAGCGATCCCGGCCTGGAGACCGATCTGGGACGGGCCCTGGAACGCCTGCTGCCGCACAGCGGCCACCATCCCTACGCCCATGACAAACACCGCACTCCCGCCGAGCGCCTGCTGCACGGCGAACGCGACAACGGCCACGCCCACTTGCGCACCCAGCTCACCACCCACCCGGAGCTGAACATCCCGGTCACCGAGGGGGCGCTCCACCTGGGCCGGTGGCAGGCCGTCCTGCTGGCCGAGTACGACGGCCCGCGCACCCGGGAACTGCTGGTGCGCATCATCGATTTGGGGCGGTGAGCAAGCGGCCTCGGCCTCCCGGAGTCAATGTCCGGGAGACCGAGGCGAGTTGTCCCGGCTTATGCCCGGTTCACTGACTGGGCGGCGAAATAGACGGCCTGCTCCTCGTCGCCGAACTGGGTGGCCTGGAGGTTGGGGCCTATCAGCCAGCCTTGGATGCCGATGATCTGGGCCGGGTCGTCATAGCGGGAGAAGGCCCCGGTCTGGACGCCTTCCCCGGTCGCGGGGTCGAAGTTCTGCAGCCAAGGGCCGCCGCTGCTGCCCGGCGCCATCGCGCCGGTGATCACATCATTGGCGTAGACGGGGTCGGCCCAGGAGTCGCCTTCGGCGAACATCAGGGTGCGGCCGTCGAAGTCGCGCTGGAGCGCTGCTGACACCGCGTTCCGGGAGTGCGCGTAGTAGTTGCGCTCGTTGCTGGTCGGATAGCCGAACATCGCCGCGTGCCGGGCCCGCGGCTGGTTGAAGGCGATCTTCTGCCCGCCCGTTACCTCGGCGATCGGCCGCGGATCACTGGGGTTGGCCACCAGGAGGGCCGCCATGTCGCCCCCCGCCACCCAGTCGCCGTTGTGCGCCCAGGTGTCCGTGGTCCACTCGCGGGTCACTCCCCAGACCCCGTACGGTGCCACGTCCTTGCCGGGCAGCGCGGTGCTGTCGCTGTGGCGTGCCAGGCCGGCGCCGTTGAAGCCGGGGATGAACACCATCTTGTCGACGAAGAGGTTCGGGCCCACAACCGGCAGGTGGTAGCCGATGCAATGGCCGGCGGTCACCACCACGCTCTTGTTGGCGCTGGTCACCACGTTTCCGGAGCAGGCGTCCAACTCGGTGCCACCGGTGTCCAGATTTTTGTACTCCATGAGAAGCTTGCCGGCCGTGCGCCCGATGAGCCCCTGCTGGACCGGCCATGGCTTGCTGAGGCGGTCCCAGCCTCCCGAAGGCGGAACCGCGTCATGGTCCTCGTTGTTGAGCGCGGCCTTGGCCATCCTGGACAGGTTCCAGAACTCCACCTCGGCCTTGAGGTTCTGCTGGTAGTCCGGCCCACTGGGCACCAGCGCGGGCATTTCGACCACGGAGTTGTCGGCCCGTGCCGATGGGGCCATGGTGAACAGGGCGGCCAGCAGCGCCAGTACGCCAACGGCGGCTGTGCTCATACGTCTTGCGGTGGACAGTGTCCCGACTGACATGTCGGTTCCCCCTTGAGAGTGTTGACGGAGAGAGGACGGGTCAGGGCGCCGTCCGGTCAGGCCGAGGCGAAGGCCGCCTCCAGGCGCGGCACAAAGTCCTCCAGGTCCTGTGCCCAGCACTCGGGTTTATGGCCGCCCCGGCAACCCTGGCCCCACCCGGAGCCATTGCCGTAGTCCACGAAGTGGTAGGGGTGGTTGAGGGCGTCCAGATGGTCCTTGGCGTGGTAGGCCGCCGACCGCACCCAGAACTCGGGTTCGGCTGGGTCGCCGGCGCCGTCGCCGGTGTAGAGGGAGATGCCCATGCCGGCCAGCTTGTCCATATGTGCGGACGGATCGGCGGCGTTCCAGCGCCAGTCGGCGTTGAACACCGGGTACGGCGAGCCGAAGACGGCGTCACTGGACACCGGGGGACCGAAGTCGAGCGCGCAGTCGCCGCCGGAGCTGGAACCGCACAGCGCGGCGCCGATGTTGGTGAGCGTGGCGACGACGGCACCGCGGATGACCGCCTCGTCCATGGAGAGGTCATCGGCACCGGAGAAGGTGGCGACCTGGCTGAAGAGCTCGGGGTGGTCCTGTGCGTAGTGCAGGGCACCGAAGCCGCCCATCGAGATTCCGCCAATCGCTCTGCCCTGCTTGGTCCCCAGGGTGCGCAGATTGGCGTCAATGAACGGGATCACCTGGTTGATGTGGAAGTTCTCCCAGTTCTGCGCGCCCGCGGCGGTGTCCTGGTCAAGCCAGTTGGTGTACCAGCCGCGCAGGCCGCCGTCCGGGATCACGGTGATCATCGACTTGGCGGCGGTGAGCGCCGGATAGGCCAGATGAGGATTGCCCGGGTCGTCGGACGCACCATGCAGCAGGTAGAACACCGGATAGCGCTTGGTGGAGTCGGCCGCGTAGCCGTCGGGCAGCAGGATCCGGATGCGATGCTCCCCGGCGACCTGGGCCGTGGTCACCGTGACCACGAAGTTGGCCGCCGTACCGGTGGCCGTGCCGACCTGGGTGAGCCCGAAGCCGTCGGTGAACCTGGGCGGCGCCGGGGCCTCGGCGGACGTGGCGTGCGCGGCTGGTGTGCCGAGCATCAGCAGGGCGGTGGCCACCGCGGCCAACAGTGTCTTGGCGCGGGACAGCCGAACGGGCAGGACGGATCTCATCAGTTGTCCTCGAAGTGGGCGGATGCCATGGGGCCGGTGGTTCCGCTTGACCGGCACGGCTCATCTAACGGGCAGCCCCCGGCCGGACGCCATACGGTTCGATGGCTCAGTTGCGCCGTTGGCGCAGGTGAGCCGGGTGCGCCATAGTCTCCGGGAACCGATGCAATCGGACATCAGTGCGGCCAAGGGGGTGTTGTGCACGACGTCCTGGATCCCGACTCCACCCGTGGCCGGGTCTACCGGCTGCTGGTGAGCCACCCGGGGGCGCCGGCCGGCCTGCTGGCCACCCGGGCCGGGCTGAGCGAGGCCGTGGTGCTCGCGGTGCTGGAGGAACTCGCCGCCGAGGACATCGCGGTGACGGCCGGTCCGGAGGCCAGGACCTGGGAGGCGTTGTCGCCGCTGCAGGTCGTGGAGACCCTGCTGCAGCGCGAGGCGGCCCGGCAGGCCGCCCTCCGGCGGACCGGCGCCGAACTGGAACGGCTCTACCGCTTCGCCCGCCGGGACGCCGGGCACTATGGCGCGCTGGAGGTGGTCGAGGGCAACGCACAGATCCTGACGGTTGTCCGCCGGCTCCAGCAGTCCGCGCGCCACCAGGTCCGGGTCATCGACATGCCCCCGTACTCCGGGCCGCCCGACCACTACCTCGGCCAGGAGACCCTGCAGCGCCAGCGGATGGCCGCCGGCGTCGTCTACCGCGTCCTCTATCACGGCTCCGCCTTCGACGACCCGATCGCGGGCCCCAACATGGCCCGCATGATCGAGGCCGGCGAACAGGCCCGCACCCTGCACGAGCCGCCCATGAAGCTGGCCATCGGCGACAACGACCTGGCCGTGATCACCCTGGCCGGCGACGACCGCCCCGGTGCCATCGCCCTGCTGGTCCGCCCCTCCAGCCTGTTCCGGGCCCTGGCCAATGTCTTTGAGTCCCTGTGGGGCCTGGCCGTACCGGCCTCGGCGGCCGGTGTGGACACCCAGATCGACGCCCGGGACCGCCAGATCCTCACCCTGATGGCCAGCGGCGCCACCGACGACGCCATAGCCCGACGCCTGGGCCTGGGCCGGCGCACCGTGGTACGCCGGGTCTCCGCCCTGCTGGCCGCCCTGGGCGCCACCACCCGCTTCCAGGCCGGAGTCCAGGCCGCCCGGCGCGGCTGGCTGTGAGACCCATGACACGGCCGGCACGGCCGACACGGTCCCTGAGGCCGGGGTCCGGCCGGTCACTCGTTCTCCGGAACCCGGCGTGCCGGGCCGGCGCCCCCGGCATCTACTGAATCCGGAGCCGGCTGCCGATCACCCGGAGGGTCAGTGTCCGTTCCGGGCGAAGGCGAACCGCGTCCCCGAGCGCCGGCCTCCCCAAGGCCGGGAATCCGGGGAGCCCTGGCCACCCTGGGCGAGTGGTGCGCCCGCCACTTCCTGGTGGTCATGGCCGGCTGGCTGCTGGTGCTGGCCGGTGTGGAGGGGCTCAACAGGGCCTACAGCGGGCCCTTCTCCGATGACTTCACCCTGCCCGGGGTGCAGTCGGTACGGGCGATCGACGTACTGAAGGCCCACGATCCGGCCGTCGGCGGCTACAGCGCCCCGGTGGTGCTGCATGACGCCAAGCGGCCGCTGACCGCCGTCGCCGCCCAGGTGAACGGCGCGGCCGCCGCGCTACGGCGGCTGCCGCATGTGCTGGCCGTCCAGAACCCGCTGCCCCCACCCTCCGCGTACCCGGCGCAACCACCACCCCCGGGCCGGCGGAACGTGGGACCGCTGTCCGGGGACGGCCGCACCGCCTACCTCACCGTCCGCTTCGACACCACGCCACTGCTGCTGGGCCAGGACTATCTGCATGGGGTCGACCGGGCCGTGGCACCACTGCGGGCGGCCGGAGTGCGGGTGGAGTACGGCGGTCCGCTGGGTGAACTGGCCCGGCCGCTGCCCAACGACCGGGGGAGCGAACTCATCGGCTACGGCGCGGCCGTGGTGATCCTGCTGGCCGGATTCGGCAGCGTGACGGCGGCGGTCCTGCCGATGCTCACCGCTCTCATCGGGGTCATCACCGGACTGGCCTGCCTGGGCCTGCTGGCGGCCGCGTTCACCTTCTCCACCGTCTCCCCGACCCTGGCCACCATGATCGGGCTGGGGGTGGGCATCGACTACGCCCTCTTCCTGATCACCCGCCACCGGCAGCACGTCCTGGACGGGACGGATCCCGCCACCGCCGCCGGGCAGGCCGTGGCGACCAGCGGCCGGGCCGTGCTGGTCTCCGGCTGCACGGTCATCGTGGCGCTGGCCGGACTATGGGTCAGCGGCATCTCCCTCATCGGGAAACTGGGCACCGCCGCCGCCATCACCGTCATCACCGCCGTGCTCACCGCCCTCACCCTGGTCCCGGCCCTGCTCGGCCTGGCCGGACGCCGGATCGACCGCTGGCATGTCCGCACCCCGGTCGCCGAGGCGGCCCCCAAGGGCCGCGAGCCCGGACGCGCCGGCTGGCACCGATACGCACGGCGCGTCCAACGCCACCCCTGGTGGTTCCTCACCGGCGGCCTGGCCACCGCGGCCGTCCTGGCCGTCCCGCTGTTCTCCATCCGGCTGGGGCACATCGGCGACGGCGCCGACCCCACGAGCTTCACCGACCGCCGCGCCTTCGACCTGATGTCCGCCGCCTTCGGCCCCGGCGCCAACGGCCCGCTGACCCTGGTCATCGACCAGAGCACCGTGCCGCCCGCCGAGCGTCCGGCCCTGGCCACCCGGGCCGGGCACGCCCTGGCACACGTCCCCGGCACCGTCACCACCACCTCGCTGCGCCCCACACCCGACGGCAAGGTGCTCACCGCCACCACCATCCCCGCCACCACCCCGCAGGACGCGGCCACCACCCGCCTGGTCAACCACCTCAGGGACACCGTGCTGCCCCGAGCCGTGGCCGGCACCACCGCCCACGGCTATGTCACCGGCACCACCGCGGTCCAGGTCGACTTCCTCGACATGGTCGCCGACCGGCTGCCGCTGATCATCGGCGTGGTGGTCGGCCTGGCCTTTGTGATCATCCTGGCCGTCTTCCGCGGCCTGCTGGTGGCCCTGAAGGCGGCCGTGCTCAATGTGGTGTCGATCGCCGCCTCCTATGGCGTGATCGTCGCCGTCTTCCAGTGGGGCTGGGGCAGCGGCGCCCTCGGCGTCGGCGGCCCGGTGCCGGTCGAGAGCTTTGTGCCGATGATGATGTTCGCCATTGTCTTCGGCCTGAGCATGGACTACGAGATCTTCCTGCTCACCCGCGTCCAGGAGAACTGGCTGCGCACCGGCGACAACGCGGAAAGCGTCTCCCAGGCGCTGGCTACCACCGCCCGCGTGATCACCTGCGCCGCGCTCATCATGACCAGCGTCTTCGCCGCCTTTGTGGCCAGCCCGGTGATCGTCGTCAAAATGCTGGCCGTGGGGCTGGCGGTCAGCGTCCTGATCGACGCCACCCTGATCCGCCTGGTCCTGGTCCCGGCCACCATGACCCTGCTGGACCGCAGCAACTGGTGGATCCCCCGCTGGCTGGACCGGGTCCTGCCCCGGGTGCGGTCCTAGAGCTCGTGGTCCCGGGCCAGTTCTTCCCAGGGAACGTCACACAGCGGGTGCTGGTCACTGTCCCCTGACGGGACGTCCGGGACGGCCTGGAACCAGACGATGGTGAGGGCGGAGCGGTACAGCACCGGATCGCGGCCGGGGTCGACTGCCGTGGAACGGAAGGCGCCGACGCAGGCCACGGCGGGCAGTACCTCGACGGGCCCGAAGCCGCCCGGAGCCAGGTCCGGGAACTCACGGGAAGGCGGAACGAGATGAACCGGCCCGCCGGGGAAGGCACTTTCCGCGGTCCGCAACAGGCCACGGATCTTCATCTCGTTGATGGGCCGGCACGGATAGCCCTCCAGCATCGTGCCGTAGGTCGAGCGCAGCCGCAGCTCGGTGAGTTCGATGGAACGGCCGGAGGAGAGCGAGAGGCGGCTGAGTGACATGGCCGTACCCTACGACCAAGATCCACTTCAGGTAAGTGCTTTACGCCTGGCCCGTCTCGAAGCGGCTGATCCTGCCGTCTGCCACCTCGAACCGCCAGGCCGTCCGCATGGCGCCCCAGCGGTCGTTGGTGAAGACGGCCACCAGGGCCCGGCCGCCGTCCGACTCCGCCTCGACGTCCATCCGGCCGTTGGAGCCGAAGATCTCGTCCTCCGTCCAGCCCTGGAGATCACGGTCCGTGCCGTCGTCGGACATGGTGGCGTCCTCGGTGAGCAGGTCCATAAATCCTTGCCGGTCACCGGTGTTGATGGCGGTGACCAGGGCTCGTACGGTCGGGTCGGACGGCTGGTCCGGGGCGACGCTCATGGGAACTCCTCTGCCGGTGCGCTGCCGGTGCCGGGGAGACCCAGCCAAGCACCGCCGCCGGGGCACCGCCACCGATGGTGGTCCGCTCAGCCGGTGGGTGCGGTCAGCCGGCCGAAGAGCGGGGTCGCCGGCGGCAGGACGCCCTGGTGCGGGGTGCACTGGCGGGCCAGCCGGGCGGCGGCCGTGGGCAGGAACGGGGACAGTTCGCCGGCGAGCTGCCGGCAGGCCGCGATCAGCGCGGCCAGTACGGCGTCCAGGCGCTCGTCCCGGCCGTCCCGGGCCAGTTCCCAGGGACGCGTTCGCTCGACACAGCGGTTGGCCTCCTCCACCACCGTCCACAGCGCGGCCGTGGCGGCACGGAAGTCGTAGGCGGCCAGGGCCGCTTCGATCCGGCCGGGCAGCCGGTGGCAGACCTCGGCCAGCCGCTCGGTGCCGGGAGCGCGGCCCGGGGCGTCGTCCGGAAGCCGGCCCGCACGGTAGCGGTGCACCATGGACACCACCCGGTGGGCCAGATTCCCCAGGCCGCCGGCGAGATCGGCGTCGGCCCGGGCCACCAGCCGGTCCCGGGTGAAGTCGGCGTCCCCGATGCGCGGCACCTCGCGCAGCAGCCACCAACGCACCGCGTCCGTACCGTAGTCCGCGACCAGCCCGACCGGATCCACCGTGGTACCGGCCGACTTGCTGATCTTCCGGCCGTCCACCGTGAGGTAGTCATGCACCAGGATCTCGGTGGGCAGCGGCAGCCCCGCGGACAGCAGCATGGCCGGCCAGTAGACGGCGTGGAAGCGGAGAACTCCCTTGCCCGCCAGGTGAATGCGCCGGCCGCCGCCCGTCCACCAGGTGTCGAAGTCCGGGGCCGAGGTGCCGTAGCCGAGGCTGGTGACATAGTTGCCCAGGGCCTCCCACCAGACATAGACGACCTGCTCCGGGTCGCCGGGCACCGGAATGCCCCAGCCACGGGCCCGGGTCCGGGAGCGGGAGACGGAGAAGTCGTGCAGCCCGCCGGCGAGCAGGGCCAGCACCTCGTTGCGGCGCTGCCCCGGCTGGATGCGCAACCGCCCACTGGAGATCAGCTCTTGAAGGGCGCCGGTGTAGCGGGACAGCCGGAAGAACCAGTTCTCCTCGGCCACCGGCTGGGGCGCGGTGCCGTGTTCGGGGCAGCGGCCGTCGGGCAGGTCCTGCGGGACGTAGAACTGCTCGCAGCCCACGCAGTAGAGCCCCTGGTAGTGCGTGCGGTAGAAGTCACCGGCGGCTTGGCAGCGCCGCCAGAGGCGTTCGACGCCGACGCGGTGGCGCGGGTCGCGGCTGGTGCGGATGAAGTCGTCGAAGGACAGGGCCAGTGGCTCGCGAAGGGCCGCGAAGGCTGCGGCATTGCGGTCCACCAGCTGTTGGACGCCGGTCCCCGCCGCCTCGGCGGCCAGCACATTCTTGAGCGAGTTGTCATCGGTGCCGGTGAGCAGCCGGACCTCGTCGCCCGCGCGGCGGCGGTGCCGGGCCAGGGTGTCCGCCTGGACGAGCTCCAGCGCGAAGCCCAGATGGGGACGGGCGTTGACATAGGGGATGGTGGTGGTGATGAAGCAGCGTGGGACGGTCATGGGAGCCTCCTCCAGCGAGCCGGGGCTCCCCCCGGCGGATGCGGAAGAGGCCCCGTCCCGGGGCCTCGGATAGGTCAAGCGTCCGTGTCAGCAGCCCCGTTGACGGGGCATCATCGAGTGCTGGGGCGCGGACGCGAGGTTCATGCGCTGGACCGTAGCGGGCCCAAACGGGCCCGGGCAAGGCGATTGTGGTCATCCCGGCCCGCCCGGCCGCGACCGTGCCCGGCCCGGGGCCGGGCACGTCAGTCGCCGCGCACCAGCCGCTGGGCCGGCACCGCCTCCGGGCTGCTCCTCAGCAGCGCCTCCGTCAGGGCCTCACCGGCGGCGGCCAGGGCCGCGTCGTCCAGGGGGCCCAGGGCGTCGAGGATGAAGACGGCGCGGGTGGTGGTGCGGGTGAGCCGGGTGCGGGTGCACTGGCGCCAGTTCCAGCGGCGGCAGGTCACGCCCCGGTCGTCTCGCCACACCACCTCGCCGGGCGAGCAGTGCTCGGTGGCCGGTTCCCCGCCCGCCGTGGTCTCGAAGACCTCCTCGCCGGTGGCGCGCACCAGCCGGGCCGGACCGGCGTAGTGGTCCAGGTCCTCGCCGCCCAGCGGCAGGACATGGGCCACCGAGACGGCGTTGTAGAGGTCGGTGAGCCGGTCCACCCTCGGCAGCCCGGTCTCCGCCCGGCGCACCAGGGCCTCCGCGCTGGGCCGGGTGCGCTGCGGCTTGGCACCGAAGGCCCGGAAGGCATCCCGCCAGGCGGCCAGGTGCGGGTGTTCCTCCACCGGCGTATGGGCGAGCCAGGCCCGGGCGGTCTCCTCGGCCGCGGTCAGCAGCCGTTCGCTGGTCGCGTCACTGGGCCCGGGGCGCAGCCCCTCGGCGGCTATCACCAGGGCCCGGTAGTCGGGGCGCAGCTCCCGCACCGCCGGATCGACGGTCACGGTGTCCAGCCAGGCTTTGAGGTCGGTGGTGTCGGCCATCAGGCCCTCCAGGCGCAATATTGTGTACCAGATGGTGCTGTGTACCGTACCAGGCCGGAAAAATCGCGGGCGGACTCCGGTCCGCCCGGTCAGACTGCGAGGATGCCGACCTTCAACATCCCACCGCAGATCAGGCTCGCTCGGCCCGATGAGCTCCCGCTGCTTCAGGAGATCGAGCGGGCGGCGGGGGAGCGCTTCCGTGAGATCGGGATGCCGGAGATCGCCGACGACGACCCGCCCGCGCTCCACCTGCTCGCCCGCCACCAGCGGCACGGTCTGGCATGGGTGGCCGCCGACGTATCCGACCGCCCGGTCGGCTATCTGCTGTGCTCCTTCGCGGCCGGCGAGCCGCATGTGGATCAGGTGTCGGTGCACCCCGCCAACTCCCGGCGGGGCATCGGCCGTTCACTGCTCGACCACCTCGCCGGAAGTCAGGCGGCCAACGGCCGGACGATGCTGACCCTCACCACCTTCGCCCAAGTCCCCTGGAACGCGCCCTACTACGCCCGCTGCGGCTTCGAGGTGATGGCGGAGGGGGAACTCAACCGGGCGCTGCGCAAGAAGGTTGAGGAAGAGGCCGCCCAGGGCCTGGACCGCTGGCCCCGGGTGTGTATGCGCCGTCGGCTGGCCGGAGTTCAGACCAGCCCGAACACATCGATGTCGGCGGCCAGCGGCTGATACCGGCCGGGATCGGTGGTGAAGACGGTCCAGCCGGAGGGCACCGCGATGGCGGCGGTATGCGCCAGCGCGACGTCCTCCAGCCCGTAGCGGCGCATCATCGCCCCAGCGGCCTGCACGGCGGGCAGGTCCAGCGGTCGGATCAGCACCGAGGGCCCGCACCGGGCCAGCAGCAGTTCCAGGGCCGTACGGGCCAGGCCCGGCTTCTCCCGCTCGGCCAGCACCAGTTCGCTCTGTGGAACGTTGACGGTGACCGCGTGCCAGCTCCACCGGTCGGTGAGCACTTCATGCTCGATCCGGTATCCGGTGCTCAGGTCGCAGAGGAAGCCGGCGTCCAGGACGACCCCGGTCACACCGTCCTGGCTCATGCGGCGCTGCTCCGGCGGGTGGCGATGTACTGCTCCAGGGACAGCCGGGTGCGCTGGTTGGTGGCGTCGTCGGCCCACTGCCGGGCCAGCGTCATCCGGTCCTCGTCCAACCCGAAGTCCTGGCGCAGGCGTTCATCGCTCTCGCGGTGTCTGCGGTCGCGGTCGATCTGGCCCGCGAGCGTTCTGGTGACGAAGGCCGACACGGACTCGATGACATTGGCGTCCTTCATCCCGCGCAGCTGCTCGGCGAGCTCCCGCGGCACGGTGATGCTGATCCGCTCGTAGTCGGAGGTCTTCTCTTCGCCCATGGCCGAAATATTACTGGACGCGCTGCCGGTAATACCGGCTTTCCGGCGAGCCGGGCGGGGAGCCGACGCCTGCCGCCGTGGCCCACCACCGGCGCCTGCCGGACGCCACGCGCCCGGCGCGCCGGCCCATGACCCATATCGATAACCGTATTCAAGAAATGGCCCGCGCCGAAACGCTATCGAAAACCGTCTCCATTGCAGCCTTTGCCGATTCCTTGAATATGCGCTTCACTGCCGTGGATGCCAGGGCGATTTCCCAGGGGGTTTTGATGCGGCAAAAGCGCGGCCGGAACGGCGGCGGTCACGACCATGCGCACGGGCACGGGCACGGGCACGGTGACGACCACCAGCACGGCCACGGCCACGGCCACGGGCATGGCCACGGGCATGGCCACGGCCACAGCCATGGTGTGGCCCAGGACGCGGACCGCCGCTGGCTGTCCATAGCCCTGTGTCTCATCCTCGGCTATATGGCGGTGGAAATCGTTGTCGCTTTTGCCGCTCATTCCCTGGCGCTGCTGTCGGACGCCGCCCATATGCTTTCCGACGCCGGTTCCATCGTGCTGGCGCTGGTGGCGATGAGGCTGGCCGCCCGGCCCGCCCGTGGCGAATACACCTATGGCCTCAAGCGGGCCGAAATCCTCTCCGCGCAGGCGAACGGCCTGACCCTGCTGCTGCTCTCGGTCTGGCTGGCCTATGAGTCCGTCCAGCGCCTGCTGAGCCCGCCCGAGGTCGGCGGCCGCCTGGTGCTGATCACCGCGCTGAGCGGGGTGGTGGTGAACATCGCCGCGGCCTGGTGCATGTCCCGGGCCAACCGCTCCTCGCTCAATGTCGAGGGCGCCTTCCAGCACATCCTCACCGACCTCTATGGCTTTGTCGCCACCGCGGTGGCCGGAGCCGTGGTGATGGTCACCGGGTTCGCCCGGGCCGATGCCCTCGCCACGCTGGTGGTGGTGGCGCTGATGGTCAAGTCCGGACTGTCCCTGGTACGGGCGGCCGGGCGGATCTTCCTGGAAGCGGCTCCGGCCGGGGTGCAACCGGATGTGATCGGCGACCGGATGGCCGCCCAGGCCGGGGTGGTGGAAGTGCACGACCTGCACATCTGGGAGATCACCTCGGGTGAGGCGGTGCTCTCCGCCCATGTCCTGGTGGAACCCGGCGGCGATTGCCACGCCGTACGCCAGGCCGTCCAGGGCACCCTGCGCGAGGAGTACGGCATCACCCACGCCACCCTCCAGGTCGACCACGCCGCCGAGGCGCTGGCCGGCGCCGGCCAGGCGCCGGGCCGGGCGGACGCGCACTGCGAGCAGCCGCACGGCACCGTGCACCACCGGGGGCCGCACAGCCACTGACGCGGGCCGCCCGGCAGCAGGCCCGCCGCCATGGCGTCCGGTGCGGAACCGGTCTTCGCCGCCGGCGGTGCCGGACGGGCTTGTGCAGCCCGCCTCGCGGCCGGCGGAGCGCGGGTCGCCGGCGTCGGCCTGGACCCGCCACCGCGTCAACTGCCGTGCCGCGCAACGGTGATCGGGGGCGCCACCGATGCCGGTATCCTCGCCCGCGCGCCCGCGCCTTCGACGCGCACCCCGGTGGCTCCCGTCGGTACTCATCCACGCACTTCTGGGCGAGGACCGCGCACCGCCGGCCGAAGTGGCCGCGGACCGGCTGCGCACCGTCCCTGGACGTCGGCCTGGCAGGCCGACGCCGAGTTCGCCCGTTGTGGCGTGGGGCGGCCCGGCATCATGGTGCTGATCCGCACAGCCGTCCCCCGCACCGAGGCGCACGCACACAGCGAGGCCGGGCCGACGGCAGATCCGCCGCTCCCCCCCTGCCACGCGCCTGCCGGCCAAGGAGATCGCCGAGGCCGGGGCCTTCCTGGCCGGGGCGGCGGCCTCCTATGTCAACGTCGCCGGTCTGCCGGTGGACGGTGGGATGCCGGCCCTGTCGCCGGAGAGCGAGGTGGACGCCCCCATAAGGAACGCGGGGCGGCTCCGCCGCGTGGGCATGACCGGCCATCCGCGGACCGAGCCGGAGGCCGCCGGTCCGATGCGCCGGGAGATCAAAGGCGCAGCGGCGAAGGCCTGCCATAGGCGCCCACTTTGTAGGAACCCAACAGACCCGCCCCCGCACTCCTGCGGAAAATCAGTGGTCCCGGCCGGGCGGAGATCGGTGAGGATGAACGGGTGCCTCAGCCACTGAACCCCGCGGACCCCGCCTTCGCGCGTGACCCCTTCCCGTACTACGCCCGGCTGCGTACCCAGGGCCCGGCCGCCCGGGTGGCGCTGGCCAACGGCAGTGACGCCTGGCTGGTCACCGGGTACCGGCAGGCGCGTGAGGTGCTGGCCGACCCCAGGTTCTCCAATGTGCCGCCGCAGGGCGCCGGGCGCCCCAAGCCGGATTCGGCGGCCCAGCGTGCCCGGGCTCTGCTGGCCCGCCATATGCTCAACTCCGATGCCCCGGACCACATCCGGCTGCGCCGGCTGACGGTGGCCGCCTTCACCCCGCGCCGGGTGGACGCCCTGCGGCCGCGCATCGCGCACCTGGCGGCCGGACTGGTGGACGGGCTCGCCGGCCGGCTGGACCGGGACGGCATCGCCGACCTGGTGGACGCCTTCGCCTTCCCGCTGCCGGTGCTGGTCATCGGCGAGGTGCTGGGCGTGCCGGAGGAGGACCGGGCCGCCCTGCGCGACTGGACGTACCGGGTCGGCTCACCCGCCGACGCGCTGGAGCCGGGCGCCGTCGATGCTGCCTGGCAGCAGCTGTACGCCTACTTCGCCGCACTGATCGAGCGCAAGCGCCGGACCCCCGGCGAGGATCTGTTCAGCACGCTGGTCCAGGACGCCGGGGAAGGCGGCCTGGATGACGCGGAGTTGCTGGCCATGGCCTTCCTGCTGCTGTTCGCGGGCTATGAGACCACCATGAACCTGCTGGCCTCGGCCGCGCTGCTGCTGCTCACCCACCCCGGGCAGCTGGCCCTGGCCCGGCGCGGCGGGGAGGAGCGCTGGGCCGCCGTGGTGGAGGAGGTGCTGCGGCATGCCAGCCCGCTGGAGGGAACGACCTGGCGGCGCACGGTGGAGCCGGTGGACCTGGGCGGTGGAACGGAGATCCCCGCCGAGGCCTCGGTACTGGTGGTGCTCGCCGCGGCCAACCGTGACCCGGAGCACTTCCCGGCGCCGGACGACTTCCGGCCCGAGCGCTATCTGGGCGGCCCGGACCGGGCGGCGCCCCACGCCGCCTTCGGGCACGGGCCGCACTTCTGCCTGGGGGCCCGGCTGGCCCGGCTGGAGGCGGCGGTCGCACTGCCGCTGCTCTTCGACCGACTGCCGGAGCTGAGCCTGGCGGCCGGTCCGGCGGAACTGCCCTACCGGCCCGGTCTGTTGGTCCGGGGGCCGCGCAGCCTGCCGGTACGCAACGTCGGTTGACCTTTCGGCAAGGGCAAGCCGCAACGTCATCGCCGTGAGGCAGGTCCGTCCGGTGGGTCCGCTGATGACGGACGGCGGCTTCGCCGGGCCGGGCGACCGTCCGGAGTGGGGACCCGCAGCATACGGTGCGTGAACTCATCGCCCTGGCCCGCCGATCCACCGGCCCGGACAACATCGGCCGCGCGGTGGCCGATGTGCCGATGCCTCAGCAGGGCGATTAGGGTTGGCGGAATGACGACCCGTGCCTTCGACGCCGCCGTGACCGCCCTGAGCGAGAATTCCTGGCTGCCCACGGCCGAAGAGGCCGCGCTGGGCAGGGAGTTCTTCGCCCGGCGGGAGATGGTGGCGCCCCGGTCACTGCCCGGGATGCCGGAGTGCCGGGAGGCGACGGGCTGGGCGTCCCAGCATGTGCTGTGGCTGGAAGATGTCGCCCGCCTCACTCATGGGCTGCTGGAGAACTGGCGGTCCTATCTGCCCGGCAGCCATATGGTGGCGCTGCTGGACGGCTATGCCGACCAGGCCCGGGCGGTGGCTCCGCTGGCCGCCCGGCTCACCCGGGCCTGGCAGACCGAGCGGCCCGATCCCTGCTCCTACCAGGAAGCGGTGTGGTGGGAGGAGTGGCAGCTGCCGGAGGAGGAGCGGCAGGAGCTTGACGCGCTGACCCACCGGCTGATCCGGGTGGGTGCGATGGTGGTCGTGGCGGTGGACCGCGGCGAGGCGGGATATCAGGGCCAAGCCGGCCACCAGAACGGCGCCGGGTATTGAGACGGCGCCGGCGGACCCGACCCAGGTCCGTCCGGCGCCGCCCGCCCCGTCCGGCGGAGCGCTCAGCGGCGCAGCGGCCCCTCACAGGTGAGGGGCGCGGTGCCGGCGGTGCCGTCGGACCAGATGTCCACCTTGCCGAAGTAGCAGTTCATATCGGCGAGGTTGTTCACGGTGTTCTCGGTGCGCTTGAGGATGAAGTTGTCCACGGTCTGCGACATATCGGCGAAGACCAGGTCCGGATCATCGGAGTTGACCAGACTGGCGGAGATCCGCCCGGTGCAGGTGAACCGGGGCCGGCGCTGGTCACCGTTGCCGGTGCACACCGGGGTCATGCCGGTGGCCTTGGCGAAGGCGGTGCGGATCTGCTTGGGGGTGGACAGCGCCAGCTTGGACTGGGGCGTGAAGGAGGTCGACGGGACGTAGAGACCGTCCACATCGGCGATCTGCTTGTCGAGGAAGGCGTCATAGTCGCGTTGCAGCTGGATGTCCGCGCCCAGCCGGGTGCGCCAGGCGTCGAAGCCCTTGGGATCGTCGGCCCGCTGGTAGCCGTACATCTCCCGGATCAGCGAGGGGTGCTGGTCCCAGAGGAACTCGAAGAACGTGCCCGCGTAGTTGTAGAAGCGGAAGCCGCTGCCATAGGTGGCGTGCAGCAGCTCATTGACGGTCATCCGCGGGCCGCCGCCCGCGGTGTCCGCGATGATGCCCTTGACCAGGGACTTGCGCACCCTGATGCCATCGGAGCGGGTGCCGGCGTCGAAGAACTCGGCGGTGCCCTCGTCCATCGCGGTCACCAGGTCATTGGTGTACCAGCGGGCGTCACCGAAGGTGCCGGGCACGGCCCAGCGGCCGTTGAGGTAGTGGGTGTACTCGTGCCGGAAGAGCTCTTCCAGGGTGAGGGTGGAGTCCTGGGGGACCCGGCGCTGGTAGGTGTAGAAGGTCGCGCCGTCCTCGATGTAGATGCCGCCATTGTTGGTGCTCAGCCCGGTCAGCAGCGGCTGGAACGCCTCGTATTCCGCGCGTGAGGCGTAGAGGTGGATGTGCAGCGTGGAGTTGGGGTCCCCGGCCAGCGGGGCATCGGTGCCCAGCACCCGGAAGAACTGGGTTTTGACCTGTTTACTGGCGTAGTAGAGCTGGTCCACGGTCGCCTGGTCCAGCGAGGTGCGGACCACGATGGCACCCTTGTCATAGGTGTAGGTGTGGGTGAACAGCCGGTCCTCGATCTGCGGCTTGCACACCTGGTAGGGGGCGCAGGCGTTGTAGTCGATCAGCCAGGAGGCCACCGACGCCCAAGGGGCGCTCATCTCGCCGAAGTTGTCCTTGGTGGTGCCCAGCAGGGTGCCGAGGTCGGCCACCACCGAGGCGTTCAGCTCGTCGATCTGGCCGAAGCGCCCGTACTCGCCCATGGCGTCGCGCGCCACCCAGGCGTTGGCGGTGTCCTTGAGGTGCCGGTAGCCGGCGAAGACCTTGAAGGCCGCCCGGTAGTCCGGGTCGGCGGCGGCCGCCTGCCGGAAGGCGGTGTCCTTGTTGCCCGGGTAGATACCGAGGTAGTTGACGCTCAGCGCGGACAGCACCGCACCGCCCCAGCTGGGGTCGGTGGCCGTCCTGGCGTCCGGGGCCATGGTGCTCAGGACCCGCTTGACCAGGGGGAGTTGGTACTGCCGCAGCCCCGCCGCGCTGCCCGCGTACAGGGCCTCGCGCAGCGAGTCGGCGTTCTGCCGGGTGGGGTCGAAGGTGTGCCCGGCCGCGCCGAAGGCCGCGATACCGTCGCGCACCGCGCCCAGTGTGGTGGGGTCGTTCAGGCCCACCTCGGGGTGGGAGAAGGCATGGTAGGCCACCGCGTGCAGATAGGTGAGCAGTTCGTAGAGGTGGCCGGCGTCGGTGCCGTCATGGGACGGGGCCAGGGTGGCGATCCGGTGGGCGACGGCCTGGATGTGCGCCGAGGACATCACCGGGGCCAGCCGGGTGTCCCAGGTCCACAGCACCTCGCGCAGACAGGAGTCCGCGGTGACGTCCGGGCCGGTGAGGAAGTCCGCGAACCGCTCCGGGTCCAGGCCGGTGATGCCGTCCAGCGTGCAGGGCACGGAGCCGCGCAGCCCCGCGCCCGGCCGTCTCTTCGCGGATCCCGGCTGACCGGAGACGTCCCCGGGTATGCGGCCCTGGGCGATGGTCCCGCCACCGGGCACCGGCGTCAGCCGGCCGTTCTTGGGCGGGCGGGCGATGTGGTCCACATCGTTCTGGGGGGTGGTGCCGACGCCGGCGGCCGGCCGGCCGGATCCGGCGCCGGGGGCCGGGTGGCCGGGTGCGGCCTGGACGGCCTGTGCCGTCGGCAGGGCCAGACACGCGGCCAATGCGCCGGCCAACAGCCCTTTGCGCACGGTACGCAGCGAATGCACGGGCGTACTCCTTGGGGGGGTTGACGTTGAGTCAGTGGAGCGCCTGTACCGTAGTAGTGTGACATTGTACTGACAACCCGTTCGCCTGGGCTTTGCCGAGCCTTCACCCGCATCCGGCAAGTGCCCAACGCCCAGGGCGACTTCGGCCCGACGGCCGGACATGCCGCCGATGGCCTAATGGCACCGCCGGGCCATACGGCCGGGTCAGGCTGGTCGTCCTGATCATCATCCGGCGTCGGCCACGGAGCGACAGGTGAACCAGCGACACCGCCGCATCGCCGGCAAGGCCGGCAACAACCATGCGGTGCGGCTGAGCAGCTCCGGACTCGAAGTGCCCGCCCCGCCCGCCTGGATGCGCTGGCTGCCGGCCGCCCTGGTGGCGGGCATCCTGCTGCTGGAACCGATCACCCCGGTGGAGTGGCCGGTGAGCTTTCTGCTGGTCGCCCTGCCGGTGGTGGCCGCGTTCAGCTTCGGCCCGGTCTCCGTCGCCGCCTTCACCGTCTTCGCGGTTGTCTTCGAGGCCATCCTGGCGGGCACCCCGTGCTGCGCCGGCCGCCCCACGCACGTGCTCTGGGAACGCCACTATGTGGGCGCCTATGTCTGCACCGCCTTGGTCGGTGTCCTGGGTACCGCCCTGGCCGCCCACCGGCAGCGGCAGGAGGCCCACCTGCTGCACGCCAACTCGGTCGCCGAAGCACTGATGCGCACCCTGCTGCGGCCGGTGCCCGCCCGGATCGGACCGGTGCTGGCGGCCGGCCTCTACCGCCCCGCCGAGGCGGGCACCATGGTCGGCGGCGACCTCTTTGACATCCGGGCCACCGAGAAGGGGGTACGGGCCGTCATCGGCGATGTCCGGGGCAAGGGCCTGCAAGCTGTCCGCACCGTCGCCGACCTGCTGGGCAGCTTCCGCCAGGCCGCCTATGCCATGGGCGGCCTGGCGAAGGTGGCCGCCGAGATGGAGCGCTGTATCGCCCGCGAGGCCGAGGCGACTCCCGACGCGGAACTCTTTGTCACCGCCGTCCTGGTCGAGTACGACGCCGCCGGACAGCGGGTGACCATCATCAACCATGGCCATATCGAGCCGGTCCTGCTCTCCGGCGGCGAGGTGCGCGCCCTCACCGGCCCGCCCGCCCTGCCACTCGGCCTGGGCACCCTGTCCCGCGAGGAGCCCGTCCCCTACACCCACTCCTTCACCCCGGGCGATGTCCTGCTGCTGTGCACCGACGGCCTGATCGAGGCCCGCGACGCCGACGGCGCCTTCTACCCCTTCCTGGACCGTCTCGGCCACCGCTTCACCGGCCGGCCGGCCACCGGGCCCGCCGAGGTCATCGACTTCCTGGACACCGACCTGCCCCGGCACACCCATCTCTTCCACGACGATGTGGCCATCCTGGCCATCGCACCGGCACCGGAGGAACAGGCGACCTGAACCGCCTTGACCCAAGGGCGGGTTACGTACAAGGGCGGCCGGAACGTAGACCGCCGCCGCATTGAGTGGCTACTGTCGAAGCGCTTGGTGCCGTTAGTCCCCAGCGTGGTGCGAAGGACGGTCCGCCGGAGCGCGTTATGGCGAACAGGGCGGCTACCAGGTACACCGCTTTGTCGCCATACCCGGCGCGGACATCGGCCGGGCCATCACCGACTTCTTCGAGTCGCTGACCACCAGCCTGGTCAGAGTTGTCGCCCGTGGTGACCGGCCCGCTGTTGTCGCGCCCAATGGCCACCGCACGTGCCCCGCTCGCCGTGGCGGTCTCGGCCGCGGTGGCCGGCGGCAGCATCGCGGCCGGCTGGGCGAGCAGCGCCGGTCGGTGGTGAGCACCTTGCGGATCTGCAGACGCAGTGCCGCCAGGGCATCCGTATCCAGATGATCGACGGCCAGGTCCGCCACCGCGCCCTCCAGTGAGTCCCGTCGGGGAGGGCGATGGAGGATCTTCGCCAGGAGCCGCTGGCCCAGGCTTACGGTGGCGTCGGCGGCGTAGCCACTGCCGTCGGCGCCCAAGCCCCGTGTGCCGGCGGGAATTTGAGACAGATGTCAGGGGACGGCGATCTCCGCGAGGGCGGACCGGGTCGGCTGGAGTTCGAAGAGTTCACAGGTCGCGGCCCCGCTGCTGATGAAGGGATCCTCGGCGAGAATGGCCTCCAGCTCTTCCCGGTTCACACCCCGGGCGAGAAAGGCCCCACCGGTCCGGGGCTGCCGGCGGGCGGCCAGGACGAAGGTGCCATTGGCGAAGTACCGGTCCACATGGGCGTAGTGGGCGGTGAGCAGGGCGTCGATGCGGTCCAGGGGGACCTGGTAGGTGAGCAGTACGAAGAACATGGGGCAAGTTCAGCAGGCGGGGCGGTGGGCGTCCACGACGTGTTTCCTCAGGGGTGTTAGGCACTGCCTAAGGCCCGCCCGCCGCCCGCCATGGGGGACGCGCGTCGGGGCAGACGGCCCGCGTCTGGGCGGAACCCCGGGAGATGTGTGCCCCTCTCATCCACCGAAGGGGGCACACCAATGAAGACCATGACTCGCTACGCAGCCCTTGCCACGGCGCTCGTCTGCTGCTGCTTACCGTTGACCGCCTGCGGTACGGAACACGCAGGGGCCGGGGAGCAAGCGGCCGCCACGCCGGGGCCGAGAACTTCGGCGACACATGAGACCGACCAGACCGACGAGTCCGACCAGACTGACGGGACTGACGGGACTGACGGGACCGACGAGACCTACGGGACCGACGAGACGAGCGACGATCACCAGGAAAACCTCCCCGACACCACCGACGAGCGTCCGGACCCCGACGGCCCGCCCAGGGACAACACCGAGGATGACGACGGCGCTGTGCCAACGGCCGGTCCACACCGCTGGTTCCCGATGCGTCGCGAATTCCGTGCGTACCTCGGAGCGCATGCGCCCAAGGCGGATGCCGCCATCGCCTCGCATGTGAGGAGTGTCTACACCCGCACGCCTGCCGGCAGCGCCCGTCTCGTGGCCGTGGTCCGGGTCGACTACGGGATCACGCAACAGGACGACGCGGACCGCACCGCCAGGGTGTTCGCCCGCTGGCGGCGTTCCCTGTACGGCGATCACGGCCATGTGGAGGTCTACGGTCCGGCCAAGACCGATGCCCAACAGGACTGGTAGTGCTGCGAGATCGTGGCACCGCCCGCCTTCGGGTGGACAGGCCCCTCAGCGAGTCGGATCCAGTGGCCCGAGCGCCGGCCCATGGTCATGGGCAGGGCCCGTCCGGGTGGATGGGAGGTCTTCCCGCACATGGTTGGGGGAGCCGTCCCCGACCGGCAGGCCCATCGCCTCGGCGATGTCCGCGCGCAGCTTGGGCAGTTGCTTGTACAGGGCGTTGCCCGGGCACTCGGTGGTGAGGGTGGTGTCCGGCTGGTTGAGGTCCCGGTGGCCGACGATCGCGGTCATCGGGGCGAGCCGGTAGCGGTGGCAGAGCCAGGCGCAGGTGGCCACCAGCGTCCGCCACTGCGCTTCGGGCGGGAGCTCGGTGATATAGGTGCCCTCGTTCTCGATTCCGATGGCGGCGGTGTTCCAGTTGGCGACCTGTGCCCCGATGACATGTCCGCCCCGCCCGATCGCCTCGGCCGACCGGTAGCGTCCCTCCATCAGGAACCCGCCGCGGCTGATGGTCAGTTGCTGGCCGATGTCATTCCAGCCGTTGTGGTGCATGTGGTCGTACTGGCAGATCCGGGAGAGCTCGAAGGCGTGCTCAAGCGAGTAGTCGGTGCTGTTGGGGTAGTCCATGTGATGGACCACGATCAAGGACGGTCCGAAGGGCTCCACTCTGACGCCGGCCGGGTCCTCGGGCGGAACCGCCTTCCACTGCTTGCGGGTCCAGAGTCTGGGCGGGGGAACGGGGCAGGCGTCGCCCGGTCTTGGTTCCGCCTGTGCGCGCGGGGCGGACAGTGCGCCGGCCGCCACCGCGGCGGCTCCACCGGCCAGTGCCCCGCTGAGCAGGCCACGGCGCCCCACCCTGGACTTCTCCGATTGTTCGGTCACGGCTCAACGATCCTTTCGTGAGCGGCACACCTGCTGGTAGGCGCCGACTGTAAGCCTGGTACCGGCGGTTCCGGCAGCCCCGGCAACCGAAAGAGCGTTCAAAGGCCGCTGTCACTCATATCGGCGACCGGTCGCATCGGCTGTGTGCGCAGGGGGCAGGGACGGAAGCGGATGGCAAGCATCCGGAACCAAGGATGGGTTGAGGTGGAGCGATGAAGACTGCCCGATGGGTGGCGGCGGCCCTGGCCGCGGTACTGGCCCTGACCGCCGCGCCGTTGGCGGCCGCGAAGCCGGGGGCACCGCGGCACATCAGTCTGTCCAACAAGGACAACAAACAGTCCGTCACCGTACACACGGGCGACGAGATCGACGTCCAGCTCTCGGGCCAGCGGAACGAGGACTCCAACTGGCAGTGGAGCGCGCCCACCGCGGCCGACGGCGCCGTGCTGCACCGGGATTCCGCCGGGACGGCGGCCAACGGTGACACCGTCGCGGTCTTCCACGCCCGCGCGGACGGCACGACCACCCTGGACTCCGAGCTGGGGTGCCTGTCCCGTAAGAAGGGCTATTCCTGTTCGCGGGTGGTCGTCCCATGGCAGGTCACGGTGACGGCGCACACGCGGAAGAAGAAGCGATGACCGGTGGTCAGTGTTTGCGGGCGGCGGCGTAACCCGTCAACCGCGGTCTCGTTCCCCCGGACATGAGCAGAGTCTGCGGATTGCGTCGTCGTCTTCTCGCCGCCCTCCTCTGTCCGTGGTTCCTTGTGACGGCCGGCACCCCTGCTGCCGCCTCCGCCGGTCCGGCGGCGGTGAGTATCCGGCACCGGGTCTCCTACGCCGCGTTGGGCGACTCGGTGGCCTCGGGGCAGGGGGCCGGCCGCTATGACCCGGACAGCCGTCGGTGCCTGCGCAGTTCCGGGGCGCACCCGGCGCTCTGGGCCGCCGGGCATCATCCGGCCCGGTTTGTCTTCGCCGCCTGTTCGGGGGCGAAGACCTCCGATGTGGTCAAGAGTCAGCTGGACGCGGTGGATTCCCAGGTGACGCTGGTGAGCGTCACCGTCGGGGCCAATGACGTCGGCTTCGCGGATGTCATGACGACCTGCACGCTGGGGAACGAGCAGAGCTGTCTGGACCAGGTCGCCAGGGCCGAGAAGGCGGTCCAGCGGACGCTGCCGGGGCGGCTGGACGCCGTCTACCGGGCCATCAAGGGCAGGGCCGGCCGGGCCAGGGTGGTGGCGCTGGGCCTCCCCCGGCTCTTCGGCCCCGAGGGCTGCCGGGTGGGGCTGATGACCAAGCGGGGGGAGCGTGCGCTCAACCGCGCGGCCGACCACCTCAATGCCGTCACCCGCGGCCGCGCCCACGCCCATGGGCTGGTCTTCGGAGACGTGGCACCCGCCTTCGCCAGGCATGGGATCTGCTCCGAGGACCCATGGATCAACGCACCGTCCCTGCTCCACATGGACGGTGCCTACCATCCCAACGCCGAGGGCCAGCGGCTGGGCTATCTGCCGGTGCTGGCGGCGGCCGCGCGGTCATAGTCGGCCGGGGCCGTGTCCGAGGGGCCCTGATCCCGTATGCGGCGGGCCAGTTCCGCGGCGCCGTGCCGCCCCGGTGACCAGGCCAGTGCCAGCCTCAGCCGGGGCGCCGCCTCGGTCAGGGGGCGCCAGACCAGGCCATCCGCCAGGGCGGAGCGGGGGCGCAGGGCCACCACCCGTTCCCCGCCGTCGAGTTCGGCCTGCACGATCGACCGCCGGGCGGGGGCGATGCGCAGCCGGGGTTCCCAGCCGCCCGCGCGACAGGCGGCCAGCACCATGTCGTGGTAGCCGGGGGCGAACTCGCGGCGGAACCACAGGAGTTCCTCCCCGGCCAGATCGTGCCAGGAGAGGCGGGCGGCCGAGGCCAGGGGATGGCCGGCGGAGAGCAGCACACCCAGGGGCTCGTCGGCGACCACCAGGGTGTGCAGGCCGTCGGTGCCGGCGGGCAGGGTGACCAGCGCCAGGTCGGCCTCTTCGCGGCGCAGCCTGGCCAGTTGGTCGGCGGTGGCGGCGCTGTCCAGCACGAGGTCGGCGCCGGTGGTACGGGCCGCCGTGTGCAGGCGGTGCAGCAGGGCGGGCGGGGTGCCGGGCGCCACCAGGGCGCGCAGCGAGGGGCGTTCGCCGGCGGCGGCCCGGGCGGTGTGCAGCGCGCGGTCGGCGGCGGCGAGCACCGCGCGGGCCTCCGGCAGCAGGGCCTGTCCGGGCGCCGTCAGGGTCATTCCGGCCTGGGAGCGGACGAACAGCGGGGCGCCGACCTCCCGTTCCAGGGCCTTGATCTGCTGGCTGAGCGAGGGCGAGCTGAGCCGCAGCCGCTGGGCGGCCCGGGTCAGGCCGCCCTCCTCGGCCACCGCGCAGAAGTAACGCAGCTGACGGAACTCCACGGCGGTGCTCCCTCAGCTGCCTTGGTGATGCGCCCGGACCAGCAGGGCGAGATGGCGGCCCGCGGTGAGCAAGGGCGTCTCGCTGTGCAGCACTTGGGCGGTGGTCTCGGCGCCCTCCAGGGTGTTGACGATGGTCAGCGCGAGGTCGCGGGCGTCGTCCTCGGACAGCCCGGCGGCCCGCAGTTTCTCCGCCACCAGGTCGCACCAGTGCCCGATGGCCGCGCCGCAGGCCCGCTGGATCTCGGGGGAGGTGTCCAGGGTTTCCAGCGCGGTGGCGGTGACCGGGCAGCCCTCGGTCCAGCCGGACTCACGCAGCGCGGTGGCCAGCAGCCGGGTGCAGGCGGTGATGGCCTCGGCGGGGTCGTCCTCGGTGGCCAGCCCGTCCCGCAGCAGCTCCGCGAACTCCTGGTCGCCGTGCTGGATGGCGGCGACCGCCAACTCCTGCTTGCCGCCCGGGAAGAAGTGGTAGACGGAGCCGAGGGTGGCCTCGGCCTCACGGGCGATCTGCTTGATGCCGGTGCCCTCGAAGCCCTGGCGCTGCAGCAGCCGGGCCGTGGTCCGCACAATCCGCTCCCGGGTGCCCAGGGCGGCCTGTTGGTCTGTGGTGCGCATGGGCCGAGATTACCGGATAGAGCGCTCGTTCTAGATCTGTGCTACCTTCTGGCTCGTTAAATAGAGCGCTCGTTCTAGAGCGCCCAAAGGGGACCGATGAGGATCCAAGGGGATCCGAAAACGGAGGGGAAATCATGGGCAAGCAGGCAGTGACCGTCATCGGACTGGGCCCGATGGGGCGGGCGATGGTGACCGCGTTCCTGGCCGAGGGCCACCCGGTCACGGTCTGGAACCGGACCGCGAGCAAGGCCGGGGAACTGGTCGCCCAGGGGGCGGTGACGGCGTCATCGGTGGAAGAGGCGCTGGCCGCCAATGAACTGGTGGTACTGAGCCTGACCGACTATGACGCGATGTACGCCATCCTGGAGCCGGCCGCACACGCGCTGGCCGGACGAGTGCTCGTCAACCTCAGCTCGGACACCCCGGACCGGGCCCGCGCGGCCGCCGCCTGGGCCGCCGGGCACGGGGCCGAGCACCTCACCGGCGGGGTGCAGGTGCCGCCGCCGCTGATCGGCAAGCCCGGCTCGGCCACCTTCTACAGCGGCCCGCGCGAGGTCTTCGACGCCCACCGGGAGACCCTGGAGGTGCTGACCGGGACCGACTTCCGGGGCACCGATCCGGGGCTGGCGGCGATGTACTACCAGGCGCTGATGACCATCTTCTGGACCAGCATGCTCAGCTATCTGCAGACCCTCGCCCTGGCCGGGGCCCATGGCGTCACCGCCGCGGAGATGCTGCCGTACGCGTCCAGGGCGATGACGATGATGCCGCACTTCCTGGAGACCTACGCCCCGCACATCGACGCCGCCCGGTACCCGGGCGACGTCGACCGGCTGGCGATGGGCGCCGCCAGCGTCCAGCACGTCCTGCACACCAACCGGGACGCCGGGCTGGACACCGCCCTGCCGGCGGCGGTCGACGGCATCTTCCGGCGGGGCATGGACCGGGGCTTCGCCGAGAACAGCTTCTCCAGCCTGGTGGAGGTGCTCAAGCAGCCGGCCGGCTGACCCTCGCCGCGGGCTCGGCGGTACCGAGCGGGTTGAGGAGGGTGAACCGCCAGCCGCCATCGGTGCCTTGGCGGGCGATGTTGGCGGTGGTGCCGGACGGGGTGATCCGTTCGCCGCCGGGGCCCTCGATCTCCAGGGTCCAGTCGGTGACCAGGAGGGCGGTGCCCGCGCCGACGAGCGTGTGCCGCCGCACATTGGTCAGCCGGCCGCCGGCGGCGACGGTTCCGCGGATCTCCGCACGCAGTGCCTCGGTGCCGGCGATGTGCTCGCCGGCCACCGTGCGCATGCCCGCACCCGGGGCGAACAGGGCCAGCACGCCGTCGACATCGCCGGCGTTCAGAGCGTCCTGGAACAGCATCGGCAGCTTCGCGGGATCGGTGACGAGGCCGGTGACAACAGGGGACATGGTGAAAGGTCCTTACTTTGGGGAGGGGTGGTGGTATCGGGCTCCACAATGCCGCCGGGGCCGCCCTTCCCACGAGGTAGGGTCAGGACCCGAGATGGTCAGAAGTGGACAGCGCGGCGTCATCGACATCGCCTATGACAACCCCGACCGGTTGCACACCGGCATCGAGGTGCTGACCTTCAACGCGCTGAAGCCGCGTCTGAAAAGCTCGGTGGCCCGCCGGCCGAGCCGCCTCGACTTCCACCAGGTCATGCTGGTGCGCGGCGGCGAGGGCACAGCCATGGTCGATTTCGTCACCTATCCATGCGGCCGGGGCACACTGCTGCATCTGCGGCCCGGCCAGGTACAGCGGCTGCCCTCCGGTGCCAACGGCCGCCCCGCGGAACTCGACGCCGTCCTGCTGCTGTTCACCGCCGACTTCCCGCCGCCGCTGCCCGCGACGCGCGAGGTACTCGATGGATTCGGCCCGGTCGCCTGGTCGCTGCCGCCCGACCGGTTCGACGCTCTGGATCGCGCCGTGACCGAGCTGGAGGCGGAATACCGGGCCCTTCGAGACGCGCGGATACCTGGCGCAACCGGGCCCGCCGGCAACGAGGTTGAGCTGACCGCGGCGTTGCTGCGCCAGCTCCTCGGCGCGCTGCTCATCCGCATGGCACGC
Organism: Streptomyces sp. NPDC052396; assembly: GCF_044593195.1. Classification (NCBI taxonomy): domain Bacteria; kingdom Bacillati; phylum Actinomycetota; class Actinomycetes; order Kitasatosporales; family Streptomycetaceae; genus Streptomyces; species Streptomyces sp. NPDC052396. The sequence continues at coordinate 286,538 of NZ_JBIUAW010000007.1, forward strand.
CTCCCGGACCCGGCCGGACACCCGGAGGCCGCCGCGCCCGGCGCCGAGGTCTACCTCGCCTTCCGGCGCGAGCTGGAGCAGTCCTTCGCCACCACCCGCTCCGTCGAGGACTATGCCGCGCGGCTCGGCTACTCCCCTCGGACCCTGACCCGCGCATGCCTGGCCGCAACCGGCCGCAGCGCCAAGCAGCTCGCGGACGCCCGGGTCGCCCTGCAAGCGCAGCGGCTGCTCGCCCACACCGAGTTGCCCGTGGCCGCGATCGGCCGCGCGCTCGGCTTCACCGAAGCCACCAACTTCGGCAAGTTCTTCGCCCGCGAGACCGGCCGCACGCCGGGTGGCTTCCGGCGGGTGCAGCGGTGAGAGGGCCTCGCGACCGCGCTTTCCAGGTGCGGCAATGCGCGCCCCTGGGACGGCCGGCGGTGCGGCCCGCCGTCCTTGGCGCCAGGTTGTGTCCGACGAACCCTGGACCGCGCCATGGCCGGTCGGGGCGCCCCGGAAGGCACCGGCGCACGCCGGCCGGGGCCGGACTTCAGGCCGCGACGGCCTCCGCCCGCAGGTCCTCTTCCGAGGCGCCCAGCCGCCAGTAGCCGGTGAAGTTGACACCGCGCCGGTCGAAGCCCCGGTCGCCGACCAGATGGCGGCGCAGCGCCCGTACCATGCCGGACTCGCCCGCCATCCAGGCGTACGGCCGGCCGCCGGGCAGTTCGGCCGCCCGGACCGCGTCCAGCAGCCGGCCGCCGTCGCGCGGGATCCAGGTGATCTCGGCATCGGCCGCGGTGCTGAGGTCCTGGATGTCCTCGGCGTGCGGGACCTCGATCCAGACCTTGGCCCTGGTACCCGCGGGCAGCCAGGAGAGGATGCCGGCGGCCGCCGGCAGGGCCGTCTCGTCGGCGGCCAGCAGCACCCAGTCGGTGCCGAGCGGCGGGCGGAAGCCCACGCTCTTGTTGTCCTCCACCGCCGGGCCCAGCAGCTTGACCCGGTCACCGGGCCGGGCCGCGGCGGCCCAGCGGGCGGCCGGGCCGGCCGGGGCGTGGCCGGCCGGCGCGTCAATGCCGTGCAGCGCGAAGTCCACGTCGATCTCGGCCCGTTCGCGGCACTGCCGGCGCACCGTGTACGAGCGCATCACCCCGCGCACCGAGGGGTCCATGGACCGCCAGCGGGCGAACCAGCCATCGCCCGCCTCGGTGGGCACCACCGGGGCCGGCTGGCCCGGATGCGGCAGGAACAGGGAGAAACTCTGGTCCCGGCCGCCGCCGGCGAATTCCGCCAACTGCTCACCGGCGAAGGTGATCCGGACCATGGAGCGGCCCAGGCGTTCGCGGTGCGCCACCTGTGCGTCGAAGAAACGGAACGGGCTGACGGCGGTGGTCATGGGAGCTTCTCCTTCCGGAAGGTGCGGGTCAGTGGAGCTTCTTGGCGCCCTGGACGGCCTTGGCCAGGGCCTCCAGCAGCGGGGCGGAGCCCGCCCAGCTGAAGCGGGGCACCGACTGCCAGGGGGTGACCTGGCCGGCCTTGACCGCGGGCAGCGCGGACCAGGCGGGCTTGGCGGCCAGGTCCTTGGGCTGCAGGGCCGTGCCGCGGCTGTCCAACAGAATCAGGTCGGCCTGGTACTTGTCGGCGTTCTCCCAGCTGAGGCCCTCGAAATAGCCGCCCTTGTCCAGCTTTTCGGGGAGCACGAACTCCACCCCGAGTTCGCGGAAGTACAACAGGTCGGTGTTTACCTTGGGGTTGGAGACATAGAACAGATCGGGGCTGCCGGAGGCGGCCATGACCCGTAGCCCGCCATTGGCCTTGGCGGCCTTGCGCAGGGTCTCGGCGGCCGCCTCGAAGCGGGACTTGGCCTCGGTGACCTTCCTGGCCTTCAGGTCGGCGCCCAGGGACTCGGCCAGTTCGGCATAGCGCCTGATGGGCTCGGTCATCGGGACCCGGGCGGTGGTGATGGCCACGCTGGGCGCCAGATCCAGGATCTTCTTCTTGCTCTCATCCGGCACGTACCACAGCGCGTCCGGCTCGTACATGTGCGTCACCAGCAGCTCGGGGCGCAGGGCGGCGTACTTCTCGATGCTGAATTCGCCCCAGACATTGCCCAGGATCTCGACCCTGTCCACGTCCAGGTCGCCGGCCTGCGGGTCGGGCTTGCCGTTCTTGAGCCTGGTCTCGCCGAACACACCGACCAGCTGCTTGTCCAGACCGAAGTCGTGCAGCGCGGCCGCGGTGCCGGTGAAGGCCACCACCCGCTGTGGCACCGACTTGGCGGTCACCTTCGTCCTGCGGTCGTCGGTGAAGGACCAGGGGCCGCTCTTGGATGCGCCCTCGCCGCCGTCCTTGGTGCCCGAGCCGCTGCCGCCACAGGCGGTGAGCAGGGCGCCCAGGCCGAGCGCGCCGCCCGCGGCGAACAGGGAGCGGCGGGAGAGGTGAGGGGTTCCGGCAAGTGGCATGGCAGTGACTCTCGTAAGCAAAGGGGTGCCCTAGGGCCTTCGATCTTGGTTAGGTTAACCTAACCTAAAACCACGCCTTGTGGCCAGGGGCGTCCTCGGCGCCCCGGCCCCTACCGGAGTCCGTACGTGACCATCAGCAACTCACCCCAGGCCACCGGGGTTTCGGCCCAGGCGCCGGACCCCCGGCCGCGACCGCCCGGCGGGCGCGACGCGGCCCGCGCCGCCGGACTGCTCGCCGCCCTGCTCCTTCTCCTCGCCGTGCTGGTGCTGAGCATCGCGGTCGGCGCCAAGCAACTCTCCCCGGCCGAGGTGTGGCGGGGACTGACCGACCAGGACGCCGCGTCCTACCTCCAGGTGCACCGGATGCGACTGCCCCGCACCCTGCTCGGCCTGCTGGCCGGAGCGGCCCTGGGGCTGGCCGGGGGAGTGATGCAGGCGCTCACCCGCAATCCGCTGGCCGACCCCGGACTGCTGGGCATCAACGCGGGCGCCTCCGCCGCCGTGGCCTCGGCGGTCTCCTTCCTGGGCGTCGCCTCCTACACCGGCCAGGTCTGGTTCGCCTTCCTGGGCGCCGGAGCGGTCTCGGTGCTGGTCTACACGGTCGGCGGCGGCCGCGGCGCCACCCCGGCACGGCTGGCGCTCGCCGGGGCCGCGCTCAATGCCACGCTCTACTCATTCGTCAACGCGGTGATGCTGATCGACACCAACTCCCTGGAACGGATGCGGTTCTGGACGGTCGGCTCACTGGCCAGTGCCGACCCCGGCACCGTCGCCCGGCTCACCCCCTTCGTCCTGACCGGCCTGTTGCTCACCCTGGCGCTGGCCCGCCCGCTCAACGCCCTGGCGCTGGGCGACGATTCGGCCAAGGCGCTGGGCGCCCGGCCGGCCCGGGTCCGGGCGGCGGGCCTGGTGGCGGTCACCCTGCTGTGCGGGGCGGCCACCGCCGCCTGCGGCCCCATCGTCTTCGTCGGCCTGATCGTCCCGCACCTGGTCCGCGCCCTGACCGGGCCCGACCTGCGCTGGCTGCTGCCCTACTGCGCGGTGCTGGCCCCCGTACTGCTGCTGGGCGCCGACGTCCTGGGCCGGGTGCTGGGCCGCCCCGGCGAACTCCAGGTGGGCATCGTCACCGCGGTCCTGGGCGGGCCGCTCTTCCTGTACTTCGTCCGACGGCGGAAGGCGGTACGCGCATGAGGACCGTACGCACCGGCCGGATCTCCCTGCGCTACCGGCCCCGCTCGCTGGCCGCCGGCTCCGCCTGCCTGCTGCTCGCGCTGGCCATGGCCGTGGTGTGCCTGGGCAGCGGCGACTACGCCATGAGCCCCGGCCAGGTGCTGCGCACCCTGGCCGGACAGGGCGCCCCCGCCGATGACTTCATCGTCAATGAACTGCGCCTGCCCCGGGTGGTCACCGCCCTGCTGGTGGGCGCCGCGCTGGCACTGGCCGGTGCGCTCTTCCAGTCCCTGGTGCGCAACCCCCTGGGCAGCCCCGATGTCCTGGGCTTCACCCAGGGCGCCGCCACCGGCGCGCTGCTGGTGGTGGTCGCCGGCGGCAGCAGCCTCGCGCTGGCCGGGGGAGCGGTGGCCGGCGGGGTCGCCACCGGCCTGCTGATCTACGCCCTGGCCCGCCGCGACGGCCTGCACGGCTACCGGCTGGTCCTGATCGGCATCGGCGTGGCCGCCATCCTCACCGGCGTCAACGGCTATCTGCTCACCCGCACCCAGCTCACCGATGCCGCCCGGGTGGTGCTCTGGCTCACCGGCAGCCTGGACGGCCGCGGCTGGGAGAATGCCACCCCGCTGCTGATCGTCCTGGCGGTGCTGGTGCCGGTGGTGCTGCTGGGCTGCGAACGGCCGCTGCGGATGCTGGAGATGGGCGATGACGCCGCCCATGCGCTGGGCATCCGGGTCGAACGGCTGCGCCTGGTGCTGCTGCTGGCCGCCGTGCTGCTGGCCGCCTTCGCCTCCGCCGCCGCCGGACCGGTGAACTTTGTGGCGCTGACCGCACCCCAGCTGGCCCGCCGCCTCACCAGGGCACCCGGCCCCAATCTGCTGCCCTCCATGTGCCTGGGCGCCGCCCTGCTGGTCAGCTGCGACTGGCTGGCCCAACGCATCGTCAGCGGACACCAGTTGCCGGTGGGCGTGATCACCGGAGTGCTGGGCGGCGGCTATCTGGTGTGGCTGCTGGCCGCCCAGCGCAAGGCGGGCCGGATATGACCGATTTCAGTAAAACGACGGACGGAGTACGGGACGTGGAACAGGGCGCGGCACGGCTGACCGGCAATGGGCTCACCCTCGCCTATGAACGGCACACCATCGCCGAAGGGCTGGACGTTGCCATCCCCGACCGCTCCTTCACGGTGATCGTCGGCCCCAACGGCTGCGGGAAGTCAACCCTGTTGCGGGCACTGGCCCGGATGCTCAAACCGACGGCCGGCACGGTCCTCCTGGACGGCCAGGACATCGCCCGCCTCCCCGGCAAGCAGTTGGCCCGCACCCTGGGCCTGCTGCCGCAGTCCTCGGTCGCGCCCGACGGCATCACGGTGGCCGACCTGGTGGCCCGTGGCCGCTACCCGCACCAGAGCCTGCTGCGGCAGTGGTCGCGCGAGGACGAGCGGGTGGTCGCCGAGTCCATGGCCGCCACGGGCGTTGCCGAACTGGCGGACCGCCTGGTGGACGAACTCTCCGGCGGCCAGCGCCAACGCGTCTGGATCGCCATGGCCCTGGCCCAGCAGACCCCCCTGCTGCTGCTCGACGAGCCCACCACCTACCTGGACATCGCCCACCAGCTGGAAATCCTGGACCTGTGCGCCCGGCTGCACCAGGAGGAGGGCCGCACCCTGGTCGCCGTGCTCCATGACCTCAACCAGGCCGCCCGGTACGCCACTCATCTGATCGCCATGCGGGACGGACGCGTGGTGGCCGAGGGCACGCCGGCGGAGGTGGTGACGGCGGAGCGGGTGGAGGAGATCTTCCGGCTGCCGTGCCGGGTGATCGACGACCCGGAGACGGGCACGCCGCTGGTGGTTCCGGCGGCGGGGCGGGGCCGGGTGGTGGTGGGGTAGGGCGCCCCGCCGGTGTGGTTCCTCCGCGCGCCCACGCGGCGGAGCCGCTCTCGCACAGCGGCCGCCCCACTGCCCCTTGTGGACGGGCCCCCGGACCCGACATGACGTCTTCCCGACCTGTCAGCCCGGGGCGGCGCCGGCCGGAAGGTACCGTCACGCCATGTCCAAGACCGAAATAGACCTGCTGACCGCCGAGTTCTTCGGCGCCTTCGACAACCGGGGCGGCAAGGCCGCCGATGTGGCGCGGATCAGCAGACTGGTGCTGCCGGGTGGCCTGATCGTCAAGACCGGCCCGGAGTTCACCGTCTACACCGTGGACGAGTTCATCGAGCCCCGCCAGAGATTGCTGAACGACGGCCGGCTGGTTGAGTTCTCCGAGTGGGAGATCTCCGAACGGACCGAGATCTCGGGCGATATCGCATCGCGCTTCAGCGAGTACCGCAAGTCCGGGATCCTCGACGGTGAGCCGTTCGAGGGCGGCGGGACCAAGTCCCTCCAGTTCGCCCGCACTTCGGACGGCTGGCGGATCGTGGCGGTCGCCTGGTATGACCAGGACTGACCGCCGAGGCGATCCGCTGCGGTTAAAAGCCGGTCAGTCGCCGAGGCCACGCGCTTCGGAGTCCCGAGTCGGAGCGCGTCCGCATCTGTCCACCCACTGCCATCGGCCTCCAACTCCCTGCTGGGAGACAGTGGGTGTTGTGCAGCTGGTGGACGGGTCGGTGAATGAGGCTGACTGGGAGCCGGAGTTGTGGATGCTGCTCGGTGTCCTCGGTCCACGCCGGTCGGCGTGTGCGAGGGGCGCTCCCACTCCCAGGAACAGGGCGGTACCTATGGTCGAGACAGCGAGACGGCGTAACCGCAAACGCGAAGTTACCAAGGAAATTCCTTCGATGAGACGGTGATGCGCTCCGGCCCAGGACACCGGAGGGCAGAGGGATCCGCTGATACCCGCAGGAACAAGCGCGTTTGGCGCGCTTCACGGCGGCGCGGCAGACGAGGATTGCGGGACTGCAGGCGATCAGGACGAGGAAGCGGCGGCCTATCGGCGCCGGTGCACGATGAAGCCAAGAGCAGCCAGGATGCCGGCCCCGGCGGCGATAACACCGGTGGTCAGCCAAGGCTGGCTGTTCGAAACCGGCTTTCCGGCCACCACCAGCTGCTGACTCGCACTCTGCTGGCCGCTGACCACCGTTATGGGATACCGCCCCGGAGATGCATCGCTCCGTACTGTGGCGTGCCCACCGTAGACCGTGTCGCCGTCATCCCCCTTGCAGCCGGGGTCATTGGCGCCCTTCTTGATGGTCACCGGCCGTTCGAAAGCCGATGACTTGATGGTCAGCGTGGTCTCGGAACGGCTGGGGTGGCGGTCAGCGACCAGCACGTCGACCTCGGCGCCGGGCCGGACGGCCGCAGGGTCGGAGCCGCAGGGCGCCGCGCCCTTCGGATGGATGACAAACCGGTCGATGGAAAGAGCGTTCTTGGCGGCGACGGTAAGCCGCACGGAGGCCACGACACGGCCCCGGATCGTCGCCGTGACGGGATAGGCACCCGCAGGAATATTACTGCGAATGTCGTGGTGCGTTCCGGGCTTGTCCACCTGGACGAATTGAGTGGAGCCCTGTTTGTCCGGAGTGAGCGAAATAGGCTCGACCAGGGCAGGCGAGGTGACGACCACTGCTTCCGTGCCGGCCGGCACATTCAGTGCGTTGAAGGCGATCGGTCCGCCCACTTCGATCCCCTGGCGGCTACCTGTGTATGTCAGGTGGACCTCTGGAGAGGGCGAAGACCGCGCCATTAACGGTCGCGCACCAGCGGGAACCGGAGCAGCGGATAAGCAGGCCAATACCGCAATGGCGACGACCCCCACTGATCGCCGCCGGGCCGTGACGGCCCAGCCCAGGCTCCTGCTCACAAGTAACCCCTCCCCCCTAACTCCCCCAGAACCAGGGGAGTTGGACAACTGCAACGCCGTCCACCGCGTCGCCGCAGCTTTCAGCGGCTTGATCCTGCCATAGTCGCCACCTTTGTCGCGGCCGATGCCCTGGCAGGTTGCCTTCGCGTCCAATTCATACGCCCAACGGATCCCCCGGACCACCGACTTCGCTGAGGCCATGGGAGTCGCCATGCGGTTGCGGGAGTTCGCCGATACCAGTTCCCTGGAAGTCGACTTCGATGAACGATTTTCCTCAACCGAGGCCCTGGAGCCACTGATCGAGCTGCTGCCGGAGGCCGAATGGTGGTCCGACGGGATCGGGCATGGTTCGTCGGGGCATGGCGATCGCCCCTCGGATCACCTACCGGTCCGGTTGCAGAGCTGGTGTATGTCACCGGATGCTGTCGGAGATCTGCTCGCGGCGGTGGGCAAGAGTCCCGCCACGGTGCGCTGGGACTTCTCCGGCTGGCCTGAGGCGCCCGACGTGCAAACGGTGTTTGTCCACGTCAAACAGGTCGAGGCCAAAGGTGCCGGGTGGTTGACGGCTCAAGTCGGGCTGCGGGTGACCGGGAACTCGGTGATGGCTCCCTGGTGATCCGTGTGGCGCGGGTGGCCCTCACCAGACCGGGCGGAAGGGGACGGCCTGGTCGCCATAGGTGTGGTCGACATAGGTGCGCAGGGCCTGGCTCAGGGCGGCCAGTTGGTCCGGGCCGATGACTTCGGCGAGGTGCTGCTCGGCCTCTGCCCACAGCTCGTCGGCCAGCCGCAGATAGGCGCGGCCGTGGTCGGTGAGGGCGAGCAACTGGGCGCGTCTGTCGGTGGGGTGAGGGAGGCGCTCGAGATAGCCCCAGTCCTGGAGCTCGGCCACGGCCTTGGAGGCGGCCTGCTTGGTGATGCCGAGGTGGGCGGCCAGATCCACGGTGGTGGCGGCAGGATGGGCGGCGAGATAGCGGAAGGTGTAGCCGTGCGCCGGGCGCAGTGGTTCACGGCCCAGCTCGGCCAGGCGGGCGTGGAAGCGGTCCGTCATCGCCCGGTAGGCGACGGCCAGTTGCAGGGGGACCTGCCCGGGGTCGGTGGGGGAGGACATGGGCGCTCCACGAGTAGACGGTCAACTTGGTTGACCTATCTTCGCATGATGCCTACCGTGAAATGGTCAATCAGGTTGACCATATCTGTGGAGGAGACCCATGCCCCTGTCCACCCTCGCCGACGCACCCGTCTTCGAGCGCCATGGCTTTGTCTTCCGTCCGCTCGCCGTCCCCTCCCGGGGCAGCACCGAACTGGCCGTCTGGGCACTGGAGATGCCGCCGGGCGCACAGAGCGAGAGCCATCACCTGGACCGTGAGGAGGTCTTTGTGGTCGCCGACGGAAGGGTGTCGGCCACCATCGCCGGCGACGAGGTGACCGCCGGCCCCGGCGACGCCCTTATCGTGCCCGCCCACGCCCTCCTTCAGCTGCGCAACGCCTGCCCGGACCAGCCCGCGACGCTCACCGTGGTCACCTCGGCGGGAATGCGGGCGACCATTGGCGATGCCGTTGTCGCACCCCCGTGGGCACAGTGACCGCTCAGGACGACGGCGTCGGCCCCTCCAGCTGATCGCTGATCCACTTCATGGGCCCGCTCATATTGGCGCCATAGGTCGCGCCATTGTGGGTGCCGCCCGGTATCTCCCAGAGCTTGGTGTGGACCGGGCCATGGCCGTAGGTCTTGATGAACTTCTTGACGTCGGTCATGGTCGCCTTGTTCTCCCTGGTGCCGACCTGGAAGGCGAGGTAGACATCCGGGCCCTTGGCGGCCGCCAGTTCCTTGGCCAGTACCTCCGGGTTGTTCTCCCGCATCTCCTGGGGGTGCCCCCGCCACAGGGGGGAGTCGGGCACGATGTCCGGGCCGTTGGCGATGGCGGCCTTGAACCTGTCCGGGTACTTGAGCACCGACTTCAGGCTGGCGAAGCCGCCGGTGGAGGAGCCCATATAGGCCCAGCCCTCACGGGACTTCAGGGTGCGGAAGTTGGCCTTCATCAGGTCGGGGACGTCCTCCGTCAGCCAGGTGCCCATCTTCGGCTGGCCGGGAATGTCGCTGGCGTCCCAGTAGATGCCCTTGTCATCGGGGCCGGGGTTGAGGACCGGCATGGCCAGCAGGAAGGGCTTGCCGATGCCCTGCTGGTACCACTTGGAGACTGCCTCCTGGAGCGAGAAGCCGCCCGGCTTTCCCATCCAGTAGTTGCTGTCATAGCCCGGGCCGCCCGGCAGGGCGATCATGACAGGGAAGCCGCTGGCGGCGAACTTGGGGTCGTCGGTGTACTCCTTGGGCGCCCAGACCCACACCTTGCCCTTGTAACCGGACTTCTTGCCGTCCAGGGTGACCACGCTGATGTGGGTCCCGTCGTCCATGGTGTTGACGTTCTTGAACGCGGCCTTGGGACCGGTGGGCAGCAGGACCTTGGAGTCCCCGGAGTGGGCGGCCTGCCCCGGTTTCGGGTTGTCCGCCTGGTCGTAGCTGACGGGGTCGCCCTTGTCGGTGAAGGGCGGAATCTCGTAGTAGCTCATCACCTGCCAGGTGATCAGCCCGAGCGCGGCCAGGGACATCACCCCGATCAGCCATCGTTTGGCCCGGGAAGCCCGGCGGCGGCCCCGGGACTGGTACCCGGAGGGTGGGTTCGGGTTCGGCATCACATGGCTCCGGCTGGTACTGCCCGCACGGGGCAAATCGGTCGGTTCTTTACTTACGGATGACCGACCGGGGCCGGAGGTTCCCGCCGCGGCTGGGTTATCCGCGCGTTGTCACTGAACGCTCATACATGCCGGTGGACGGCGCCGATGTCGTGCCGTGTTCAGCCGCCTGCCGAGTGCAGCTTCCTTGCGGCGGCGGTGCGGCCGGAGGGCGACGAATCCGGCGCCCTCCGGATGATGCGCGTACCCGGGGCGGCCGCTCTGCCTCGTCCGTGGTCCGGCCGCTCCCGCAGGCGGAGCGGCCCGGTCACTGGTGAGGCCGCTGTTGTTTACAGCCGGTTGCCGCCACGGTCCGGCGTGGTGGCGGATCCTTGTCAGCGCCGGTACGGATCAGATGAGTTGGCGATTCTGGCCTTGGTGCTCAGCACCTCGTTGAACGTCGCCGGGCGCACTTCCGACGGCTTGGCGTTCCACTCCAGCCCGCCCTGGAGAGGGAGGAGTTGGCGCGCACAGGCAAGGTGGAGCAAGGTCGTGCGGTCGTGGTGCTTGCAGGGAGCCAGGACCACGGGGGACGGCTGGGGTCGGACGTCGCCAAGAGGTGCTCCTTGCTGGCTAGTTTTGCTGGTGTGTGATGCAGTCTTCGGCGTTGGTCGGACAGTTCAGCAGCTGGTGGATGGTGGCGATCTGGCGGGAGGCCCGGAACTGGTCGAGCCGGATCAGGCAGGCGGCGAGGAGTTCGGCGCGGTGTCTGTCGCTGGCGTTGGCCAGGCAGGTGACGATGCGCGCCACATGGCCGCCGTCGGCTGCTTGCAGGTCGGGTGGGACGAACCGGTTGATGGCGCGGATGTCGGCTGGTCCGATCGGCAGGCACCCGGCGAGGACTGCTTCCGCGAGGCGCTGGCTGACGGCTCCGGTGGTGGCGTACCGCTCGGGCATCAGCAGGACCGTGGCCAGGGCCTCGTGGTGGAGTTGCTGACCGGTGAGGAAGCCGACGCGGCCGACGAAGTTGACGTGCGGCCACGCGGCAGTGTCAGTCCACTTCCCGGCCACCTGGTGGCGGTGGACTCGGGCGGCGGGCGCGAAGTACTGGTCGAACGCGGGGTCGCGGCCGTACTGGTTACCGACGTAGACCAGCGGCCACGGGCGCTCGCCGGTGACCAGGCCGGCCGGGTCCGCCGCGTCGAGCACGCGATCGGCGACGGGGCAGCGCAGCGTGACCGCGCCCGGCGTCGGGAACGTCGCGGGCTCACACACCGTGACGGCGAGGTGTCGGCGGATCGGGTCGTTGGCGGGGATCATGCGGTCCAGGTCCCAGGCGATCGTGGGGACGCCCAGGCGGTGGGTGTAGTGGTCGAGCAGGTCTTGCTGTCGGTGCAGGTCGCAGGTGTGCCCCGGGGATCCGCAGGCGGTGGTGTTGCGGCCTGGCAGGGGCCAGCGCCATTCGAGGAACAGGGCGTCAAGTTCCGGCAGGCCAGCGTCCCAGGTGAGGTGTGTGGTGAGGTCGTCCCCGGCCTCGGTGAGGTCGCGGTTGGCTTGGAGCAGGATCAGTTGGTGGCCGGCCTCGGTGAGGGCGTCGAGCAGTGTCCGGCGGAACGACCGGCCGCCATCGGGGGTGTTGGTGATGCCGGGGCCGATGAAGCCCCAGAAGCTGTAGCCGATCTTCACCGCGCTTACTCCTCGTCCGGCTGGGTGGCGAAGATGGCCCGCAGATGCTCGGTGTTGCTGGTGCCGGGGATGGGGGCTATGTGGTCGCCGAGGCCGAGTAGCCAACGCAGCGCGCCGGCGGGGCCTTCGCCGGTGAGGCGGCCGGCGTTCAGCGGCCGGTACGCAACGTAGGGGATGCCGGTCTGAGCGCAGTAGGAGACGGCGGGGTCGGTGGACTCGTCGGCGTTGAGGCAGTTCTGCACGGCGGCGATCGGGATCACCGCGGTGGCCTCGCGGATTTGCTCGGGGGTGACCTTCGACAGGCCGATGGCCGCGATCTTCCCCTCTGCGTGGAGTTCCGCCAGTGCCCCGACCTGGTCCGCGAGTGGTACGGCGGGGTCGATGCGGTGCAGGTAGCACAGGTCGATGCGGTCGGTGGTGAGGCGGCGCAGGGATGCTTCGACGGCCGCGCGCAGGTAGTCCGGCCGGCCGAGGGGCCGCCAGACGTTCGGGGCGGGCCGGATCATGCCGACCTTGGTGGCCAGCAGCAGCTCGGGCGGGTAGGGGTGGAGCGCCCAGCGGATCAGTCGTTCGACGGTGTGGGGGCCGTAGGCGTCGGCGGTGTCGATGTGGCCCACGCCCAGGTCGTGGACGGCTTCTCGCAGCAGGTGGACGGCTCTGGCGGTGCTCTCGGGGTTGCCCCAGGTGCCGGGGCCGGTCAGGCGCATTGTCCCGAGCCCGATCCGGCCGACCTTCTTGCCCGCGATGACGATCTCGTTCACGCGGCGGCCACCTGGTCGAGCAAGGCGGCGACGGCGGCGTTGACGGCGTCGGCGTGGCCGGTGGCAGGTACTGGGAGGTGCTTGATGTGCTGGGCGGTGAGGTGGGCGTGCAAATGCTGGTCAACCGCCGTCCGGAAGCCCGGGTCCTGGTAGGCCGGGTCCTTGCGGGGGTGCTCGGCAAGCGGCAACGCCGGGTCGAGGACGGTGGCAAGCAGCAGGCGGTGGCGGCGGGCGTGGAGCTCGGCGAGGGTGGTCAGGTGGGCGAGTGTGTCCGGGTCGGGCACCTCGTCGCGGTACTGGAGTGCGGCGAGGTAGTAGGCGATGGCGTCATGGGCGGTGCGGTCCACGAGCACCACGTCAGCGCTCAGCGCGTTTTCGAGGACGGCCGCCGCACTGGCGGTGATGATCCACTCCGTGGACTCGGCGGTGTGGCGGGTCATCTTCGGGAAGCCCAGCTCGGCGGCGCGCTGGGCCAGGCCGCTGGTGCGGGTGACGGTGAGGCCGGTGGCGCGGAGTTCCATCTCCACGCGCCGGGCGAGCGTGCTCTTGCCGCTGGAGTGGGTGCCGGCGAAGCCGATCTCAACTGCGTTCACCATAGGGGCTGTTCCTCGTGGTCGGGTTCGGGAGCGCCGGGCATGCCGGCCGGGACGGCGGCGGCGATCAACGCTTCCCAGGTCGGGTAGTGGGCGGCCATGTTGATGAGCAGGAGCGCGGTGGCGTGGGCGTCGAAGCCCGCGCGGTGCCGCTGGCCGGGAACGGCGGAAAGGTCGATGCGGGTGTGCTCGATGAGCGCGTCGAGGCCGTAGCGCGGGCCGTCGACGAAGGTGGCTCGGGCCAGGCGCAGGGTGTCGATCACCCCGGCGGGCTCCCAGGAGGACAGGTGCCGCTTGAGGACGCCGTAGTCCACCGAGGCGTTGTGCGCGGCGATCCAGCAGCCCGTCAGGTCGCGCTGCACCGCCGGGGCGATCTCCTCCCAGCTCGGGGCGTTCGCCACGAACTGGTTGGTGATGCCGTGGATGCGGGTTGCGAACGGCGTGATCGGCTGTGGGGGACGGATCAGCGTGGCGCGCGCCAGAGTCGGCACCGGCCGGCCGTGCTCGATGGGGATGGCGGCGACTTCCACCAGGTCGGGCATGGATTGCCCGTTGCCCTCTACGTCAACGACGAGCAGGCGCGGCCAGGTGCCGAAGTCCATGAGCTTCTCCGTGAGTTCGTCAGGCGGCGGGCCAGCCGATATCGGCGCGGCCGTGCTGCCGGTAGCGGTGCGGCTTGTCGCGGTCGTGGACCTGGTAGCCGAAGCCATGCTGCATGAAGTAGCGCGGCGGCTCGTTCAGGCCCTGGACGATGATGGCGCGTTCGGTGACCGTCACATCGCCGGTCGCACCGAGTTCACGCGCCAGGGCGGCGGCCTCGGCGTGGTCGGGGGCGCGCCAGGCGCCGGCGCAGACCTTGAGCTGCGCGAGGGGGCAGATGTCGCACAACTCCCGGATGCCATAGTGCCCGTTGTAGTCGGCATCCCCGTGGGCGTAGGCGACGCCGCAGCTCGTTTTGCGGAACAGCGGCCCCCACGGCTCGGCGGAGTCGGCCGGCCGGTGGAACGCGGCGAGGATGCGCTGCTCGGACTCCTCCGGCATGATCTTGCGGCGGGCGGTGTCTTCGTACGGCATCGGAAGGCCGTGGTCGGTGTAGTACGCGGCGATCTCGTCGCGGAAGAACAGCCCGGTGAACACCGTGGCGTGCGCGTGGTGGGACAGTCCCTTGGCGTGGGCGATGTGCTCGGCGGAGTCGTTGAGCCCGGGGACGATCGGCCGCCAGTACAGGATCGTGCGGTACCGCTCGGCGTGCTCGTAGAGGGTCTTGAGGCTGGCCGCGGCGATGGCGGAGTCCACCGGTTCGATGCCGGGGTGGTCGATGCCGGAGTGCGTGACCAGGATCGTCAGCTTGATGTTGCGGAAGCTGTTCAGGACCTGGCAGTCCTCAGGGCTGACCCGCCAGCGGGTGATGACCAGGACGTGGTTGGTCAGGCCCTGCTCGTCCAGGAGCCGCAGCACGTTGAAGGTGTGGGGCTTGACGATGGGCAGCATCGGATCGGTGGCCCGGTTGAACAGCTGGATCGGGGTCCGATGGGCGCGGAAGTACTGGTGTCCGGTGAGCTGGGTGACGGCCTCCTCGTCGCTCATCAGCGCGCGCGGGGTCTTGAGTCCGAAGTTGTCGAACAGGTGCCGCACGCAGTAGCCGCACTCCAGCGGGCAGCCGATGACGTGGTTCAGGGACAGACCTGACTTGCGGTACTCGATGACCTCGCGCAGCTCGGGCTTGAGGCTGCTGATCTGCGCGGGCGTCAGCAGCGGGAGCGGCCTGCGGGGCCTGGTCGCTGTGGTCATGGTTCAGGTCTCCTTCTCGCGCCGCGGGGCAGCGCTCTGGTAGGGGACGAACGGTCGTCAGATGCGGGGGCGATGGGCCTGCGCGGGAACGGTGTCGGCGGCGCGCGAGGCCAGCAGGCGGTGCTGGTCGGCTCCGAACCAGGTGCCGAAGTCGCGGCAGGCCGCCTGCGGGTCATCGGAGGTGTGGACCAGGTTCTCCACCAGGCGGCGGCCCGCTCGGGCGGCGGTGAGGCTGTCGGTGCCCAAGTCGGCGCGGATCGTCCCCGGCTCGGCTTGGGCGGGGTCGAAATGCCCCAGCAGGCCCCGCAGCCGCTGCGGGGTGCCGTGGGGGCCGTGGGCGAGCGCGACGACCACCGGCCGGCCGATGTACGTCCGGCGCAGGCACTCGGGTACGTCCACGTCGAGCCAGTCGCGATCCACCAGCAGATCCCAGTAGTGCACGAAGATCTGCCAGTCCTGGACGATGACCTGCTGGTGGTGGACGATCTCGGCGGCCGTGGCGATACGGTCGAGAACCTGGCTGGTCAACCCGCGCCGCACGCAGTCCGGTTTGAGGAGGACCACGCTCCACCGGTCCCACTCCACCCCGCCCAGCACACCGCCGGGGCGGTCGGTTCGCTGCTTCACCGCCTCACGCTCCTGGCCGGCATCCGGGCGGGCCAGCGCCGTTCGAGCTGCCAGCGCAACCCGGGCTCGAGAGCTTCGAGGAGCTGCGGATCAACGGGGTCGGCGGTGCAGTGAACGATCTGCCGGTGGGCCTCGAACAGCAGCACCGCCTGTTGCCAGTACGGCGGCAGGCCCAGGGCGGCGACATCGGCCGCCGTGTGCTGGACCTGGTTGGTCCGCAGCAGCTGCTCGTGCTCCAGCACCGTGCGCACGTGCGCCCAGCCGGTATCGCAAGGCATCGCGGGGACCGTGAAGCGCGGCCCGCCTCCCGCACGGTCGTCGGCTTCGGCCAGCACCCGGGCCACACGGGGAAGGTCCCCGGTGGCCAGATGCATGGAACCGACATGGTGGGTGTAGGAGCCCAGCTCCAGGCCGAGCAGCGCGGCGGTGAACTCCTGGATCAGCGTGAAGGAGTAGACGTCCGCGATCAGGCCACGGTCGGCGTCGTTGGCCCGCATATAGGCGACCATGTGCAGGCGGCCTTCGCGGGCCAGGAGGTGCAGGCCGAGCAGGCAGGGGACGTCGGGGCTGGCGGAGTCGTCCAGCTCGCCGGGCCGGAACACGGGCAGGAACGCCCGCTTACTGTCCTTCTCCGACCGCAGCAGCGACAGGGCTTGCTCGAACGGCGAGATGCCCGTGCTGGTGGGGGTGAAGATCCTCGCGCCGTAGGCGGAACCGTCGATCGTGGCCCCGTCGCGGGAGTCCGCGCGGCGGCGCGGCGCGTAGTGGGCGATCATGTCGAGGTTTCGTCGGCCGCCGAGATACCAGAGAGCTTCGGCCAAGTGGTACACGGGGTTGACCTTGCGGGCCGCGAGGAACAGTGTCCGCTGCCGGGGGTCGGCCAGCTGGAAGCTGACGCCGATGCATTCGCGACTGGCGTTGCCACGCGGGGCGTTGGAGAACTCGTAGTCCTCGCTGACGTGCCGCAGCACGTCCACATAGGCTTGCTCGAAGGACACACAAGGGGTGGGAGCGAGCACGCTACCTCCTGGATTCGGATACGGGGGCAGGGCTGTGCGGGGGTGGTGGCCGGCGGGAGCCGTTCGCTGCCCGGAATACGCCCGGGGCCGTGCCCGGCCCGGCCGGTCTAAGAGGTGGGGCCCCGGCTGGCTCGTCGCTGGGCCGCATCACTGAGGGCCCTGCGGCGGGCGAGGACCAAAGGCGTCACGTTCACCGGCCAGCGCAAGGCCCGGATGACGAAGGACGGTTGGGGCTGCGGGCTTCTGGAGTACGAGCGCACGTCGAAGGGCCCGCTCACCGGGGCTGCCGGGCACAGAGGGTTTCGTAAGGCGCCCTGGCCTTCATCGTGTGTGCGCATGCCACTCACTCGGCCCCCCGGCTGCCTTGCGGCGGTCGATGACGTTGTCGAGCTGGAACCACAGCGACATCTGCTCGTCCGGGTCCAGGATGAGCAGGGCCTCGCTCGCGGTGCCGTCGTTGAAGTGCACGGCCACCACGATGGCTGTCTGTTGGGCCCGGGGGTCGTAGGTGACGTCGCGTTTGATCCAGCTGACCTGGGAGACGTACGGATCAATTGTGGTCATCGGTCGCCTGCCCTCCGGGGACTCACGGCTGGGCTCCTGGTGGTGCGGTACGAGCGGGTATTTGGCTGCCAGTTGCTGCTGAAGGGTCTGGGGGCGGGGTACTTCCTTGAGCGGGGGAAGTGGGGCTCTGGCGGTTCCAGGCCAATAGGGCATGCGTGAGCTCCAGAGTGGTCGAGTGAGTGGCGCCTTGGCTGCGGCGGGCCGCCGCACTTGGAGGCACCGGGTGCCAGTCGGGGAACCGTCAGGGCCCGCGGATGCCCCCTTCGGGAGCCGGAACCCGGTTGAGGTGTCCAGTATCCGGGTCTGTCGGTTGGGCCACCATGCTCTGGGTATCGATGTTCCGGGCCGCATACCAGTTGACGCGCTAATACGGATTGGGGGCACAACTGTGCCAGCAGCCAAGGAACTTGACCCACTGCGGAACCTGCCCTCGCTAGCTGGGAAAATGCTCCGGAACCGGCGCAAGGCAGCGGGCATGACGCAGAAGCAACTCGGGGACCTCATCCCGCTCTCGCAGTCCATGATCGCGGCAATCGAACTCGGAAATGAGGTTCCGAGTGCACCTACCGGACAGGCGATCGACAACGCCGTGGGGGCGGACGGCGAGCTGGCGGCCATGTGGCACCATGTCCGCAAAGATCTTCAGCTGCAGGCCACACATCCGATCTGGTCGATCGGCTATCTCGCAGCTGAAGCAGAGGCCACACGTATCCAGCACTTTGCGAACGTCTTCCCCGGGGTGACGCAGACCGAAGAGTACGCCCGTGCCATGATCGAGGCAGCCAATCCGATCTTCGGTGGCAACGTCGAGGAAAAGGTCGAGGCCCGCCTGGATCGAAGGGTCATTCTCGACCGGGACGACCCGGTGTGGTTCTGGAGCATCCTCGACGAGTCCGCGCTCTACCGGGTCGTCGGGAGTCACGAGGTCATGTGCGGCCAGCTCTCCCGCATCCTTGAACTCGCCCAGCGCCCCCGTGTGGTGTTCCGCATCCTGCCGTATGACAGAGGTATGCCCTGCGGCGTTGTCTCGATTGGAGCGCTTCTGCTGCTGTCGCGGCCGGGGAAGAACGAGGCAGTCTACTGGGAGAGCGGCCTCAATGGGGCTCTCATGGAGACTCCTGGCGAGGTCGAGGTATACAGGGCGTTCTACGATCACCTGGATCTCGAGGCTCTGCCGCCCAGAGCGTCAATTGACCTGATCCGCAAGGCTCGTGAGGAGCACCATGCGCACTGCACGCACCACTAGCACGGCCAACCTCATCTGGCGCAAGTCGACGTACTCCGGCAACGGTGCGGAGTGCGTCGAGGTTTCCGACGACTTCAAGTCCGACGGTCTGGTGCCTGTCCGGGACAGTAAGAGGAAGAGCGGGCCGAACCTGGTCTTCGCGGACACATCCTGGTCCGCGTTCGTCCACAGCGGGTACGCACGTAAGATCGTCAACTAGTGGGATCCCACACAAACGCGGCTCGCCCCAGGTGAGTTGGGGCGAGCCGCGCTGTGCTGTCCGGACCACGGCAGTGTAGGCATTCGGCGTCCCGTATGGGCAGTACGCCTACCATCCCGCCCATTCCCATCGTCCATCGCGCGCCGATGATCCGAACTCGTGCGTCTCCCTGGTGTATCGATGCCAACCACGATGGGCCCCGCGTCTTAAGTGCGGCCTGGCTATTCCATAGCCCGCCGCCGAGTTGAGGGCCTCCTGAACACCGGTTGTCCGGCCCGGTGTGGCGGTGGGGTGCGGACCAGGGCCCCGTCGGGCAGGACGACATGACCGACCGTGAGGGGCGGCGCAGCTGCCCTCTGGCCGTAGTGATGGTGGTGCCAAACGCCGGACGGAGCCGACGGCCCGTCCGGCGTTCGAGAACCCTCTACCCCCGTGCCGCCCGTCGCAGCAGTCCCGCCGCCAGCCAGCCGCCCAGCAACAGTGCGGCGGCACCGACCAGTTGGCCGGCCTGGACGCCGGCGGCGAAGGCGTCGGTGACCTGGGCGCGGGCACTGTCGGAGGCCGCCGCCAGGGTTTCCGGGAGGGAGCCGTGGCTGCTGAGGCCGTCCGGGAGCAGGGCGGCGAAGCGGGAGCCCAGGACCGCGCCGAGGACGGCGACGCCCAGGCCGTAACCGCATTCGCCCAGCGTGCCGTTGACGCCCGCGCCCACGCCCGCCTTCTGCGGCGGGATGGCGGACATGATGGCGTTGTGCATGGTGGGCATGGCCACGGCGATGCCGATGCCCATCAGGACCAGCCCGGCGAGCATCCCGCCATAGCGGTGCGAACCGAGCAGGGCGACCGTGGCCAGGCCCAGGCCCAGGATGGTCATGCCGGAGGCGATGGTGAGAGGGGTGCCCAGCCGGGCCGATGCCCGGGCGCCGAGGGGGGTGAGGTTGACCAGCAGCACGGTCAGGGCCAGCGGAGCGGTGCGCAGGCCCGCGGCCATCGGCCCGTAGCCGAAGACGAACTGCAGATGCTGGGTGAGCAGGAACATCGAACCGCCGAGGCCGAAGGCGACCAGGATGCCGCCGGTCACCGCGCCGATGAAGCGGCGGTCGCGGAAGAAGGACATATCCAGCATGGGGTGCGGGACATGGTGCTCCCAGGCGACAAAGGCGGCGAGGCCGGCCAGGCCGAGGAGGGCGGAGAGCAGGACCCGGCCGGAGGACCAGCCGTGGTCCGGGCCGGAGATGATGGCGTAGACCAGCGCGCTCATGCCGACGGTGGACAGGAGGGCGCCGAGCAGATCGGGTCTGGTGCCGTCCTGGGTCCGGGACTCGGGGATGAAGGCGAAGGCCGCGACCAGGCCGAGCAGGGCGACCGGGACGTTGATCAGGAAGATGGCGCCCCACCAGAAGTGGGCGAGCAGGGTGCCGCCGATCAGCGGGCCGGCCGCGGCGCCGATGGAGTTGACGGTGGCCCAGATGCCGATGGCCCGGGGGCGTTCGGCGTCGTCGAAGACCTGGACGACCACGGCCAGGGTGGTGGTGGTCAGCAGGGCGCCGCCGATGCCCATCCCGGCCCGGGCGGCGATCAGCTGGCCGGGGGAGTGGGCGAAGGAGGCGGCTATGGACCCCAGGCCGAAGACGGCCAGGCCGGCCAGGAGCATCAGCTTGCGGCCGTAGCGGTCGGCGGCGTTGCCGGCGGCGAGCAGCAGCCCGGCCTGGACCAGGGAGTAGGCGTTGATCATCCATTGGATGTCGGCGGTGCCGGCGCCCAGTTCCCTGGTGAGGGAGGGGATGGCGACGCCCAGGACGGTGTTGTCCAGCAGCACGGTCAGCTGGGCGAGGCAGATCACCGCCAGGATCAGCCACCGGGTGCGGTGGGCGGCTTGGCCGGGCGCGGTGGCATCGACGGCCACGGCTGGCATAGGGACTCCAGACGAGAAACGGACAAGGACCGGTCCCGCCGTGCGGGGCGGGACCGGTCAGCGGGGGTCAGGGTTCAGGAACGCGGGGCGAAGCGGGCGATCGGGTTCTTGAGGGTGCCGACGAACTGCAGTGCGGCGGAGGGGTCGGTGAGGTCGACCATCTGCCGGTTGTTGCGCAGCTGCAGCCGGTTGAGGCAGGACAGCGCGAATTCCTCGGCGAACAGGTCGTACTCGCCGAAGCGGTCGGCCAGTTGAGGGTTGTCGCGCTGGTAGTCGGCGATGCACTCGGCCACCGTGGACCAGAAGGCGTCCTCGGTGAGGGTGCCCTCGGTGGCCAGGGTGGCGCCCAGGAACCGGAAGAAGCAGTCGAAGACGTCGGTGAAGACGGCCAGTACCTTCTCCTCGCGCGGGATGTCCGCGCGGACGCGCTCCACGGCCGGGGGCAGTTCCGCCTCCGCGTTCATCACCACGATTTCCTCGGCCAGGTCCTTGAAGACCATCCGGACCGGGGCCCCGTCCGCCAGCACCATGATGACGTTCTCGCCGTGTGGCATAAAGGCGAGGTCATAGGCGTAGAGGCAGTGCACCAGCGGGGTGAGGTAGGCGTCCAGGTAGCGGCGCAGCCACGCCTCGGGGGCCAGGCTGGAGCGCTGGATCAGTGCGGTGGCGAAGGAGCCGCCGTCGCGGTCGACATGGAGGAGGGAGGCCATGGTGGCCAGGCTCTGGCCCGGCTCCAGGAGGGGCACCGGGCTCTCCCGCCAGAGCGCGGCCAGCATCTTGCGGTAGGGGGAGCCCTTGGCGGTCGCGGCCTCGTACTGCCGGTGGTGGTAGCCGATGGCGGCCCGCTCCCGGATGATGGCCAGCCCGGTGCGCTTGAGCACCTCGTCCGCGTCGATCAGGGCGGCCAGCCAGTCGTTGATGGCGGGGGTGGCCTTCATGTACTCGGCCGAAAGGCCGCGCATAAAGCCCATATTGAGCACCGAGAGCGCGGTCTTCACATAGTGCTTCTCGGGGGCGCTGGTGTTGAAGAAGGTGCGGATGGACTGCTGGGCGAGGTAGCTGTCCTCGCCCTGGCCCAGGAACACCAGGTCGCGACGGGCCACTTCGCCGGCGAAGGTCACCGCCAGCTTGTTCTGCCACTGCCAGGGATGGGCGGGGATGAGGAGGTAGTCGTCCAGGTCCAGGCCCAGGCCGGTCATGGTGGCCGCGAACCGCTCCAGGGTGGCCGGGCCCAGTTCGGCGTGGATCAGCTCCTGGTAGTCCAGGCCGGCGGAGCCGGAGAAGGTGGCCAGTTCACGGCGGGCCGCCAGCCAGACCAGATGGACGGGCGAGGCCGCCTCGGGGGCGTAGGCGTGGTACTCGGCCGCGTCGAAGCCCAGGCGTCCGTTGTTGGCGACAAAGCAGGGATGGCCTTCGGTCATCCGGGTCTCGATCGCCTGGAAGCCGGCGCCGGCCAGTTCGGCCGAACTCACCGGCGTGGCCGCCAGCTTGAAGGCGGAGCCGGCCAGAGTGCTGGAGATCTCCTCCAGATAGACCGGCAGGATCTCGTCGCTCAGGCCGAGGGCGGTGCGCAGCTCGGTGATCAGGTCCACGGCGTCCAGAGGCAGTTCGCGCTCGCCCCGGTGGCGGGTGATGCTGCCGGGGTCGATCCGCCAGTGGTCCAGGGAGAGCAGCTCGGCGGTGAAGCGGTAGACCACCGAACCGTCGTCGCTGTGCACGGCATAGCGGCCGTCCGGCAACTCCTCGGGCGTCAGCAGGCGTTCATGGGAGAACTCGGCGAGGGCCTTGCGCACCAGCAGCCGGTTGGCGTGCTCCCAGTTTTCGGGGGTGAGATGGGCGACGGCGTCGCCGGGGGTGGTGCTGGAGGGCATGGGGCTTCCGTGCTCGCGGGCGGCCAGGAACTGTTCGCGGGTGCAGATGCTCAGCAGGGCGTCTTTCTCCGGTTTGGCGATCGTGCCGACCGGCTGGAAGCCGACCGCCGCGTTGAGCGCGTGCACCTTGGTGTTGCGCACATCGGGCTCCACCACCACCCGGCGGGTGGCCGGGTCGGCGAACAGCAGCTCCATCACCGTGGTGATCACGGCCCGGGTGAAGCCGTGCAGCGGGCTCTCGGTGGGGGCGCACAGGAAGTGCATGCCGACGTCACCGGGCCGGGCCGGGTAGAGGCCGACCAGTTCCACCCGCGCGGGGTCATAGCGCTCGACCAGAAAGGCCGGACGGCCGTTGTGCAGGCCCAGGAACGCCTCGTGGTGGGCATGGGCGTCGATGTCGCGGTAGGCGCGCTCGACGTCCGCCACCGAGGCGTCCCGCATCATCCAGAACGCCGACTTGGGGTGGGTGACCCAGGAGTGCAGCAGCGGGGCGTCGGCCACCGGGTCCAGGGGGCGGATGGCGAACTCGCCGAGCCGCTCATCGGTGCGGGTGAGTGCGGTGATCATGCGGACTTCGCCTCCCGGGCGGCGCTGGGCACGCCGAACTCCTGGAAGGCGATGGACTTCTCCACCGGATAGATCTCGCGGCCCAGCATCTCCTTGATGATCCAGGAGTTGCGGTAGGCGCCCATGCCCAGGTCGGGGGAGGTGATGCTGTGCGCGTGCACCGCCGAGTTCTGCAGGAAGACCCCATTGCCGGTGACGTCCACGCTGTAGTTGCGGGCGACCTCGAAGCGGCCCTTGTCGTCCCAGCGCAGCCGGTCGCCCACCGGCGCCAGGAACTCGGGCACCTGGTAGCGGTAGCCGGTGGCCAGCACCAGCCCCTGGGTGTCCAGGGAGAAGTCGGCCCCCTGCTCCTCGTGGCGCAGGCCGAGGGTGTAGGTGCCGCTGCCGGCGTCGTAACGGGCCGCGGTGAGCGCGGTGTTGGTCAGCAGCCGGGTCGGGGCCGGGCCACGGCGGTTCTTGATGTAGAGCAGATCGAAGATCTCGTTGATGAGATCGGAGTTGATGCCCTTGTAGAGGTTCTTCTGGGAGTCCACCAGGCGGTCCCGGGTGGCCGGGGGCAGCGCGTGGAAGTAGTCCACATACTCCGGAGAGGTCATCTCCAGGGTGAGCTTGGTGTACTCCAGCGGGAAGAAGCGGGGCGAGCGGGTCACCCAGGTGAGCTCATAGCCATGGGTGTCGATGTCCTGCAGCAGGTCGTGGTAGATCTCGGCCGCGCTCTGCCCGCTGCCGACCACGGTGATGCTCTTCTTGGTCTGGAGGGCGGACTTGTGCTCCAGATAACGGGAGTTGTGGATCAGATCCCCGCCGAGGTCCCGGCAGGTGTCGGGGACATACGGCGGCGTACCGGTGCCCAGCACCAGCCGGCGGGTGCGGAAGGTGCGGCGCTCGCCGGAGGCGGTCAGCTCGGCGTGCACCGTGTACAACTCCTCGGCCTCGTCGTACTCGACCAGGGTGACCCGGTGGCCGAAGCGCACACTGGTCAGCTGCTCGGCGGCCCAGCGGCAGTAGTCGCTGTACTCCGCGCGCAGCGGATAGAAGCTCTCGCGGATATAGAAGGAGTACAACCGCCCATTCTGCTTGAGGTAGTTGAGGAAGGAGTACGGCGAGGTGGGGTCGGCCAGGGTGACCAGGTCGGACATAAAGGGCGTCTGGAGCGTGCTGTGCTCCAGCAGCATCCCGGGATGCCAGTCGAAGGCAGCCCGGTCGTCCAGGAACAGGCCGTTGAGTTCGGCGATGGGTTCGGTCAGGCAGGCCAGGCCCAGATTGAAGGGGCCCAGGCCGATGGCGATGAAATCATGCGGGGCTGCTGCGGCGGACACGGTTGCCTTCCCAGTCTCTGGTAGGTGGTTGAAGATTTGGGCGCTCGTCGAAGGGCGCGGAGCGCCTACGCCGCGATCTGCTCGGTAAGGAACCGCTCCGCATGGCCCGCGATCAGATCCAGCACCTCGGCGATGTCACGCGGCGTGGTCTGCGGGTTGAGCAGAGTGAACTTCAGATACTGGCGGCCGTCGACCTTGGTCCCGGCCACCACGGCCAGACCGGAGGCCATCAGTGCCTCCCGGGCGTGGAGGTTGACCCGGTCGGCCAGCACCGGGTCGCTGCCCGGCGCGGGCAGATAGCGGAACACCAGGGTGCTCAGCGTGGGCTCGGTGACCACCTCGAACCGGGCGTCCCGGCGCAGCAGTTCATAGCCCTGTACGGCCCGGTCCACCACCTCGTCGAAGAGCCGGCCGACGGCGTCCGCGCCCATGATGCGCAGGGTCAGCCAGAGTTTGAGGGCGTCGAAGCGCCGGGTGGTCTGCAGCGATTTGTCCACCTGGTTGGGGATGCGCTGCTCCACCATGCGCACCGGGTTGAGGTAGTCCGCGTGGTAGGTGACATGGCGCAAGGTGGTGTGGTCCGCCACGATCAGGGCGCTGGAACTGACCGGCTGGAAGAACGACTTGTGGTAGTCGACGGTCACCGAGTCGGCGCGCTCGATCCCGTTGAGCAGGTCCCGCCGGCGGGATACCAGCAGGCCGCAGCCGTAGGCCGCGTCCACATGGAACCAGGCGCCGTAACGCTCGCACAGCCCGGCGATGGCGGGCAGCGGGTCGATGCTGCCGAAGTCGGTGGTGCCGGCGGTGGCGACCACCGCCATGGGCACCAGGTTCTCCTCGCGCAGCCGCTCCAGTTCGCGCGCCAGGGCCTCGGGCCGCATCCGGCGGTTCTCATCGCACTCGACGGTGATCACGGCCTCGGCGCCCAGGCCCAGCAGGGTGGCCGACTTCTGGACGCTGAAGTGGCCGCACTCCGAGGCCAGAATGCGCAGCCGGGGCAGGATCTCGGGGGTGCGCAGGGCGGTTTCGGAGTTCTTGCGCACCAGGCGGCAGGCCTCGTCCCGCGCCAGCAGCATGGCCTGCAGGTTGGACTGGGAGCCGCCGCTGGTGAAGATGCCGTCCGCGGCCTTGCCGAAGCCGATGCGCCCCGCCGTCCAGTCGATCAGCCGGCGCTCGATCAGGGTGCCGCCCGCGCTCTGGTCCCAGGTGTCCAGCGAGGAGTTGACGGCGGAGAGCACCGCCTCACCGACCACCGCCGGGATCACCACCGGGCAGTTGAGGTGAGCCAGATAGCGGGGGTGGTGGAAGTAGATCGCGTCCCGCAGATAGACCCGCTCCAGCTCGTCCAGGGCGGCGGTCGCGTCGTTCAGGGGCCGGTCGAGGTCTATCTCCGCGATGGCCGGGGCCAGCCGCTCGGGGGTGATGCCGGTGAACGGCCGGTCGGCCTGGGCGAGTCGGGCCGACACCCGGGCGACTCCCTCGGCCACCGAACGCCGGTAGGTCTCCGCGTTCTCGTCGTTGAGCAGATGTGCCCGGTCCGCCGGGGAGGCGGATATCGGCCAGGCTGCCGGGGGTGCTTCGGCGGGGAATGCGGGGGGAGTCACGATGCGCTGCCTCCAGAGGCCAACAAGATCACCAGATGTGGAGTGAGGTTAGCCTAACCTAAGGTTGATCTGGCTGGGTACAAGGGAGGGCTCGTGGGGCTGCCGCGAGTCCTTTGCGTCGGTTGCCGGACGGGTCGTCAGGGGCGCTGGGGCCGCTTGAGGACGGCGGGTGCCGCCTTGCTCAGGGTGGGCCCGGACGTGGTGGTGTGGTGCTCCAGGCTTTGCCATGCCGGGCGCCCTCGGCGCCGTCCGGCCGATGACCGAAACGGTCGCGCCGGCCGGTGAGGAGGCGACCGATGGCCCGTCCGGTGCAGATGACCGCGCGCCGTCGGGCGGCACGGGGGAGGCTTGCCGGCAGGAGCAGCCAGCTGGCGGGAGATGGATATGCGGCCGGTGCGACGGGGTGCCCGAGCCGCGGCGCTCGGTGAGTATCTGCGCGGTGCCCTGTGGGTGCTGCCGGGCACCGCCGGGGCGCTGGCCCTGGTGGTGGGCGCCCTTCTCTCGCGGGTACGGATCCCGCCGCATTCGGTGTGGCGCTCGCTGGCCTTCGCCGGTACCGCCGACGACGCCCGCCAGGCGCTGATCACGATCGCCTCCACCATTGTGACGGTGATCGCGCTGGTCCTCGGCCTGACGATCGTCACTCTCCAGCTGGCCTCGACCCAGTTCTCCCCCCGACTGCTGCGCAACTTCCTGCGCGACCGCCCCAATCAGGTGGTGCTGGCCGTCTTCGTCGCCACCTTCGCCTACAGCACCGCCGGGCTCTACACCGTCCGGGCCGCCGGTGGCGCGGACTTCCCACGGCTCGCCGTCACCGGAGCCATCGTGCTGATCTTCCTCAGTCTCGGGATGCTGGTGTTCTTTGTGCACCACATTGTGCACTCGATCAAGATCGACACGATTATGACCTCGGTCGCGGAGATGGCCGGCCAAGCCGTGCGGGCCTATATCCCCGAGGGTCCCGGCCTCGACCGCAAGGGGCCGGTCCCACCGCCGGAGGCGCTGGCCCTGTCCGCCACGCGCTCCGGCTATGTGCAGACCGTCCACCCCGAGCGGCTGCTGGAGGCCGCGGTGGGTCAGGACGCCGTGGTGGTGCTGGTCCCATGGGTGGGCGACCATATGGTGGTCGGCACGGCGCCGCTGGCTCTGGCCTGGTCGCGCGGGGGCGGCCCGCCGAGGGACGTCGCCGCGCTGGCCCGTGCCCTGAGGCACGATGTGCAGATCGGCTCGGAGCGCACCCTCCAGCAGGATGTGCTGTTCGGCCTGCGCCAGCTCGTCGATATCGCGCTGCGCGCCCTGTCACCCGCGGTCAACGACCCTTACACCGGCGTTCAGACGCTCGACCGGCTCTCGGTGCTCATCAGCGTGCTGGGCGGGCGCACCCTCGGCGATGACATCAGGACGGACGAGGCGGGGGTGGTCAGGGTGGCCGTCGCCGGACCTGCCTTCGCCGACTACCTCGACCTCGCCTGTGGCCAGATCCGTCGCTACGGCGCCGCCGAACCGGCCGTGTGCCAGGCGCTGTTGCGCCTGCTGGCCACGGCGGCCGCCTCCGTCACCGACGCTCACCGCCAGGCCGCGATCACCTACCAGGCCGAACTGGTGCTGGCCGACGCCGAGTCACGTATCGCGCGGCCCGCGGATCGGGTGGTGGCCCGTGAACTCGGGGCCAGGCTCCTCGGTCGGGAGGTGCCGGGATCGGGCTCGGGGTGATGGCTCACCGTCGGTGCGATTCACGGTGCGGGCCGGCTGTGGCTGATCGCGCAGTTCCCCGTGCCCCTTATGGGGCGCCCCGGAGAGCCGCCGTGATTCTCCGGGGCCGGGACTTCACTCCAGCCGCGTGGGGGGCTCGCTCGGTGCCGGTGGCTCCGGGCCGAAGAGGACCGCCCGGGCGATGGGCGGGGCGAACAGCGAGCCGGTCGGGGCGGTGAGCGCCGTCACCTGGCGGAACGCGGTGGCCACCAGAGGATCACCGCAGGCCCGGCGCTGGACCCGGGCGAAGTACCAGTCGACCGGACCGGCGAGTGGACTCGACCGCAGGGCAGTTCCCCGCGCGCCCGGCATCTTGCGGTCCGCACCGGTGGCGATGTCCCACGCCTGCCGGGCCGCGCCGGACAACGCCCGCTGCACCCGTAGCGTGGTGGGCGTACCGTCCGCCCCGCTGAGCGCCTCCCGCAGCGCCAGCGCGCTGAGCGCCGCCACGCTCATGCCCTGCCCGTAGGTGGGGTTGAAGGAGCACAGCGACTCGCCGGTGGCCAGGAAGCCCGCCGGGCGCCGGCCCGGAAGGTCGTAACGGCGCCGGATATTGGCGGTGTTGCGGAAGCCGTGCACCGGGGAGACCGGCTCGGCGGTACGCAGCCACTCGCGCAGCACCGGATGCGGCAGCAGCTCCACGAACGCCTCGAACCCCGCGTGGTCGGTGGGCGGTTCACTGCCGCGCAGCCCGGACAGCAATACGGTCCACAGCCCTCCCTCGGCCGGCAGCAGCAGCCCGGTCCGGATCTGCTGGGGATTGGGCAGGATGCCGCCATAAGGGAATTCCGGCGCGTCGGGCCGCTGCCGGTACAGCCGGGTGGCATAGGCCAGGCCGGTGTCCAGCGTCTCCTGCCGGGGCGGCTCCGCGCCCAGCGCGGCAAGCCACTGCGCGGCGTGGGAGGCCCGGCCCGAGGCGTCCACCACCAGCTCCGCTTCCAGGGCCACGCCGTCCCGCCCCGCCGCACCCTGCCCGCGCTCCCGGATCCGGACCCCGCGCACCCGGGCCGCGTCACCCAGCAGACCCGTCACCTCGGTGTGCTCCAGGACCCGGATCCGGGTATCGGCCAGCACCCGGCGCCGGACCACCCACTCGGTCAAAGGCCGGGTGCCGGTGAGGATATGGGACGTGGCGGCGGTGCGCCGATACCAGTAGCCGTTCTGCCAGCCCACCAGGTCATTGGGGAGGCCCACCCGGGGCGAGCCCTCCTTGACCATCTCCTCGGTGATCCCCGGCAACAGGGTCTCCAGCGCCTGCTGCCCGCTCTCCAGCATCACATGCGTATGCCGGTCCTGCGGCACCCCGCCCCGCGACTCCGGCCCCTGCGGAAACCGGTCCCGTTCGATGACCGTCACCGAGTCCGCGTGATCGGCCAGCACTCGCGCGGCCAGCAGACCGGCCAGGCTGCCGCCGATGACCACCGCCCTGCGGTGTCCCGTCAAGTGCTCGGCCTCACAGGGAACTTGCTCTGTCGCCATGCCCGGTCCCTCCGCTCAACGGTCGGTACCGGGCGATGGTATGCCGGGGCCGGACCTCACCGCCCGTGATCCAGGAAACGCCGCAGCCGCGCCATCGGCCAGGTGTTGATGATGTCCTCCTTGGTCAGCCAGCCGCGCTGGGCCGTGCCCACGCCATAGCGCATATAGGGAAGGTGCGTTATCGAGTGCGCGTCCGTGTTCACCGCGAACTTCACCCCGTGCCGCTTGGCGCGCAGGATGTCCTCGTCGCACAGGTCCAGTCGCTCCGGATGGGCGTTGATCTCCAGCGCCGTGCCGGTACGCGCACAGGCGGCGAAGACCGCGTCGAAGTCGGCGTCGATGCCCGGCCGTTTGCCGATCAGCCGGGTGGTGGGATGGCCGATGATCTTCACATGGGGGTTCTCGCAGGCTCGCAGCAGGCGTTTGGTGAGCTGCTCCCGGCTCTGGGTGAAGTGCGAGTGCACCGAGGCCACACACAGGTCGAACCCGGCCAGGAACTCGGCGGGCCAGTCCACCTCGCCGTCCGGGCCGATGTTCAGCTCGGTGCCGTGCAGCAGGTGCACCTTACGGTGCCTGCCGTCGAGTTGGCGTACCCGCTCGCGCTGCGCCAGCATCTTGGCGTCGGTCATCTGCTGCATGGCCATGTCCGGGGCGTGATCGGTCACCGCGTAGTACGCATAGCCGCGCGCGGCGGCCGCGGCCACCATGTCCTCCAACGAGGCCACCCCGTCGGTGAGATCGGTGTGGGTGTGCAGATCGCCGCGGATGTCCTCCTCGGACACCAGGGTGGGCAGCGCATCGCGCAGGGCGGCCGCGACCTCGCCCCGGTCCTCGCGCAGGGTCGGCGGGATCCAGGGCAGGCCGAGGCGGGCGTAGACGCTCTCCTCGGTGCGGGAGGCGAGGTTGCGGCCGGTCTCGGTGTGGAAGAGGCCGTACTCGGAGAGCTTGAGCTTGTGCCGTACGGCCAGTTCACGGATGCGGATGTTGTGCGCCTTGGAGCCGGTGAAGTACAGCAGGCCCGCGCCCCAGGCGCCCGGCGGCAACACCCGCAGATCCACCTGCAGGCCCTTGGCGGTGCGGATGGAGGTCTTCTTGGCGCCCCGCGCGATGATCTCGGCCGTGTCGGGCAGGGCCGTGATGGCTTCCATAAAGGCGGCCGAACGCTCGGCCGCCACCAGGATGTCGATATCGCCGATGGTCTCCCGCATCCGCCGCAGCGACCCGGCATAGGTGCAGCCCTGGCAGCCGGGCACCTCGGAGAGCGCGGCCACGATCTGTTCGGCCGTCTCCATGGCGGCGCCCAGCAGGATGCGTCCGCCGGCCTTCTGCAGCAGGGCGATGCCATGGCGGATGTTGTCCTCGGTCTTCTCGCCGAACCCCTTGAGGTCGCGGAGGCGTTCGTCGTCCAGGGCGTCCAGCAGTTCCGCCACCGAGGAGATGCCGAGTTCCTGGTGCAGGACCAGGGCCTTCCTGGGGCCCAGGCCGGGGATGGTGATCAGCTCCCGGACGCCGGCCGGGATCTGGGCCCGGGCCTCCTCCACGGTGGAGACCTGGCCGGTGCGCAGAAACTCCACGATCTTGTCGGCGATGGACTTGCCGACGTTGGGGACCCGCAGGCCCTTGTCATCGAGCTCGGCCACATCGGTGGGGAAGCCGTCGACGGCCCGGGCGGCCTTTTCATAGGCGCGCGCCTTGAAGGCATCACCGCCGGTGATCGCCAGCAGGTCGGCGTACTCCTGCAGGAGCGCGGCGACCTCCGCGTTGGAGCGGGCCATGGGTTCAGCCTGCCACTGCCCGAACGGGTGTGCAGCTTCTGCGGTGGTGCGCATGCCGTGTCAGGGTGAGGGAATCCGAGTCCCGACCCGGCTTCCGGCGAATCCGACGAAGACGAACCCGAAGGAGCAGAACATGCCCAGGGGATCGAGCGCCAAGCGTGAGCGGCAGTACGAGCACATCAAGGACAGCGCCCGGGAGCGCGGGGCGAGCGACAAGCGGGCCAAGGAGATCGCGGCGCGCACGGTGAACAAGGAGCGGGCCAGGAGCGGTGAGTCCAAGACGGCCAGCCGCACCTCGACCCAGGACATCTCCTCGTCGCGGCGCGGCGGTCTGCGCTCCCGGTCGGGGGCGCAGGGGCCGACCAAGGACCAGCTCTATGCGGAGGCCCGGAAGAAGAACATCCATGGGCGGTCGGACATGAACAAGGAAGAGCTGCGGAAGGCGCTGGGGCGCTGACCTGGCCTGCTCAGCGGGCGCCGTGGGCGGCGAGCAGCCCCAGGACGCCGTCCACCGCTTCGGTGAACGGCCCGGTCGAGTCGGCGGCGCGGGCCAGCACATAGCCGCCCTGGAGTACGGCGACGATCGCCGAGGCGGTGGCGGCCGGGTCGATCGTGGGGCTCAGCTCGCCCCGGTCGCGCCCTTCGGCCAGGACTCCGGCCAGCCGGGCGCGAAGCCAGGCGAAGGTCTCCTCCACCGGGCGGTGCAGAGTGGCGTCGGCCATCACATCGGGATCCTGGGTGAGACGGCCCAGCGGGCAGCCCTTGAGGACATCGCGTTCACGCCGCAGATAGGCGCTGATCCGGTCGACCGCCGTGCCGGGCACGGCCAGCTGGGCGTCGATCGCGCCCCGCATCTCCTCGGCGGTGCGGCTGATCGCGGCGAGTGCCAGGGCGGGCTTGCCGTCGAAGTGGTGATACATACTGCCCTGTCCGGCGCCGGCCCGCTGCTGGATGGCCTTGGGGCTGGTGCCCACATAGCCGCGTTCCCACAGCAGCTCGCGGGTGCTCTCGATGAGGCGTTCCGATGTATTCACCCCAGTAAGCGTACGTACTAGTAGGTACGCTGACAACTCCCGTCCGGTGCGGCCGGCTTTATGAGTCAGCCGAGGGATTTCAGGGCGGCCCTGGTGGTCTCCGCGATCAGGGCGTCATCCGAAGCGGCATTGGCCTTGCCACGGTCGGACAGCACCACGATGACCACCGGACGGCCGCCGTGCGGCGGCCAGGCGACCGCGATGTCATTACGGGTGCCATAGCCCCCGTTGCCCGTCCGGTCGCCCACCTTCCAGCCCGTGGGCACCCCGGCCCGGATATAGGGGCCCCCGGTGGTGTTGCCCACCAGCCAGTCGGTGAGCAGCCGTCGGCGTCCGGGGGAGAGCACATCGCCGAGGGCCAGCCGGCGCAGATCGCCGGCGAGGGCGCGGGGCGTGCTGGTGTCCCGGGTGTCACCGGGGGTGGCCTCGTTGAGGGCCGGCTCGGGGCGGTTGGTGTTGGTCGTGGTGTCGCCGAGCTCGCGCAGCTGCCGCTGCAGGCCCGGCGGGCCGCCGAGGTGGTCCAGGATGAGATTGGCCGCCGTGTTGTCGCTGTACCGCATGGCCGCGTCGGCCAGATCGCGCAGCCGCATACCGGTGTCGGTGTGCTGGGAGGTGACCGGTGCCCACTTCTGGAGGTCCTTGGGGCCATAGGTGACCACCTTGTCCAGGTCCGCGTCGGAGGTCCGGCGCAGCAGGGCGCCGACGGCGAGGGCCTTGAACGTCGAGGCATGCGCGAATCGTTCGTCCGCGCGGTAGGTCACCTGCCGGCCGCTGCCGGTGTCCAGCGCATACAACCCCAGCCGGGCGCCGAAGCGTTGCTCAAGCCCCTTGAAGGAGGCGGTGGTTGGGGCGGTGGTGGCGGTGCGGGATGGCGCCGGTGCGCCGGACTGGCCGGTGTCGCATCCGATGAGCAGGGTGACGGTGAGCAGGGAGGAGGCGGCCGACAGGGCTGTTCGGGATGGGGTGTGGAACATGGCGGACAGCCTGCCGCCAGGGATCTGATGCGCGCAAAGACGGAATTGATGGCTGCCATGCGTTTTCGGCATAACATGGGGCGATGGACTTGGTGGGGGCGTGCCGGGTATTCGTCAGGGTCGGTGAGCGAGGGAGCTTTACGCTGGGCGCGGCGGCGGCCGGGGTGCCGCAGCCGGTCGCCAGCCGGCGCGTCGCCGCGCTCGAAAAGCACCTGGGCGGGCTGCTGTTCGACCGGTCCGGCCGGCGCGCCGTGCTGACCCCCTTCGGACGGGATCTGCTCCCGTCCGCGAAGCGGCTGGTCGAGCTCGCGGACGCGCTGGAGTGCGACGCCGAGCAGGCCAGGCTGCGGCCGCTGCCGATGGCGGTCCCCGAGATCTGCCCGGTCCGGCGGCTGGCGGCGCTGGAGGCGGCGGCCCGGGAGGCGGGCATGGTGCTGGGCTTCCGCACCGCGGGCCCCGCCGCCCGGACGGAACTGCTCAGCGCCCATGAGGTGCGCCTGGCTCTGGCCGCCGTCCCGCCGGACGGGGCCACCTGGACCGTCCCGCTGGGCGTGGCCGGCGTGGCCCGTACCGACGGCCGGCCGCTGCGCATCGAGACGCTGCGGTCCCGGCAGGCGGACACCTTCCGGCGGATCTGGATCCAGCCGGAGGACGACCTGCCCCATATCCGGGACCCCCTGGAGCAGTTGGGCCATCGCGCCGCGCTGCTGCCCGCGCAGATCGCGGTGGCGGCCTCGCTCACCGCCGCCGTGTCCGAGACCCTCCGCACCAAGGCCATGCTGCTCTGCTCGGCCGCCCAGGCGGAGGAACTGGGCCTGTTCTGGCGTCCGTTGGCGGGCCGGCCCCTCGCCCGTGGCTACCGGCTGTGCGCCGGCGGCGGCGAGGATGTGCGGCGGGTGAGCGGGGAACTCCGGGAACCGGTCGCGCGCTGCCTGGGTGTACCGGCCGGTGAAGGGGAGCGGCCATGAACGCCCAGCGGGCCGTCCGGCGGCTGCGGGCGCTGCTCAAGGACGGCGGGCTGTCCGGCTCGTTTCTGGTCCGGGACCTGGCCACCGGTGCGGAACTCGGCATCGCCCCGGATGTCGAACTCCCGCTGGCCTCGCTGGTCAAGGTGCCGCTGGCGCTGGCCGTGCTGGAACGCGTCCGGGACGGGCGGATCGACGGGGCCGCCATGATCGAGGTGCCGCCCGGAAGGCTCACCTCGGCGGGGCCGGCGGGGCTGAGCAGATTCCGCCACCCGGCCCGGATCGCCGTCGAGGACCTGCTCCACCTCAGCACCGCGCTCAGTGACAACACGGCGGCGGACGCCCTGTTCGGACTGGTCCCGCCCGCCGGGGTCCAGCACACCCTGCTGGACGCCGGCATCGACGGCATCACCGTCCGGCACCCGATGCGCGAGCTCACCGACACCCCGGTGGAGCGGTTCCGGCCGGAGGATGTCCACCTCGCCCAGTCCCTGGCGATCGGCGCCCGCACTGCCGGCCATGGGCACCCGGTCCCCCAACTGGACATCAGCCGCGCCAACTCCGGGACCGCCCGCGCCTGTGTGGACCTCCTCCAGGCGCTATGGGTGCCCGGCCGGATCCCGGCCGAGGTGGCCGCCGGTGTCCGTGCCCTGATGGGCCAGAACGTCCTCCGGCACCGGCTGGCGCCCGACTTCAGCTCGGATGCCGCGCGTTGGTCGTCCAAGACCGGCACCCTGCTCAATCTGCGCCATGAGATCGGGGTGGTGGAACACGAGGACGGTGCACGGTATGCCATCGCCGCGCTGACCGAGTCCACCGTCCCGGCGTCCGTTCAGCCGGCGGCGGAGGCGGTGATGGCACGGGTGGCGCGGGCGTTGCACGATGAGCTCCGGGCGGGGTGAGGGCGCCCTGCTCTAGGCCTTTTTGAACTCCTCCAGGAAGGCACCGCAAAACGCCGGAAGATCAGCCGGCTTGCGGCTGGTGATCAGCGTGTTGGGGCCGCCGGTGCAGACCTTGACCTGTTCATCGACCCAGATGCCGCCCGCGTTGGTGATATCGGTGCGCAGGCTGGGCCAGGAGGTCAGGGTGCGGCCGCGCACCACATCGGCCTCCACCAGGGTCCAGGGCGCATGGCAGATCGCCGCCACCGGCTTGCCCTGCTCGAAGAAGGCCCGGACGAACGCCACGGCCTTGCCGTCCATGCGCAGGAAGTCGGGGTTGGCCACGCCGCCGGGCAGGACCAGGGCGTCGTAGTCGGCGGCCGAGGTGTCGGCCACCACCGCGTCCACCGGGAAGGTGTCGGCCTTGTCCAGGTGGCGGAAGGCCTGGACCTTGCCGGGCTTGGGGCAGACCAGGGCGGGGGTGCCGTCCGCCTTCTCCACGGCCTGCCAGGGATCGGTGAGTTCGGCCTGCTCCACGCCTTCGGGAGCGGTGAGGAATGCGACCTTCATGATGCGATCCTTTCCATGTCCAGGTACTGCTGTGGCGGGGCCGGACGGCGGCGCTCGCCACGGCGGCGGGCGCGCAGGCAGCGGATGAGTTCCTCGGCGTAGGGCAGCGCCACGAACGCGCCCACCGCCAGGGCGACTCCGGCCCGATAGCGGCGCGGCAGCGGCGGGCGGCGGGGGACGAGGCGCCAGGCGCCGGGGGTGCCGCGGCCGCCGTGGAGCAGGGCGCGCGCCTGGTCGTGGTGCAGGCACATCAGGGCGGCGAGGGCGGCGAAGGGCAGGGATTCCAGGAAGCTGTGGACGTGCTGTTCGACGGGCCTGACCTCGCGGTCGCCGCGCACCGCGGTGCGTACGTCCCACAGGGCGGTCGCCTCATGGCAGGCGGTGGCGCCCAACTGGACGGACAGCAGCAGGGGGTTGACGCGGTAGACGAGGGTGAGGGCGATGGGGATGCCCACCTCGGTCATCATCAGGGAGTGGATCAGGGACTCCCGGAGGCCGGAGGTGTCCTCGATGCGGGTGCGCCGGTGCATCGCCCAGTCGGCGACGCCGGGGATGAACCAGGACGGCAGCAGCCCGTACATCAGGTAGCGGACGGTGGCGTCCTCCACCGAGGAGGAGTCGCGGACGGTCATGGGGTGCCTCCGGTCAGCCGGCCGGCGGCCCGGTCGGCGAGGGCCATGATGGTCAGGGCGGGGTTGGCGCTGCCCTGGGTGGGCAGCACACTGCCGTCGGTGATGAAGAGGTTGGGGATGGCGAAGGTGCGCAAGTCCGCGTCCACCACACCCTCTTCGGGGCCGCGGCCCATCCGGCAGCCGCCCACCAGATGGGCATAGCGCTCGATGGTCATCAGCTCGGTGGCGCCGGCGGCCCGCAGGATGCGTTCCATGGTCTCCTGGGCGGCCCGCATCAGCAGGTCGTCGTTCTCACAGCGGGAGTGGTCGAAGCGGGCGACCGGCAGGCCGTGCCGGTCCTGCTCGTCGGCCAGGGTGACCCGGTTGCCGGGCTGGGGGAGGAGCTCGCACAGGGCGCCCAGGGTGGCCCAGTGGCAGTAGTCCGTCATCCGCTGCCTCAGGTCCTTTCCCCAGTGACCCTGCTGGGCGACGTGCTCGGCCCAGGTGATGGGGAGCGGGGAGACGGTCTGGAGGGAGAACCCCCGGCGGTAGGGCTTGGCGGGGTCGGTCTCGTAGAAGTCCTCGCTGCACACCTCGGGCGGTGGCGCCTTGTACATCCGGATCTCGTCGGGGAAGCGGCCGGCGGTCTGCGGGGCGCCCTGCACCATCACATAGCGGCCCACCAGGTCGTGGTCGTTGCACAGCCCCTCGGGGAAGCGGGAGTTGGCGGAGTTGAGCAGCAGCCGGGGAGTCTCGATGGAGTAGCCGGCAATGGCCACGGCCGCGGCGCGCTGGAAGCGTTCCCGGCCGCCGCGGACATAGCGGACACCGGTGACCCGCTGCCCCTGGGGGTCGGTCTCCACCCGGGTGACCATGGCGTCGGCCCGGATCTCCGCGCCATGCACAATGGCGTCGGGAACATGGGTGATCAGGGGCGAGGCTTTGGCGTTGACCTTGCAGCCCTGGAGGCAGAAGCCACGGTAGACGCAGTGCGGGCGGTTGCCGAAACGGCCGTTGACGATGGCCACCGGGCCCACCCGGGCCTCGATGCCCAGGGCCGCGCAACCCTCCAGCATCACCTCGCCATTGCCGCCGACCGGGTGCGGGGGATAGGGGTGCGGATGCGGGTCGCCCCAGGGCCAGTACTGGCCGGCCACCGGCAGTTCCTGTTCCAGGCGCTGGTAGTAGGGGCGCAACTCCTGGTAGGAGAGCGGCCAGTCGACGCCCACACCGTCCAGGGTGCGGGTGCGGAAGTCGGAGGGATGCAGCCGGGGCGCGTAGCCGGCGAAGTGCACCATGGAACCGCCCACACCCCGGCCGGAGTTGTTGGAGCCCAGGGGCACCGGATGATCGCCGCCGATCACCCGGGGCTCGTTCCAGTACAGGTGGTGGGAGCCGGACTCATCGCTGACCCAGTCCCGTTCGGGATCCCAGAACGGGCCCGCCTCCAGACAGACCACCCGCCAGCCGGCGTGCGCCAGGCGCTGGGTGAAGGTGGCGCCGCCGGCGCCGCAGCCGACCACCACCATGTCCACCTCGTCCCGGTCGGCGAACTGCCGCATGGTGGACCGGAGCCGGGTGACATCGGGCAGCCAGGCGGAGGAGTTGCGGCGGCGGATGCCGCCCTGGGGGCGGGCCGTCTCCCTGAGCGTCTGCCACCAGGCCGGGTTCACCGCGGCTCCTCCCAGGGCTCCCGCAGGCCGCGGCCCAGCCGCAGATAGCCCTGTGGATAGGCGGGGCCGCCGAAACCGATCTCGTCCCAGGCGTAGGGGTGGGCGTAGTAGGCGGCGGTGGCATAGCGCGTCCACAGGGTCCATACATGGGAGGCGGGCATGCCGTACCAGTCGCCGGGGCCCAGCTGTTTGATGTGGTGCAGCAGCCGGTCCTGGTCGCCGTGGTCCAGAGCGGCGAAGGCGCGGCCGGAGTGGCGCAGCCGGGCGTCCTCGTCGAGCGCGGCCAGGGAGCGGCGCCAGGTCTCGTCGTCCTCGGGAAGGTCGGCATAGCGCCAGCCGTCGCCCTGCCCGGTGGACAGCCGGGCGTCGATGACGGAGAGCACCGGCACCGGAGGGTCCTCGGGGGTACGGGCCAGCAGATGGTCCAGCAGCGCCTCGGCGGCGGCCTCCTCGGCGGGGGTGAAGAAGCTCAGCGGCGGCTGCGGCCGGGGGCCCAGCCGGGCCAGCACCACTCCGGCGGTGGCGGCGTCCCAGTCCCCGGCCCGCCCGGCCACACCGGGGACCCGGCTCAGCGGGGAACGCCTCACCGCTCCCTCCGCAACGCGCTCGCCAGCAGCCCCATGCCGCCCACCATGCTCATCAGCAGTGGGGCGAACAGCGGCGGTCCCAGCTCGATGTTGTAGCGGGCCAGCCGCCAGCCGCCGGGCTTCTGGCCGATGCCCCGGATATGCAGATAGGTGCCCTGCAGACCGTTGGCGACGATGGCGGCGGAGGCCAGCGGCAGCGCGGTGTGCGCCGCCCGTTCGCTGCTGAAGCCGGCCAGCCCGGCCGCCACCCCCACCGGCCCCAGCAGCACCGGCCACCACATCACCCGGTTGCCGAAGCCGGCCCGGTCGTGCTCCAGATAGATCTCGGCGGCGGTGATGGCCGATCCGGCGGCGGTCAGCAGGGACAGGGAGCGCTCCAGCCGGCCGTGCCGGATGTCGTAAGCCGCCCGGGCCGCAGGGGACTTGGCGCGGGAGACCGTGATCACGAGGAGCCTCCCGAGTGCTTGGGGCCGCCCGGCAGGAACTCCTGGATCTTCGCCTTGACGCCCTGGCGGATCATGCCCTTGCGGTCGGTGTCCCCCTTGATGATGGACGCCGCGGTGGCCTCGATCTGGTCCCAGTCGGCGTGCGGGGGGATCGGCGGCACCGCCGGGTCGGTGAGCACCTCCACCACGGCGGGGCGGTCGGCGGCCAGCGCCTCGCGCCAGGCGTCCGCCACCTCCTCCGGGCGCTCCACCCGGATGCCGACCAGCCCGATCTGGCGGGCGAAGGCGGCGTAGGAGACATCCGGGATCTGCTGGGAGGGCAGGAACTGCGGTGAGCCGCTCATGGCCCGCATCTCCCAGGTGACCTGGTTGAGGTCCTGGTTGTTCCACACCCCCACCACCAGCCGCGGGTCCTCCCACTGGCGGTAGTACTTCATGGCGGTGATCAGCTCGGCCATCCCGTTCATCTGCATCGCCCCGTCGCCGACCAGGGCCACCACCGGCCGGCCGGGGTGGGCGAACTTGGCGCCGATCGCATAGGGCACGCCCGGGCCCATGGTCGCCAGGGTCCCGGACAGCGAACCGCGCATGGTGCCGCGCATCTCGATATGCCGGGCATACCAGTTGGCCACCGAGCCGGAGTCGGAGGTGAGGATGGTGTCCTCGGGCAGCTGCGGGGACAGCACCCGGGCCACATGTTCCGGGTTGACCGGGTCCGCGCTCACCGCGGCCCGCCGCTCCATCACCTCGTGCCAGCGCTTGACCCCCTTGATCACCGCCTCCTGCCAGGCACGCTTCTCCTTGCGGCGCAGCAGTGGCAGCAGCCGCTGCAAGGTGGCCCGGGAGTCACCGATCAGATTGACCTCATAGGGGTAACGCAGGCCCGCCATATGCGGATCCAGCTCGATCTGCACCCCGCGGGCCGACCCGAAGTCCGGAAGGAACTGCGAATAGGGGAAGTTGGAGCCGATGGTCAGCAGGGTGTCGCAGTCCCGCATCAGCTCATAGGACGGGCGGGTGCCCAGCAGACCGATCGCCCCGGTGACATAGGGCAGTTGGTCGCTGAGCACATCCTTGCCCAGCAGCGCCTTGGCCGCGCCCGCACCCAGCAGCTCGGCGGTCTGCTCCACCTCCTGGCGGGCGCCGGCGGCACCCTGGCCGGCCAGGATGGCCACCTTCTCCCCGGAGTTGAGTACCTCGGCGGCCCGCTGGAGGGCCTCCTGGGAGGGCACCGCCTGCCAGCCGCTGCGGTCCAGGCTGGAGGGCACCATCTTGAAGCTGTGGGTGGGCGGCGAGTAGTCCAGCTCCTGGACATCGGCGGGGATGATCACGGCGGTGGGGGCCCGGCGGGCGTAGGCGGTGCGGATCGCCCGGTCCAGCACATTGGGCAACTGCTCGGGCACGGTG
Organism: Streptomyces sp. NPDC052396; assembly: GCF_044593195.1. Classification (NCBI taxonomy): domain Bacteria; kingdom Bacillati; phylum Actinomycetota; class Actinomycetes; order Kitasatosporales; family Streptomycetaceae; genus Streptomyces; species Streptomyces sp. NPDC052396. The sequence continues at coordinate 326,532 of NZ_JBIUAW010000007.1, forward strand.
ACCATTTCCAGGAAGTCGGAGCAGACATCCTTGAACAGGGTGTGCAGATCCACCTCCTGCTGGTACGAACCGCCCATCGCGGTACGGGCGGTCTGGCCCACCACGGCCAGCACCGGCACATGGTCGAGCTTGGCGTCATAGAGACCGTTGAGCAGATGGATGGCGCCCGGCCCGGAGGTGGCCACACACACCCCCAGCCGCCCGCTGAACTTGGCGTAGCCGACGGCTTCGAAGGCGGCCATCTCCTCGTGCCGGGCCTGGATGAACCTGGGCCGGTCCTTGGCGCGTTCCCAGGCCGCCTGCAGCCCGTTGATCCCGTCTCCGGGGTAGCCGAAGACGCGTTCCACGTCCCACTCGCGCAGTCGCGCCAGAATGTAGTCGGAGACTTTCTCGCTCACGGTGTTCCTCTCTCAGCCGGTCAGGCTCGGCAGCACCTTGGTGCGGTAGAAGTCGAAGAAGCCCTGCTGGTCGGGACCGATCTGGCTGATGTGCACCCGGTCGAAACCGGCCTCGGCATACGCCTGGAGGGTGCGTACATGCTCGTCCGGGTCGTCGCCGCAGGTGACCTTCCCGGCCACCTGCTCCGGGGTGACCAGACGGGCGGCCTGCTCGAAGTGGGCCGGGGAGGGCAGGACCTGGTTGAGCTCGCCCGGCAGCTGCTCCACCGCCCACAGCCGGTGCGCGGTGCGCACCGCCGCCTCGCGGTCCGGGCCCCAGCAGACCTTGACGCCGCCGAACACCGGCTTGCCGGCCCCGCCGGCCCGGCGGAAGCGGTCCACCACCTCCCGGTCGGGCCGCGTGGTCACCAGCCCGTCCCCCAGCCGGGCGGCCAGACTCAGGGCGGCCGGGCCGAAGGCGGAGACATCGATCGGCGGCGGCTGGTCGGGCACCGTGTAGAGCCGGGCGTTCTCCACCGTGTAGTGCTTGCCGTGGTGGCTGACCTTGCCGCCCTCGAACAGGCGGCGCATCAGCTGGATGGCCTCCTCCAGCATCTCCAGCCGCACCGACGCCTCCGGCCAACGGCCGCCCAGGATGTGCTCGTTGAGCGCCTCGCCACTGCCCACGCCCAGCCGGAAGCGGCCATGGCCGAGCAGTGCCGCGCTGGTGGCCGCGGCCTGGGCGGTGATCACGGGGTGGATCCGGACGGTGGGGCAGGTGACCGCCGTGCAGACGGGCAGCGAGGTCACCTGGGACAGGGCGCCGATCACCGACCAGACAAACGGGCTCTGGCCCTGTTCCCCGGTCCAGGGATGGAAGTGGTCGGAGATCCACAGGGAGGTGAAGCCGGCCTGCTCGGCCATCCTGGCCTGTTCCAGCAGGGCCCGCGGGGGGTGCTCCTCACAGGACAGGAAGTAGCCGTACTCGGTCATGGGGCCGTGCCTCCTCCGGGTCAGGGTCGACGGGTAACCGGTGGGAGCGGGGCGAAACATCCCGGTACGTACCGGCGGGCTTGCCCCGGGCGGCCCCGGGGCAAGGGCATGGTTCATCCGGAGCGCAGGGCGGCGCGTACCGCGTCCCGGGCCCGGTCGGCCACCGCGTTGGCCGGGCCCAGCACCAGGTTCCCGGCCGCCGACTCGGTACCCGGATGCGGCCGGGTGGGCGCCACGGCCTCCGCCGCCCGCACCGCCTTGGCCAGCAGTTCCAGCCGGTCCGGGTCGCCGGCCTGGCGCAGCCGGGTGAACTCCTGCCGCTCCTCGGCCTCCGCGTGTTCCAGCACCGCCTCACGCAGCGCGGTGAACCGCTCCACAAAGGCCGGATCATCCGGATCCAGCCCCTCAAGCCGGGTCAGCCCCCGCTTGGCCGCCTGCTCTTCCTTCAGCCGGTCGGCCACCACGGGCTCACCGCCCGCCACCGACCGCCGGGCATAGGGGTGGACCACCTCCTCCTCGGCCGTCTCATGCACCGCCAGCAGCCGCACCAGCCGCTCAAAGGCGTGCCTGCGCTCGGTGCCGGTGTGCGCCAGCACCTCGTCCAGGCGGGCCCGGATCTCCCGGTGCTGCCGGGTCAGCAGCTCCACCACATCGGTCTGCTCCGAAGGCGCCATCTCGCGTCCCTCCTCGAATCGTTCGGTGAATCGTTCGGTCTTGGTTCGCTCGGTCTTGGTTCGCTCGGTCCCGGTTCGTTCGGGCGGTCGGTGCATCCGGCTACCCGGCACCGCCCCGCCGACACCCGGCCCGGCCGTGCTTCCCCGCGGTTTGGCCGGAAGGGGGCCGGGCACCCGCAGGGACGGCGACACGCGACCGGGCGGATCGCGCCCGGCCGTCGGCCGGTGGCCGATACTTCGAAGCCCCCGGAGCCGGAGGAGGAACGAGGATGGCGCGAGGCGCCGCGGCGGCGGAGATCGCCGGGTGGTGGGCCGGACTGACCGCCGTGTGGACCGTCCTGATCAGCACCGTTGACACCCTGGAACTCGCGATGGGCGCCGCCTGCGCCCTGGCGGCGGCCTGCGCCGCACGTGGCGCCCGCCAGGCGGTGAGCTGAGGTGAACCCCTGGCTGGCGGCCGCCGCCGCGCTCACCGCCGGCGGCCTGGGACCTTGCCTGTGGGGCGCCGCCCGGGGCGGCGCGGGCCGGCGGGTGGTCGCCCAGAACATGGCCACCCTGCTGCTCTGCCTGGTCTTCCTGCTCCTCGCCCAGGGCTATGGCCGCACCTCCTATGTGGACCTGGCCCTGGTGGTGTGTGTGCTGGGCCCGGCCGGCACCCTGGTCTTCGCCCGGCTGCTGGGCGAGGAATTCGAGGAAAGCCCGCCCGGCGCACGGCTGTTGACGCCCGCGGTGCTCATCGGCACCCCGGCCACCGTCATCCCGCTGTGCCTGGTCACCGGCCCCGGCCGGGCCATGCTCAAGCTGCTGCTGATCGGAGTGCTGCTGATCGCCGGAGGGATGGTCACCACCCGGGCGGTGCGGCGTGGCTGACACCCTGATGGTGATCGCCCTGCTGCTGGTGGCCGGCGCGGCCACCGCCGCCGTGCTCAACCGGGACCCGGCCCGCCAGGCGATCCTGCTCTCCCTGCTCGGCCTTTGCCTGTCCGTGCTGTTCACCGTGGAGCAGGCGCCCGATGTGGGGCTGTCCCAGCTCGCCGTGGGCTCCGCGGTGACCCCGCTGATGATCCTGCTGACGGTGCGCAAGGTACGACGCCGGAGGCGGGACGGATGAGCCGCCGGGTGCGGCTGTGGCTGCTGCTGCTCTCGCTGGCGGCGCTGGCCGTGCTGCTGGTCCCGGCCCTCGCCGAACTGCCGCATTTCGGCGGGCAGTCGCATCCCTATGGCGACCGGGCGGTACAGGCCGCACTGCGCCGGCGCACCGCCAACACCGTCTCCTCCGTCAACTTCGACCAGCGCGGCTTTGACACCCTTGGCGAGGAGAGCATCCTGTTCGCCTCCGTCCTGGGCACCGTGGTGCTGCTGCGGCAGACCCGTGACGAACGGCGGGTGCGGCCCCAACCCACCCGGGTCTCCCCGGTGTCGCGCCGCTACGGATTTCTGCTGCTGCCCGTCACCCTGCTGATCGGCCTCTATGTGATCGCCCATGGCCAGCTCAGCCCGGGCGGTGGCTTCCAGGGCGGGGTGGTGGTGGCCACCGCCATACACCTGCTGTACATCGGCGCCGACTACCGGGCCCTGGAACGCATCCGGCCGATGGGCCTGTTCGAGCTGGTCGACGGGCTGGGCGAGGGAGCGTATGTGGTGCTCGGCGGCGCCGGGCTGCTGGCCGGTTCGGCATATCTGGCCAACATCCTTCCGCTTGGCACCTTCAACACCCTCTCCTCCGGCGGCACCGTCCCCCTGCTCAATGCCGCCGTCGGCATGGAGGTCGCCTCCGCCGTGGTGGTGCTGCTGGCCCACTTCCTCGACCAAGCACTGGAAATCGAAGGGGGGGAGGAGAAACAGTGAGCGTGCTGCCCTATCTGATCGCCGGATGGATCTTCCTCATCGGCGTCTACGGCATGGCCACCAGCCGCAACCTGGTGCACGCCGTGGGCTGTCTGTCGGTGGCCCAGTCCGCCACCTATGTGCTGCTGCTGGCCATCGGCTACCGGCGCGGCGGCAGCGCCCCGGTCTTCTCCGACGTCCCCACCTCCACGGTGACCGTGGACCCGGTGGTGCAGGCGCTGGCCCTGACCGATGTGGTGGTGGGCGCCACCGTCACCGCGCTGCTGCTGGCGCTGGTGGTCCAGGTGCAGAAGCGGCACGGCACGATCGACCCCGACGAACTGTCCGAGCTGAAGGGCTGACCGGCGGATGGGCCGTATGCTCCCCCTGATCGTGGCGGTGCCGCTGCTGGGCGCCGCCCTGCTGGTGAGCACGGGCCGCCGGATGCCCCGGCCCGTCGCCGAGACCCTCGCCTGCGCCTGCGCCGCCGTCTCCACGGCGCTCGGCCTGGCCCTGCTCGCCCGGGGGACCACGGATGTGGTCTGGGTGGGGGACTGGCCCCCGCAAGGCGGTCACAGCGTGGGCATCGTGCTCACCGGAGACCGGACCGGACTGGGCCTGGCCACTCTCACCTCACTGCTGATCGTCTCCGTACTGGCCTACTCCTGGCGCTACTTCGACGAACCGCCCCGGGGTCACGCCGGTGCCTTCCCGGCGCTGATCCTGCTGTTCCAGGCCGGCATGTGCGGCTTCGCCCTGACCGGTGACCTGTTCAACGCCTTTGTCTTCTTCGAGCTGATGGGAGTGGTGGGCTACGCCCTGACCGGCTACCGAGTGGAGCAAGCACGGCCGGTGCAGGGCGCATTGGCCTTCGGCTTCCTCAACTCCCTGGGCGGCTACGCCTCCTTGCTGGGCATCGGCCTGCTCTACGCCCGCACCGGCGAACTGGGCATGGCCCAGGCCGGCCGGGCACTGGACGCCTCCCCGCACCGGGACGCGCTGGTCATCACCGCCTTTGTGCTGGTGCTCACCGGGCTGCTGGTGAAGGCGGCGGCGGTGCCCTTCCACTTCTGGCTGCCGGACGCGCACGCGGTGGCGCCCACGCCGGTGTGCATGCTGCTGTCCGGAGTCATGGTCGAGATGGGCGTCTATGGCGTGGCGCGGGTGAGCGTCACGGTCTTCGGCGGCCCGGGCGGGGTACCGGCGGAGGACATTGGACGGGCCCTGCTGGTGCTGGGCGTGGCCGGGGCGCTGACCGGCGCGGTGATGTGCTGGCAGCAACGGCACATCAAGCGGCTGCTGGCCTTCTCCACGGTGGCGCACACCGGACTCTTCCTGACCGGCGTGGCGCTGCTGAGCCCCCGGGGCATGACCGGGACCTCGCTGTACATCCTGGGCCACGCCGGGGCCAAGGCGGCACTGTTCGCCTGCACCGGCGTACTCCTGGACCGCTACGGCAGCGTGGACGAGCTGGAACTGCACGGCCGTGGACGGGAGTTGCCGGTGATAGGGGCGCTGTTCACGGTCGGCGGCCTGGCCCTGGCCGGGCTGCCGCCGTTCGGCACGGGCCTGGGCAAGGCACTGGTGGAGGAGGAGTCCGGCTGGCTGCCCGTGCTGTTTGTGACGGTCTCGGCGGTGACCGGCGGCGCGGTGCTGCGCGTGGCCGCCCGGGTCTTCGCGGGCGCCGGACGGTGCGCACCCGAACGGCATGCGGAGGACGAGACCTCGGGCGAGGACGAGGAACCGGAGACCAGCCGGCCGGTGCGCCGGGCCCCCTGGCCGATGGTCGTGGTGGCCGGGCTGCTGCTGGCCGGCGCGCTGGCGGTGGGCACGGTCCCGGGCCTCGCCCGGGGCGCCGGCGTCGCGGGGGCGCACTTCGCGGACCACGCCGGGTACATGGCCGTGGTCCTGGACGGACTGCGGTGGCCCGGCGGCGGGACGGTGGAGACGGCATGGACCTGGCAGGGCGCCGCCCTGGACCTGCTCTCCGTGGCCCTCGCCGGCGGCCTGGCGGCCCTGGGTGTACGGCGCCCGGCACCGGCCCTGCCCGCGCTGCGCCCGCTGCGCCATCTGCACTCCGGGCACGTGGGCGACTATGTGGCCTGGACGGCGGCCGGGATCGGACTGCTGGCGGCACTCACCTGGTGGTGACCCGGGGCGGTGGCCTGCGGGGCACGGGCGTTTGAGACCGGCCGTGACGAGCGGGGCTCCCAGGGATGGAGAGGTGAGCTGTCCTGCCCGGACGGGAGGAACTGCCGTCCACGCCGGCGCGCTCCACGAGGGCGTCGACGAACGGGCGTCCAAGCGGCACCTCTATGAGCAGGCACGGACTTCAGCGCCCCGCTGTTGCCCCGCGCCCCTCAAGGGGCGCTCAGCGCCACCTGCGCCGCCTGCGTACCCGGCTCCAGAACCAGCCGGCCGGCGGCCGGTCCGCCCGCCAGGGCTGGGGTTCGGGCTGCTCCCGCCGCCAGCGGGCGGCGAGCATCCGGGCCCGGGCGGAGGGCTCCCGGCTGGATGCCGAAAGGACGAAGGCCTCGTCCAGTTCGACCTCGTCCCAGCCATTGCCGCCCTCGGGGCCCGGCCTCGCGTTCTCGGGCATCCACGCACTCCTCTCCCATGCGCCTTCCAGCATCCGGTCCAGGACGTCAAGGCGGCGTGAAGAGACTCATCGCGAGGGCGCCAGCGGCACCACGCCCACCGCCGACTCCACCGGGCTGCCCAGGAACAGGCGCCCGTCGTGCTCGCAGACTCCGGTGACCGTGCGGAAGCCGGTGCCGGGGCGCTGCAGGTCGTGCACCACCCGCCCGGGGGCGTCCAGGGCGATCACCCAGGCGGTGGGGCGCGGGCCCGGTAGCAGCGCGGACGGCAGCCGCCACAGCGTCCGGCGCAGGCCGCCGCCGGTGCGGTGCAGCAGGTCCAGCAGGGGATCGCCCCGGCCAGGGCCACGTCGCGCAGCACCGTCTCGATCCGTCCCGAGCCCGGGTCCACCCGCAGCAGGCCGCGCTCCGTATCGCACACCAGCAGCCGCGTCCGGCAGCGGACACAGGCCCAGCGGGCGGCCGCCGGTGTCGGCGACCATGCGCACCCGGCCGTCGGCCGGGTCCAGGCCGAGCACGGGCCCGTCCTGGACCCCGGTGAGCACCAGGCCCGTGGCATCCACCCGGACGTCCTCCGGCCCCCGGGCGGCCGGCGCAAGACGCCGCACCGGCGGCAGCGGGGTGCGGCTGTAAGGGGCTCTGGAGCGGGGCGGGCGCCGCGGCGGCCACCAGCGGACCGGACGCAGCGCGGGCTTGCCCCCGGGCTCCGTCCCGGACGTTCCCACCGGCTGTGCCACCAGCTTTCCCTCGGGCATCGGCCAAGCCCCCCTTCTTGGATGAGCCGCCCCGGATGAGCCGCCTCGGACGAGCCGAGACCGTACCCGGGGCCGGTGGGCCGAAATGCCCGCGCGGGCGGCGCCCAGTAGCTCCCGCCGGGTTTGGCGGGCGCCCGAGCGGCAAGCCGCCCTTGTCGAGGGCTTGCCGCCGACGGGCACGGTCCGCCCGGGTGCGCCTACGGTGGAAGGGCGGCAGACCCTCACAACCACCCGACACGGCGGGAACGGAGGTGGCGATGCCCAGCCCGGAGGAAGCCCAGGACCGGGTCCGGCGGCGGCTCTACCAGGAGAACGCGGCCTACCAGGGCGAAGGCGACCATCCGCTCGGCTCGTACGCCGGAGCGATGGGCGTCTATGTCGCGGGCATCGCGGCCCTGGGGGCGGCCGCCCGGCTCTCCGGCCGTACGCTGCCCGACCCCACGCCCTGGGACGTGCTGTGCTGGGCCGGGGCCACCCACCGGCTGTCCCGGCTGGTGGCCAAGGACCCGGTGACCAGTCCGCTGCGCGCCCCCTTCACCCGCTTCCGCGGCACCACCGGCCCCGCCGAACTGGACGAGGAGGTACGTGGCCAGGGTGTGCGCAAGGTGGTGGGCGAGCTGCTGACCTGCCCCTTCTGCAATGGCATGTGGATAGCCAGCGGGATCGCCGCCGGGGTGGTCTTCGCGCCGCGGACGACCCGGCTGGCGACCGCCACGCTCACCGCGCTGGCCGGCTCCGACCTGCTGCACTTTCTGCGGGTGCGGATGCAGCAGGCGGTCGGCGAGTAGACCCGCAGGTCTGGAGGCGAGACTTCGATGTCCGGCAATGAGATGCCCGGTTCCGGGGTGGTGCCCGGCTGGGGGGCGCCCGGTTATGACGTCACCCCGCCCGATCCGGTGCCACCGGAACCCACCCGTCCGCCCGGGCCCGGCGGACCGGATCCCGGGCCGATGCCCGGTCCCCGGCCGGTGCCCGGTCCCGACCCGGTGCCGCCCGCTCCGCCCCAGCCGGAGCCGGACCGGCCCCCGCCCGCCCCGCCGCCCGGCCCGGACCCCTGGCCGCGGCCCGGACCGGTGCCTGGCCCCAAGCCCCGCCCGGCGCCCGCCACCGCACCGCCCCCGGACGACGACCTGTACCTGTGATCCGGTACCGGTGACCCAGCACGGTGATCCGGTACCGGTGACCCGGCCCGCCCGCGCGGCAGGCGCGAACGCGGCCGGCGGGAGACACTGGGCGAGCGAGGAAGGTGAGGCCGATGATGCCCGTGGTCATAGTGCTGCTGCTCGCTCTCCTGCTGTTCGGCCTGGGATTCGCCGTGAAGGTGCTGTGGTGGTTCGCCATCGCGGTCGCGGTCATCTGGCTGCTCGGATTCCTGGTCCGGCCCGGCGACGGCCGCTGGTACCGCTGGTGACACCCGGTGGAGGTGGTTCCATGGCGCGCTGCTCCTCCCGTCGCCTGGGCGGTGGCGCACTGGTCACCGGGGCGTCCCGGGGCCTCGGTCTGCTGATCGCCCGTGAACTGGCCAGAAGCGGCTGCCAGGTGATGCTCTGCGCCCGGAGCGCGGATGAACTCGCCGCCGCCAAGCGGATGTTGCGGGACGAGGGAGCCGAAGTGCGCTCCCTCGCCTGCGACATCACCCAGGAGGGAGTCCCCGCCAACCTGGTACGGGCCACCGAGGAGGCATTCGGCAGCCTGGATGTACTGGTCAACAATGCCGGGACGATCCAGGTCGGCCCGTTCGCCGCCATGACCGAGGCCGACTTCCGGGACGCCATGGAAACCATGTACTTCGCCCCGCTGCGGCTGGTGCTGGCCGCGGTGCCGGGCATGCGGGAGCGTGGTCACGGCCGGATCGTCACCATCAGCTCGCTCGGCGGCCGGATCGCCGCCCCGCACCTGCTGCCCTACGCGGGTGCCAAGTTCGCCGCCACCGGACTGTCCCAGGGGCTGCGCGCCGAGCTGGCGGCCGAGGGGATCAGCGTCACCACCGTGCTGCCCGGGCTGATGCGCACCGGCTCGCACACCGCCGCCCGCTTCAGCGGGCAGCCCACCCGGGAGTACGCCTGGTTCGCCGCCGCGGCCGGCCTGCCGCTGCTGTCCATGGACGCCGAGCGGGCGGCGCGCGCCATCGTCCGGGCCGCCGAACGGCGCCGCCCCGAGCTGGTGCTCACCCCGCTGGCCAAGGCGGCGGTACGGGTCCATGGCCTCGCCCCCGCCACCACCACCCGGGCACTGAGCGTGGCCGCCCGGCTGCTGCCGGGCTGCGGCCCCGAGCCCGAACGCGGCGTACCGGGGCGGCATGCAGCCCGCACCCTGGGCTCGGCCGCCCTCAACCGGCTCACCGCGCTCAACGACCGTGCGGCCCGCCGCTTCAACCAGCGAATCATCTGATGGCGGGCGGCGGCGAGGAGTACGACGCCGGTCCCTATGTGCCGCAGGGCGCCGGTCTGGAGGCGCTGCGGGAGGCCGCGGCCGGCTGCCGGGGGTGCCCGCTGTACCGGGAGGCCGGCGGCACGGTCTTCGGCTCCGGTACCGCCTCGGCCCGGGTGGTGCTGGTGGGGGAGCAGCCCGGGGACCAGGAGGACCGGCGCGGGGAGCCGTTCGTCGGACCGGCCGGCGGGGTGCTGATGCGGGCCGTGGACGAGGCGGGCATCGACCCCACCGAGACCTATGTCACCAATGCCGTCAAGCACTTCAAGTTCCAGCCGGCGCCGGGCGGCAAAAGACGCATCCACAAGACGCCCAGCCTGCGCGAGATCAGCGCCTGCAAGCCCTGGCTGCGCGAGGAACTGCGGGTGATCGGCCCCGAAGTGGTGGTGGCCCTGGGCGCCAGCGCCGGCAAGGCCCTGCTGGGGTCCTCGTTCCGGGTGGGCCAACAGCGCGGTGTGGCACTGCCGTTGCCCCCGCTGGACGGGGCGGAAGAGGCGGGGGAGGGCGTGCTGGTGGCCACCATCCACCCCTCGGCGGTGCTCCGTGCCGGGGACGCGGACCGGGCGGCGATGTACGCGGGGCTGGTGGCGGATCTGCGGGTGGCCGGGCGGCTGTTGCGGTGAGCGGGTCACGGTGACGGCGGTCACGGTGACGGCGGTCATGGTGACGGCGGTCACTGGTGACGCACCGCACAGCCGTCGAACTTCCCCCGTGGGGGAAGCGCTTGTGACGATGGCTGGGACGTTGACGTGCCCCGTCGTGCCGTATGAGGGCTCCGCCCGAGTCGCGGCCCGAGAGCCGGACGGGCCGAGCAGAGCGTCACACCCTGCCCGCCCGACCCTGGACCGCCTTTGCCTGTCTCACCCGCCCCTGCCCGGACCCGCCGATTCAGCGGCGACCGCTCCCCCTGGCGTTGTCTGCGCAGCCGCAGCATGCGCTGGTGGTCGGCCGCCAACCTGATGTCCAACCTCGGCACCTGGATGCAGCTCACGGTGCAGAACCTGCTGGTGCTCCAGCTCACCGGCTCCGCCGCCGCCACCGGACTGTCACTGTCCGTGCAGGCCGCGCCGGGCCTGCTGTTCGGGCTGCTGGGCGGGGCCGCGGTGGACCGCTGGCCGCGCAAGCTCACCGCGGCGGTCAGCCAGGCCGCGCTGGGCCTGGTGGCCTTCGCCACGGCCGGCCTGGTGGCCTTCGGCATGCTCAGCGTGCCCCTGCTGCTGGTGCTGTCCGCCATCACCGGCCTGATCGCCACCGTGGACGGCCCGGCCACCTCCCTGCTGGGCAACGATCTGGTGCCGGAGGAGGATGTGCCCTCGGCCATCGCCCTGGGTTCGGTGGTGCACAGCGTGGGCCGGCTGGCCGGCACCGCCCTTGCCGCCGTCGGCATCGCCGCCATCGGCACCGCCGGCGCCTATGCGGTCAACGGGCTGTCCTTCCTCTTGGTGACCGCCGTCATCCCCTTTCTGCGCCCGGCCCGGCACGCCCAGGAGGCGGCCGCCCGCGCCGCCGGGCAGCCCGAGGACACCCGGGGCGGCCTGTCCTTCTTCCTCAGCCGCCGCAGCCTGGTCGCGCTCGCCGTGATCGCCGCGATCAGCGCGGTGCTGGGCCGTAATTACCAGCTCACCCTGGCCACCCTGGTCACCGGGCCGATGCACGGCGGCGCCGGTGCCTATGGCCTGGTCTCGGCCCTGCTGGCGGTCGGCGGCATCGCCGGCGCCGTACTGGCCGGGCGGCTGCGCAAGCCCACCGTCCGGCTGGTGGCCCTGCTGGCCGCCGCCGGTGCGGTCTGCCAGATGGTGGCCGGACTGAGCCCGGTGATGGGGATGCTGCTGCTGATGGTGGTGCCGATGGCCGTGGTGGAGTCGGTGTGCGACACCGCCACCACCACCGTGCTGCAGACCGACCCGCCCGCCCATATGCGCGGCCGGGTGCTGGGCGTGTGGCGCAGCGTGAGCACCGGCTGGGGCCTGGCCGGCCCGCCGCTGCTGGGCCTGCTGGTCCAGGGCGCGGGCGAGCGGGGCGCGCTGGTGCTGGGCGGCGCGGTGATCGTCGCCGTGATCGGTGCGGGTCTGCTCGTCCAGCGGCGGCGGGCCGCGCGCGGCGGGGCGCCGGCGTTGGTGCGGGTGCCGGAGGCCGCGTACCAGACGGCTGCGTAGCGGTCCGCCGGGTAGGGGGCGGCTGGCTGCGGGCCGTCCTTGGCCGGTCGCGCCCACGTGGCGGAGCCGCATGACGCCGCCGCCTCGCGCCCCTTACGGGGCGCTCAGACGATGGCAGCCCAGATGATCATGGTGACGACCAGGAGGATGACCAGGGCGCCGATCACCACGATCGGGCCCTTGGCCCAGCCGCGGGCGGGGTTGTAGGTCTCCTGGGGGCCCGCGCCCGAGAGGCTGGACTCGCCGGGCGGGGTCTCGCCCGGTGGTACGCCGCCGCCGGGTTCCAGGCCAGGGGTGACGGCCGGGTCCGGATCGGGATTCGCGCCGCTCATGACGCCACCTTCCTTCTGGTTACGCGGCCGGTGGGGAGACCGGCGAAGCCGTCTCCAGGGCCGCCAGGACCTCTTCCGGGTGGATGCGCAGCAGCAAGGGGTCGGGCCGGCCGCCGTGCGGATCGCCGGGCGGGCCCTGATGCCATAGTGCCGCGTGCCGTGGGTGGGGCGGCGGGCCCCACAGGGCCGGGGCGACCGGCCCGAACAGGGTGACGCTGGGTGTGCCGAGGGCCACGGCCAGGTGGGCCGGGCCGGTGTCCCCGCTGATCACCGCCCGGGCCTCGGCGACCAGGGCGCACAGCGCGCCGAAGGAGAGCCCGCCGGGCAGGGCGCGGGTGCCGGGTACGGCCACCCGCCTCACCAGCGCGTCCTCGCCCGGGCCGCCGGTGACCACCACCCGGTGGCCACGGGCCAGCAGCAGTCGGGCCAGCGCGGCGAAGCGGCCGGCGGGCCAGCGGCGGGCCGGCGCGCCCGCGCCGGGGTGCAGCACGGTGGCGCCGGGGACGGGGGAGAGCGCGGCGGGCCGGCGCAGGGCCAGGTCCGCGGGGTCGGCGGGGATGCCGTAATGGCGGAGCAGTCTGCACCAGCGTTCCCGTTCGTGTTCGTCGGGGCGCCAGTGCGGGCCGTCGATACCGGGGGTGCCGGGGTGGGCGAAGGCCAGCAGCCGGCCGGGGCGCAGCTGTTGCAGGAGAAGGTGGCTGGGCGGGCCGTTGCCATGCAGGTCGACGGCGATGTCGGGGGGTGAGCCGGTCCAGGGCAGGGACTCGGGGACGGCGCGGTGCGGTGCGGAGGCGGGGAGGAGGGTGTCCACGGCGTCGGTGGCCGTGGCGGCCGCCGCGAGGCCGGCGGGGGCGGCCAGGATCAGCTCATGGCCGGGGTACGCGCGGCGCAGGGCGCGCAGGGCCGGAACCCCGGTGAGGAGGTCGCCCAGGCCCAGGGCGCGGAGGACCAGCAGGCGCGGCCCGGCGGGTGGGCACGCCCCCATGGGGCGAAGGGCGCCCATTCGCCCGTCCGGCACCCGGCGCCTCATGCCCGGGCCTCCGCCGAGCGCGCGGCGCGGGTGGCCAGCCTGGTGCTGGAGCGGCCGTCCAGATAGGGCAGCAGCACCGCCTGCCCGCCCCACTCCGCCAGCTGTGCCGCCTCCGGCAGCCGCTCCACGGCGTAGTCGCCGCCCTTGACCCAGATGTGCGGGCGCAGCCGGGACAGCAGCCGCTCGGGGGTGTCCTCGTCGAAGACCACCACCGCGTCCACACAGTGCAGGGCCCGGAGCACCCGGATCCGGTCCGGCAGCGGATTGATGGGGCGCCCGGCGCCCTTGCGGCGGCGTACCGAGGCGTCCGAGTTCAGGCAGACGATCAGGCAGTCGCCGATGCCCCGGGCCTGCTGGAGCAGGCTGACATGGCCGGCGTGCAGCAGGTCGAAGCAACCGCCCGCGGCCACCACCGTGCCACCCGCGGCCCGTACCCGGCCGGCCAGCCGCAGGCCGTCCGCCGCATCGCGACGGTCCGGTGCCACCGTGGGCTCCGGGCCCGGAGCCACCGCCCGGGCGCCGCCCTCGGCGACATAGCGGGTGGCCGCCGCCACCGCCTCCTGCACCGCCTCCGCCGGCAGGGCGCCATCGCCCAGCAGCCCGGCGGCGGTCGCCGCGAAACAGTCACCGGCGCCACAGGTGTCACCGCTGTGCCGGGCGGCGGTCGGCACCAGCATGGGCCCGTCCCCCTGGGACAGCAACGCGCCCTGCCCGCCCAGGGTGACCGCCACCCACACCGCCCGCCAGCGGCGCACCAGCTCGGCGGCGGTACGGGCCACCGCGCCCAGGGACTCGCCCTCGGACGCCCCGTCCCCGGCGAAGCCACGGGCCTCCTCATGGGTCGGGGTGGCCAGCCGGGCGCCGGCGACCGGCGGCAGGCCGCGCGGGTGGGGATCCCATACCAGCGCGGTGCGCGGGGCGATGGCGGCCAGCTCCGCGCGCAGCACCTCGGCGGCGCCCCGGGCGTAGTCGGCCACCAGCACCGCGGGCGCCTGGGCGAGCAGACGGCGGGCCCGGTCGGTGACGGTGCTCGCCCGCCCGTTGCCCCGGTCCAGCCGCACCACCGGGCGGCTGTCGGCCAGCACCCGGGTCTTCTCCGCCAGTGGACCGTCCAGCGGCAGCGGCACCACCGTCACCAGTCCTTCCAGCAGCGCTCCGACCCGGCGGCTGGCCGGGTCGTCACCCAGCGGTGCCAGCAGGGTCACCGGACGGCCCGCCCGGGCGGCCAGGTAGGCGGCGAGCGCCGCGCCGCCGGGGCGCAGCCACTCCTGGCAGCCGTCCAGCACCGGGACCGGCGCGTCCGGCGCCAGGCGTTCCGCGGTGCCGACCAGATCGCGGTCCAGCAGGGCGTCGCCGACGACCAGCAGTGGTGTCCCGGTGCTCATGACAGCCCCTTTCGGTCCGGGTCAGGAGTCCAGCGCCGCGTCGAAGGCGGCACACATCAGATGCACCGCCACCAGGTGCAGCTCCTGGACGTTGGCCGTGCTGGCCGCCGCCACGCACAGCGTCTCGTCGCCCGCCTCGGCCAGCGGATTGGGCGCCGGACCGGTCAGTGCCCACACCCCGGCCGCCGAGGCCCGGCCGGCGGCCGCCGCGGCCAGCAGATTGGGGCTGGCCCCGCTGGTGGACAGCAGGATCAGCACATCGCCCGGCCGGGCGTGCGCCCGCACCTGACGGGCGAACAGCTCGTCCGGGCCGTAGTCGTTGACGATGGCGGTGCAGCTGGAGGTGTCGGTGTGCAGGGCGATGGCCGAGAACGGGGCCCGGTCCTCCCGGTAGCGCCCCACCAGCTCGGCCGTCAGGTGCTGGGCCTGCGCGGCGCTGCCCCCGTTGCCGGCCGCCAGCAGCCGGCCGCCCGAGGACAGCGTCGCCGCCAGCCGGGCGCCCCAGAGCCGGGCGGTGGCCGCCTGCTCGGCGCGGAAGGTCTCCAGCGCGGCCAGCAGCCGGGCGCAGTGATCGCCGTCGGCGGCGGGGGGACGAGCGGTACCGGATGTACGGGTCACGGTCATCGCGGGGCTCCTGACGCCATGGGGCGCAGACGGGTGGCCCGGTCGTAGACGCGTTCCACACCGACGGCCACCTTCGGCCAGGCGAAGCGGGCCACCGCCCGCTCCCGCCCGGCCCTGCCACAGGCCGCCAACCGCTCGGGGGAGTGCAGCAGTTGACGTATCGCCTCGGCCAGCGGCGCGAGCCGGTCCGGCGGCACCAACAGGCCGGTCTCGCCGTGCGCCACGGTGTCCCGGTGCCCGCCCACATCGGTGGCGATCACCGGTACACCACAGGCCATCGCCTCCAGCGGAACGATGCCGAAGGGCTCGTACACCGGGGTGCACAGCACCACATCGGCGCTGCGGATCAGCGCCGGCATGTCCTGGTGCGCCACACCGCCCAGCAGCACCAGCCGGTCGGCCACCCGCAGCCGGCGGGCCAGGGCCAGCAGCCGCATCGCCTCGGCGTCCCGGGCCAGCCCGTCCCGGGGCGGTCCGCCCGCCACCAGCAGCTCGGCGTCCGGAACCCGGCGCAGCGCGTGCAGCGCCAGATCCACCCCCTTGCGCGGCACCAGCCGGCCCACCGCCAGCAGCCGGTGCCGGGCGCGGCGCGGCGGACCCAGGGCGATCCGGCCCCGGGCCGCGAAGTGCCCGGTGTCCACCCCGCAGGGCACCACCGAACAGCGCTCCGGAGCGATGCCCATCCGGCCCAGCTCCCGCACCTCGTCCGAGCAGGTGGCCAGGATCCGGGCGCAACTGGCGCCGATATTGCGCTCGATGCCCAGCCGCTCCGGCGGACTGGTGTCCGCCGCCCCCTGGTGCCGCCGCTTGACCGTGCCCAGCGCGTGATACGTCTGCACCACCGGCACCCCCAGATCCCGGGCGCCCAGCAGCGCCGCCAGCCCCGACATCCAGAAGTGCGCATGCGCCACATCCGGGCCGTCGCGTTCCCAGGCCCGCGCCAGATGCGCGCCGAACCCGGGTATGAACGGCAGCAGTTCGTCCTTGGGCAGCGAACGCGGGGGGCCGGCCCGGACATGCTCCACCACCACCCCCGAGGGCAGCGGCACCCGGTCCGGCAGCGCGGGGTCGTCCCGGCGGGTGTAGACCGTCACCTGGTGGCCGCGTCCGGCCAGCTGGTCCGCCAGCCGCGCCACATAGACGTTCTGGCCCCCGGCGTCGGGGCCGCCCAGCACCGCCAGCGGACTGGCGTGCTCGGACACCATGGCGATCCTCATCGGGTCACCTCCTTGATCAGCCGGTTCCAGTCGTCCAGGAACCGGGGCAGCCCATAACGGGCCAGTGCCGCCGCCCTGGCCGCCCGGCCGGTCTCCCGGGCCCGCTCCGGCTCGGCGAGAAAGCCGCGCACCGCGTCCCGTAGCACCTCCAGCCGGTTGGAGACCACCCCGGCACCCGGCGGCACCGCCTCGGCCACCTCGGTGGTCGCCAGGGCCACCACCGGCATGCCCAGGTGCATCGCCTCCAGCAGGGACAGCCCCAGCGAGGTCCAGCGCACCGGATGCAGATAGACCCGCCGCCCGGCCAGCGCCAAGTGCAGCTCGCGCTGCGTCAGTTCATGGGCGCGGCAGCGCTCCGGCCCGAGGCCCAGATGCTCCGCGACGCCCTCGGTGCGCATCCCGAACACATCCAGCGGCGCCGCCCGCGCGAAGTACGGCAGCAGATCGGTACCGGTGGTACGGCCGCGCCGCAGCGGCTCGTTGACCACCACCGCCGCCCGCGCCAGCCGGCCCGTCCACAGCGAGCCCGGATCGACGATGCCATGCTCGATCACCGTTGTCGCGGTGGCACCGCAGTCCCACATCAGCCGGTTGAAGTGGGTGACATGGGCCACCGTCAACTCCCGCCGGTCCGCGGCCGGATGACGGGTGTCCGGCACGGGGCCGCCGGGCGCGTTGTGCTCGAGGTACACCGTCGGCACATCCACGCCCGGCCGCCGGCCCAGCCAGCGGCGCGCCAGCTCGAACTCATGCGGCCGCTGAAGCACCAGCAGATCGATCTCTGTCTCCCGCAGCCGTTCGGGCGGCACTTCGCGGACCGAGTCCGGCCAGTCGAAGGTGGCGGCCCGGCCCAGCCCGTCCGGGCCCCGGTCCGCCGTCACCGGCACCAGATAGGTGTGCGGGCCCTGGACGAACGCCGTCGTCCAGGAACCGTGCACATGCCACAGCAGGATCCTCATGGCGTCCGCTCCAGGGGTTCGAGACCGGGTGTGCTCCCGGTCAGCTTCGCCACGGCGGCCAGCACATCCCCGGGGGAGACCCCGTTCAGGCAGGGATGCCCGGCCACCGGGCAGATCCGGGCCCGGCTGCCCGCGCACGGCGCCCGCTCGTCCCCGAGCAGCACATGGGGCACCCCGTAGGGGGCCCACCGCTCGGCCGGCACCACCGGCGCGAACAGCGAGACCACCGGAGTGCCCACCGCGGCCGCCAGATGCGCCGGGCCGGTGTTGCCCACCACCACCGTGGCCGCCCGGGACAGCACCCCGGCCAGCTCGGCCGGGCCGGTACGCCCGCCCAGGTCCAGCGCGCCGCCCAGAGCCACCGCGGCGGTCAGCTCCCGCTCCTGCCGGCCGCCGGTCACCACCACCCGGTGGCCCGCCCGCAGCAGTTCCCGGACCGCCGCCGCACACCGCTCCCGCCCCCACCGGCGGGCCGGCACCGCGGCGCCCGGGTGCACCACCACAAAGCCGCCCTCGCCCACCAGGGCGTGGGTGGCCGGCGGCGCGGTCACCCTCAGCCGGCCGTCATCGTCCTCGGGCAGCGGGAAGCCGGCCGCCTCGGCCAACTCCAGCCCGGCCCGCACCTCATGGGCCCGGGGATCACGCCGGTGCCGTACATCCAGCAGCGCGCCCGGGTAATCGGCGCAGTCCGCGGCCAGCCGCCGTACCCCGGCCAGCCGCAGCAACAGGGCCAGCGGCAGCGGGCTTTGATGGAAGGAGGTGAGCAACAGGCCGACGTCCGCCCGCAGTCCGGCCATCCGGTCCACAAAGCGGCCGGTGGCCGCGCGGTCCACGGCGGGCGGCTCAAAGCCCGCCCAGGGCGCATCCCACACCACCACCTCGTCCACCCCGGGCAGCATCCGCGCCGCCGGGGCGCCGCGCGGCCCGCACAGCAGGACGGTGTGCTCCGCGCGCGCGGCCACCGCGCGCACCGCCGGCCCGGCCAGCAGCACATCGCCGAAGCTGTCCAGCCGGGCCACCAGCGCCCTCATCGCGGCTCACCCCCGCCGTCCAGCAGCAGGCGCACCGCGCCCAGCAGGTCGGGCGCACGGCACTCGGCCCGCGCCACCTCCTCGGGCCGGGTCACCGGCGTGGGCACCAGCACCCCGCGCGCCCCGGCGGCCGAGGCCGCCGCCAGATCGCCGCCGATGTCCCCGACCACCGCACAGTCCGCACAGCGCACCCCCAATTCCCGGGCGGCGCGCAGGATCAGGCCCGGCGCCGGCTTGCGGCAGTCACAGCCGTCCGCCGGCCCATGCGGGCACACCGCCCAGACGTCGAACGGGCCCAGCAGCCGCTCCACCCGCGCGTTGACCCGCCCCACCTGGGCCATGCTCAGCAGCCCGCGCGCCACCCCGGACTGGTTGGTGACCACCCCCACCCGCACCCCGCGCCCACGCAGCAGCCCAAGGGCCCGCCGGGCCCCGGGCAGCGGGCGCACCCGGCCGGGGTCGCCGTTGAAGGGCACGTCCTCCACCAGCGTGCCGTCCCGGTCGAACAGCACCGCCCGCGGTATGGCCGCCCGGCCGCCGCTCATGGCACACCCCCGGCCGGGACAGCGGCCGGCAGCGGGCGCGCCGCCCGGTGCCGCCAGGTGCCGCGCAGCCGGTGCCCGACGGCCAGCGGCGGGATCACCGCGCTGGTGGCCAGCATCGCCGTCACCTCGGGCAGGGTGCGCGGCCCCGGCGCGATCCGCGCCCAGGCGAACTCCGCGGTGCCCAGCGCCCAGCCCGCGGCGGCCACCAGCCCGCCGCCCCGCCGCCCGGTCAGTGCCAGCGCCACCGCCGCCGCCCCGGCCGCCGTCACCGCGGCATGCCGGGGCAGCCGGCCGCGCGGCGCGCCCGCCCGGTGCCACCAGTCGGCCCCGTGCAGCCGCAGCATCAGCGCGTCGTCCGCGTTGCCCGCCTGGTGGCGCAGCGAGATCCAGCGGCCGGCCGGGCGCACCGGATGCCGGGTGGTGCGCCGGCCGCGCTCCAGGCGGCGGCCCGCCGCCAGCACCCGCAGCGCCAGATCGGCGTCCTCCCGGAAGGCGCGCGGAAAACGCTCGTCGAAACCGCCCACCGCCTGCAGCACCGCGCTGCGGTACGCCATGTCGGCCGTCGCCCAGCGGGCCCCGGCCAGGCCCGCGGTGTTGCGCTCCCAGTCGGTGGGCGCCCGGTCCTCGGGCAGCGGCACCTCGATGACCCCCTGGATCCCGTCCACGTCCGGGGCGGCATGCGCCAGCTCACGCACCAGCCGGGCCCGCCAGGCGGGGCCCACCTGCACATCGTCGTCCAGGAACACCACCCAGGGCGTTCCCACCGCCCGCCAGCCGGTGTTGCGGGCCGCCGCCGGGCCGCGCCCGCCGCTGTTCAGCACCCGGGCCCGCGCGCCCAGTTCACCGAGGGCGGCCAGCGGCAGCGGCGCCCGGTCGTGCCGGGGGCCGGGACGGTCGTCCACCAGCACCACCGCCCGCGGGGCGGGCCCGGCGGACAGCGCCAGCGCGTCCAGACAGGCCGCCAGGCAGGGCCGGCCCAGCGTGGGGATGACCACCGCGTACGGGGGCCAGTAGCCGCCGCTCATGTCGCCTCCTCGGCGGCCGCCCGGCCGCCCGCCGCGAAGACCCGGCCGCGCCGGACCGCGAACGGCCCGATCGCCAGCAGGTCCACCGGGGCGGAGCCAAAGCACTCCAGGGCGTCGCGCGGATCGTCCACCATGGGCCGGCCCGCCGTGTTCAGGCTGGTGTTGACCACCACCGGCAGCCCGGTGCGCCGCTCGAACTCGGTGAGCATCCGCGCCACCAGCGGCTCCCGCGCCGGATCCACGGTCTGGATACGGGCGGTGCCGTCCACATGCACCACCGCCGGGATCCGCTCCTGCCAGGAGCGCACCACATCGTGGACAAACAGCATGTACGGGCTGGGCAGCGGCCCCTCGAAGATCTCCACCGCCCGGTCGGCCAGCACCATCGGCGCCACCGGCCGGAACTCCTCCCGGCCCTTGACCTGGTTGAGCCGCTCAAGGTTGGCCGCGCGCCCCGGGTGGGCCAGCAGCGAACGGTGCCCCAGCGCTCTGGGCCCGTACTCGCTGCGGCCCTGGAACCAGGCCACGATGCCGTCGCGGGCCAGCTCCGCCGCCACCGTGGCGGCGATGTCCGCGGGACGTTCATAGGGGATACGCGCCCGCTCCAGCCAGCCGCGCAGTTCCTCCTCCGACCAGCCCCGGCCCAGATCGGCGCCGTCCATTGGCGCGGCCGGCTCCCCGCGGGCCGCCGCCAGGTGCAGCGCCGCGCCCAGCGCGGTACCGGCGTCCCCGGCGGCCGGCTGCACCCACACCTTGCGGAACGGGCCCTCGGCGGCGATCCGCGAGTTGGCCACACAGTTGAGCGCCACCCCGCCGGCCAGGGCCAGCGCCTGGGCGCCGGTGCGGCCATAGAGCCAGCGCACCAGGTCCAGCAGCAGCTCCTCCAGACAGGCCTGGGTGCTGGCGGCCAGGTCGGCATGGTCCTGGGTCCACTCCTGGCCGGGCGCGCGCGGCTCGGTGAGCGCCGCCCAGGGCACCGCATGCGCCTGGAAGCCGCCGTCACCCGTGGCATGCATCCGCTCCCTGAGCTCGGGCAGGAAGCGCGGCTTGCCATAGGCGGCCAGCGCCATCACCTTGTACTCGTCGCTGCTGCGCAAAAAGCCCAGATGCGCGGTCAGTTCCTCATAGACCAGCCCCAGCGACTGTGGCAGCTCCTGCGCCCGCAGCACCTCCAGCGCACCGCCCGAATAGCGCCCGGCCAGATGGGAGGCGCACTCCCCGCGCCCGTCCAGCACCAGCACCGCGCTGTCCGGATGGGGCGCGGCCAGCCCCGCCGAGGCCGCGTGCGCCACATGGTGCGGAACGAAGCGCACTTTCTCCGGGGCCAGCCCCGGCAGGGCGTCGGCCAGGAAGTAGGGGGCCTCCCGGGCATAGGTCTGGCGCAGGCTGTCCCAGGGGTCGTCCAGCCCCATGGTCTCCGCCGGGCGGGCCAGCGCCGGATCGTAGGAGTAGCCCACCGCGTCCAGTTCGCCCGGGCTCAGCCCGGCCCGCTCCAGACACCAGGCGGCCGCCCGCAGGGGAAGTTCCCAGGCCGCGAAGGGCACCGGACGCTTGCCGTGCTTGCGCCGGGAGAACCGCTCCTCCTCCGCGGCGGCGACAATCCGCCCGTCGGCGACCAGCGCGGCCGCCGGGTCGTGGAAGAGGGCGTTGATACCGAGGATGCGCATGGCGTGCTCCGTAGGCGTCGGGGGAACTCCGGGGGAACTCCGCTTACCCTGACGGGAGTTGCTGCCGGACGGACCGGGCGAACCACTCCACGGTCCGCTTGAGGCCCTCCGCGCACTCGAAGCGCGGCTGCCAGCCCAGCTGACGGCGCGCGGCCGTGGTGTCGGGGCGGCGCTTGGCCGGATCGTCCGCCGGGCGGTCCACAAACTCGACGGTGGACGCCGAACCGGTCAAGTCCACGATGTGCCGGGCCAGTTCGAGCATGGTGGTCTCATCGGAGCTGCCGATGTTGACCGGACCGGGGCGGCCACTGGCGGCCAGCGCCAGGATGCCGTCCACCGTGTCGTCCACATAGGTCAGCGAACGGGTCTGGCTGCCGTCACCGGCCACCGTCAGCGGCTCGCCGGCCAGCGCCTGCCGGATGAAGGTGGGCACCGCCCGGCCGTCGCCCGCGCGCATCCGCGGACCATAGGTGTTGAAGATCCGCACGATCGTGGTGTCCGTGCCATGGGTGTGCCGGTAGGCGGTGACCAGCGCCTCCGCATACCGCTTGGACTCGTCGTAGACGCTGCGCGGCCCGATGGGATTGACATTCCCCCAGTACGCCTCGCGCTGCGGGTGCTCCAGTGGGTCGCCGTACACCTCCGAGGTGGAGGCCAGCAGAAAACGGGCCCGGTCGCGGCGGGCCAGCTCCAGGGCGGTACGGGTGCCGCCGCTGCCCGCCTCCAGGGTCTGGATGGGCAGCCGCAGATAGTCGGCCGGGGAGGCCGGGCAGGCCAGATGGAGCACCAGCCCCACCCGCCCGGGTACCGCCGCCAGACTGCCCTCCCGCGACACATCGGCCTCGAGGAAGGTGAAGCCCGGATCCCCTTCCAGATGCGCGACGTTGGCCCGGTCGCCGGTGACCAGATTGTCCACGCACCACACCTGGACACCCTCGCCCAGCAGCCGCTCGCACAGATGGGACCCCACGAATCCGGCCCCACCGGTGACCACCGCACGGGTCCAGCGTCGTTTGTCCATGATCACACTCCTTCGGCTGCGGGCCGGGGACGGCGGCCGCCGGACGGCAGCGGGCAGACCGCTCCCGCACCGGGGGCCTGTCGGCATCGCGTGATGGAGTTCCGGCCGCCGCTCCCGCGCTCCTGGCGCCGCGGCGGTGGTGGCTACTCGGGAACCGGCGGGGCCCTTGCCCTCTTGAGCCGGTGGGTCCTCTTGAGCCGGTGGGTCCTCTTGAGCCGGTGGGTCCTCTTGACCGTCCGTAGCCGAAACGACTCACCAGCAGGCTCGCACACCCCCGCCGATTACTCCACCCGAGGCGTTCGCTACGCCCCGGCACCGCCGGTTTCGGATTGCCCGCCCCGGGAAGCCGGGTGAGCCTGAGGAGGCGAGCGGCACCGTGCCGACGCCCGGAGAACCATGACCCCGACACGGAAGGAAGTGCACGCGTGTCCGCTCAATCCGAGTCAGCAGGCCGGGACGCCGCCTCGTCCCAGGACGCCAAGGACCAGCAGCTGGCGGGGTTCCGTGCCGCACCCCGGCATGACGCGCTCACCACCGACCAGGGTGTCCGGGTCGACGACACCGACAACGCGCTGCGCGCCGGAACCCGGGGCCCGACCCTGCTGGAGGACTTCCACAACCGGGAGAAGATCACCCACTTCGACCATGAGCGGATCCCGGAGCGGGTGGTGCACGCCCGGGGCGCCGGCGCCTATGGCTACTTCGAGGCCTATGCGCCGCTCACCGAATACACCTGCGCCGACTTCCTCGCCGAAGCCGGCCGCCGGACACCGGTGTTCGTCCGCTTCTCCACCGTCCAGGGCCCGCGCGGCTCGGCGGACACCGTACGGGACGTCCGTGGCTTCGCCACCAAGTTCTATACCAGGGAAGGTAATTACGACCTGGTCGGCAACAATATGCCGGTGTTCTTCATCCAGGACGCCATTAAATTCCCCGACTTTGTGCACGCGGTGAAAATGGAGCCCCAGCACGAGATGCCCACCGGCGGCTCGGCGCACGACACCTTCTGGGACTTCGCCTCCCTGCAGCCGGAGACCACCCATATGCTGATGTGGCTGATGTCCGACCGGGCCATCCCGCGCAGCTTCCGGATGATGCAGGGCTTCGGGGTGCACACCTTCCGGTTCGTCACCGCCGAGGGACGCGGCACCTTTGTGAAGTTCCACTGGAAGCCCAGGCTCGGCGTCAACTCACTGGTCTGGGACGAGGCACAGATCGCCGCCGGCCGCGACCCCGACTTCAACCGCCGCGACCTGTGGGAGGCCATCGAGGCCGGGGAATACCCGGAGTGGGAACTGGGCGTCCAACTGGTGCCCGAGGAGGACGAGTTCTCCTTTGACTTCGACCTGCTGGACGCCACCAAAATCATTCCCGAGGAGCAGGTGCCGGTACGGCCCATCGGCCGCCTGGTCCTGGACCGCAACCCGCAGAATTTCTTCGCCGAGACCGAACAGGTGGCCTTCCACACCGCCAATGTCGTTCCCGGCATCGACTTCACCAACGACCCGCTGCTCCAGGGACGCAACTTCTCCTACCTGGACACCCAGCTGATCCGCCTGGGCGGCCCCAACTTCAGCCAGATCCCGGTCAACCGCCCACTCGCGGACGTCAACCACAACCACCGCGACGGATTCGGCCAGCAGGTCATCCACCCCGGCACCAACTACTTCCCCAACTCGCTGGGCGGCGGCTGCCCCGCGCACGCCGGATCCGGCGGCGGGCCGGGGGTGTTCCAGCACTACGCCCAGCGCGTGGACGGCGAGAAGATCCGGGTGCGCAGCGACAGCTTCCAGGACCACTACAGCCAGGCCGCGCTGTTCTGGAACAGCATGGCCGACTGGGAACGGCGCCATATCGTCGAGGCGTTCCGCTTCGAGCTGGGCAAGGTGGTGTCGGTGCCGGTGCGCGAGCGCATGGTCGGCAACCTGGCCCAGGTCAACGGTGAGCTGGCCGCCCAGGTCGCCGACGGCCTGGGCCTGCCCGCCCCGGCGGCGGCCGGCGGCATCACCACCGCCACCTCGCCCGCCCTCAGCCAGGAGAACCTGGCCACCACCGCCGGCATCCGCACCCGCAGGATCGCCGTACTGGCCGCCGACGGCACCGACGGCGCCCAAATCGCCGCGGTACGCGAGCGGCTGACCGCGCGCGGCGCCATGGTGGAGGTGCTGGCCGCCAAGGGGGGCAGCGTACGCGCCGCGGACGGCAATGGACTTGAGGTCGACCGGGCGCTGCCCACCATGGCCTCCGTCCTCTATGACGCGGTGGTGGTCCCGGACGGCAAGGAAGCGGTCGGCGAACTGGCCGCCGATCCGGCCGCGGTGCGCTTTGTCGAGGAGGCGTACCGGCATGGCAAGCCGCTCGCCGTGTTCGGCGAGGGCACGCGGCTGCTGACCGAGGCCAGGCTGCCGGAGGATGTGGTCCTGGGTGAATCGGCCCCCTCCTACGGGGTGTTCAGCGGCAATGGCACGGCCTCGCCCGGCGATGTCGCGGACGCGCTGGCCGCGGGGCTGGAGCGGCACCGTTTCCCGCGGCGGCCGGGTTTGCTCAACTGAGCGTGTCATGGGGCCACGGTTTCGGGTGCGGGTCGTGGTCGTCGTGGGCCGGTCGCGCCCACGCGGCGGAGCCGCATGACGCCGCCGCCCCGTAAGGGGCGCGGGGAACTGCGCGACCGGCCCACGACGACCCGCACTCAAAAGGCCCTGCTCCGCACCAGCGGCGCTGGTTCGCCGACGGCTCAGCGCAGCAAGGGTGACGCCAACGACACAAACGCCTCGATCGCGCGCCGCGCCCCCGCGTCCCGGGCATCGCGGCCCGCCCGGTCCACCGCGTTGGACACCTCCCAGACGCACCGATAGGCCCGCTCGGCGGCTTGGACTACCTCCGGGTCGTCAGTGAGCAGCCGGACCCGGTAGAGCGCCTGCCGGGCCGCCGTCCGCAGCTGGTGGGCCTCGTCCCGGGCGGCGAGGAACGACGGCCCCCGCGGATCGTCCTGCCCTCGGTACCAGCGGTCCGCCTGGCCATGGCGGTAGTCCTCCAGTGCCGCGGCGAACGCGCTGTAGGTGGCTATGCGTTCCTGCCGGAGCGCCTCGGAGCGGGTGAACCGCTCGGCGCGGCCGGAGGACAGACGCTGTGAGACATGGGTGACGACGGAACCCAGCAGTGTGCCCGTCACCGCTACCAGACTTGTCCAGATGGCTTCCACGGCACCAGTCGAGCACAACGCCGAGGCGGGGCGGACCTTGGTCCGCCCCGCCTCGTACCGCTCACGCCGTCAGGCATAGGAGTACCGGCACAGCCCGGCCGTGCCCTGCTCCGGGGCCTGGGCCAGGTCCGGCTCCAGGACCCGGACGTCCGCGCCGGTCAGCAGGGCGGCCCGGACCGCCACATCCGCCAGCCGGCCCTCATGGGCCTCGGGGCCGCCGCCCTCGGGCAGGTCCTCGCGGCGCTCCCGGACATCCGTGGGCGCCGGACCGAACCAGGCGGTGCGCTGATCCCGGGGATCGTCGGTGACGGCGAGGATCCGCAGCCGTCCCACCGACAGGGCCTCCAGGGTCTCATTGACCCCCAGCACCGCGTGCCCGCCGGGGGAGCGCTCCTGCTCCAGCAGGCGCAGCAGCCCGTCGGTCCGGGCATGCCCGGCACGGGCGGCCTCCGCTTCCACCTGGGCCGCCCGCTCCGTGGCCGAGCCGTCCTCACTGCGGCTGCCGCTGACCTGCCCGATGGTCACCTCGCGCCGGACCCACTGCGGCAGGTGCTTGGTGAGGTACTGCCGGGCCCGTACGTCCCCGGCCAGCAGCAGCAGCCGGGCCGAGGTCTCGCTGAGCGCGGTGCCCAGGGCCTCGGCGACCCGGGTCGCGTTGTGCTCCCAGGAGTCCTCGGCGCGGTGCTGGAAGCGCATCTGCGACATTCCGCCGGGCTGGCTGCGGACGATCTCGTCGTCCGAGCCCTCGATGGTGCGCCGCTCGGGCTCGGTGGAGCCCTCCGGGTAGAGCAGCAGGTCGGCGCCGGCACGGTCCACCACGGCGACCACCCGGGCGGGGTGGTCCTGGCGCCACTCCAGCAGCGGCAGCAGATGCGGTACCGCGGAGAACTCGGCGATGTCGCCGCGCGCCGCGCCCGGCAGCTCGGTGACATGGCGTATCTGCCCGTCGTTGGTGGCGAACAGGGCCAGGGTGCCGGTGCCGGGCAGTGCGTCCAGGACCCGGGAGGTCAGGGCGTCGAGCGTGCGCTGGTCGGCACCCTCCCGGGCCAGCCGGGCGGCCAGGTCGCGCCAGCGCGCCTCGGCCTCCCCGGCCCGTTGCGGACGTACCTCGAGGTCGAAGTAGACCGATACGAAGGGGCCCGGCGCATCCAGCAGATCGCGCAGGGTTCCGGTGTCGGGGCGGGTGGCTGTGGTCATATGGGCTCCTCCTTCAACGGGCCGAGCCGATCGCGCCGGGCGCACCGCACCGGGCGGATTCCGGCCACCTCATACCAGGTGACCAGATATGGCCCGGATATGCCAGCGCGAGGGGTTTTCGCAGGTCAGGGCTGGGAGCGTAGGGAAGATCTTTGGCTCTGCCAGGCGGCGAGCACATCCGTCTCGAAACGCTCGTCCAGCCACCGGGTGGCCAGGATGCCGAACTCCACATCCGCCGCCAGCCGCGGCTCCCGGCGCAGCAGGTCGCCCACCAGGTCATGGCGGACCAGCTGCTCATGGACGGCGTCGGCCTCCACATGCTCGGCGTAGAAGTGCACCGCCGCCGGACCGGCGCCCAGCCGCTGAAGCGCCTGGACCAGCCGCCGGGAGGCCGGTGGGGAGAGGCTCTCCACGGTGGCGAAGTGCCCGGCCAGCGCGCCGCGCGAAGCCCGGTGCAGACCGAACAGGGACATCAGGTTGACGGTCGCCAGGGTGCTCGCCGGCACCGCGTCCAGGTAGTGACCGTAGGAGTCGTCCAGGCCCAGGTCCCGCATCAGGCCGGCGAACAGCCGGGCGTGCACCCGCTCGGCGCGGCCGGCCCCGAACTCGTCGTACTCCACGGCCACCAGCGCCGCTTTGGCCCGCCCGGTCAGCCGGGGGATCATCCAGGCGTGCGGGTCGGCCTCCTTGAGCTGGTACAGGGAGCGGTGCACGGCGTATTCGCGCAGCTGCCACAACTCCCCGTGGTCGCACAGGAAGTGGCTCAGTCCACGGCTGTCGCGCGGCTCCAGGACCAGCTCCTCCAGTGCCGCCGCCACCCCGGCGCCGGTGGGCACGTCCGACCGGAGCGCGGTCAGGAAAAGGTTCTCCAACTCACCGCGCAGCCGCAGCAGTCCGGGGTCCCACTCCCAGTCGTCGGACACCCCGGCCACGCCCCGGTAGTGCAGTTCGTAGCAGGTGTAGAGGGCCAGTTGGAGGTCGTCCCCGTAGGGGTCCGCGGGGCCGGCGCGGGGCAGTGGGCCCTCGCCGGCCGTCAGCGTGCCGATCAGCGCCGCGGAGATCTCCCCGCGGGGCAGCGGAGCTCGCATCGCCGTCTCCCAAGTCCCTTCGGTACCACGGGCATCACGGATACCCGGCCGGGGCGCGGTCATGTTCGGCTGCGCCGGTGGCTGGTGTCGCACCAGGGCGGGATGCCGCTGCGGCCGCACAGGCACAGTGCCACCATCGGACGGTCGGAGCGCACCAGGCTGCCGTCCGGCAGTTCGACCTCCACCGGGCCCTCGATCAGCAGCGGTCCGCCCGGGTCCCGCCGGATCCGCCGGGCCGGGCGCTCAGCCGGGTCGTTGGGCACGGATCACCACTAGTTCCTCCTTGTCCTGGCCCGCGTCCAGCAGGCCGCGCCGGCGCAGCCAGTCGCCGCGGGCGCGCAGTACCGGGCCCAGCGGCACCAGCCGCCGGTCGGTGATCCCGGTCTTCAGTCCGCCCGTCGTGAGCGCCCGTACGGTCTCGGACACCCCGCTGAGCGCCGACTGCACCAGGAGCAGCACCCCGCCGGGCAGCAGCGCGTCCGGCACCTGGGCGGTCAGGCGGTCCAGCACGGCCCGGCCGTCGTACCCGGCGTCCACCGTGCGGCTGCCCCGGGGCGCGGTGGAGGGCACATACGGCGGGTTGGCCAGCACCAGATGGAAACGCTGCCCGGCGACCGGCGCCAGCAGATCACCATGGCGCACGGTCACCCGCGCCCCGGCGAGCAGCGCGTTCAGCCGGGTGCTGAGCACCGCGCCCAGCGCCGAGTCCACCGCGACCACCCGCGCGGCGCTTTGGCGGGCCGCGCTGATGGCCAGCGCCCCGGTGCCGCTGCCGATGTCCAGTACCCGCGCACCGGGCGGCAGCCGCTCCCGGCCCAGCGCCTGCCGGAGCAGGAAGGAGTCGGCCTGCGGCGGGTAGACCCCCGGCGCCCGCAACAGGCGCATCCGGTCACAACTCCCGCAGGGCGGGCAGCAGTTCACCGGTGGCCCACTTCAGGAACGGCTCCTGGTGGCCGCCGCCGATCTGGACCAGCGCCACCTCGGTGAAACCGGCGTCCACAAAGGGCCGTACCGCCTCCACAAAGGTCTCCACCTCGGACCCGCAGGGAATCGCCCGGGCCACATCGTCCCGGGTGACGAACCGCGAGGCGGAGGCGAAGGCGAGGTCATGGGGCAGTTCGGAGTTGACCGGCCAGCCCAGCCCGAACCAGCGGAACTGGTCATGGGCCCGGGCGATGGCCGCGTTCCGGTCGGGGTCGTAGCACACCGGCAACTGCCCGATCCGGGGCTTGCCCGCTCCGCCGTACCGGTCGAACGCCGCCAGCAGCTCCTGGCGCGGCTCGGTGGCGATCACCAGATCGGCCAGCTCCCCGGCCAGGCGGCAGGACTGGTCCCCGGACACCGCGATGCCGACCGGTGGCACCGGATCCGGCAGGTCCCACAGTCTGGCGTGCTCCACGTCGTAGTGCGGGCCGTGGTGGGTGAGGGTACGCCCCTCGAAGAGCGCCCGGATGATCCCGACCGCCTCCTCCAGCATCTCGTGCCGCACCGCCACCGATGGCCAACCGCCGCCCACCACATGCTCATTGAGATTCTCGCCCGATCCCAGGCCGAGCCGGAACCGCCCCTGGGAGAGCAGTTGCACGGTGGCGGCCTGCTGGGCCACCAGCGCCGGGTGGTAGCGGACGGTCGGACAGGTCACATAGGTCATCAGCGGAATCCGCGAGGTGGCCTGCGCCGCCGCGCCCAGCACCGCCCAGGCGTTGGAGGAGTGGCCCTGCGAGGCCAGCCAGGGAAAGTAGTGGTCGGAGATGACGGAGAAGTCGAAGCCCGCCTGCTCCGCGCCCACCACATGGGAGACCAGGTCCCGGGGGCCGGCCTGTTCGGTCATCATCGTGTAGCCGATTCGCGCCATGCGGCCCGGGTTCCCTCTGCCGCCGGAGAGAAACGGTCTGCCCGTTCGGTCGTACGGGAGGTGCGTGCGCCACGGTGGCGGGTGAGACTCGTGCGCGGAGGGGACGTTCCCATCACCTCCGTCGAAAGCTCCGTGGAAAGTCCGTGGAAAGGGAGTGCCGTGGCATGAGCGCCAAGAACAGGGCCAAGGCGAAGGCCGAGCAGGCGAAGGGCCGGCTCAAGGAAGCGGCGGGCCACCTCACCGGCGACAAGCGGATGCAGGCCGAGGGGCGTGTCGAGCGCATCAAGGGCGACATCCATGACGCGGTGGAGAAGGTCCGGCACACCAAGCACACCAAGAAGAAGCACGGACACTGACGGAGCCCGCCGCCCGCGGCGGGACCGCACGGTCACCGCAGGTCGTCGAAGTCATCGAAGCCGTCCGCTTCGTCGAAGGAGCTCTCGTCGTCCTGCCGGGCGCGCTGCGGGGGCTGCTGCTCGCGCCGCCGCTGCCGCTCCCGTTCGGTCTCCGTCTCGTCGGCCACGTCCTCGATGTAGTCGTCTTCGCGGTAGGGGTCGCGTTCTCGGTCCATGCCGTGCTCACTCCTCGGCGTGGTGGAACGGGGCGAGGCCGCCCCAGGCCAGCGTCACACGAGCCCGCGGCCCACGCATGCCGACGGGGAGGCTCCCGCGTCAAGGCCGCAGCAGCGTCTTGACCATCCCGTTCTCCTTCCGCTGGAAGGTCTCGTACGCCTTCGGCCCGTCCTCCAGCGGCAGCACATGCGTGGCGAAGCCCGCCACGCCCAGCGGGTCGGAGTCCGCCAGCAGCGGGAGGATCTCATCCACCCAGCGCCGGACAGCGGTCCGGGGCCGAAACGGCGGAGGGCCGGCCGGCGACAGCGACCGCCATCGGGTTCCGGGCGCGGGCCGTCAGCGGCTGGTCTGCCCCGGGCCCCTTTCCGGGGCGCCCTCCGCGCGTACCCGTACCGTCCGCAGGGCCGGATCGGCCGCGTCCCGGGCCGAAGAACGCCTCCCGCGGCGGGCACACCTGGTCCAGCCGCAGGTGCGCCGGGCCGGGTACGGTCACGGCGGGCGCCGGGCCGAGGGCAGCCGCCCGGGCGGCGAGGTCGCGCAGGGCGGTGAGCAGGGCCTTGGCGGTCTCCCGGTCGTCGGCATGGGTCAGCCGGGAGCTGATCCGCCGGTGGTCGGCCAGATGCATATCGAGGTGGTGGTGCCGGCGCAGCCAGCCGGCGGCCCGGTAGCCGGTGATGCCCAGGCCGGGCAGGTCGATGACCACCGGCAGCGGGTCGAGGTCCGCCGCCAGGCCGGGACCGGTGAAGTCCGTGCGGTCATGGACGTGCAGACCGTCGATGCCCTCGATCTCCGCCCGGATGGATGCCGCCGACTTACGAGTGACCCACTCGGCGGGGACGAGACCGGGAACACGGCATCGGGGCCGCTCCCGGGACACGATCGCCAGGCCGTTGCGCCCCCTTTGGCCGTGCCCTCTCAACCTGCTGCGGAAGGGGCCGAGGTGCCGGTACCACCGTGACCGGGTGGAGAAGCCGGCCACGGTGGAAGGTGTGGTGGAAGGTTCAGCAGTACAGGCTGCCACCCGGCGCCACGCCCAGGAGCTGGGTGAAGCGCTGGTAGTTGGTCACCCGGCTCTGGACCTGGGCGGGGTTGCGGCCGTCGCATTCCACGGCTCCGTTGATGCTGCGGATGGTCTCCCCGAATCCACGGCCGTTGACCATGGCCTCGTGCGGCGTCATGCTTCCGGGGCCCCGCTGGGTGTTCCAGTACCACAGCGCGGTCTTCCAGGACACGGCCGCGTCGTTCTGCACCAGATAGGGGTTGTTGAGCAGGTCGATGCCCAGGGCGTCACCGGCCGCCTTGTAGTTGAAGTTCCAACTGATCTGGAGGGGGCCGCGGCCGTAGTACGCGGACTGGCCGGCCGGGCAGCCATAGGGCTGGTTCCAGTCGCAGTAGTGCGGGTAGTTGGCGGTGTTCTGCTCCACGACATAGACCAGTCCGCCGGTCTCATGGGCGACATTGGCGAGGAAGGCGGCGGCCTCCTGCTGCCTGGTCTCCCTGCTGCCGGTTCCGGCGAAGCCCGGGTATGCCCTCAGCGCCGCGACCAGCCCGTCGTAGGTGTAGAAGGAGTTGCGGTTCGGGAACATCTGCTGGAACTGCGCCGCGCTCACCGGGAAGTCACCGGGCTGCGGGTCGCCGCCGCCCTGGCAGGTGTAAGGGCTCCAGTACCAGGTGCTGATGACCGGGTCATAGCCGGGATTGTCGTGCGTGGCTATGTAGTACTGGCCGTTGGTGTAGCGGACGACCGAGCCCGCCGGATACCAGCTGCCCGCGGTCCAGTTGGCCGCGCTGTCACAGCGGCCGGCGGCGCTCGCCGTGGCCGAAGGGGTCAGGACGGCCATGCCGATCAGGGCCAGAACGGCCAGCAGCAGGGCAGCGATGCGATTTCTTCTCACGGCGGCTCCTAGGGGGATTGGTGAGTGACGTCGCCATCGCGCAGTGAATAGCTCCGGCGAGTTTGCTGTCAACGCCAACCGTCATATTCGGCCCAACTCACTTCACTCATCAACCACTTCAGGACAAGTGCGGCCCCAGAGGGTTGCGGACAGGTCGATGGACGTGCCATCCATATATCCGGAGCCGGACGCGCGCCGATGAACTGCCGCTGTCCTGCGGCTTCTTGTGCCGGTGAGCCGCCTTGGCTCTTCCAGGTTGGCGTCCGATGTCTTACCGGCAAATGCAATGCGCACGGAATACCCCTGAACAAGGAGAGAACATGCGTGCATTGAGGCCCGCGCGATACGCGGCCACCATCCTGGCCGCCGCCGTCACCGGCATCGCCCTTGGCGCGGGACCGGCCGCCGCCGGTGTTCCGATCGGCCAGCCGATGAGCGGCAAGATGACCTACTACACGGACCGGGGCTATGGCGCCTGCGGGACGCCCATCGACGCCTCCTCCCAGGACCTGGTCGCGGTCCCGGCCGCCTGGTGGACCTCCGCCAACCCCAACAACGACCCCCTCTGCCAGGGGATTTCGGTCGAGGTCAGCTACAACGGCAGGACCGTCAGAGTGCCCGTCAGGGACAAGTGCCCCTCATGCGACCGGACCCATATAGACCTCAGCCAGCCGGCCTTCGCCAGGCTGGCGCCGCTCGACCGGGGTGTGATCAACGGCATCACCTGGAAGTTCGTCCGCTGACCGAGCCGTGCCACGGGGCGGGCGGATCCGGCTCGTCATGGGCGTGCCGCCCGGACGCCGTCAACTCCGCCCGTCACCACGGCCGTTACCACTGTGGCGAGCACGGGAAAGGCCGGCCGCGCCGGGCCGCTCCTCAGCCCTCGTCCAGCGTGCGCGGCTCCAACGGCCGTACCGCCGGCCCCTGCAGCACCGTGCCGTCCAGGCCGAACCTGGACCCATGACAGGGGCACTCCCAAGCCCGTTCCGCCGCGTTGAACGCCACCAGGCAGCCCAGATGGGTGCAGCGCGCCGAGACCGCGTGCGCCCGGCCGTCCTCGTCCCGGTAGACGGCGCACCGCCGGCCGCCCACCCGCACCACCGCCCCCGAGCCGGGGGCGATGTCCTCGGCGGAGTCCGCCGGGGCCGGCCGCAGCCGGTCGCCCACGAAGTGCCGTACCACCGACGCCTGGTGCTCCAGGAACGCGGGCGCCTCCCGCAGAGCGCTCCACAGCCGCCGTGGATCGTAGAGGTCCGCCCAGGGCGGCCGGTGCCCGGCGATCAGGTCGGTCAGCAGCCGGCCCGCCATCACTCCGCCGCTGATGCCCCAGCCGCCGAAGCCGGTGGCCACATAGGTGTGGCGGGCCCGCGGATGGAACGGGCCCACCAGCGGCACCGTGTCGGTGGAGTCGATGTCCTGGGTCGCCCAGTGATGGCGGATCTCGATACCGGGGAAGTGCTCCCGCGCCCAGCCCGCCAGCCGCCCGAACCGCTCGGCCACATCGGCCGTACCCGGCAGGAAGTGCTCCCCGGTCACGATCAGCAGCCGCCGCCCGTCCCGCCATGGAGCGGTACGCACCGAGCGCACGCCGTCCTCCCGGGTGATGAACATGCCCTGCGGATCCCGGTCCGCCTCGATCGGCGCGGCCACCACCAGCTCCCGGCGCGGGGACAGCCGGGCGAACAGCAGGGCCCGGTCGAAGACCGGATAGTGCGTGGCCACCACCACGTCCCGGGCGGTGACCCGGCCCCCGTTCTCGGCCGTCACCCGGCATGGCTCGCCCTCGCTCAGCCCGGTCACCCGGGTCCGCTCGTACACCGCGCCGCCCCGGGCCACCAGGTCCCGGGCCAGCGCCAGCAGGTACTTGCGCGGATGGAACTGCGCCTGGTCCTCCACCCGCACCGCCCCCTGGACCGGGAACGGCAGCCCGGTCTCCACCACATAGGAGGCCGGCAGCCCCGCCTGGGCGGCCGCGTTGGCCTCCTCCCGCAGCACCGCCCGGCCCGCCGGCTCGGTCACATAGGTCAGCGCGGGCCGCCGCTCCAGCTCACAGTCCACCTCCAGCAGCCCCGCCACCTCACGCACCCGCTCCACCGCCTCCTGCTGCGACCGCGCGTACAGCCGCGCCCCCTCCGGCCCCCGGGTCCGGCGCAGCTCCGCATAGACCAGGGTGTGCAGGGCGGTCACCTTGGCGGTGGTGTGCCCGCTGACCCCGGCGGCGATCCGGTCCGCCTCCAGCAGGACCACCGAACGCCCGGCCCGGGCCAGCTCCCAGGCCGTGCTCAGCCCGGCGAACCCGCCGCCGATCACCACCACATCGGTCTCCGGATGCGCGTCGGCGGCCAGCGGGGGATAGTCGGTGGCCTCGGAGGCGGACATCCAGTAGGACTCGGGAACACCCGTCAAGGCCGGGTCGCCGGAAGGATTCACCATGCGGGGACGGGTTCCCCCGGTGAGCGGGCCGATCCCCCGGCCCGGCACCGGGTTCCTTCGTTCGGCCCCGGCCCGCCGTTTGGCCACGCCCCGGCGGGGCACCCGGCGGCAAAGCCCCCCGGCCCCCAGGCGGAACTCATGACACCGAGCCACAGCCCCCGCGCGGCCGTCTTCGATGTGGACGGCACCCTGGTGGACACCAACTACCTGCACACCGTCAGCTGGTGGGAGGCGCTGCACCAGGCGGGCCACCGGGTGGCCATGACCGACCTCCACCACACCGTGGGCATGAGCTCCGACCGCCTGTTGGACCGCCTGCTCCCGGCCGGCCGCGACCGCGAACAGGACTCCGCCATCAGCGCGGCCCACAAGACGCTCTACGCCACCTGGTTCGACCGGCTGCCGGTCCTCGACGGAGCCCCCGAACTGCTGCGCACCCTCGCCCGGCAGGGCTGGCGGGTGGTGCTGGCCACCTCCGCCCAGGGCAGCGAACTGAAGGCGCTGCGCCGGGCCATCGGCGCCGAGGACGCCATCCACGCCGCCACCAGCGCCGATGACGTCCAGTCCGGCAAACCCGCCCCCGACGCGGTCCGGCAGGCCCTGGAGCAGGCCGGGGCGGAACCCGGACGGGCGGTGTTCGTCGGTGACACCGTCTGGGACGTCCAGGCCGCCGGCCGGGCCGGCGTGGACTGCGTGGCTCTGCTGTCCGGCGGCATCGGCCGGGCCGAACTCACCGAGGCCGGCGCCGTCGCCGTCTACCGGGACCCCGCCGATCTGCTGGCCGGCCTGGACGGCAGCCCGTTCGGCCGGACCGAGTGAGGACCCGACGACGCGAAGGACAGGCCATGCCCGATCCGTCCCCCGGCCGATTCCCGCCCCACCCGCTACGCCAGTACGCGCTGCTCGCCGACGGCGAGCGCGGCGTGATGATCGGGCCCGCCGGCGAACTGGCCTGGATGTGCGTGCCGCGCTGGGACTCCGAGGCCGTCTTCGCCACCCTCGTCGGCGGCAGCGGCGTCTACGCGGTCACCCCCGCCGGCCGGTATGTCTGGGGCGGCCGCTATGCGGAGGGCTCACTGATCTGGTGCAGCCGCTGGGTCACCGAGCAGGGCATCGTGGAGTGCCGGGACGCCCTGGCCTTCCCCGGCGACCCGCACCGGGCGGTGGTGCTGCGCCGGGTGACCGCCCACCGGGTCCCGGCCCGGCTCACCGTCCTGCTGGAACCCCGGGCCGGCTTCGGCCGGTACCCGATGCGCGGGGCGCACCTGGACCGGGACGGAGTGTGGACGGCCCGCGCGGGCGAGCTGCGGCTGCGCTGGACCGGCGGGGCCCGGGCCCGTCCGGACGGAGACCGGCTGACCCTGGACCTCACCGTGGACCCCGGCACCCACCATGACCTGGTGCTGGAGATCAGCGACCGGGAACTGCCCACGGCGCCGCCGGACCCCGGGCACTGCTGGCGGCAGACCATGGACGCCTGGCGGCAGGCGTGCCCGGCACTGGACGACACCATCGCTCCCCGGGACGCCCGCCAGGCGTACACGGTGCTGCGCGGACTGACGGGTACGGCCGGCGGCATGGTGGCGGCCGCCACCACCAGCCTGCCCGAGCGGGCCGAACAGGGCCGCAACTACGACTACCGCTATGTCTGGATCCGCGACACCAGTTACGCGGGCCAGGCGGCCGCCCGCGCCGGGGACCACCGGCTGCTGGACGGCGCCGTCCGGTTTGTCACCGAACGGCTGCTGGACGACGGGCCCCGGCTGGCCCCCGCCTACACCGTCGACGGCCGGCGTATCCCCGACCAGCGCCGCCTCGACCTGCCCGGCTACCCCGGCGGCTTCGACCTGGTGGGCAACCGGGTCAGCGAGCAGTTCCAACTGGACGTCTTCGGCGAGGCATTGCTGCTCCTGGCCGCCGCGGCCCGCGCGGACCGGCTGGACCCGGATGCCGCCCGGGCCGCCGACACCGCCGCCCAGGCCATCGCCCGGCGCCGGCACCAGCCCGACTCCGGCATCTGGGAACTCACCCCGCGCCACTGGGCCCACAGCCGGCTGACCTGTGCCGCCGGGCTGCGGGCGATGGCCCGTGCCCGGGCCCCCGGCGACCGCTCCGCGCGCTGGACCGCCCTGGCCGACGCCCTGGTCGCGGACGCCGCGGCGGACAGCCTGCACCCCTCCGGACGCTGGCAGCGCGCCCCGGACGACCCCGGCCTGGACGGTGCCCTGCTGCTGCCCCCGCTGCGCGGCGCGCTGCCCGCCGACGACCCGCGCACCGTGGCCACCCTGCGCGCCTACACCGCCGAACTGACCGACGACTGCTACGCCTACCGCTTCCGCCATGACGACCGCCCCCTGCAGGAGGCCGAGGGAGCGTTCCTGCTGTGCGGGTTCGTGGTGGCGCTGGCCGAACACCAGCAGGGCGAGGAGGCGGCGGCCATCCGCTGGTTCGAGCGCAACCGCTCCGCCTGCGGCCCGGCCGGTCTGTTCGCCGAGGAATACGACGTGGACCTGCGGCAGTTGCGCGGCAACCTGCCGCAGGGATTCGTCCACGCCCTGCTGCTGGAGTGCGCGGTGCGGCTCAACCGCCCCTGGTCCGACTCCTGATCACCGCTCCGGTCAGCGTTCCCGGGCGCGCCCGGGGCCGGGGCCGCCACGGCCGGGCGCGCCTCCGTCGCCGCGTAGCGCCCGACGTGCACCTGTCAATATGGCTCAAACCGCTGTCTGGTTATGATCGTCTGCCGGTTCGACGAACGAGGGACATATGCGCAAGACGGTCACCGCGACGGCCCTGCTGCTCACCGCCACCCTGCTGACGGGGTGCGGCGGCGGGGACGGCGGCAAGAAGGACAAGGGCTCCGACAGCGGCAAGAACACCGCCTCCACCGCGGCCAAGGCGCCCGCCGGGTCGCCGGGCCGTACGGAAAGCCACGAGGTGACCTTCGACATCAAGGGCACCGGCACCACGCAGATCTCCTACGCGTCCGACACCAACCACGCCGAGCAGGTGACCCTGCCCTGGCACAAGACCACCAAAGTCACCCTGGAGGGAGCGGAGTTGCGGGTCGGCATAGCGCTGTCGGTGGTGCCCGGCTCGACCCAGGACTCCGACGGGATGCTGCGGGCGGCCTCCTGTGTCATCACCGTGGACGGCAAGAAGGTCGCCGACAACCAGGACGGCAAGTCCAACAAGCCCTGCGAGTACACGCTCAAGTAGTGGACGGGTCCTCGCGGTTGCCGCGAGGACCCGAAGCCTCCGTCAGGAGATGACCTTGCCCGGGCACATCCGCTGCGCCCCGGACCGGCCCTTGAGCCTGGCGTCCACACAGCCGCCCGGCAGCCCGTCATGGGTCTTGGCGCCGAAGTTGGCGGTGACGGTCAGCGTGCCGTCCCCGAAGACGGTCCGCTGCACCGAGTGGTCGCCGGTCAGCCAGCGGAAGGAGGTCAGCCGCTGGGTTCCGGCCGCCTGGTGCAGCGGGGCGAAGTACTTCTGCAGTGCGGCCAGTTCCCGCAGGTTCCGCTCATTGCGCGGGTCCTTGTCGCTGAGCACGAAGTTCAGCGGGGTGTTGTAGAGCATGGCCAGCAGCGCCCGGTCCCGCTTCTGGTCCGGCAGTTTGCCGAACGGCAGCTCCCAGCGCTCGGCGTTCACCAGCGAGCCGTGCAGGGCCGTCTCATAGAGCGGCACCCGGTAGGCCGGGTCGTACATGGCCTTGAGGGCGTCGGCCACCCTGGCCCGGTGCTCGGGCTTGAAGTCGTCCACGCGCACCGGCTTGAAGAAGGTGGCCGCGGCCTGTTCGGGCGCATAACCGCCCCAGGCGCCATCGTCCTTGGGCTCATCCACCCTGCTGTCGAAGTGGCCGGTCTCCATGGCCCACAGCCGGCCGTCCACCGGAGTGCCCGAGCCATGATCGTAGGCCAGCACCTCGTTGGCCCAGGAGACGGCGGACTCCGAGCCCAGCACCAGGGGGTTGCGCCGCTTCGCGGACGGATCGTAGGTGCCGTCCGCCAGCCGCCTCATCCGGGCCAGCCGGTTGATGCGGTCCTGCGCCATGGTCATCGGGTGCTTCTCGTCGAAGTCGCGGAAGAGCTCACCGGCCGCGTCCACATCGAGGAAGTAGCTGTTGGCGCCGTTGGCCACCAGGGAGCGGGAGCGGTCGGCCAGATAGTGCTTGGCCGGCTCGGCCTGCTCGAATGCCTGGGAGCTGAGGTAGCAGCCCTGCTTGTGGAATCCGGGCTGCGGCGTGCCGTCGGAGCGCTGGACGCAGAACTTCGGGTAGACATCGTCGGGCCAGACCGAGTTGGGCGGGGTGTCGGCCGACTTCGGGCGGCCATTGGCGAAGGAGTCGTACGGCCCCACCAGATAGCCGGCGGCCTTGGCGGCCTTGACGTCCGCGCTGCTCATGGGCGCCATATCGGCGTCATAACCCAGCCACAGCCGGGAAACCCCCAGCTCCTTCAGGCGCTTGACGCCGGAGGCCGTGCGGGCCCCGCCCCAGGCATAGGCATGGAAGGCGCCCAGCAGCTTCCCGGTCTCCGGATTCCGCTTGATTTTCTCGCTCAGACTGCCCAACTGGCCGTGCTCGGAAAGCCAGTTGCGGTAGTCAGCGGCCGGAGCCACCGGGGAGCCGTCGGTGAGGGAGAAGGCCACGGTGTACTCCTGGGTGCCTTTTCCCCTCGCGAACTCATGCGCCGCCGTGGCCCGCAGCCGTCCGCCCTGGGAGGTGAAGGTCAGCGAGGAGCCGATGTCGGTGGGGGTGATATAGCTGACGCCATGCTGCCCGGAGCGCAGCGAGTAGCCCCACATGGGCATGGACAGCTGGGAGCTGATGTCCTGTTCCTCGCCCACCAGCCCGCCGTCGGCGGAGTTCCAGAACCGGTCGCCGACCGGCACGGACAGCCCCTCGCCGCGCGGGAACTGGATGGCCTCGGCGGCCGGGTCGGTGGCCGTCACCGGCCACTGCAACGAGGTGTTGCCACCGGTGGCGGTGAAGGTGACCAGCAGCCGGCCGTGCTCGGCGCGGGCCTTGGCCTTCAGGCCCTTGCCCTGGTACGACCAGGTGGCGCCCTGGTCCGTGACGGTCAGCCCGGTGGGCTTGCCGGGGGCCTGGGCCGCGGGAGCGGACAGCAGGAGGGTGCGGCCGTCGGCGGTACGGGCCTCGGCCTTCAGGGTGGCGGGATCGATGGTGGCGGTGCCGCCGCGCACCGGGATGTCGACACGGCCGTCATGGATCCGTACCTGCGCCGCGGCAGCGGAGCCCGCGGCGCCGATGGCGGTCTCCACGGTGGTGGCCGCCAGCGCGGTGGCGATGGCGAGAACCAGGACGGTGCGCCGGCCGTACCGACGGGACGGTCCTGCGATGGATGAGTTCCGGGTACCGGTGTTCATGGGACAGTGATACGGAGGGGGTCTAAGAAGTGTTTAAGAAACCCCCGGGGTCACCAACTCTCCACTGAGCGCCGGGAGATGACCGGAAGTCGGCCCCACTCGTGTGAGGGATCCCCGATGCCCCGTTCGCCTGCTTCGCTGGGTATATGCCCAAACATATGCCCCATCGTGTGTGGCTTCGGGCCCTGGTGCTTACGCTGGTCCTGGCGGCGGCCGTGCCCACGCTGACGACCGCCCCGGCCCGGGCGCGAACCCGGGCCGAGGCACGTGTCGGCTCCTTCCTGACCGCCTACCGCCGGGCCGTGCTGGGCCAGGGCGGCAACCCGCGCTCGGTACGCGCCGCCTATCTGACGGCGGACCTCAACCGGCGCCTGGACGCCTGGGCCAGGACTCACCGTCTGGACCCGGTCTTCCGCACCCGGACGGTCCCGGTGCGGTGGTCGACCCGGTACGAGGGCAGCGGCGCCGGCCACTCCTTTGTGATCGTCACCGAGCGATTGCGCGGCGGGGGCAAGCGTGAAGTCTGGTACCAGGTGCGGCTGTCCAGCTTGGTGATCTCGGATCTGGAGGATCCGCCGAGCTGAGCGCTGCGCTCAGTTCCAGGGGTTGGCGTTCTGGTCGTTGATATAGGTCCACATCCTGGTGTTGGCGGGCAGATCGCCGTACGCCCAGAACGACCAGCCGCCGGTCGAGCCCAGGTCCGGCCCGTAGTGGCCGTCATGGAACTCGGCGATCCGCCAGCCCGCGCCGAACTGGGCCTGGCAGACGCTGTCCGCGGCGGCCCGGCTGTTGAGGCGCGAGCCGCGCACGGGTCTGCTGGCGGCCACCGTGCCCTGCGCCCAGCCCTCGTAGAAGCCCGGGGTGATCCCGTCGGGCACCGGGCTGCCGTCCACGGTCAGGCAGAGCACCGGCAGCACCGCGCTCGCCGGGGTGTCGCCCTGGTAGGGGTTGCCCGCGTTGCCGGTGCCGACCCGCACCGTGCCGTCGGGGCCATCGGCCAGCTTGCCCCAGGTCAGCCCAGGGTGGGTGGCCGGACCGGCCGCGTCGGCGGGGGCGGCGAGGAGTGCGACGGCGGCCAGGGCGGCCGCACCGGTCAGGGAAGCGAGCTTGGACAAGCGCATGGCGGATCCTCACGGGAGAGGGATTCACAGGGCTCGGGCCGAGCATTCTGTACGCCCTTCACGCTTCCTTCACAGTCGCGATCCGGACATCTGTCACCCCTCGTCCGGCAGCGGGAAGCGGAAGCGGAACCGCGCCCCGCCGGACTCCGCACGCTCCGCGGTCAGTTCAGCGCCGTGCGCCCGGGCGATCTGGCGCGCCATGGCCAGGCCGAGGCCGGAACCGGGCAGGGCACGGGCCTGGTGGGAGCGGTAGAAGCGGTCGAAGACATAGGGCAGGTCCTCCTCGGCGATCCCGGGCCCATGGTCGCGTACCGTCAACTCGGCGCAGCCGTTCTCCTGGACCAGGCGGACCTCCACCAGCGCACCGGGCGGACTGAACTTGGCCGCGTTGTCCAGCAGGTTGGACAGCAGCCGGGCCAGCCGGGCCGGTACCCCGAGGACCGTGACCTCCGCCGCCACGTCCAGGGTGAACACCGCCTCCGGCCAGTGCCCACGGGCGTCCGCCACACACCGCCCGGCCAGCGGCCCCAGCCGCACCGGCTCCACCAACTGGCGCGGCTCCTCGTCCCGGGCCAGCTCGATCAGGTCATTGACCAGGCCGGTCACCTCGCGCAGCTGACGGCCCAGCGCCCCCGAGGCCCGGGCGCGCTGCTCCGGCGACAACCGCTCCGCGCGGGCCAGCAGTTCCACATTGGTGCGCAAGGCGGTGAGCGGGGTGCGCAGTTCATGGGAGGCGTCGGCGACCAGCCGCCGCTGGGCGGCCACCGCCTCCTCCAACTCGCCCAGCATGGTGTTGAAACTGGTGGCCAGGCTGGTGATCTCGTCCTGGCGCCGGGCCTCATAGGGCGGCAGCTCGATGCGGTGCGCCGGGTCGCGGGTGGCGGCGATGCGCTCGGCGGTGGCGGTGAGCCGGGTCACCGGGCGCAGCGCGGTACGGGAGGTGAAGTAGCCCAGCCCCGCCGCCAGCAGCACCCCGCCGCCGCCGACCGCGCCCAGCAGCAGCCCGGCCTGCTCCACCCCCTGGTCCACGGTGTCGGAGCGGGCCGCCACCTGCAGTGCGCGGCCGTCCCGCAGCGGGGTGGTGTACATCCGCAGGGCGTGTCCGCGCAGTTGGATGTCGCTGTAGTACGCGCCCAGGGTGCCGGCCGCCACCTTGCGGGTGGCTCCGGTGACCGGCAGCACCAGCCCGCCCTGCCCGGGCGCGGCCGGATCGGCCCGGACGATCTGGGCGCAGGCGGGGGAGGCGAGCCAGGCGCACTCCCCGTACAGCACCCCGGTCTTCTGGCCCCAGCTCTGCTGGGCGGCCATCCCGGCCTGCTGTTTGAGCTGGAGGTCGAGCTGGCGGCCCAGCTCATAGCGGATGACCACATAGGCGGCGCCCAGCACGCCCAGCGCGACCAGGGCGACGGCGGCCGAGGTGACCAGGGCGAGCCGGGTGCGCAGCGGCCGGCGGGCCAGAAACCCGCGGCGCGGCCGCCCGTTCGTCGCCTTCACCGCTGTCACCTCTCCGCCAGGCGATAGCCGATGCCGTGCACGGTGTGCAGCAGCCGGCCGCCCCCGCCGCTCTCCAGCTTGCGGCGCAGATAACCCACGTACACGGCCAGGGAGTTGGACTCCGGTCCGAAGTCGGCGCCCCACACCCGCTCCTGGATCATCTCGCGGGGCAGCACCTGCCCCGGGTGGCGCAGGAACAGTTCCAGCAGGGTGCACTCGGTGCGGGTGAACTCCAGGGCCACCTCGCCACGTTCACCGGTGCGGGTGCGCGGGTCGACCGTCAGATCGGCGAAGGACAGCAGCTCGCTCTCCGGTTCGGCGGGCGCCGCGCGCCGCAGCAGGGCGCGTACCCGGGCCAGCAGCTCATCCAGCGCGAAGGGCTTGACCAGGTAGTCGT
This sequence comes from Streptomyces sp. NPDC052396, assembly GCF_044593195.1. Taxonomy (NCBI): domain Bacteria; kingdom Bacillati; phylum Actinomycetota; class Actinomycetes; order Kitasatosporales; family Streptomycetaceae; genus Streptomyces; species Streptomyces sp. NPDC052396. The sequence continues at coordinate 369,816 of NZ_JBIUAW010000007.1, forward strand.
CGGCGCCCGCGTCCAGGCCCGCGACCCGGTCGGAGACCGAGTCCCGGGCGGTGAGCACGAGGATGGGCGTACGGTCCCCGACCTCGCGCAGCCGCCGGCAGACGGCCAGGCCGTCCAGCACCGGCATGGCCAGGTCGAGGACGATCACCGCGGGCGGCTCCGCGGCGACCGCGGAGAGCGCCCGCAGGCCATCGGCGGCGGAACGGACGGCATAGCCTTCGATGGACAGACCGTCGACCACGGCCGCCCGTACCTCGGGATCGTCGTCCACGACGAGTACGGACGTGTCCGGTGTGGTGGAGGGGGTGCCTGGCACGGGTGGGGCCTCTCGCCGATGGATGTGTTTTGTGATCACACCTTCGCAGACGGGCCGCGGGATCAGTCGGCGGGCTGCCGGCCGCGCTCCTGGTCACGCTCTCGGTCACGCTCCTGGTCACCGAGGTGCTTGAGGGCCATGCGGGCGGCGACGATGGTCTCCCCGGAGAGCGTGGCCCACCAGGAATGGCAGGACACTTCGACGCTCAGCTCCAGGGCCCTGGCGCGCAGCGCCCCGACCTGCTCCCGCTCCTCCTCGGTCCATCCGGGACTGGCCGGACGGCGGGTGGGATGCCACCGCTCGGCCGGATCCGCCCACCCGTCGTGCGGCTCCACCGACCAGGGCAGGGCGCGCAGCAGGGCGGCCAGTTCGGCGTTGACCCGGTGGAGCTCCTGCTGGGTGTCGCGCAGGTCGGCGGGGAACTCATACTTTTCAGCCACGGCCGAAATGATACTCCTGTTCGAATTACGGCTGAGTGCCCCGACACAGGAGTGAGGTGAGGGAGGGAGCCGCCGCGAGACCGTCCTCATAGCCGAGGATCGCGGCGACACCTCGTACATCCGGGTCGAAGGGATCCGGGCCGAAGCCGGCGCGGGCGCGTTCGGACGGCTCCAGCAGCGTGGCACGCTCAAGGACCTGCCGGCGCTCCTCGGTCAGATACTCGGGCAGCTCCGGCATGGGGCGGAGCACGATCACCTGGTCGGCGGCCCCGGCGAGTTCGGCGTGGGTGAGGGAGAAGGTGCCGCCGTCGATGTAGTCCTCTCCCTCGATGCGCACCACCGGCCACAGCCCCGGAACGGCGCAGCTCGCGGTGAGGGCGTCCACCAGACCGACCCCTGAGGCACTGGTGAAGACGGTGCGGCTGCCGGTGGCGTGGACGGCGGTGATGTGCAGACGATCGCTGGGCCAGGTGTCGCTCCGGACGCGTCCGGCGATGGCGGCCCGGCGCCGGGCCGGATCGACCCCCGAACGCTGCCGGGACAGTTGCATAAAGCGCCCGGTCTTCGCCGCCGGAGAGGCCCCGCTGCCGTGCACGGCCAGGACGCCGGGAAGCACCTCGGCCAGGGCCACCGCCGGGGCGAGTTCATGGTTGCGGAGCGACTTGCGCACCATGGTGTTGAACTCGGCGCCCGCCGATCCTGCTTGGAGCACGGCGGCCGCCACCGCGGCGCCCGCCGAGGTGCCGATGACCTGGTCGGCGGTGTCCAGCCGGAGCACCCCCTGCTCCTCCAACGCCGCGAGCACCCCAGTGGTCCAGCCGATGCCGGCGAGCCCGCCACCGCCGAGTACCACGGCCGTTGAGTGTCCGGACACAGTATTGCTCCCCTCCCGCTTCCCGGTGAACCGCCCGCCGGCGGCTCGTGGTTCGAACGCTAAACTCCGACACCGGTGTCAGAGTCAAGCCAAGGGAAGCGGGCTTCAGATGCGGATGAAGGAGATGGTCGCCCGCACCGGCGTCCATGAGCGGCTGCTGCGCTACTACGAGCAGCAGGGCCTGCTCACGCCCGGACGGCTGCCGAGCGGCTACCGGGTGTATGCCGAAGGGGACGTGGAGGTGGTGCGCCGCATCCGCTGCCTGCTGGCAGCCGGTCTCCCGACAGCGGTGATCGCCCAGGTCCTGCCCTGCCTGACCGACGACGAGAGCGCCGTCGGGCTCGCTCCCGCCTGCCCCGAGCTGGTCGCCCGGCTCAGAACGGAGCGTGCGCGAATGACCGAGGAGATCAAGGTCCTGCGCAGCTCTCGCGCCACGCTGGACACCATCCTGTTGGCCGGGAACAGCTCCGCCGGCTGACGCCGGCCGCTGCCGGGACCTGCCCGCCCGGCCGCGGCCATCAGGGTGCGATCAGGGTGCGATCAGCACCTTCAGTGCCTCCCGGGCCGCCATCGCGCGGTAGCCGTCGGGGACTTCACCCAGGCCCACCGTGCGGTCGAAGACCCGGCCGGGCTCGATCCTGCCGTCCAGGACGTCCGGCAGCAGTTCCTCGATATAGGCGCGGGCCGGCGCCACGCCGCCGGTGAGGGTGAGGTTGCGCCGGAACATATCGGGCCCGACCGGCCCCTCCTCGTACTGCGGAACCCCGACCCGGCTCACCGTACCGCCGTCCCGCACCACACCGAAAGCCATCTCCAGGGCGGCCCTGGTGCCCACGCACTCCAGCACCGTGTGGGTGCCCTCGCCACCGGTCAACTCCCGTGCCCGCGCGATGCCTTCCTCGCCGCGTTCGGGGACCACATCAGTGGCCCCGAAGTCCCGCCCCAGATCGGTGCGTTGGGCATGCCGCCCCATGAGCACGATCCGCTCGGCGCCGAGCCGCCGGGCGGCCAGCACCGCGCACAGTCCGACGGCACCGTCACCGATGACCGTCACCGTGGTCCGGGCATCCACTCCGGCCATCACCGCACAGTGGTGGCCGGTGCAGAACACGTCGGAGAGGGTGAGCAGGGACGGCAGCAGGGCGGAGTCCTCTCCGACCGGGAGCTTCACCAGGGTGCCGTCGGCCAGGGGCGTCCGCACGGCCTCGCCCTGGCCGCCGTCCACACCGTCGGCGCCCCAGAAGCCGCCGCGCGGGCAGGAGGTGTGCAGCCCCTCCGAGCAGAAGCCGCAGGTGTTGTCCGCATAGGCGAAGGGGGCGACCACCAGGTCACCGGCTTTCAGCCCGGACACCTCCGGGCCGGTGTCCTCCACCACGCCCAGGAACTCATGGCCGATGCGGTCGCCCTGCTCGGTGACCGGTCGTGACCCGTAGGGCCACAGATCGCTGCCGCAGATACAGGAACGCACCACGCGCACCACGGCGTCGGTGGGGTCCTGCACGCGCGGGTCGGGGACGTCCTCCACCCGGATGTCCCCGGCACCGTAGATCAATGTCGCTCGCATAGCACTTGCCCGTTCCGGTATTCCTCATCGGTGACCCGCTCGCCCCACTCGGTTTCCGGGCCCCCGCCCTCGCCGGGGCCTTCCCACAGGGCCAGGTGGGTCATGAAGTGGTCGCGGGCGGCGCCGTGCCAGTGCCACTCACCCGGCGGCGTGTGAACGGTGTCACCGGGACGCATCACCATGACCTCGCCGCCGCGCGCCTGCACCAGCCCGAGTCCCTCGGTGACATGCAGGGTCTGTCCCACGGCGTGCCGATGCCAGGCAGTACGGGCACCCGGCGTGAAGCGCACCATATTGCCGCGCAACCTGGAGGGCGCCTGGCCGGCCGCGATGACGTCGAACCAGACGTCACCGGTGAACCAGTCGGCCGGGCCTTTGACGGTCGGCTTCTTCGGCAGCAATTCCATGGAGTTCTCCTTCTGGGGCGCTGCCGCCACTGCAATTGTCCGGCGGTGGGGTGTGCGTCGCGACCCGGGACGGCTGCCTCGGGAAAATTCCTCCGGGCTTGCGGCCGAGTTCCCGGCCCACCGGGCGACATCGCATCGGCTGTCATCGGCCACCGTCCGACAGGCGATCGGATCATAAGGTGCATATGATCGCTGTCCGGGCGTAGACCGGTCGATCGGGAGCGGGGCGCGGATGGACGCTACCTCCACGGGCTGGCCCCGGTACGCCCGGCTCGCGCCCGCCGTTCTGGTCGTCGGCGGGACCCTCTGGAACGTGCTGTCCCCCCGGGCGTTCTGGGGAGATCCCATGCTGGCCGCCGCGGTGGTGGTGGCCGGGGCACTGTTCTCGCTGCCGTACACCGTCGCCACCGCGGCGGCCGTGGTCCTGTCCGAGCTGGCGCTGACCATCAACGACGGCTATTTCGGCCATGTCGCCGGCACCCTCAGCCTGGCCAACGCGGTATTCACCGGCCTGGTCGGCCTGGGCGTCAACCGGGTGATCGCCGCCCATGGGCGGCGGCTGGAGGCGATGCGGTCCGTGGCAGAGGCCGCCCAGCAGGCCGTACTGCCCGCACCGCCCTCGGCGGTGGGCCCGCTGGCCATCGCCGCCGTCTACAAGGCCGCGCAGATCGAGACCCTGGTCGGCGGGGACGCCTATGCCGTGCAGGAAACCCCGTACGGCACCCGGCTGCTGATCGCGGATGTCCGGGGCAAGGGCCTGGGCGCGGTGGGCGTGGTCTCGGTACTGCTGGGAACCTTCCGCGAGGCGGCGGACCGGGTGCCCGACCTGGTGGGACTGGCCGAGCATCTGGAACAGGCCCTGCTCAAGGAGGCGGCGCGGCGCGAGGAGGATGTCCGCCTGGAGGGATTTGTCACCGCCGTGCTCGGCGAGATCACCCCGGATGCGGACCGGGTCCGGCTGCTGAACTGCGGCCATCCCTGCCCCTATCTGATCGAGGACGACCGGATCTCTCCGCTGGACAGCGGCGATCCCGGCCTGCCCCTGGCCATGAGCGTCCTGGGCGTGCCACCGGCCGGCCCCAAGGACTGGCCGTTCCCGGCCGGCGCCACGCTGCTGCTGGTCACCGACGGAGTGACGGAGGCCCGGGACCGGTCCGGCACCTTCTACGACCCCATGGCCCGGCTGACCGGCCGGGGTCCGTTCCAGCGGCCCCAGGAGGTACTGGAGACGCTGGAACGCGATGTCGAACGGTGGACCGGCGGGCCACGGGACGACGACATGGCCATGCTGGCCATCACCCGGCTCGCCCGGGGGGCTGGCGCGCGCCGGCCCCGAGGGGCACAGTGGCCGGAGAGGGGGCTGGGGTGAATCTCTCCGAACCGCGGGACCGGGCGCTCCACATCCATGACCTGTACGACGAGTTGAACCGGCATGAGCGCGAACGGGCCTGGTCGCGCGAGGGGTTCATGCTCGGGTTCATGGGAGACGTCGGCGATCCGGCCAAGCTTGTCATGGCGAAGGAGGGCGCCGGGCCGGGGCCCGGCGGGCGGGCGGCGCTGGAGCATGAACTGGCCGATTGCCTGTGGTCGGTGCTGATTCCGGCGCACTGCTGCCAAGTGGACCTGGAAGGCGCCTTCCAGCGGGCCATGGCCGAACTCGAAGCCGCCATTCGCGCCCGGCTCGCCGGGGGCGGTGAGCCGGAGTGACGGCGCCGCGCCGACGGCCGATATCGCTGGGCAGCCAGCAGGGGAACGCCCATCTGCACTGGCATATCGCCGGGTTGCCGCCGGGAGTGCCATATGAGCGCCAGCAGTACCACGCGCTGATGACCGAGAACAACGGAGTGCTCGCCGAAACCGGCCGGGAACGGGCGGAGACCGCGGCGCGGTTGCGGCGCGCGATCGCTGGGTGAGGGCCGGGACTTCGGCCGGTCGTCGCTGTTCCACGCGGGGGGCGCGGATATGGATATACGGCGGATCGCTCCAGCCAGTGCGCACCTGGACGCGCAGGCGCGGGCGGCATCCCCACGCCCCCGCGAGCAGCGCACCCAAGCGTCGCGCCGCCCCCCCGCGCACTCCGGGCCTGGCCAACCCGCCGCGCATTCCCGGGAGTTCGGCAGGCCGGGCCCTACACCGAAGCGGATACGGCCTGCTCATCGGCCGCCCCCGTACGCTCCCGCTCCGGCAGCCACCGCCAAGTGGCCGCGATGGCGGCCAGGGTGACCAGCCCGGCGACCAGGGCCGTGCGGGTCAGGCCGGTGACAAAGGCGTGCTCCGCGCTGTGCAGCAGCAGTGCCCGCGATGGGGCGGGCAGGCGCGCGGCCGCATGTGCGGCGGACAGGACATTGTCGGCGGCCGGGGCGAGGGATGCCGGGGCGTGGGCCCGGGCGAGGGCGTCGTTCATCCGGCCGGTGTACGCGGCGGCCAGCACCGAACCCTGGACCGCGACCCCCAGCGTGGCGCCCACCTGGCGGGTGGCGTCGTTGATGGCCGAGCCCAGCCCGGCCTGGGCGCGCGGCATGGCGTCCATGACCGCGGCGGTGGCGGTGGGCGCCATCAACCCGGCGCCGGCCCCCGCGACCGCCTGGAAGGCGGCCAGCCGGCCATAGCCGGAGCCGGGCCGGGTGCCGGCCAGGATGAAGAACCCGGCCACCACCACCGCCAGCCCCAGCAGCAGGGTGGTCTTCTCGCCCCGCCGGGCGGCCAGCGGGGCGGCCAGCGCGGCCCCGGCGACCAGCCCGCCGGGCATCGGCAGGGTACGGATCCCGGCCTGCCAGGGCGTGTAGCCGAGCACCCCCTGGAGATAGAGGGTGGCCACGAACAGCGCCCCGAACAGGGCGAAGGACATCAGCGCCAGAGCGGCGGCGGCCATGCTCACCCGGGGACGCCGCAGCAGGTGCAGCGGCAGCATCGGGGCCCGGGCCCGGTGCTGCCGCTCGGCGAAGGCCGCCAGCAGCAGGGAGGCCAGCGCGAACACGGCCAGCACCAGCGGGCTGGTCCAGCCCCGGCCGGGGCCCTCGATGATGCCCCAGACCAGTGCCAGCAGCCCGGCCGCGGACAGTGCCGCCCCCGCCAGATCCGGCCTGCCGCCCCCGGTCCGCCGGGTGGCCGGCACCAGCCAGAGCGCCAGCAGTACGGCCACGGTGGCGCAGGGGACATTGACCCAGAACGCCGCCCGCCAGGAGAACCGGGTGACCAGCCACCCTCCGGCCAGCGGCCCGCAGGCGCCGCCCAGGCCGCCGACCGCGGCCCACAGCGCGATAGCCCGGCTGCGCGGCCCGGGCTCCGGGAACAGCCCGGTGATGATGGACAGGGTCGCGGGCATCAGCAGCGCGGCCCCCGCGCCCATCCCGGCCCGGGCGGCGATCACCTGCCCGGGAGCGTCGGCCAGCGCACCGAACACGGAGGCCACCGCACATCCGCTCAACCCGCCGATGAATGCCCGGCGTCGGCCCAGCCGGTCGGTGACCGCACCCACCGACAGCACCGCACCCCCCAGCACCAGCGAATAGGCGTCCACGATCCATTCGGTCTGCCGCATCGAGGCATCGAGACCGTCACGGAGACCGGGCACGGCCACATTGAGCACGGTCAGATCCAGACCGAGCAGAAACAGTCCCAGACAGGCGGTGACCGCGGCGGCCCAGCGGCGGCGCGATGACGTCCGGGAGGCGCTGACGAGCGTGGGGTCGGGCATGCCGTCTGCCTACCACCGGGTTCACCGGGAGCCGCCGCCGGCGGTGCCAATCCCCACGAATCAGCTATCGGCCGCCCACCGCTTGGCGGCAAACCACGCCGCCCGCCCGCTAGTTGACGCTCGTCAGGTTGTCAACCCGGCCGCAGACCGATGGTGGGCATTCCCCGGCAACCGGCACCGGCGCCCGGCCCGCTGTCCTACCGTGCTGCCCACACAACCGGTGACAGGGAGAAACGGCGTGGACGAGGAAGAGGACCGGCGGCTGAGGGCGATCGCACCGGAGATCTCCCGGGTCACGATCGGCCTGATGCGCACGGTGGTGGGCCTCGAACCCGCGGAGCGGGTGCCGGAGGAAGCCCTGTATGTGGCCGATGAGGTGCTGGCCAAACACGGCCCGGACGGGTTGCGGGTGCTGGTGATGAGCCTGACCGGATGGATGGCGGTGGGCATCGAGAATGTGGCCATGCTGACCGGAAAGACCCATGAAGCGGTCATCGACGATATCGAGTTGACCTGCCTGGAAGCTAACCCCGACGGCTGAGGGGCGGGCGGTACCGCCGGACCGGCCTGTCCCGGCCCGCCCGGCGGCGTTCCCGGCCCCGTCCTCAGCCCTGTCCCGGCCCCGTCCTCAGCCGCGGCCGGGGAACTCGGCCTCGACCAGGTCGGCCGCCCTGGCCGTGCCGCCCAGGTCGCGCAGATCCTGGCGGATGGCCGCCAGCCGGCCGGCCACCTCGGGGTCGGTGGTGAGCTCGAGCAGCGCGGTGCGCAGCGCCTCCGCGGTGGCCTCCTCGGTGTCGATCCGCCGGCCCACACCGAGTTCGGCCAGTCTGTCGGCATTGACGAACTGGTCGGCCGCCTGCGGTACGGCGATCATGGGCACTCCGCAGTAGAGGCCCTCATTGACACCGCCCATACCGCCATGGGTGACAAAGGCGTCCGCCTGCTCCAGCACGGCCAACTGCGGTATCCAGGAGTGCACTTCGATATTGCCGGGTATCGGCCCGAGCTCCGCCTGGTCCACCTCCCGGCCGACCTGGAGCACCACATGCCAGCCCGGCAGGTCGCCGAAGGCACGCAGGCAAAGACGGTAGAAATCGGGCCGGTTGGTGAAGACGGAACCGAAGGAGACCAGCAGCAGCTTCTCCGCATGGTCCGGCCGCGTCCAGTCGCCCTGCGCGGAACGGTCGCCGAGGCAGGGGCCGACATGGGTGACCCGGCTACGGTCCACCCGGTCCGGATGCGGCTGCATCACCCAGGGCGCCATGGACAGGGCGCGCCCGGCCCGGGTGATGAACGCCTTCGGGTCGAGCGCGCCGCCGTCCTCGGCGGTGATGCCGTTGTCGCCGAGCCAGTCGGCGAACCGGTCGTAGTACTCCTGGGCACCGGGAAGCGGCGGCAGGATGCCGAAGACGGGCGCCCCGTCCTCCACGGCACCGTCCCAGGGCACATAACTGGCCGCCAGCTGGACCGCCGGCACGCCCAGTTGCTCCGCCAGCACCCGGGCGGCGTAGCTGCCATGGTCGTACAGCACCACATCGGGCCGGTTGTCCGCGAACACCTTCCGCAACTGCGGCAGTTGCCCCATTGCATCCCGCAGGAACAAGCTCATGGCGGCGACCAGGTCGCCCTTGGGCAAGGCCGTGGGGTCGGATGGCAGAACAGTGTCGTACGGGATGAAATCGGCGCCGGTGGGCTCGATAATCGGTGCTGTCCAGGGGGCGTTGACATAGCTGACACGGTGTCCACGGAGGACCAGCTCGCGGATCAGCGCCAGCCCGGGAAAGACATGGCCGAGGGCGGGGATGGAGACAATCGCGATATGCGCGGGACGGGGCACGTTCTCCTCCAGAGTGCCAAGGGGATCCGACGCGTCATTTTGTTGATCACGTCGCTGGCAGTGTGACCCGGCCCATCGGCTGGGGGGACCGGATTTCGCCACCCCGCGGACGACCGCCTGCGGGCGCTGCTAGGCCCGGAACGCCTCCGGCCGCTCCGGCGATGCCTCGGCGAGCGCCTTGGCCACGCCCTCCACGCCGGCCCGCAGGCCGTAGACGGGGGTGTCGGGCTGCTGGCGTCAGGACTCGTCGATGCCTCCCGCGTCGACCGAGTCGAAGCCCAGCTCGTCGACGAGGGCGCGGACCACGTTCTTGGCCGCCTCGTCATCACCGGCCACCGGTACCGCGATCCGCTCCGGGTCGCCCTTGGGCCGCGGGCGCTCCAGGATGTCCTGGGCATAGGTGCCGTTGAACACCTTGATGACCGGGTGGCCGAGGTGCTGCTCGGTCCAGCGGCTCTCCGGCAGACCGTCCTCGATGGCGGCGATGCGGCCGTCGCGCTGCTGGGGGTAGTAGTTGCCGGTGTCGATGACGGCGACGCCGTCGGCGGCCTCGTCGAAGAGCCCGGACGGCAGATCCGGGATGGCCTTGAGCGGAATGGTGACCACCACCACCTGGGCACCCCGTGCCGCCTCGGCCACGGTGACCGGTCTGGCACCGGTCTCGGCGGCCAGGTCGGTCAGGGTCTGCGGGCCACGGGAGTTGGCCACGGACACCTCATGGCCGAGAGCGGTGAGCCGACGGGTCAGGTTGCCGCCGATGTTGCCCGCGCCGATGATGCCGATCTTCATGATGCGTCCTTCCAGAACCTTGGCGACCGGGTGTCGCAGCCGTCACAACTCACCTGGTTCGCGGGCTATTCCCCGCGCTGCGCTGCCCCGGCCTCCGCGCGGGCCGCGCTGACCGGCGTGGGACCGGGCGGCACCGTGGTGCTGCGGAGCACCGGGGGCCGCCCGGCCGACCCGGGCCGGATTCAGGAGCGGTTGTCCACCACCGTGCGCAGCTTGCCGCTGGCGGCCGTCCGCAGGAAGCCGGTGCCGTCGGTCGGCTCCACGGCGAACGCCAGCAGTTCCTCCTCCACCGCGGACCGCAGCTCCGGGTAGTGCGCCAGGAAGGCGGCATGCGCCCGCGCGGCGTCGGTGGTCTCCAGACGGACGGTCAGCAGCTCCCGGGCGCCGTCGTGGCCGAGCACCAGCTGGAGTTCCCCGCTGTGGCGGAGGTGCTCGTCGGCGATGGCGGTGAAACGGCGGTAGTTGAGGAAGTAGGTCGCCACCCGCACCACATCGCCCAGCCTGCCCAGCAGTTCGAAGCGTGGCGCCCGGTTGCCGCAGGCGCAGGGACCGGGCAGGGCGCGGCCGAGGTCGCCGATGACATACCGGTCCAGGCGCTGGCCGCGCCGGGCCCGGGTGGTGAACACCAGCCGGCCGGTCTCGCCCGGCGCCACCGGGCGGTCCGCGTCCGGTTCCAGGATCTCCAGGGTGTGCAGATCGGCGTGCAGATGATGCACGCTCCCGGTGGACTCGGCGCACTGATAGCCCAGCGGGCCGAGGTCGGCGCTGCCATAGGTGATGGAGTGCACCACCTCGATACCGAAGGTCTCGGCGAGGGTGCGGCGCTGCTCGGCGGTGAAGTGCTCACCGCCGTAGTAGATCTTGCGGAGGCCGCCGTAGGAGAGCAGCAACTCCTGCTGTTCGTGCAGCAGTTGCCACAGATAGGAGGGCATTCCGAAGAGAGTGTCCACCTCATAGGCGACCAGCGCCTCGGCCACCGTCCGGTGGTCGGTGCCCGCGGCCATGGGTATCTGGACGCCGCCCAGCCGCTCCAGGATGGAGAAGAAGCTGAAGAAGCCCCCGTACATCCCGCCGCTGTAGAAGAGGTTGGCGGTGCGGTCGGCGCCCGGGTCGTAGCCGGCGGCCAGCAGGCCCCGGGCGGCCGCGTGCATCTGGGTGTCGTAGTCCTCCCAGGTGTACAGCGACAGGGCGGGTGTGCCGGTGCTGCCGCCGCTGCGGACATACAGCTCGGCGTCGCCCCGGTCGATATGCCGGTTCAGCTCCTGGACGGCCGCCTTGTCCAGCAACGGACCGGCGGGCGGCGGGAATTCGGGGGTGCGCACCAGGTCGTCCAGGCAGGCCGTGGTGGCGAAGCGCCCGTCGGCGCGGACCGCCACCCGGCGGCTGTAGCGCTGCAGCGCGTAGACGCCGTCATGCGGCTCGCCGGGGTAGCTGCCGAGCATCTCGCCCAGCGGGGTGACCCGGGTGACACCGGCCGCCAGCACGGTGCGGGCCAGTTCCGCGATGTCCGCCCGGCTGCCGCCGATGGCGGCCGTCTGCAGATAGCGGCGCATGGGGCGCAGGGTGGCCAGCATCCGCTTGCGCGGCAGCGGCTTGACCCAGACGCTGCGGTGCAGCGGGGAGGCGGTGAGCGCGGACCGGGTGTCGGCCATCACCCGCCAGGAGCCGTCCTCGGCGGCGAACACCCGGGTCAGGCCCAGGTGTTCCTCCAGGCGGGCCAGCAGCTCGGTGGTGGTGAGCTCGGCCTCCTCGGCCAGGTCCGGCTCCCGGGCGGGCGCGGCCGGCACCCGGGCCAGCTCGGCGGCCAGGCGCCCGGCGAAGGCGAAGACCTGCTCCTCGTCCTCGGTGTCCAGATAGACCACCTGGGGGCTGGAGCAGGCCTGCTGTTCCAGCAGGCAGACATCGGCCGCCAGCGCGGTGAGCGCGGCCGGGTCGGCCCAGGCATCGGCGGTGAGATAGGCGAAGGAGATCTTGTGGCCCCACTCCACCAGGCGGCAGCCCGGCGGCACATGGGCCGCGATGCCTTCCACGGCGGCCTCGCCGCCCCACACGGCCACCGCGTCGGCGGGCGCGCACATCAGGCGCAGCCACTCCTGGCGGGCGGAGGAGAAGCGCAGCACGATCACCCGCTCGGCGATGGCCCCGGAGGGGTCCGCCTCGGCCAGGGCGGCCAGCAGGTGCTGGGCGAGCAGGCTGTCGGAGCCGCTGGTCTTGAGGATGTTGACATTGCCGGACAGCAGACCCTCGACCAGGCTGAGCGGGGCCACCGTGGCGGCGTTGCCGGGCGCGATATGGGCGACCAGGCCGACCGGGGCCCAGGCCTCGTAGACGGTCTCCTTCGCCTCCGGGCGGCCGAGCCGCTGGGGTGCGGTGGAGCCCAGCTCCCGGCGGAGCTTGCGGGTGAGTTCCGCACGGCTGAGGAAGGCGCCCAGTTCGGCCAGCAGTCCGGCGGCGTCCTCGCCCGCCGGCACCTGGGCGGCCAGGGCGAGGTGGACGGGGTGCGCGGGATCGCGCAGCGCGGTGGCCAGCCGGTCGCAGGCGGCCAGCACGGTCTCGGTCTCCAGCGGGGTGGCCAGGGCCTGCCCGACCAGCGCCGGCAGGGCGGCCAGGCGCCGGCCGGCCTCCTCGTCGTCGATGAACGAGCCCTGCCAGTAGTGGGGTTGGGCGTGGGCGAGCACGGTCACGACATTCCCTTCATCAGTTCGGCGGCGGCCACCGCGCAGCTGCGGTTGCGGCTCACCCCGGCCCGGCCGTGGATGGTGAACCAGTCGGTCTTCAGCCCGCAGCCACAGGCGGAGCCCGGCTGCCGGGAGGCCAGGTCGCCCATCAGCACGCTCTGGGCCGGCACGGAGGTGATGTACGGGGAGACCAGGTGCAGGTAGCCCCGCTCCCCGTAGGGGAGTTCCTCCAGCGTGCGGGTGGAGCGGATGAACACCCGTGACCACACCGGGACATGGAGACGGTGCCGCTCGCACTCGGTGTAGGGCACACAGTGCTCGACGGAACCAAAGGTGTCCCGGATTCGCTCGCCCGGGATGCCCAGTTGCCCGGTCACCCGGGCGTACAGCTCGTCCTTGCCGATCTGCCGGTCGGCGTGGCCCTTCCAGCCGCCGCCCAGCACCACCAGCGAGCCCTCCGGCAGACGCAGCGGCGGCAGCCCCATGGCGCGCATCCGCTCCAGGGTGAACCAGAGGAAGGCCGGGAAGCCCAGGATGCGGACCGGGGCGTCGTCCCGCTCGAAGCGCCGCAGCGCCTCGACACAGCCGAAGGGGTCGAAGTCATGCCCGTTGCCGGTGTGCCGCAGGGCGTAGGCGACCTGGCGCACCGGTGCGAAGTCGCACAGGTAGTTGTCGGTGAAGGAGGTGCCCAGCTTCAGCTCTGGCGCCGGTTCATAGCTGTAGAGCAGGTAGTTGGCGTCCCGGTCCGGGGTGATCCAGCCGTTGCGCTCGAAGATGCGGGCCACCATGCGCTGCGCCGAGCGGATGGTCCACTCGTCGAAGAACATCTGGGACTTCTGGCCGGTGGTGCCGGAGGAGGTCAGGTGCAGGTGCACCGACTCGCGCGGGATGGACAGCACCTCATGGCGCTTGAAGAAGTTGGCGTGCACCAGCGGCCGTTGGCCCTCGGGGGTGCTCTCGCGCAGGCTGCGGAAGAAGGGCGAGCGCTCGGCGTGCCAGGCGTCGATCTCGGCCATGGCGGCGGCGAACAGCTCATCCTCGGCCGGGCCATGGGCGTAGGGGTCGGTCAGGTCGCACAGTTCCTGCACCCGGGGCAGCAGCTCCGGGTCGGGAACGGCGACGGGAGCCAGATGGGGGTTCATGAGACAACCTCGAGGGTGGGCAGATAGGTCGACGCCCAGGCCGACGCATAGGAGTCCAGGTAGGGCCGCAGCGGCTCCTCGACCACCAGGGACCGGAAGTCGATCTGTTCGGCCGTGCGGGACATCACCACGTAGTCCTGGAAGCCCTCGCCGTCCGGGCGCATCGCCGGGTAGAGGGCACTGGGGATGTAGCCCTGGGTGAGGAAGGCGGAGAGCAGGTCGTGCCGCCGCAGCGGCAGCAGCGCCTCCAGGTAGCCGACACCGGACCGGAACAGGGTCCGGGTGACCGGTTCCAGCCAGCCGGCCGCCTCGGCCGGTTCCGGATGGCCGGCCACCAGGGCGCCATAGCCGCCGGCCCGGCTGACACAGGCGTAGACCTCGATCCGGCCGTCCTCGGAGAGCAGCAGGGTGTTGGGGGTGTGCAGCGGATAGAACCAGCGGGCGCGGTCCGGGAACCCGGCGGCGAAGCGGCGGCGGACGAAGCCGGGGGCCTCCACGACCTCCAGCCGCTCGGCACCCACGGGCGGGGCCGGTGCGGGGGCCGGTGCGGTGCAGCGGGTGGCGGAGTAGTCGATGCCCAGGGTGCGCTCCACGGTGCGCAGCAGCGGCTCCAGCGGGGCGGGCACCTCGGGTACCGGAATCCGCCGCTCCAGTACCCCGGCGGAGTACCGCGCGTAGAGCGCCAGGCTCTCCCGGCCGCCGCACTCCACCGTGTTGGGCATGATGCCCATGGGGCGGAAGCCATGGCGGGAGACCACCCGCTGGGGGCCGGTGCTCACGGTGCGGACGGTGGCGTAGACCGAGTCCAGCCGGCCCTCGCCGAGCATCCGCTCGCACAGTTCCTCGGTGAGGGTGCCGGCCATTCCGGAGGCCCGGTGCTCGGGGTGCACCGCCAGGCCCTCCAGCCGGCCCAGGCGGCTGCCCGGCTCGCCCTGGATGGCCGCCGAACCCACCAGGGCGCCGGTGCGCCGGCACCGGGCGGTCAGCCACAGGGTGTCCGGGTTGGCGGCGAAGGCGGCCATCTGGGCCGGGTCGGTGTAGCGGGCGACGGGGTAGTGCGGGCCGTAGACCGCGTAGTAGAGCTGGCGCAGCTCGGCGACGTCGGCCGCGGTGGCCCGTTCGATGACGGCGTTCATCGCTTGGCTCCCACGGGTTCGGCGGCGGCCGGACCGGCCGCGGATTCGATGGCGTCTTCGGCGTCTTCGGCGTCCTGGGCGCCGTCGGCGTCCGGGACGCGCAGCAGCGCCAGGACGCAGGCGGCGGGCAGCAGGCCGGCCGCCTGGACCAGGCACAGGGTGCGCGCGGACAGGTGGTCGCCCAGCATGCCGAACAGCAGCGAGGCGAGCGGGAAGCTGGCGCCCAGCACGGCCTGCATCACCGCGAAGAAGCCGGGCTTGTCGGCGGCGGGCACCAGGCGCTGGAACAGGGCGACAAAGCGCACACCGATGGTGCCCACACACCAGCCGGCCACCACCAGGCCGCCGGCGAAGACCCAGCGTCCGGTGACCAGGCCGGGGGCGGCCAGGGCGGCGGCCATGGCGGCCAGGCAGCAGGCGCCCACGGTGGTCGGCCGGCGGTCGGCGGCCACCCGGGCACCGGTGAACGAGCCGATCAGGGTGCCCGTGCCCAGCGATGCCTCCAGCAGGGAGACGGTGCTTCCGCCGTCCCCCAGCACCGACTTGGTGTACAGCGGGATGACCACGAAGACGGCGGTGGTGAAGAGATTGGCGGCGGTGAAGCAGACCAGGATCCGGGTGACGAACGGCAGCCCGGACAGGATCCCGCGCAGGGTGTGCCGCTCCGGCTCCCCGTCCGCCGCCTCGCCGGGCGCCTGGGCGGTACGGAACCGTACCGGGGCGATCAGCGCGGCCGCGCAGAGATAGGCGAGGGCGCAGCCGGTGGCCAGTCCGGTGATGCCTGCCCGGTCCGCGATCAGCGCGCCGAGGAAGGCCCCGCCCAGACCGGCCAGGGACTGGGTGGACAGCTCGAAGCCGGTGGCGGCCTCGATGTCCGCGTCCTCCACCAGCTCGGGCACCGAGGTGGTCAGACAGGGGTCGAAGAACGCCTGGCAGGTGGAGAGCGCCAGGGTGGCGGCATAGGCGGCGGCCAGCGGCAGGTCACCGGCGGACGCCCAGGCGGCCAGCGCCGCCATCGCGGCGCCGGCCGCGGCGGCCGCGGTGCGCAGCACCGAGCGGTGCGCGAAGCGGGCGACCGCCCGGGCGACCAGCGGGGCCAGCGCCACGGCGGGCAGGGTGCTGACGGCCATGAACAGCCCGGAGGCCAGGCCGCGTCCGCCGTTCACCGCATAGGCGACCAGCCACCAGGCCACGCCGACCTGGAACATCCGTACCGCGGCCTGGGTGAGCACCTGGCCCAGCCAGACGGCGCCGAAGGCGCGGTTGCGCAGCACCAGCGGGGTGCGATTCGGGGCGGTCATGAGGTCGGCCTCTCGTCCACGACGCGAATGAGCTTTCCGGTACGGGAGTTGACGGCCAGTTCGCCATGGCTGGTCCACTCCACGGCCACCGGGTGGACAAAGCCGGAGCGCACGCTCTCGCCGTACAGCGGCCTGGCCCCGTCCAGTTCGGCCAGCACGGCCTTGGCCAGGACCTCCAGGGTGGCGGGGTCGTGGTCGCCGGGCGCGGTGGCCAGGCGCAGCACCAGCTGGTCGCGGCCGTCGTGCCGGCGTACCACCAGCTGGGTGCCGATGACCCGGCCCTCGGTGTCGGCGGCGGCGATGGCGGCCAGCGCGTCCTGGGTGTAGAGCGAGACCGGGCCGACGCGAACGCCCTCCTCGGCCCGGCCGAGGATGCGGAACAGCCCGTTCTCCGGGTCGGTCCACTCGGCGCGGTCGCCGGCGGGGTAGCGGATGACGGGCATCAGGCGGCGGAAGAGGCTGGTGACCACCACACGTCCCGGCCGGCCCGGCCGCAGGATCGGTTCACCGGTGGTCTCGTCGAGGATCTCCACCATGGTGTGCGGGCTGAACACCCGGTGCACCCGGGGGTCGGGCCCGGGCACGGCGCAACCCAGCAGGCCGGCGTCCACACTGGCGTAACCGACCGAGCGGGCCTCGGCGTTGGGGAACGCCGTGGCCAGCAGCCGCCGTTGGTCGGCGAAGAGGGCCTCGCCGGCGAAGAACAGCAGCTCCACCGAGGGCAGCCGGTCGCCGGTGGCGATCAGGTGCTCGGCCAGCCGGCACAGGGTGGTGGGAGTGCCCGCCACCACCTGGGCGGCGAACTCCCGCAGGGTGGGAACGGTGGACTCCAGCGGCGCGGCTCCGCCGATGGGCAGCCGGACGTTGTCCACCGGGGCCTGGGCCAGGGAGTCGAGCAGGAAGAGGAAGCTGGCGTAGAGCTCGCCGGCATAGAAGAGGTCGGCGACCCGGTGGCCCGGCTTCAGCCCGGCCTCGATGAGTCCCTGGCCGAAAACGGTGGTGAACTCCCGCCATTCCTCACGGGTAAAGCAGGAGAACTTCGGGTAACCGGTGGTACCGCCTGTCTTGAAAACGACGGATTCGCTGAGCGGTCCGGTCAGAACACGGTTGTCGTGCAGTGTGTTCGCCGCCCAGAATTCCGCCTGGTCGACCACCGGGAGGTCGGTGAGCCGCTCCACCTGTGGTGGCAGGTCGGCGTAGAGAGCCCTGTAGAACGGGGAGTTGTGACGGGCATGACGTATGAGGTCCGATAGTTGATGGACGGACATTCGGCCTTTGCCTAGCTGAATTCGGCCAGCGGGGGATCCGCCCCGCTGCTGCCGGTGATTGCTGAGTGAATACGCAAGGGGAGCGCGCGTACTGCGAGTTCGGTCGCGTCGGCGTCAACACCTGACGTGTGTTCACATCATCCAACACGGTGCAAGGTAAAGCCAAATCGGGTGCCCGGCCCATCCGGGAAAATTGTTGAACTCCTTATGAACGCTTATGGGCCGGCGTGCTGATGCGGGACCTGGGCAGCAGATGCGGGGCGTACATGCCGACCGCGGTCAGCAGTTGCCGCTTGGAGGGGTTCACCATGGCCTTGCCGGCCACGGTCACGGTGGGCACGGTCTCGTTGCCGCCCGCGATGGAGCGGACAAAGGCGGCGGCCTCGTGGTCCCGCCAGATGTTCACCTTGGTGTAACGCAGCCGGGTGAGCCGCAGGGTCACCCGCAGCTTGATGCAGTAGGTACAGCCGGGCCGCCAGTAGACGACCACCCCGTCACGATCTCCGGCCATTGGATCGCCCCCAGTCCCCAGGTGTACGCCGAGCGTAGACGAGGGGCGTGCGGCGCATCGAGAGCGCGCGACCAGCCACCGGCGGCCCGCACTTGACACCCATCGGGGCACCTTTCAGCCACGGCCCAGGCACGGCACCGGCATCCGGGCCGCGGGCAACCGCGACTGCCCGTCCGCGCCCAGGCCGTACGCCTGGTGCAGGGCGGTCAGCGCCTGCGGCACCTGCCCAGCCCGGCACAGGGCGCAGATCCGGGTCGGCGAGGCGGTGACCGTCTCAAAGGGCACCGCGGCCCGCGCCAGCGTCTCGCAGAAGGTGGCCAGCACTGCCGCGTTCAGCCCGCACCCCACCAAGGACACGGTGCCCACCGGATCGCCGTACTCCAGATCCCGGTAGCCGATCTCCGCCCGGTGCGCCCGCAGCGCGGCCAGCGCGGCGGTGGCGTCGCTCTCCGGCAGCACCAGGGTGAGGTCACCGCACTGCCCGTTGGGCGAGGGCAGGGTCGCCCGCGCCGCGGTGTCGATCTCCGCCCCGGCCTCGGCCAGCACCCCGAACAGCCGGGCCGTGATCCCCGGCCGGCTGGGCAGCGCGGTCACGGTCAGCCGGGCCTGGGACAGGTCATGGGCGAGCCCCACCAGACCCCGGGGCTCCACCGGCCCGTCCGCCACCGCGTCCGAGACCACCGTGCCGCCATCGCTCCCCAGGGAGGAACGGACATGCAGCGGCACCCGGTACCGGCGGGCGTACTCCACGCTGCGCGGCGCCAGCACCCTGGCCCCGCTGTCGGCCAGTTCCTGCATGGTGTCGTAGGCCAGGCGCCGCAACGGCCGTGCGGCGGGCACCAGATGGGGATCGGCGGTGTGCACCCCGTCCACGTCGGTGCAGATCTCGCAGACCTCCGCGCCGAGCGCCGCCGCCAGGGCGACGGCCGTGGTGTCGGAGCCGCCGCGGCCCAGCGTGGTGATGTCGCCCGTCTCCCGGCTGAGCCCCTGGAAGCCCGCCACCAGAACGATCTCGCCCCGCCCCAGCGCCTCACGGACCCGCCGGGGTTCGACACCGGTGATCCGGGCCCGGCCGTGCGCCGCGGTGGTCAGCACGCCCGCCTGCGCGCCGCTGAGCGAACGGGCCGGTACGCCCAGCGCCTGCACCGCCATCGCGGTCAGGGCGTTGGAGACGCACTCGCCCGTGGTCAGCAGCAGGTCCAGTTCCCGCCGGGAGGGCACCGGCGCCACCTCACGGGCCAGGCCCAGCAGCTGGTCGGTGGTGTCGCCCATCGCGGACACCACCACGACGACATCGTGGCCGGCCCGGCGGGTGGCGACGATGTGCTCGGCGACCTGTCTGATCCGCTCGGTACCGGGTACCGAGGAGCCGCCGTATTTCTGGACGATCAGAGCCATCGGTCGGGCCTTCTCCCGGGGCCGCCGCACGGGCGGCCGGTCAAGTCCCCGGCCGGTACCGGCCGGAGACGGGTGGCACAAAGCGGTCCGGGCCGCACTCCGTGACGGCCCGCAGCAGCAGGGCACAGGCGTCCTCCACCACATCGGCGGTGACGTTCAGCGGCGGCAGCAGCCGGACCACCCGGTCGTCCCGGCCGCCCCGCTCCACGATCAGCCCCCCGCGCAGCGCCCGCGCCTGGACCTCGGCGGCCCGCTCGCCCGCGGGACGGCCGCCGGCGTCCGCCAGCTCCACGCCCCACATCAGGCCCCGGCCGCGCACCTCGCGCACCCAGGGCAGGCCGGCCAGCGGGGCCAGCAGGCCGTCGATCTGCCGGCCGCGCCGCCGGACGTTCTCCAGCACCCCGTCGCGCCGGACGACCCGCACCGCCTCGGTGCCCGCCGCGAACGCCAGCTGGTTGCCGCGGAAGGTGCCGATGTGCGCGCCCGGCGCCCAGGTGTCCAGCCGGGCGTCGTAGAGGATCAGGGCCACCGGCAGGCCGAGGCCGCCGAGCGCCTTGGAGGCCACCACCACATCGGGCTCGATGCCGTACTGCTCGAAGGCGAACCAGGTGCCGGTCCGGCCCCCGCCGGTCTGTACCTCGTCCACCACCAGCGGCACATCCAGGGCCCGGGTCAGCGCCCGCAGCCGCCGGACGAACTCCGGGCGGGCCGGCACCACACCGCCCTCGCCCTGCACCAGCTCCAGCAGGACGGCGGCGGGGCGCGCGATGCCGCCCAGCTCGTCGGTCAGCGCCCGTTCCAGCTGGCCGGCACAGTCCCAGGCACAACTGCCCGGCACCGGCCCGTCCGGGCAGCGGCTGGGGGAGCAGTAGGGGAAGAAGTGCACCCCGGGCATGGTGTTGCGCACCGGCTCCTTGGCGGCCACCAGCCCGCTGAGCGCCATCGCCGCATGCGTGCTGCCATGGAAGCCGCCCCGGAAGGAGACCACCTCGCCCCGCCCGGTGGCGGTCTTGCACAGCTTGATCGCGGCCTCCACCGCATTGGCCCCGGTCGGCCCGCAGAAGTGCGCCTTCATCCGCCGGCCCAGATCCCCCGGCAGCATGGCCAGCTGGGCGGCGGTGAACTCGTCCTTCACCGGGGTGGGGAAGTCCAGGCCATGGGTGAGCAGGTCCAGCTGGCGGTGGACGGCGGCCACCAGCTCCGGGTGGTTATGGCCCAGCGACAGCACACCCGCGCCCATCAGGAAGTCGATGAACACATTGCCGTCGACGTCCTTCACAAAGCTGCCCCGGCCCTCGGCCAGCGCGATGGGCAGATGCCGGGGGTAGGTACGGGCGCTGGACTCCCGCCGGTCCTGCCGGGCCAGCAGCTCGGCCGACAGCGGCCCGGGCAGCTCGCCCGCGACATGCGGGCCGGTCCAGGGGCGTGGCTGGGCGAATGTGGTCATGGCATGCCTCCCTGCGGTCGGGCCGGAATCCCCTGCCACCGGGTACCCGGCGGCAGCGCCTCGCCCTTCATCACCAGCGACAGGGCGTCCAGCGAGGCGCCGGCGCCCACCCGGGCGTCATAGAGGACGACACCGCGGCTGCCGACCGAGGCGCCGGCCGCCACGCGCACCCGGGACATCTTCATCACCCGGTCCTCGAACAAGTGGGTCTGCAACGAGGTGACCTCACCGACCGCCGCGTCATCGCCCACCTCCACCAGGTCGAACTCGGTGAGGAAGGTGGTGGCCAGCCACACCCGGCGCCCGATGCGGGCGCCGAACAGGCGCAGCGGCCAGGCGATCCACGGGGTGCCGGTGAGCAGGTTCAGCAGCGCCGGCACCACCAGGTTCTCGTAGAGACCGGTGATCAGCTCGGTGCGCCGTACCCATACGCTCCACAGCGGCTCCACCCGGGGCCGGTAGCGGCCGATGACCAGCCACTTGAGCACCACCGCGACCAGGGCACAGGCCGCCCCGCTGGCCAGCAGCAGGGCCGGGCCGAGCAGGAACAGCGCCAATGGCGTGAAGTGGTCGGCCAGTTGGACACAGCCGTAGAGGGTGCCCAGGGTGCACAGCGCCGCGACGGTGGCCGGCAGGGTGACGCGGAAGTACTCGATGGCCAGCCGGGCGGCGATCAGCCCGGGACCGGGGTCGTAGGTCAGCCTGGCCGGGAACCTCCGGCTCTCCTCCCGCCGCGGCAGAAAGATCGCGGGGGAGCCCAGCCAGGTGGTCTCCGGGGGCAGCGGTCCGGCCGGGGCCACCGAGTGCACGCCCAGCAGACTGCCCGGGCCCAGCCGTCCGCCGCCCGGCACCAGCGCCCCGTTGCCCACAAAGCTGCGCCGCCCGGCCTCGGCCGGGGCCAGCGCGATCCGCCCCCGGTGGAAGACGGCCGGCCCCATCACACTGATGTCCGCCAGGAAGCTCTGCTCGCCCACGATCAGCATGTCCGGGTCGACAAAGCTGACCGTGGCCACCTCCGACCAGCGGCCGGTGCGCGCCCCCAGGGCACGCAGGAAGGGCACCAGGTAGAGCGTGGAGTACAGGGCGTGGGTGAGGACCAGGCTCAGGGTCAGCAGGCCGTCGCTGATCCACTTGCGGACCCCGAAGCCGCTGCGCTCCCGGTGGACGCCGGCCGGCGCGGCCGGCAGCACGGCGCGCTTGACGGCCAGCACCAGCGCGCAGACCGCCGCCACCGCCAGCGGCCCGGCCACCGCCGCCGCCAGGGTGCCCCAGGCGAAGCCATGCCGCCAGGCCGTCCAGGTGACCAGCGCCGTGACGCCGGTGGCCACCGTCAGCGGGATCAGCAGGAACAGCAGCGCCCCGGCCGCGTAGCCCAGCAGCACCGGCAGCGGCCAGCGCCCCTCGTCCGGCCCGGCGGCCAGATGGTCCAGCAGCGGCGGCCGGCCGTCCTGGCGTGCCGCCGGGGAGCCGGCCCAGTGCTCACCGGCCGGGATCACCCGGTCCTGGGGGACCAGCGACTGCTCGCCGACGGAGGCGCCGTCCCGCAGCACCGCCCCGGGCAGCAGCACGCTGTTGGTGCCCACAAAGCAGCCGGAGCCGATGCGCACCGTCCCCAGCCGCAGCCGCCCGCCCTCCACCGCGTACGGCTGGATCCGGGCCCCGTAGCCCACACTGCTGCCGGCACCGATCTCGGCCAGCGAGGGCGGGTAGACCAGGGCCGACAGATGGCAGGCCGGGCCGATACGGGCACCCAGCAGCCGCAGACAGGGCGGCAGCAGCGGAGAACCGGCCAGCAGGCCCAGCGGGGACAGCAGCAGCACCTTGCCCAGCAGCCAGAACCGCAGATAGGTGACGCCCCACAGCGGGTAGCTGCCCGGCCGTACGCCCGCCATCAGCAGCCGCCCGGCCGGCAGCGGCAGCACCAGCAGGATCACCGCCAGCCAGCCCGCCTCCAGCCCGGCCAGGGCCGGCCAGGGCAGCTGGGTCAGCCAGGCCAGGACGCCGCCCTCCGCCGGCGGCCGCACCGGCAGATGCCAGGCGGCGGCCAGCCGGTACAGCAGCACCACGCCCGCCAGACCCAGGGGCAGCAACCAGAGGTAGAGCGCGGCCAGTTGAGCCAGGCCACAGGCCAGCACCCGGGCGCCGGAATGGCGCCGGGGCTCGGGCGCCGGCCGCCCGGCGGTGTCATCCGCCGTGCCCGCCCGCGCCTCCACCAGGGCGGCCAGCCCCCGCACGGTGGGATGGGCGTAGAGGTCCCCCATGGCCACCTCCCGCAGCCCGGGCTCGGCCCGCAGCCGGGAGATCAGCCGGGCGGCGGTCATGGAGTGCCCGCCCAGGTCACAGAAGAAATCGTCCTCGACGGAGAGCTCCGCCCCGTCCAGCACCTCCCGCCACAACCCGGCCAGCCGGAGCTCCAGCCCGGTCGCCGGGGCGGCGCGCGGCCGGCTGTCCCGGCCCAGCGGCGGGGAAGTGGGCGCGGGCAGCGCGGCCCGGTCCACCTTGTCCGCCGCCAACAGCGGGAAGGCGGGCAGCACTTCAAGATGGGAAGGGATCATATACGCGGGCAGCCGGCCGCGCAGCCGGGCATGCAGCCGCCGGCGCAGCTCCTGCTGGTCCACGGTCCGCTGACGGGCATTCAGGGTGAGATAGCCGGCCAGCGCCTGCGGCACCCCATCCCTGACCAGCGGGGTGACCACCGCGTCCGCCACCGCCTCGTCCTCCCGCAACACCGCCTCTATCTCGGCGAGTTCGATCCGGTAGCCGCGCAGCTTGACCTGGGTGTCCACCCGACCCAGGTACTCCAGCTCCCCGGTGACGGTGAACCGGCCCCGGTCGCCGGTGCGGTAGACACGCGGGACCTCCGCACGGTCCCGGGCCACCGGATTGGGGATAAAGCGCTCGGCGGTCAGCGAGGGGCGGTTGACATAGCCCAGGGCCACCCCGGGCCCGCCGATGCAGATCTCCCCGCTGGTGCCCTCGGTGACCCGGCGCAGCCCGTCGTCGAGGAGGTAGACCCGGTAGCCGGGCAGCGGAGTGCCGATGGTCACCGGCCGGTGCGGCGCCAGTTCGGCGCAGGTGGCGGTCACCGTGGCCTCGGTGGGACCGTAGGCGTTGAGGATCCGCCGCCCCGGCCGCGCCCAGCGGCGCACCAGCTCCGCGGGACAGGGCTCACCGCTGACCAACAGGGTCCGCAGGGCGGGCAGTTCGGCGTCCAGGGTGGCCAGCAGGGTGGGCACACAGCACAGCACGGTGACGCCCTGCCCGGCCAGCAGCTCGGCCAGGCCCGACCCCGCCCGGCGGCCCTCCTCGGTGCCCGCCACCAGGGTGGCGCCCGCCATCCAGGCCGGCCAGATCTCCTCCACCGAGAAGTCGAAGGCCAGGGACAGCCCCTGATAGACCCGGTCCTCGCGGCCCACCCGGTAGACCGGGCCCGCCACCCGCAGAAAGTTGACGATATTCGCCTGCGAGACCGCAACTCCCTTGGGCCGCCCGGTGGTTCCGGAGGTGTAGACGATGTAGCACAGCGAGGAGGCGTCCACCCGCACCCCGGGCCGGTGCTCCGGCCGCCGCGCCAAGTGCTCCTCCTCCCGGTCGAGTTCCAGCACCGGGCAGGGCATCTCCCGGGTCCGCTCGCGCAGCGCCGACTCCGTCACCAGGCACCGCAGCTCCGCGTCCCGGGCGATAAAGGCCAGCCGCTCGGCGGGGAAGGAGACATCCAGCGGCACATAGGCCGCGCCCGCCTTGCCCACCCCGAGCAGGGCCGCATAGCCGGCCGCACCACGCTCCAGCAGGATCCCGGCCCGGGCGCCCTCGCCCGCGCCGCGCTCCCGCAGCAGATGCGCCAGACGGTTGGCCCACCGCTCCAGTTCCCGGTAGCCCAGCCGCTGATCCCCGCAGATCACAGCGGTGGCGTCCGGATGACGGTCACAGGAACGCTCGAAAAACTCCACCAGGCTCCGCACCGGCGCCCCGGCGGGCGCCCCGGCGGGCCCCGTGGTCGCTGTCGACTCTGCCATGACCTCTCCCTGTGGCAGATGTGCAGCTCGTTGTCCTCGTTCCCCGGTACGGCGGCCGCCCCACTACTGCTCAGTAGCGCACGGCCATCTCCCTATCCACCCTAGAAAACCTCCCGCCGAAGCGAAAACGGAGGCACTAGCATCCGGGTGATGAGCACTGTGCGATTCCGTGAGGTTCCCCGATCCCGGATCGACCGCGTCCTCGACCACGCCTACCTGGTCTTCCACGAAGAGGACGAGCGTCCCGGCGAGCGCGAGTTCCTGCGCCGGTGCGAACGCCTCGGCGCCTACGAGGACGACCACCTGGTCGGCTTCCTCGGCGCCCTCCCCCTCCGGCTGTCCGTCCCCGGCGGCCAATTGCCCTGCGCCGGACTGACCTATGTCTCCGTCGCCCCCACCCACCGCCGCCGCGGAGTGCTCTCCGGAATGCTCCAGGAACAGTGGCGGCGCTGCGCGGCCGCCGGGCAGCCGCTGGCCGCCCTGTGGGCCTCCGAGGCCGCCATCTACGGCCGCTTCGGCTTCGGCGCCGCCACCCACCTGTCCACCGTCGAAATCGACTCCCGGCGCCCGCTCGCCCTGCGCGTCGCCCCCGACGACCGCCCGCTGCGCCTGCTGGACCCCGAGGAGGCCCCCGCCGTCATCGGCCCGTGCTACGAGGCGGAACGCGCCCGCCGGGCCGGACGCCCGGCCCGGGACGCCTACTGGTGGCGCGAGCAGATCCTGCCCGAGGAGGACGAGGACGACGACGAACTGGGCCCGCCCCGGATCGTCACCCTGGGCGGAAACCCGCCCGCCGGCTACGCCGTCTACCGCACCCGCGCCGGCGACGACGACGCCGGTACCCCCGGCCTGGTCCAGCTGTATGAACTGGAGGCCGACACCGCCCCCGTCGCCGCCGCCCTGTGGAGCTACCTGGCCGCCATCGACCTCACCGGCAAGGTACGCGCCTGGGGCCGCCCCGCCGACGATCCACTGCCGCTGATGGCCACCGACAACGACCAGGTCCGCGTCACCGACACCTTCCCGGCCCTGTGGCTGCGCCTGGTCGACGCCCCGGCGGCGCTGACCGCCCGCCGCTATGCCGGCCCGGTGGACCTCGCCCTGGAGATCCAGGACGAGACCCTGCCCGCCAACCATGGCACCTTCCGGCTCACCTCCGGCCCGGACGGCACCCGCTGCGACCCCACCGAGGACCGCCCCGACCTCACCCTGGACGTCCGCGACCTGGCCGCCTGCTACCTGGGCGGCGTCCGCCCGGTCCGGCTGCTGCGCGCCGGCCTGGTCACCGAGCACACGGCCGGTGCCGCCGAGGCGCTGGAGGCCGCCCTGCGCACCGAGTTCCTGCCCTTCACCAGCGATGAGTTCTGACCGTCAACTCCCGCTGAAGCTATTGCCGTTGACACCCACCTGAGCCCACGCCTTGCGCACCGCGTCCTCCTCGGCACCCGCCCCGTACAGGGAGTGCGCGGTGGCGGCGGTGGCCTGGGCGAAGGTCGCGAAGTCCGCGTTGGAGGGCAGGGTGCCGGCGGTCAGCGTCTGGTACCAGATCCGTCCGGCCTTCTCCCAGGCATAGCCGCCCAGCGCGTCGGCCACCAGGTAGAAGGCGTAGTTGGGAATGCCGGAGTTGATGTGCACCCCGCCGTTGTCGGCCTGCATCTCCCGGTAGTCCGCCATCACCGCGGGCTGCGGGTCCTGGCCGCCGAGCCGGGGGTCGTCATAGGCGGTGCCCGGGGCCTTCATGGAGCGCAGCGCCACACCGCTGACCCCCGGGGCGAGCACCCCCGCGCCGATCAGCCAGTCCGCGTCCGCCGCGGTCTGCCGCAGCGCGTACTGCTGGACCAGGGAGCCGAAGACATCGGAGATCGACTCATTGAGCGCCCCGGACTGGCCCTGGTAGTCCAGGCCGCCGGAGAACTGGGTGACGCCATGGGTGAGTTCATGCGCCGTGACACCCACATTCCCGGTGAAGTTCTGGAAGATCCGCCCGTCACCGTCGCCGAAGACCATCTGCTGGCCGTTCCAGAAGGCGTTGTCATAGTCGCGGCCGAAGTGGACGGTGGCGTTCAGCGGCAGCCCGGCGTTGTCGACGGAGCGGCGCTGGAAGACCTCGTAGTAGAAGGTGAAGGTGGCGCCCAGGCCGTCGTAGACGTCATTGGCCGCCTGGTCGCGGCCCGGCTGGTCCGGCTCGCCCCGGCTGCGGTCGCCCGGCAGGTCCGTGCTGTGCCGGGCGTCGAAGATGGTGCGGTCGGGCTGGTCACCGGCCGCCGGCGGCGCGGCCGGCGGTGCGGTGATGGCCTGCAGCCGCTGCTGCCGGTGCAGGCGGTCCTGCTCCTGGGTGCGCTCACCGATCGCGCGCAACTCCGGGTCGTCGGAGGCGGTCAGGGCGTCCACGATGTGCGGGGGAACGATCGGACAGAAGCAGGGCGTGGCCGTGGACCCCGGGCGGGGCTGGTGACTGTTCATGCCACCCACGCTCCCCGGACTCGCCGCGACCGTCCCGGCGCACGGGCGCGATTCGCCAGCTTGGCCCACCAAAGGCATCGCGGAGGCGATGGACTGCCCTACCGTGGTACGAGCCGTCGTCGCTGGGAGGCGCCAAATGCCCGATGCCACACGCCTGGACCGGATCGATCACATCGTGGTCCTGATGCTGGAGAACCGCTCCTTCGACCATATGCTGGGCTTTCTCTACACCGACCAGGGCAACCGCTCCCCGTCCGGGCAGCCCTATGAGGGCCTGACCGGGGACGAGTCCAGTCCGGACGGGAACGGCGGCAAGGCCACGGTCTTCCGGATCGACCCCACCAAGCCCGGCGCCTACTTCATGCCGGGAGCCGACCCCGGCGAGGGCTTCCAGGCGACCAACAACCAGCTGTTCTCCACGCCCACCCCGCCCGACCCCGCCCCGGTCCCCACCAACCAGGGCTTTGTCACCGACTACGCCGCGACCCTGCGGCAGCGCGCCCGCCAGGGCTGGTCCGTCTACCCGGGCACCACCGCCGACGACATCATGGGCTGCTTCACCCCCGAAGGGCTGCCGGTGCTGTCCGGCCTCGCCCGGGGCTTCGCGGTGTGCGACCACTGGTACAGCTCGGTGCCCACCGAAACCCTGCCCAACCGTGCCTTCGCCCTCGCCGCCACCAGCCAGGGGCATATGGACGACCACACGCACAACTTCACCGTCCCCAGCATCTTCGGACGGCTCAGCGACCACCAGGTGCCCTGGGCCGTCTACGGCTACCACGCCCAGCCGCTGACCCGGGGCAACTTCCCCGATATCTCGCGGGCCGACGAGTCCCACTTCGGCCAGTTCATCGACTTCAAGAACGCGGCCGCCGCCGGCACCCTGCCCGGCTTTGTCTTCCTGGAGCCCTCCTGGTCCTCCACCGGCAACAGCCAGCACCCCAACTATGACGTAGCGGCCGGGGAGTTGTGCATCCACGATGTCTACCAGGCGCTGCGCAACGGACCGGGATGGGCCAAGACCCTGCTGGTGATCACCTATGACGAGCACGGCGGCTGCTACGACCATGTGCCGCCGCCGTCCGGCGCCACCCCGCCCGACGACACACCGGGGGAGTACGGCTTCGACTTCACCCGGTTCGGGGTGCGGGTGCCCACCGTGCTGGTCTCCCCGCTGATCGAACCCGGCACCGTCTTCCGGGTCCCCGAGGGCAGCGTGCCCCTGGACCACACCTCAGTGCTCAAGACGGTGGAGCAGCGCTGGAACCTGCCCCCGCTCACCGCCCGCGACCAGGCCGCCCCCGGCATCGGAGAGGTGCTGACCCTGGACCAGCCCCGCCAGGACGATCCGCTGGCCGGCGTGATCGTCCCCACCTCGGTGGGCCTCAACCCGGCCCGGACCGAGGTCTCCCACCTGGACCAGGTGCACGCCGACCTCGTCCAGCGGAACCTGATCCCGGACCTCTGAAGGCGACTCCGCCCGGAGGACGCCGCCCGGCACCGCGTGGCGTCCCGGCGGGCGGAGCGCAACCTCCCCCTAGCCTGTTGGCGATCAAGGGGGGATTCCAAGGAGGTTCCATGCGAAGGGTCGCTCGGCGCGCGGTCGCCGCCACCGCCTGGGCAGGCGTCTGTCTGCTCTGGATGACCGCCTGTTCCTCGGACGAAAAGCCCAAACCCGCTGCCAGCTCGTCCTCCCCGGCGGCGTCCTCCCCGGCGGCGTCCTCCCCGGCGGCATCCTCCCCGGCCCGCCCCTCCTCCTCTTCCTCCGCCGCCCCGCCGTCGGCAGCCAACGGCTCGATCGCCCCGCCGCCCCCGCCGCCCAAGGCCACCGCGTCGCACCAGTCGGGAGGAGGGCCGGTCGTGGCGCCCACCCGCACCCCGCCGCCATCCGTCAGCCGGACATGAGCCACCCGGACGCCCGAGCGCCGGAACGTGCCGCACCCGCCTCCGGGGCGGCGGACTACGCCAAGGTCCTCATCGGCCAGGCCTCGCTCATCGCCGCCCTGATGTTCTATGTGGGAGCGGTCTACACCAGCAGCTACTACGGCTACTTCCATCTGTCCCCGTTCACCCTGGGACTCGGCTTCCCCGAGCTGGTCGTGGAGAGCCTCAACCTGCTCAAGCTGCCCGTGCTGGTGGCCGGCGTGGCCGTCCTGCTGCTCGCGGGGCTGCCCCCGTCCTCCCGGCGGATCCGGGCCGCCGTCACCGCCCGGGCGGCCCGCCTGCACCTACCGGTGGTGGCCGCCGGGCTGGTGCTGCTGGTGCTGTGGCGGTGGATCCAGCCGTACGGCTGGATCGTGCCGCTCGTCATCGCCGCCGGACTGCTGCTGGGGCAGGCCGGCGGCGGTCGTGAGCGGCTGGAGGGGGTGCGCCGCCGGGTGCTGTCCCTGCTGGCCACCGGCCTGCTTCTGCTGTGGGCGGTCACCGTCCTGGCCGCACAGCTGGGCGAGAGCGACGCCCGGGGCCGCGCCCGGGACGTCACCGGATGGACGGGCGTGCTGGTGCTGAGCGGCCGGCGCCTGAGCCTGCCCGGCGTGCGGGAGGAGGATCTCGGAGCCGGCCTGCGCCACCGGTACCGCTACACCGGCCTCAGACAGCTGGTCGAGGGCCAGGACGGGTACTACGTGGTGCCGCTGGGATGGAACGTCGGCACCGACGCGGTCTATGTGATCCCCAAGGGCGGCGACACCTGGGTGGGCCTGACCCCCGGCACACGCCAGTGAGCCGGTACGTACACCGCCGATGCCCCCGGCCCCGACGGCTCGCCCAGCCGGGAAGCCCCCACCGGGCGCCGTAGCTCATCCTCCCGGTAACGGCGGCACTCACGGTGCCAGTTGAGGATGCCGGACAGCCAGTTCCGCAGCTCCCCGACATAGCCGTCCATGGTGGCCCGGCCCTCCTCGGACAGCCTGAAGTCCTCGTACACCTGCGGGAGTTCATGCGCCACCACATGCTCGAACTGGCGCATCCGGGAGTCCATCAGATCGTGGACGATGGCCAGGGCGGTGGGGTAGTCGCAGTCGAAGAAGTGCTGCACCACCAGCACGCCGTTGTGGAACTCGCCCTCGAACTCGACCTCCTTCTGGTACGAGAAGATGTCATTGGTCAGACAGGCGTAGTCGGCGGCCGCGTTCTCCAGCGAACGCAGCGGACCGCTCCGGTAGATCTCCGGCGGCACCCGCTCGCCGTGCGCCAGCCGGCACAGGCTCATGGCCAGGTCCGAACCGAAGGTCTTGCGGCGCATCTCGAGGTAGTCGACCGGGTCCGGGATGCGGTGCTGAGCCTGGTTGGCCAGCTCCCACAGCCAGCTGTCCAGCATCTCCACGATGGTGGTGCGGAAGTCCCGGCGGGCCTCGGCGGCCATCTGCGGGGCGGTACGGCCCCAGAGATCGGTCAGTCCCCGCTCCAGGGCGTTCGCCGGGACGGCCGCCGGGGCGCCCTCCAGGGGCATCAGGGCCGCCAGCCGCTCGGAGCAGGCCCGGGCCCCGGCCAGGTCACGGCGCCGGCCGAAGACGGCCGGATAGTAGTCGTCCCCATAGGTCCTCCAGGTCAGCCACTGGGAGTCCAGGTCGAGTTGCTCCATGGTGGCGTCCGGGTGCAGACCGGCGGCGCACAGCGGGAAGTCGAAGGCGCTGAGCTTGTCCCCGTCCCAGATACGGGCCTCGCCGGGGACCGGCCGCAGCATGCCCATGCGGTCCGCCCACTGGACGATATGGCACCGGGCGGCGTCCAGATGCGGACTGAGGGCCGGCCCGAAGGGCATAGAGAAGTCCGGCAGCCGGGACGGGCCCACCCGCTGGTAGGGGACATGGGTGAAATTGCGGACCCGCGCGGCCCCGGTGCTGTCGGCGGTCAGCCGGACATCGGCCGCCGAAAGGCCCGGACCGCCGGGCAGGAACGAGGACAGCACCGAAGCCGCCGGCGTGGCACGGGAGTTCACGCCGGAGTTCATATAGCGGCTGGAACGCATATGCCACTCATGGCCTCCGGACTGCCAGTCCTGAAGGCCCTTCACATACGCCATCAGCCGCGCACAGGACCGCAGGTCCAGGCCCTTCTCGGCGGCCAGCGCCGGGAGTTCGGTCAGCGCCGTGTTCTCGAACTGCTGCAGCCGGGAGGTCAGCAGGTCATTGACGGCGTCCGCGGCCTCCTGGGTGGTGCAGCCCAGAAAGGTCTCCAGGACCAGGACGCCATTGCTCAGCTCGCCCTCGTCCTCGGTCTCCCGCTGGTAGGAGAACAGGTCATTGCGTAGGTGCACCGCGTCGGCGAAGGTGTCCCGCAGCACCCGCAACGGCCGCGAGCAACTGACCGCCGCGGGCACCTCGGCACTCGCCGCGAACTCCACCAGGCCCGCCGACCAGGGCGCACCGCCCACCTTGCGGCGCATCTCGATGTACTCGACGGGGTTGGGTACGCGATCGGCGTTGATGTTGGACAGTTCCCACAGCGATTCATTGAGCAGATTGCGGGTGCTCTCCGCGAAACGCGCCCGCCAGCCAAGGGACATGGACGGCACGGTGCGGGCCCATAGGTCCGCCAGCCCCGCCTCCACCGGATTGGTCGGTTCCGGAAAGCCCTCGGCCAGGTTCATCGGCATAAAGGCCGCCAGCCGGTCCAGGTATTCCTTGGCGCCCTGGCGGTCCGGATTGCGCTTGTACACCTCAAGGAAGTGGTCGTCGAAGAAGAAGACCCACACATACCAGTCGGTCACCAGCGACAACTTGGGGCCCGGGGCATCGGGATGGGTGTAGGAGCACAGCAGGGCGTAGTCATGGAAGTCGAGGTCCTGCTCGTCCCAGACGCCGGAACCCTCCAGCATCCCCATGGCACGGGCCCACTCCTTGGAGTGTTCCCGGGCTTCCTGGAGACAGGGGTTGAGACGCGCTGGATACGGCAGATAGAAGTCCGGCAACTCAAAGGGCTGGGTCACTCGCTGTCCGGCCTTTCCATCGGGAGGGGCGAGAGGGCCGCTTGAGGGCTCGCTCACTCCTACCCGGGGCCTGGACCTGCCTACCGCGCAAGTGGGTGTGGAGGGGCGCCCGTTGGGGCGCGGCATATCGCACGCGCCCGGTCCGGCGCCCCCGGCCGCTTGTGGGGCGTCAGAGGGAAATGGTCCTGCCCTGGGCGAAGTCGGTGCCCGCCTGGCCGTAGACCGTGATCTGGTAGCGCGTGCTGGGGCCCTTGAGATGCTCGCCCACGGCGAACAGCGTCATGGTGTTGGCGTCATTGTTGAAGTAGAAGAGGGTGGTGCTGGTCTGACCGTCCCCCGAGCTGGCGTGCAGGACCGGGTGGTTCCTGAACGTGTAGCCGCCCGTGGCCTTGCCGCCCCCGTTGAAGGCCTGGTTGAGGGCCTGCTTGAGGCTCGCCTGCTTGTTCAGCATCCGCTGGTCCTTGAGGACGTTCACCATGTACGACTCGGCCTGGGGCTGGGCCATGGGCCGGGTCTCTCCGCTGCCGTCGCGCTTGTCGATGATCATCGATTTGCCCGCGGCCGCCGAGGGCTCGATGGTCGCCGAAACGGCCGCGAGGGCGATGCCCGCCGCGGCGCCGGTGCGAATGGCGGCTCGGCTCAGTTTCCTCATCGTGGTTCTCCTTCTCGCAGGGGGAGTTGGTGGTGCGGTACGGGGAACACGATGCGGGCAAATGATCGACAGCTGATTGACAAAGGATAAATGAGGCCCGGTCAGCCGGGGAAGCGGAGGAAGCGCGGCGGGACCTCGTCCACCAGCCACACACCGTTGGCGCTCAGCAGGAACTCAAACCCGGCCGCCCGCATCGCCCCGGCGTCCACCGACAGCACCACCGGCTTGCCGCGCCGCGCCCCCACCCGGGTCGCGGTCTCCCGGTCCGCGGACAGATGGACATGGTGCCGGTTCATGGGCCGCAGGCCCTCGGCGCGGATGGCGGCCACACTGCGGACCACGGTGCCATGGAAGAGGAACGCGGGCGGGACCGCGGCTGGCAGGCCCAGGTCCACCGGCACGGTGTGGCCCTGGCTGGCCCGGATCCTGCCGCCCTCGAGCGCGAACCGCCGCTTGTCATTGGCGGCCACCACCTGCTCGAGCTCCTGCCGCCCGATGGGAAAGCCATGGGCCGCGGCGGCCGCCAGCAGGGTGTCCACACCGACCCAGCCCTGCGGGTCCAGCCGGATGCCGATGCGGTCGGGCTGGTGCCGCAGGTGCCGGCTGAGGTACTTCGACACCCGGACGGTTCGTGCGTGATCCATGCTCCCAGGGTGCCTCAGGGGGCGCGGGACGCACCCGGATATCGGTGGTGCACCGCCGGGCGGGCGCCTGTGCGGTCCCAGGGTCTAATGGACCATGTTCCACATCTGGTACCGGTTGGAGTGGTTGTAGCAGGTGGTCTTGGCGACCGGAGCGCCCTTGGGGGTCCCCTGGTCCCACAGCAGCTGGTTCATGTGCCCGTCCTGGCCGCGGTCGAGACAGTAGACATGGCCGTCGCCGTCCCTCCCGCTCTGGTAATTGGCGAACTGCCAGCTGTGCTGCGGGTTTCCGCCCGTGTTGCCCACCCAGGTCAGGTTCCACTGCTGGTGGTAGTCGGTCCACTCGCACCCGGCCCCACGGGTGGCCGTCCAGTCCTGGGTGCCCCACGGGAACTTGGAGTGGTAGTGCTGAGCGCGCAGGCAGTGGCCTTCCTTTACGTGGATGATCTGTACCCGGTCGTAGTAGCCACCGACGTTGCCGTCATAGGAGAGCACGTTCCACCGCTGGTACGGATTGCCGGGCTGACACGGGTTGGTGTAGACGTCACCGCCGTTGCTGTCGAGGCAGTAGCCGGTCGCGTAGTCCTGGAGCATCACGTTGTACTGATAGGTGTTGGCGTGGGCCGTGCCCCCCGTTGCCACCGTTGCCGTGGCCGCCAGCGCCCCGGCCACCAGTGCCGATCTCACCTTGAAGTTCACCGAGAGTCCTCTCTCTCCCCGTACCTCGGTGGTACGCGCAAGAACCCTGGCAGTCGGACGAACAGATGGACAGAGGACGGAAGTTCAAGAAACGGTTCACTCCGCTCTTGGCACCCTTGCGTCAGGTCAGCCTGTTGGGACGGACCAGACCGAGGTCATAGGCGAAGATCACGGCCTGGATGCGGTCGCGCGCGCCGATCTTCGACAGGACGCGGCCGACGTGGGTTTTGACCGTGCTTTCCGAGAGCACCAGGCGCTCGGCGATCTCGCCATTGCTCCAGCCCCGGCCGATGGCGAGGAGGATCTCGTGCTCGCGGTCGGTCAGGGCGCGCAGCCGGGGATCGGTGGCCGGGTCCTTGGCGGCGGGCGGGGCCGGCAGGCGGTGGGCGTAAGTGTCCAGGAGGCGCCGGGTCAGCCTGGGCGCGATGACGGCATCGCCCGAGGCCACCGCGCGGATGCCGGCCAGCAGCTCCTCGGGGAAGGCGTCCTTGAGGAGGAAGCCGCTGGCCCCGGCCCGCAGTGCGGCGTGCGCGTATTCGTCCAGGTCGAAGGTGGTGAGGACCAGGATGCGGGAGCGGCCGCCGGCGGCCACGATCCGCCGGGTGGCCTCGATGCCGTCCATACCGGGCATCCGCACATCCATCAGCACCACATCCGGGCGCAGTTCGGCGGCCTGGCGGACGGCCTGGGCACCGTTTTCCGCCTCGCCGAGCACCTCGGTGCCGGGGGCGTTCTCCAACAGCATCCGGAAGCCGAAGCGTTGCAGGGGCTGGTCGTCGGCGATGAGCACGGTGGTCATGATGCCGCGGCCCCGGGGGCGAGGGTCTGCGCCCGGGGCACGGGCGCGGGGTCGAGCACCGCTTCCACCCGCCAGCCCCCGCCGGGCCGCGGCCCGGCGGTCACCCGGCCGCCGTACAGCGCGGCCCGCTCCCGCATCCCGGCGATGCCCTGCCCGTCCCCGCCGGTGGCGGGCGCGATGCCCGTCGGCCCGTCCTCGCGGCCGCTGTCCTCGATCGTGACGCGGACCCGCCGGTCCTCCGCGCTCAGGGTGAGCCCGGCTCTGGTGTCCGGGCCCGCGTGCTTGAGGGTGTTGGTGAGTGCCTCCTGCACGATGCGGTAGACGGTGAGCTGGAGTCCGCGGTCCAGCGCCTCCACGTCGCCCACCGTCCGGTAGACGACCTCGGGGCCCGCCGCCCGCACCCGGGCGCAGAGCGTCTCCAGGTCCGCGATGCCGGGCTGCGGGTGGAGTTCCAGGGCGTCCTCCCGTTCCTCGCGCAGGACGCCGAGCATCCGGCGCAGCTCGCCCAGCGCCTGGCGGCCGGTGCCGGCGATCAGGCGCAGGGCTTCCTCACCGCGCCGCGGGGCGGCTCCGGCGGCGTAGGCGCCGCCGTCGGCCAGGCCGATGATGACGGACAGGTTGTGGCCGATGATGTCGTGCATCTCACGGGCGATGCGCGTCCGCTCGGCGGCGGCGGCCAGCCGGCTGCGCTGGTCGCGTTCGACCTCCAGGCGCGCCGCGCGTTCGCGCAGGGCTCCCAGATAGGCCGTGCCGATGCGGACCGCCAGGCCCAGGGCGGTGGCCGCGGTGGCCGCGCAGCTCAGGAAGAACAGCGCCACCAGCGAGGGAACCACCACCGAGACCCGGGCGATCACCAGGAGCAGCGCGCCGGCCGTCGCCGCGCCCGCCCAGGGCAGCCGGCGCAGCCGGTCGTGCCGGGCGACGCTGTAGAGGCCCAGGAACAGCGCGATATCGGCGTGCAGCCAGAT
Source organism: Streptomyces sp. NPDC052396 (assembly GCF_044593195.1). Classification (NCBI taxonomy): domain Bacteria; kingdom Bacillati; phylum Actinomycetota; class Actinomycetes; order Kitasatosporales; family Streptomycetaceae; genus Streptomyces; species Streptomyces sp. NPDC052396. The sequence continues at coordinate 405,789 of NZ_JBIUAW010000007.1, forward strand.
ATTGAGCGACCACTGCGCGGTGAAGACCGCCGCGATGGTGGCGAAGACCGCGGTGGGGTGGCGCCGCCGCCACAGCAGCGGCAGCACCAGCCCCACCTGAAAGGCCACCACCGCGGCCGGCGGCAGTCCGCCGCTGTGTACGATGCCCGGCCGGTCCTCGCCGTGGAACAGGTCCGGCAGGCCGAACACCAGCAGCACCACCAGGACCACTCCCGCGTCCAGCGGCCATGGCCGGGCGCGGTCGGCCTGCCGCGCCCGCCGGCACACCCGCACCAGGCCGGCCACCAGGGGGTGCCCCCATATCGGGTCGCCGGTGCCGCCGTCGGGGGCGGTGGTCGCGCTGGTCATCGGTGTCACCTGTTCATCGTCGCGGGCCGGGCGGTGCTCAGGCGTCGGTGCGCTTGAGCCGGTAGGCGGCGCCGGCCAGTGCGAGCGCCGTCCACAGCGCGAGGACCAGCAGGCCCGCACCCGGCGTCAGGGTGTGTGCGTCATGGTGCAGCGCGTACATGGAGTCGCCCGCGTGGCTGGGCAGGTACTGGCTGACGTTGTTCCGCCAGCCCGTCGGCAGCAGCGAGACAAGCCCGGGAACGAGCATCAGGGTACCGATCAGGACGGCGATGCCGCCGGCCACCGAACGCAGCCAGGAGCCCAGGGCCACCCCGCACACCCCGATCAGGGCCAGGTACACCCCGGCCATGAGCAGACTGCGCAGCACTCCGGTGTCGGAGAAGGTCAGTGCCGCACGCGTCCCCGACACGATGCCATGGCCGAAGCCGAAGGCGGCGAACGCGCCCACCGTTCCGATGACCAGCGCGATGAGGCCGAAGACGGCGGCCTTGGACCACAGCACCGGCAGCCGGCGCGGGACGGCCGCCAGCGTGGAGCGGATCATGCCGGTCGAGTACTCGCCCGCGGTGACCAGCACACCCAGCACCCCGAGGGCCAGCTGGCCGAAGTTCAGCCCGAACAGGGACAGGCTGACCGCGTTGGCCCCCAGCACCTCCGGGTCCATGGGGTGGCCGGCGGTGAGGTTGGCCTTATAGCGCCAGGTCCGGATCAGGCCGAAGGCCAGGACGAACACCAGAGCCAGGGTCAGGGTGATCCAACTGGAGCGCAGCGACCAGAACTTGGCCCACTCCGAGCGCAGTACGCGCCCGGCGGTGACCTTGTAAGGGGACTGCTGGGTACGCGCGGGCGCGGCCCCGGTGGTGGTGGCGGTGCTCATGCTGCGCTCCCTATGGGCTCGGCGGTCTCAGCGGTCGGAACGCCGGGGGTGGTGATGTTGCCGTGATACTCCACGGAGTCGCGGGTCAGCTCCATGAACGCCTCCTCCAGTGAGACGCCCTTGGTGGTGAGCTCGAACAGCGCGATGCCGTGCTCCGCGGCCTTCAGCCCGATCGCTCGCGCGGCCATCCCGGTGACCAGGAGTTCCTCGGAGCCGGAGTGGCCGCTGATGTCCACGCCCGGACCGGCCAGCACCTCACGCAGCCGCGCCGGGTCGGAACTGGCCACCTTCACGGTGTCCCCGCCGGACTGGCGGATCAGCTCCTTGACCGTGGTGTCGGCCAGCAGCCGCCCCCGCCCGACGATGATCAGATGCTCGGCGGTCAGCGCCATCTCGCTCATCAGGTGTGAGGACACAAAGACGGTACGGCCCTCGGCGGCCAGGCGGGTGAGCAGATTACGGATCCACAGCACGCCCTCCGGGTCCAGACCGTTGACCGGCTCGTCCAGCATGACCGTGGCCGGATCGCCCAGCAGCGCGGCCGCGATGCCCAGCCGCTGCCCCATGCCCAGCGAGAACGCGCCCGCGCGCTTCCTCGCCACCGGCCCGAGGCCCGTCAGCTCGATCACCTCGTCCACCCGGCGGCGCGGGATGCCATGGGTCAGCGCCAGGGCGTTGAGGTGATGGAACGCCGAACGCCCCGGGTGGATGGACTTCGCCTCCAGCAGCGCACCGACCTCCTGCAAGGGGGCACCGTGCTGTGCGTAGCGGCGGCCATTGACCGTGACCGAACCGGCGCTCGGCGCGTCCAGGCCCACGATCATGCGCATCGTGGTGGACTTGCCCGCCCCATTGGGCCCCAGGAACCCGGTCACCGTGCCCGGCTTCACCGTGAAGTCCAGCCGGTCCACCGCCGTCTTCTCCCCGTACCGTTTGGTCAGCTGCTGCGCCACGATCATCGGGTGTCTCCCTCTTGCTCCGGCCGCCGGATCGTTCCGGCTTCGCCTCAGCCGCAACGCTAGGAACCCGGGAGGCGAAAACGGTGGTACCCCGGGGCTGAACCGGGGCGAGGCAGTGGTACCCCGGTACTACGGCGAACCGCCGCACACCCCGCCGCTCACCCCAACGGTCTCTCCAGCCAGGCCACATCCCAGAAGCTGCCGAACTTCCGCCCCACCTGCCGCAGCAGGCCCGCCGGGCGGAAGCCGAAGCGCTGATGCAGGCGCATGGACGCCTCATTGGGCTGGGTGATCCCGGCGTAGGCCCGGTGCACATCCTCGGCGGCCAGGACCTCGAAGAGCTCCGAGTAGAGCAGGCCGCCCAGGCCCCGTCCGGTGTGGCCGGGCAGCAGATAGACGCTGGTCTCCACCGAGGTCTCATAGGCCCGCCGCTCGCGGAAGGGGCCGCTGGAGGCGTAACCGACCACGGTGCCCGCCTCCTCGGCGACCAGCACCCGGTGCCGTCCGGTGCCAGGGTGGGCCGCCAGCCAGGCGCGGCGCTGGTCGATCGCCACCGGTTCGATATCGAAGGTGACCGGAGTATGGGTCACATAGTGGTTGTAAAGGCTGGTGAGTTGCTCCAGATCGCCGGTCTCCGCGGGACGGACACGGATACCGGTGTTGCCGTCGTACATAAGTGCTCCCTTCCTGGCGCGGACGGTAGCGGGGCCCTGTTACCCGGGTGTTTCGGCCGTCCTAGGGTGGGCCGAGCACGGCATCGCCAGCCCACAGCTGCCAGGAGGTACGCATGACCGGCGCGATCGACCACCGCTATGTCGAGGTGAACGGCGTCAGACTGCATATCGCGGAACAGGGGGAAGGACCACTGGTCCTGCTGCTGCACGGCTTTCCGGAGTGCTGGTACTCCTGGCGCCACCAGTTCGGGCCGCTGGCCGAGGCAGGCTACCGGGTGGTGGCCCCGGACCAGCGCGGCTACGCCCGCAGCGAGCAGCCGGACAACATTGACGCATACACCATGCTGCATCTCACCGGGGATGTGGTCGCCCTGATCCACGCACTGGGGGAGCGGCGGGCGGTGGTGGTCGGACACGACTGGGGCGCCCCGGTCGCCTGGAGCACCGCCCTGCTGCGCCCGGACCTGGTACGAGGGGTGGCCGGGCTGAGCGTCCCGCCGTCTCCACGCGGTACGCTCCCGCCGCTGAGCGAGATGCGCGAGAAGGTCGGCGACGATTTCTATCAAATCCACTTCCAGCAACCGGGCGTAGCCGACGCCGAGTTCGCGGCCGATATCGCAGGCAGCTTCCGCCGTCTGCTGACCGCCGCGTCTGGCGACAATCCCCATCGCATGGGTGTGGTGGTGCCCGGAGGCGGGGCCTCGACGGCCGCGATGCCGGAACCCGGGCGGCTGCCCGGCTGGCTGACCGAGGCGGACATCGAGGTCTTCACCGGCGAATACGCCCGGCACGGGGAGCGGGCCTTCACCGGCGGCCTCAACTGGTACCGCAATATCGACCGCAACTGGGAGCTGCTCGCCCCCTTCGAGAACCGGGTCATCGACACCCCGGCGCTCTTTGTGGCGGGCGACCGCGACCTGGTGATGGAGTTCCCCGGCATGGATGAACTGCTGCCCGCGCTGCCCCGGGTGCTGCCGGGTCTGCACCGCAGCCTGCTGCTCCCCGGCTGCGGGCACTGGACCCAGCAGGAGCGGCCCGAGGAGGTCAACTCGGCGTTGCTGGACTTCCTGGGCAGCCTGCCCAAGGAGTAGCGAAGGCGGGGGTGTGCGCCGGAGCGGCGCACACCCCGGCCCGTTCAGCGCCGCAGCATCCCGGCGATCGCGGACCGCCAGTCCTCGCCCGGGCGCGGCACCAGCAGCTCCGCCAGTGCCTCGGCACGGTAGCGGTGGCGGTGCAGCAGGCCCGGGGCCGGGTCGGGCGAGGGCCGGATCCCGCTGGGGCTGTCCAGCAGACGGACCAGCTCGGCCGCGAACTCCGCCCAGCCGACATGCCCGCCGATGGCGTTCACCACCCCGCCCGCCGGCCGTTCCGCACAGTGCACCAGGGCGCGGGCCAGCGCGGCCGCGTGCACCCAGGGGGCTCCATACCAGCCGTCACCGGAGGCCGGGACGGCCCCCGCCGCCGGCAGCACCACCGGGGCCCCGGCCAGGGCAGCCTGGTAGAGCGCCCCGGTCGCACCCCAGCGCAGCTGGTCGCGCAGCCGGTCGTGGGCACCCCAGACGATGGGCGCGCGCACCACGCTCGCCCGGGCGCCCACCGCCGCCAGCAGCATCCGCTCGCAGTCCAGCTTGGCCCGGCCATAGGAGGACAGCGGCTCCTCGGACGGTGTCCCCTCACCCACCTCGGCCACCGACGGCCGGCCATAGGCGTCCACACTGCTGACAAAGACGAACGAACCCTGCCGCCATCCCTCCAGCAGCGCCCGCATCGCCGCCACATCCACCTCGGGAGAGGTGAAGGTGCAGGCGGCATGGATGACCGAGTCCACGCCCCGGACCGCCGAGCGCAGGCTGTCCGGATCCGCCAGGTCGCCCTCGACCACCTCCACCCCGTCCCCGGACACCAGATGCGCCGACTCGGGCCGGGCCAGCGCCCGTACCGGGCGGCCGCGTGCGGCCAGTTCCCGCAGGACGAACGCGCCCACCCCGCCGGTGCCCCCGGTGACCAGGACGGTTCCGGTACGGGCGGGGGAGGGACGGTGGACGGCACCGGTGGACGAGCGGCGGCGTACCCGCTCGTCCAGCAGGGCCGCCAGGGCGCGCGGCGTACGGTGCTCCAGCACATCCAGGCCGGTCAGTGGCGCCCGGAAGCGTTCCCGCAGCCGGTCCGCGACCCGCACCGCCAGCAGCGAGTGCCCGCCCAGCAGGAAGAAGTCCCCATCAGGGCCCGGGTGTTGACCGAGCAGCTCGGTGAACACCTCGGCCACGGCGGCCAGGGAGCCGGCCGAGGCAGGGTCCGGCCCGGCGGGCGCGGCCGGGGCGGCGGTCAGGGAACCGGGTGCCGCCGGCAGCTCCCGCGCCGGGTCGTCGGCCGCCGTGGCGAGCGCGGCGGCGAAGGCGTCGAGCAGTTCACGGGCCGCGGCCTCGTCCAGCCGCGCCGGATCGTACTGCACCAGACAGCGCGGCTCCGGCACCGTCTCCAGATAGAAGCCCAGGCCGAACTTGGCGGTCCCCAGCGGCACTTCGACCGGATCGCACCGTATGCCGGCCAGCCGCAGGCACACCGGCTCCGGCAGCACATCGGCGGTCACCCCCACCAGCGGGTTGCCGGCCGCGTCCCGGGCGGCCGCGCCCAGCCGCTCCACGATCAGGTCGAAGGGGACCTGCCGGTGGCGCTGTGCCGCCAGCAGTTCGTCCCGCACCCGCCCGAGCACGGTGGTGAAGTCCCCGGCGCCGGCGAGGTCCGGCCGCAGCGGCAGGGTGTTGACGCACAGGCCGACCAGCTCACGCCAGGCGGCCCGGTCCCGGTGGCTGCTGGCGCAGCCGATCACCAGGTCCTGCTCGCCGGTCGCCGAGCGCAGCGCGGTGAAGGCGGCGGCCAGGACCACGGTGAACAGGGTGGACCGATGGGCCCGCCCGGTCGCCCGCAGCGCTTCGACCGCCCCCGGCGGCAGCACGGTGCCCAGCACCCGTCCCTCGCCCCGGTTGCCGCCCGGGCGGCCGGGCAGCGCCAACGGCCGGGCGCCGGCGAGGTGTTCGGTCCAGTACGCCAGGCCGGACTCCAGCGCGGCCGTGTCGGCGCGCTCCTGCCGGGCGAAGTCGGCATAGCACGGGGCCCGGTGCTCGGGCTCCGCCCCGCTTCCGGCCAGGGCCGCCGCGTACCGCGCCGCCAGTTCGGTCGCCACAAGGCCCAGTGAGCCCCCGTCGATGGCGATGTGATGGAAGGTCAGCAGCAGGGTGTGGTCATCGGCCGAGTGCCGCAGGTGCAGGGCCCGTGGCAGTGGACCGGCGGCCAGGTCGAAGGGGCGTTCCGCCTCCTCGCGCAGCAGCCGGGGAGCCTCCCCGGGCGAGGCCTGGACGGTCCGCACCGGGATCCGCACCGGTGGGAGGACGTCCTGGTAAGGCTCCTCCTCCCGCGCCGGGTAGCGGGTGCGCAGCACCGGATGCCGGTTGACCAGCCCGGTCAACGCCTGGGCGAATGCCTCCGGTTCGAAGGGGCCGCGCAGGCGGGTGGCGAAGGGGACGTTGTAGAGGGCGCCGTCATGGCCCAGCCGCTCCATCAGCCACATCCGGTGCTGGGCATGGGAGAGCGGTGCCGGGCCGTCCTGGTCCGGCGCGGATTGCGGGGCGCGGTGCCGGCGGCGGCGTGCCCTGGCCAGCAACTCCTCCTGGCGCGCGGTTTCCTGTGATGCGGTGTCCTGTGATGCGGTGTCCTGTGAGGCGGTCATCGCCCTTCCTCCATGCTCTCCGTGCTCTCCGCGCCCAGCAGTTCCCGCTCGATCAGCAGCGCCTGCCCGGCCACGGTGGGTTCCGCGAAGAACGCGGCCAGGGTGAGCTCCACGCCCAGGTCCTCGCGGAGGTCGTCCACCACCCCCAGCGCCAGCAGGGAGTGCCCGCCCATGGCGAGGAAGTCGGCCTGGGCATCGGTGACTTCGCATTCCAGGGCCCGGCCCCAGGACTCGGCCACCGCCCCCTGGATCGGCGTCAGCGCAGCCGGGCCCTGGGAGCCGCCCGGTGCGGCCCCGTCCAGCGGCAGCTCGGCCAGGGCGCCGCGGTCGACTTTTCCATTGGCGGTCAGCGGCAGACTCTCGGTGAAGGACCAGGCATTGGGCAGCAGATGCGCGGGCAGCCGCGCGGCCAGGTGATCGCGCAGCGCGGCGGCGGCGGGCCGGGCGCCCTCGGCCGCCACCACAAAGGCGGTCAGCCGGGCGTCCGGCGCCACCACGGTGACCGCGGCGTCCGCCACCTCGGCATGGGTGCGCAGCGCGTGCTCGATCTCGCCGGGCTCGATACGGAAACCCCGGACCTTGATCTGGTCGTCCAGCCGGCCGTGGAAGTCCAGCACCCCATCCGGACGGGCGGAGGCCAGGTCACCGGTGCGGTAGAGCCGGCCCAGGGTGGGGTGCTCGATGAAGCGCTCGGCGGTCAGGTCCGGCTGGTTGAGATAGCCGACGGCCAACCGGTCGCCGCCCAGGCATAGTTCGCCCCGGCTGCCCGGCGGAAGCTGTCCGCCGTGCTCGTCCAGCACATGGGCGCTCGCCCCGGCGACGGGAAGGCCAATGGGCGGCGGGGCCGCGCAGTCGGACTCGGTGACCCAGTGGCAGGTGGCGAAGGTGGTGGCCTCGGCCGGACCATAGCCGTTGATCAGCTCCAGCCAGGGGGACTCGCGCAGCACGGCCCGGGCATGCCGGGCGGACAGCGCCTCACCGCCCACGATCACCGTGCGCAGCACGGCGAAGGCGGTGGAGGAGCGGTCTGCCAGGGCGTGGAAGAGCGCGGTGGTGAACACCGCCACGGTGGTGCCCAGCCGTTCGATGTCCCGGGCCAGACTGTCCAGCGACCGGCGGTCGGCAGTGGAGATCACCACGGCGGCGCCATTGGCCAGGGCGACCCAGCACTCGAAGGGGGAGGCGTCGAAGGTGAGCGGGGAGTGGAAGAGCACCCGGTCCCGCGAAGTCACCGTCACATAGCCGGGGTTGACGGTGAGCCCGGCCACGCCCCGGTGGGTGATGCCGACGGCCTTGGGGTGGCCGGTGGAGCCGGAGGTGAACATCACATAGGCCAGGGCGCTGGGGTCGTAGGCCGGTACCGCCGGCAGGTCCTCCTCCTCGGCCGCCGCCAGGCAGGGCATGTCCTCGGCCGCCCCGGCCGCGGAGACGGCCAGCGCCCGGGACGGGTCTGTGCCCATGGCCTCCAGGGCATCCTTCTCACCCACGGTCAGGCCCACTTGAGCGTCCCGCAGCATGGCCTCGGTACGGGCCCGGGGATAGGTCGCGTCCAGCGGGACATAGTGCCCACCGGCCCACCAGACGGCCAGCTGGGCCACCAGCAGGGCCGGCGAGTGCGGCAGCAGCAGACCGACGGCGGTGCCGGGCACCACACCCCGGGCACGCAGTGCCGCCGCCAACTGCCGTGCGGAGGTCACGAGTTCGCGGTAGGTCAGGGCCTGGGTGCCGTCGTACACGGCGAGGGCGGACGGGGTGGCGGTGGCATGGTGCAGCACCTGTGCCAGGACCCCGGCGGCGGGCCGGCTTCCGGGGGCGAGCAGGTTTCCGGGCTCGGGCCGGGCGATGGCTTCGGTCGGGGCCGGGGCGATGGCTTCGCCTGTGGTGCCGGCCGCAGCCGGGGTGAAGGCTCCGGTCACGGCGCTGGTCGCGGCCCGGGTGGTGGCTTCCACCGGGGCGGCGGTCGCGGCTGGGCCGATGGCTTCGCCGGGAGTGGCGGGGGTGGCCGCCTCGCTGGGGGCGGCTGTCGTGCCTGGGGCAATCGCTTCGGCCGGGGTATCGCCTCCGATTGAGGTTTGGGCTTGGCTCGAGGCGGCGGACCTGGCTTGGGCTCCGGCTCCGCCCAGGGCGGTGGCCGTTGCCCTGCCGGCCGGCTGGGCCTGGGCGTGCGGCTTCAGGAGCGCCGCCGGCTGGGCCTGTGTGTGCGAGTCCAGCAGGATCGTCGGACGGGCCTGCGCCCGCGACTCCAGCAGAGCCGGCGGACGGGCCTCGGCCCGCGCGTCCAGCAGTGCGGCCAGTGCCCGCAGATCCGGCTGGCGCAGCACCTGTGGCGCCCGTAGCCGGACCCCGCATGTCTCTTCCAGTGCGGTCAGCAGTCGGGCGGCGGACAGGGAGTCGCCGCCGGCGGTCAGGAAGTTGTCTTCGGGGGTCAGGTCGGGGCGGCCGAGCAGGCGGCGGCACTGGTCGAGGACCAGGTCCTCGGTGGCGGTGGTACGCGGGGTGGCGGACGCGCCGGGCGCCGGAGCGGTGGGCTGTGCCAGCAGTGCCGCCCGGTCCACCTTGCCATTGGCGTCGACCGGGAACTCCGTGACAAAGCGGACAGTTGCCGGTACCGCCTGTTCCGGGAGCCAGTCGCGTGCGGCCGTGAGCAGTTCGGCGTCCGACGGGGCCGGCTCGCCGGCGGTGGGGCGGATGAAGGCGATCAGCCGGGCGCCGCCGTCGGCGGAGGAGTCCACCGCCACGGCCGCGCGCAGTACCCCGGGGTGGTGCTCGAAGGCCGCCTCCACCTCGGCCGGTTCGATCCGCACCCCGCGGATCTTCACCTGGTCGTCCAGGCGGCCGAGGAACTCCAGCACCCCGTCCGCCCGCATCCGCACCCGGTCCCCGGTGCGGTAGACCCGGTCGACGCCGGTCACCTCCGGGGGAGGTGCCACAAAGCGCCGGGCGGTGAGTTCCGCGTCCAGGTAGCCCAGCGCCAACCCGGCACCGCCCACCAGGAGTTCACCCTCCGTGCCGCGCGGCACCACCCGGCCGTCCATGTCGGTGACACAGGCCGTCACCCCGGAGACGGGCAGGCCGATGGGCGGCAGCCCCTCGTCGTCCGGGTCGGTCAGTGGGTGCGCGGTGACCAGGACGGTGGCCTCGGCCGGGCCGTAGGCGTTGTCCACCTGGGCGGTCACCTCGGGCGAGGGGCGGTGCCGCAGCCGGTCGCCGCCGGTCTGCAGATGGCGCAGCGGCAGGTCCCGTGGCCAGGGGCGTTCGAAGACCAGCTCGGCCAGCGGTGTGGGGGTGATGGCCACCGTGACCCCGGCGCGGCGCCACCAGCCGGTGAGGGTGTCCGGGTCGAAGCGGACCGCGTCCGGTGCCACGGTGAGCGCGCCGCCGGAGGTCAGCGCGGTCCACAGCTCCAGGAGGTGTGGGTCGAAGGAGACGCCGACCAGCAGGCTGTGCCGGTCGCCGGGGCCGAAGCCGGTGCGTCCGGCGTACCAGCGCAGCCGGGCGGCCAGCGCGGCGCCGGACACCGCCACCGCCTTGGGGGTGCCGGTGGAGCCGGAGGTCAGCACCGTGTAGAAGGTGCCGTCCGGGGCCATGGCCCGGTCGGCGTCCGGCGCGGTCACCGGGAAGGCGGCGACCGGCGCGGCGCCGCCGCCGGTGGCGGGCAGCGGCAGCGGCCCGCCCTGCGGGCGGTACGCCCCGGGCAGGACCTCGCCCGTGCCGATCAGGCAGCTCACCGTCAGCCGGCCGGTCACCGCGGCCAGCCGCCGCTCGCCGGGGCGTGGCCCCAGCGGCAGATAGACGGCGCCCAGCCGGGCCAGTGCCACCGCGGTGGCCACCAGGGCCACCGAGCGGTCCAGGCACACCCCGACCAGGTCACCGGGGCGTACCCGGTCCCGCAGCGCCTCGGCGGTACGGTCGGCAAGGGCGTCCAACTCGCCGTAGGAGAAGGACAGTTCGCCGTCCTCGACAGCGGGGGCGGACGGGTCATGGGAGACCCAGTGCGCATAGCGGGCCAGGATGTCGTCCCAGCCGGCGGGGTCCAGGGCGGGGCCGTGGATGATGGATGCAGTGGTCATGATTCCTCGGTTCGAGTTCCGTGGGATCGGGATGGCGAGGGGGAGGGAGTGGGGGGTGAACCGCTCAGCCCAGGCCCATGGCCCGGGCGATGATCACCTTCTGGATCTCCGAGGTCCCCTCGATGATCGTCATCATCCGGACGTACCGGTACAGGAACTCCAGGGGGTGGCCGCGCACCCAGCCCGTCGCCCCATGCACCCGCAGCGCCCGGTCCACCACCCGCACCGCGGTCTCCGAAGCGGTCAGCTTGGCCAGCGCCGCGTTCTCCGGCGCCTCCACCCCCTGGTCCACCAGCCGGGCACAGGCCAGGGTGAGCAGCTTGGCGGCCTCCACCTCCGCCCGGCTGCTCACCAGGTGCTCCTGGACATGCTGGTAGACGCCGATCCGCTCGCCGAAGGCCCGCCGCTCGCGGGCGTACTCCACACCCAGCCGCAGCGCGTACTCGGCGATGCCATTGCACATGGCGGCCACCACCAGCCGGCCCCGGGAGAGGCTGTCGATGCCATGGCCCAGCGCCGCGCCGATCCCGGCCTCGCCGCCGATGACGGCATCGGCCGGCAGTCGCACCTCGTCCAGCACCAGCTCGTACAACTCCTCGCCGGACATGCCCTGATAGCGCTGGCCGATGCGCAGCCGGGGGTGGTCCATCGCCGCCACAAACGCGGTGGGGCCGGCCTCGGCCTGGGCCACCACCAGCGCGAAGTCGGCGTGGCCGGCATTGCTGACAAAGGTCTTGCGGCCGGTGAGCAGCCAGCTGCCGTCCGCCTCCCGGCGGGCGGTGGTGGTCAGCTGGAAGGCGTCCGAGCCGGCGTTGGGCTCGGTCAGTGCCAGACAGCGGGTGGCCTCGCCCCGCACCAGCGGCAGCAGATAGCGCTTGATCTGCTCCTCGGTGCCCTGCCGCAGCAGCGGGCTGGGCCCGTCGGAGCCGGCCAGGGCATAGGGGGCCAGCGGACAGCCGCTGCGGCCGGCCGCGTGGTGCAGCAGCACCACCGCGGTGAACGGCATGTCGGCGCCGCCCAGTTCCTCCGGGTGGTCGGCCGCGTAGAAGCCCAGCCGGGCCGAGCGCTTGCGGACATACGCGCGTAGATCGGCGGGCGGCAGGTCCCCCGCTTCCGGGAGTTCGGCAGCCAGCGGCACCAGCTCCCGGCGGACAAAGGATGCGAAGGCGTCGACGATCTCCCGGTGTTCGGTCTCCAGGACCGAGGAGGGACTGGTGCTCATCGGGCCGCCTCCGTCACCGCGCGGGCCTGCTCGGCCAGGACCGGGTGCTGGAAGAGCACCCGCAGCGGCGGACGGCTGCCCAGTCGGGGCTCCAGCCAGGCCGCCAGCTGGGCGGCCAGCAGGGAATGACCGCCGACCTGGAAGAAGTGCGAGGAGGGCGAGAAGCGGTCATGGCCCAGCACCTCCCGCCAGCCCTCGCTCAGCAACTCCACGGCCGGGTCGGTGACTTCACCGGACCCCGCCCGCTCCTCCGGGCCGGGCGCCCGCTCGGCGGCGATCCGGGCCAGCGCGGCGCGGTCGGGTTTGCCGCCGGCCAGCAGTGGCATCCGCTCCAGCCGGATCCAGTGCGAGGGCACCAGGGCGGCGGGCAGCCGGGCGGACAGCGCCTTGTGCAGCAGGAGCTGGTCGATCTCGGCGCCGCCGTCCAGAAAGCCCACCAGGCAGGGGCCCGCGGGCAGTTGGCCCAGCGTCACCGCACAGGAACGGCCGCCCAGTTCGGCCGAGGCCGCCGCCTCGATCTCCTCCAGCTCGATCCGGTAACCGCGCAGTTTGACCTGGTTGTCCCGGCGGCCCAGGAAGTGGACCAGCCCCTGGTGGTCCCGGTAGCCCAGGTCGCCGGTGAGGTAGACGCGCTCGCCGCCCAGCGCCGGCACGGTGACAAACCGTTCGGCGGTGGCCGCGCGCGCCCGCTCATCACCGAGATATCCCTCGGCCAGGCCGCCGCCGGAGATGGCCAGTTGGCCCACCGCCCCGGTGGGCAGCGGACGCAGCCGGGCGTCCAGCACCCGCACGCCCACGCCCGGCAGCGGGACGCCCAGCGGCACCTCGGCCGCCTCGTCGAGTTCCCGGGGCACCTCATGGATGACGGAGGTGATGGCCGCCTCGGTCACGCCATAGGCGTTGAGCACGGTGGCGTCGGTGGCCGCCAGCAACTCCCGCAGTGCCGTGGCCGGCAGCCGCTCGCCGCCGAAGACCAGTAGTCGCGGCTCCCACAGGGCCTCGTGCAGCGCCTCGGTCAACTCCGCGCGTGCCGCCAGCAGATAGCTGGTCGGCAGGTTGGCCACGGTGACCCGGCGGGAGGCCAGCACCGCGATCAGCTCCGGCCCGGTGGGCACCTCCCGCTGCGGCAGCACCAGGGTGCAGCCGGCCAGCAGCGAGGGCAGCACCTCCTCCAGCGCCACATCGAAGGAGGGCTGGGCGAACAGCAGCACCCGGTCGGCTGGGGAGAGCCCGAACGCTTCGGCCATGGCGGTGGCATGCCGGGCCAGCGCCGGCCGCCCCACCAGCACCGCCTTGGGCAGACCGGTGGAGCCGGAGGTGTGGATGGCATACGCGGCACCGTCCAGGCACTCGGCCGGGACGGCGGCCGGGAAGGCCGGACCGTCCAGCAGCGCCGGCGGCGGCCCCTCGGCGGGCAGCGCCAGCGCGCTGTCCCGGTCGGTCAGCACCAGCGCCGGACGCAGCCGCTCCAGCAGCGTCCGCAGCCGGTCCGCCGGGTCGTTGGGCGACAGCGGGCAGTACACCGCGCCCAGCCGCAGACAGGCCAGCAGCGCCAGCACGCTGTGCACACCGCGCGGCAGCACCACCGCCACCGGCTGCCCGCGCCGCACCCCGGCGGCCGCCAGCCGGTCGGCCAACTCGCCCACCAGGCCGTTGAGTTCACCATAGGTGAGCTTACGGGCGCCGCTGATCAGCGCCAGGTGCCCGGTGTCGTGGCGGGCCACCGGGTCCAGCACCTCCTCGGCGGCGGCGGGCACCGGCACCGGTGCGGCGGCCGGTTCCGGGGCCAGCGCGGCCAGCGGGGCCGAGGGCGCGTCCAGATACGCCCGCAGCAGGGCCAGGAAACGCCCGGCCAGCACGCCGGCGGTCGCCTCGTCGAACAGGTCCCGGTCGTAGTCCCACACCAGGGTCATCCCGGCCGGGCCCTGACGGAGGCCGACGGTGCGCCGGTCATCCGGTATCAGCACCAGGTCGAGGTCGAAGCGGGTGGTGCCGGTGTTGAAGCCCTCGAACAGCGACACCTCCAGCCCGGGCACCGCGATCTCCGGCAGGGCCGCGTCATGGGCGCTGAACATCACGCTGAACAGCGGGTTGTCCGCGCCGGAGGTGTGCAGTCCCAGCTCCCGGGTGAGCACCTGGACCGGCACCTCCTGGTGCGGCAGCGCCCGGATCAGGCCATCGGTGACCTCGTCCATCACCTCTTCGGCCGGCGCCTCGGCGTCCAGCCGCAACCGCAGCGGAATGGTGTTGACGAACATCCCGACGGTGTCCTCGAAACCCTCCGGACGGTTGCCCACCGCCGTGCCGACGACCAGATCGGCGCGGCCGCTGTGGCGGCGCAGCAACTCGGCGAACAGGGCGAGCAGGGTGGAGAAGGGAGTGTGACCCTGGGTCCGGCTGTGCGCGCGCAGCCGCTCGGCCAGCTCCGCGTCGATGGACTGGCGCAGCTGAGCCCCGGCGTGCCGACGCCGGGCGCCGGGCCGGGTGAGCCCGGGCAGCGGCAGGTCGAAGGCGGCACCTTCCAGTTCACCGCGCCAGTACGCCAGGCTTGCCGCCCGCCGCCCGGCCCGGCCGGGGCCCTCGGCGGTCGCGATGTGCTCCTGGTACGAGGGGGCCTGGGGCGGCTGGAAGGGCTCGCCCAGCACCCGGGAGCGGTACCCGCCGAAGACGTCCCGCAGCAGGATGGCGAAGGAGTGCCCGTCATGCACCAGATGGTGCTCGACATGGATCAGCCGGTGGTGCCGCTCGGCCAGGCGCACCAGGCACCAGCGCAGCAGCGGCGCCCGGTGGACGTCCAGCGGGGTCTCCGCCTCGGTGCGCAGCAGCCGCTGGAAGGCGGCCTCGGGATCCTCCTCCCCGCCGAGGTCCATGGTGCGCAGCGGGGTCGTACACTCCTGGCGCACCCGCTGGGCGGGCAACGCCCCCTGGGTGTCCACCAGTTCCAGGCGCAGCCCGGGATGCCGCTCCAGGGCCGTGCCGAGCGCCGCCCGCAGCGCGTCCTCGTCCAGCTCGCCACGCAGGTCCATGGTGGCGGTGAAGTTGTAGGCGCGGCTGCCGGGCAGCATCTGCTCATGCAGCCAGACGATCTCCTGGGATGTGGAGAGTCCGAACATGGTCAACCTTTCCGGTCGAATGGCCCTCGGATGCCTTGGCAGGCCGAGGGCCGGTGCACCGGACGCCGGTCCGGCGGAGGGTGCACCACAACAGGGATCAACTCGTGGACGCGGCAAGGCCGTCGACGAGTGCGGTGAAGGCTTCTTCCGCCGCTCCGGCGGGCAGCGCGGTGCGCCGCCAGGCCATCCGGACCAGCAGGTCGGTTCCATAGGAGACGGACACCGCGAACGGAGCCGGCAGCGGGCGGGAGTCGAAGTAGGTCTCCTCGCCGGCCGCCTCGCCCAGCCGCAGCGGCGGGCGGCGGTGCAGGTCCTCGAAGGTGAGCAGGCCGTCCAGCCCGCCGGACCAGGGCGCCCCGGCCGCCCGGGCGGCATGGACGACCTGGTCGAACGGGGTGTCGGCGTGGTCCAGGTCGTCCCACCAGGCGGCGGTGCGCTCCGCCGGGCCCTCGGCGGTGGCGGGATGGACCACCGTGTTGAGGAAGCAGCCCAGCACCGGTGGCGCACCGGGCGGACGGCCACCCCAGGTGTAACCCAGCGCGGGCACCCGGTCCGTCCCGTACAGCAGGCGGGCGGCGGCCGCGCAGGCGTCCAGCAGAGCCGGGAAGGCCACCGCGCGGGCACCGTCTGGCGGTAGCGGCAGCCGGCGCAGGAGGCCGCCGGTGTCCTGCCCGGAGCCGGCGGCGGGGAGCGGCTCCGGCGGGTTCAGGACGGCCAGGCGCCTGGCCCAGTAGGTGAGGAAGTCCGGTGCGGAGGCGCGTTGTTCGGCGGCCAGCTGGAGGTGTATCGCCTCCTGGTAGGCGGCCAGCTCCTGGGCCGCCCGGTGCGGGGAGACGTCCTCGGGTGTGAGCCGGCCGGCATAGGCACCGGCCAGACCGTCGGTGACCAGGCCCAGTGAGTGCTCGTCGCAGGAGCCGTGGTCCAGTACCAGGGCGAGGAGGTCCCGTTCGCCGTCGGCCGCCAGCCACAGCCGCAGCGGCGGCCCCTCGGCGGACCAGCCGGCCAGTTCGCGCAGCAGTGCCTGGGCGGGCTCTTCGCCGGGGCGTGCGGTGACCCGCCGCACCCAGCCCTCGGGGACGCCGATCCGCTGCACCGGCACACCCCGCTGTACGCCCGGCACGGAGCGCAGGGCCGGGTGCAGGGCGGCCAGATGGCCGGCGGCGGCGCGCAGCCGTGCCAGGTCCAGCGACCCGGGCGGGAAGGTGAAGAACAGCGGTACCAGGGCGGGGCGTTGGCCCGGATCCAGGCGCCGGGTCAGCAGGAAGCGCCGCTGGGCGCCGGTGACCGGGAGCAACTCCGCCGGATCCGCCGCCCGTTCGGCGACATTGCGGTAACCGGCCAGATAGGACGCGGTGATGCTGTTGCTGGACTGCACAAGGACCTCCCGCGCACCGGTCGGGTGCGGCTGAGTGGGGAAGGACGGGGTACGGCGGGCCGGTGGCGCCGGGAGCGGGATCAGGCCGCCTCGGGGCGCGGGACCGCGGCCGGCTGGGGCAGATCGCGCAGCCGGCGCAGCGGGGACAGCAGCAGGGGCAGCGGAACGAGCAGGAACCCCGCCGCGCACACCCATACCGCGGCACGCGCCCCGGCGGCCGAGGCGATGGCACCGCCGGCCAGGGCGCCGAAGGGCATGGTGCCCCAGACCATAAAGCGCAGGGTGGCGTTCATCCGGCCCAGCAGGGCGTCGGGGCACAGGAGTTGGCGGAAGCTCACCTGGGCCACGTTGTAGACCACGGCGCCGAAGAAGACCACCGCCGAGGCCAGGGCGAACCACCCGGCGGCGGCGCCATGCCCGGCAAGCGGCCAGAGCAGGGCGAACGGGCCGGTGACCACGGTCGACAGCCAGATCACCCGCGCTCTGCCCAGCATCCGGGCCAGGGCGCCCGCGCTCAGCGCCCCGGCCAGTCCGCCGACCGCGGAGGCGGACATCATCAGCCCCAGCACGCCCGGCGGCAGCTCCAGCACCCGGACCAGGAAGACGGTCTGCACCGCCAGCAGCATCGCGTTGAAGAAGTTGGCCACCGCCGTGGCACAGGCGATCATGCGCAGAATGGGGTTGCCGAAGACAAAGGCCAGCCCCTCGGCCACCTGGGCACGCAGCGAGGTGCCGGCGGCGGGCGGCACAGGCGCCGCCTCCGGGGTATGGATCCGGCGCAGGAACAGCGCGGACAGCAGATAGCCCAGCGCGTCGGCCACCAGCGCGAAGGGCGCCCCCACCGCCTGCACCAGGCCGCCGCCCAGCCCGGGGCCGGCCACCTGGGCGGAGGAACGCACCGTCTCCAATGCGCCGTTGCCCGCGACCAGTTGCTCACGGGGCAGCAGGGCCGGCAGATAACTCTGGTGTGCCACATCGAAGAAGACCGTGGCCACCCCGGTGATCAGGGCTACCAGATAGAGCTGGGCCATGGTCAGGGCGCCGGACCAGGCGGCGAACGGCAGACTGGCCATGGCCACGGCCCGGACCGTGTCCGCCCGGATGAGTACCGGCAGCCGGCGCATCCGGTCCACCCAGGCCCCCGCGGGCAGGCCCACCAGCAGGAACGCGGCTGTTTCGGCGGCGGTGAGCGCCCCCGTCTGCAGGGCCGAGGCATGCAGCTCGACCACGGCGACCAGAGGCAGGGCCACCACGGTCACCTGTGCGCCGAGCTGACCTGCGGAGGCCCCGGCCAGCAGTAAGCGAAAGTCGGTGTTCCGTAACGGGCTGCGGTCTCCAGGCGTCATTGCCAACATTTGATAGACATTTGGTCACGGTGCCCCGTTCAGTCAAAAACGGGCGGATATTTTCGGTCAGTTGTGTTCGCAATGCGAACAACTGCGGGCGGCTGTGCGGTAAATGAGAGCTGTCCGGCGATCAAACGCCGATCAACGTGACCTGTGGTGTCAGTGTTGCTGGTGGGGTTCGGGTGGCGGGTTGCCCCGGGTAAGCGGATGTCCGGATTTCAGTGCCGGAGCGCATGGTTCCGCTGCGCCGGGCCCGTCGCGGCAGTAGCGAACGCTCGCGCTGGGTGAAGGAACGGGCCCCGCGGTGTGAGCCCACGCATAGGACCCGGATCACTTACGAATCCGCTTAGTTCCGAGTGCGCCCGTCGACGGGCGCCACACCGGGGGAGAGCCGCGGCCGGCACGAAAGTCCGTCGTAGGTCACACCTTTGCCAGCCGGATTTTCCGCCGCTAACAATGACCGGGTCGCAGGGCGCCGTCGCACAGACGCGGCGCCGCTTTCGCGCCCCGAACGTCCCCCATCGGAAGAGGTTCAGCTCGCCTATGCGCTCCAACCACTCCGGCTATACCCGCCTGACCACGTTCCACAAGGTCTCCGCCCTCGCCCTGGTCGCCACCGGTGCCGCCGCCCTGGCGTTCACCGCCACCGGCAACGCCGCGGCCGCCGAGACGCAGCCGGTCGGCGTCAAGCCGGTCGCGTGGAACGCCAAGGCGCCGGCCACCGTGGACCGGAGCACGCTGACGCGGCACGCCGCCGATGCCGCCAGCCGGGCCAAGACCGACGCGGCCGCCAAGAAGCCGGCCGCTGCCCAGGCCACCGCCAAGGCCGAGAAGGACCGCGCCGCCAAGAACACCACCGCGAGCCGCTCCACGGCCCGCAAGCCGGTGCAGGCCGCGCCGAAGACCTACGCCGACAACCTGGACGGCTGGATCAGCCAGGCGCTGGACATCATGCACGCCAAGGGCATCCCCGGCTCCTACGACGGCGTCAAGCGCAACATCATGCGCGAATCGAGCGGTGACCCGCAGGCCATCAACAACTGGGATGTCAACGCCCAGGCCGGTATCCCCTCCAAGGGCCTGCTGCAGATCATCGACCCGACCTTCAAGGAGTTCCACGTCGACGGCACGTCCTGGGACATCTACGACCCGGTCGCCAACATCGTGGCGTCCTGCAACTATGCGGCCAAGACCTATGGCTCCATGGACAACGTCAACTCCGCCTACTGACAGCGGCGCAGATCAGGCGCTGCCGCGCCAGGCGGCCCACCGGTCAACCCTTGGCATCCGCATAGCAGTCCACCACCGCCGTGGTGAAAGGAAACCGCACCGGCGTCCGGCCGAAAGCCAGCAGGCCGGCCCGGTCCCCGGCGGTGCGCACGGCCTCCACCACCGCCGGCACCTCCTCCTCGGGGCAGTGCACCATCAGCTCGTCGTGCTGGAAGAACACCAGCTCCGCCCGTAGACCGGCGATCTCCTGCCGGACCGTGGCCAGCACCATCAGCGCCCAGTCCGCCGCACTGCCCTGCACCACGAAATTGCGGGTGAACCGGCCCCGCGCCCGGCTTCCGGGCGTACTGCCGTAGACCGGCTCCTCCTGCGGCAGGCCCGCCTCGTCCCCGCCGGCGAGCGCGGCGGACACCGGCGGGCAGGTACGGCCCAGCCAGGTGCGCACCAGCCGGCCCTCCTCGCCCGCCCGCGCCGCCTCGTCCACCAGGGCCACCGCCCGGGGAAAGCGGCGTCGCAGATCGGCAAGGTGCTTGAGCCCGTCGCCCGAGGTCTGACCGTAGATCGCGCCCAGCATGGCCAGCTTGGCCCGGTCCCGGTCCCCGGAGAAGGCCCGCTCGGCCAGGTCCGCGTACAGATCGCGGCCGCTGCCCGCCACCTCCATCAGCCCGGGATCCCGGGAGATGGCGGCCAGCACCCGGGGCTCGATCTGATCGGCGTCCGCGACCACCAGCCGCCAGCCCGGATCGGCCACCACCGCCCGGCGGATCACCCGGGGAATCTGCAGCGCCCCGCCGCCATTGGTGGTCCACCGGCCGGAGACCGCGCCACCGGGCAGGTACACCGGCCGGAAACGCCCCTCACGCACCCAGGACTGCAACCAGGACCAGCCGTGCGCGGTGTGCAGGCGGTACAGCCGCTTGTACTCCAGCAGCGCGGGGACCGCGGGATGGTCGACGTCCTTCAGCTCCCAGGCCCGGGTCGAGGACAGCGCGATGCCCTGCCCGGCGAAGGCCCGCACCACCTCGGCGGGCAGATCGGGCCGTACCCGCTCGCCGAAGGCCCGCGACACCTCGTCCGCCAGCTCGGCCAGCCGCCGGGTCTCCTGGCCGCCCGGATACCGCTCGCCCAGCAGCTCGGTCAGCAGCGCCCGGTGCACATCGGCCCGCCAGGGCACTCCCGCCCGGCTCATCTCGGCCGCCACCAGGGTGCCCGCCGACTCCGCGGCGATCAGTAGCCGCATCCGCTCCGGATGCTCCGCCCGCTCGACCCGGGACTGCTGGTGCGCATACACCTCCAGCAGCGCCCGCAGTGGATCGGTGCCCGGCGGCAGCGGCGCCGGGCCGGGCTCGAACAGGGACGGCTGGGTGCCGGGCGCGGCCGGCGGGGGATCGGCGGGCACCGGCAGCCCATGCAGCCGCGCCCAGGCGGCCGCCAGCGAACGCGGCTGGCCGGCCTGACCCTCCTCATGCCCGATGAGCAGCGCCTCCGCCGCCTCCACATCCCAGCACCGCGCCACCCGCACCCCGGCGGGCAGCGGCCCGTACAGCCCCGCCGTGGACCGCCACACCCAGCGCGCCGCCTCCGGCCGTCCGCGCACCGCCTCGGCCAGGCCGGCCGCGCGTTCCACGGGCCCGGCGGGCCGCCCCTCGGCATCCAGCGGGCAGAGCAGGACGCCCTCCTCGCCCCCGGCGCCCTCGTCCGTCACTGCCCATCGCATGATCCGGAGTCTGCCAGCAGGGTCTGACAACCGGCCCGGACAGCCGGCCCGCCGCCCGAGTAGCCCACGATCTTGGTGGCGAAGTGGCCCACACCGGCCGCACCCGACGGCCATAGCCTCGGCGGCGTGACCCACCGAGTTGATTTCTACTTCGATCCCATCTGCCCGTTCGCCTGGATCACCTCCCGCTGGATCCTGGAGGTGGAAGCCCAGCGCGAGCTCGACCTGCGCTTCCGTGTGATGAGCCTGTCCGTGCTCAACGAGGGCCGCGAGGACCTCCCCGAGCGCTACCGCCGGCTGTTCGACGTGGGCTGGGGCCCGGTGCGCGTCTGCATCGCCGCCGCCCAGGAACACGGCGAACATGTGCTCCGCGACCTCTACACCGCCCTGGGCACCCGGCTGCACAACCAGGACCGGGAAGTCAGCGACGCCCTGCTCGCCGAAGCCCTGGCCGAGGCCGGGCTGCCCACCTCGCTGGCCGAGGCGGCCCACCGCACCGACTACGACGAGGACCTGCGCAAGAGCCACCACGAGGGCATGGACCCGGTCGGCGAGGAGGTGGGCACCCCCACGATCCATGTCGACGGCGTGGCCTTCTTCGGCCCCGTACTGACCGCCATCCCCCGGGGCGAGGAAGCCCTGCAGATCTTCGACGGGGTACGGCTGCTGGCCGGTCATCCGCACTTCTTCGAGCTCAAGCGCACCCGCACGGGCGGCCTGGACTTCAGCTGACCGCGCTCTCCGCCCAGGCCCGGTCGCGCTGCGCCCGCAGCAGCGGCAGCGGACTGTCGTCCCCGCCGTAGAGCCGGCCGGCCAGCCGGACCAGGGTGTCGCAGCGGGCCAGGGCCAGGCCCCGAGCGCACAGCGCCGGCCCGTATCCCGCGGCCGCGGCCACCCGGACGGCGGCCGCGGCACCCACCGCGATGGTGAGCCCGGCGATGTCCTCCGCCGGGTCGCCGATCACCGCGTCCGTCCAGTCCAGCACGCCATGGACCCGGCCCCCGGCGGCCACCAGCAGATGCTCGCCCTTGAGGTCGTGGTGCACCAGGACGCCCGTGCCCGAGGCGGCGACCGGGCGGGGCAGTGCCGCCCCGCCGAACTCGCCGTCGGCCGCGAGCCGTACCGCGGCCTCCCGGGCCCGCCGGCGCAGCCCGGCCATGGACCGCGGCGCCCGCACCGGCACCCCGAGCGCCCCGATCGCGGCCATGGGCAGCTCCCGCAGGCCACGCAGCATCCCCATGAGGTCCTCCTCTCCGCGCCGGGAGACCCGCCGCAGCTCGGCGGAGACCCCGGACAGCCGGGTGTCCAGCGTGTAGCCACACCCGTCCGCCCACTCCCCGGACGCCACACTCACCGGCACCGTCACCCCCACCCGGGGCCGGAGGCGCTCCCGCAGAGCGATCTCCCGCCGCTGCCGGCCGGACGCGTCCGCGTCCAGGGCGAGCCGCAGCACATGGCGCTCACCGATGAACCAGGTGGAGTGCTCCCCGCCCTCCCCGGCCGGCCGCACGGCCCCGGCACCGTCCCCGCCCAGCGCACGGCGGGCCAGGGCGCGTACGGTGCGCTCCGTCGGAACGGGTACGGGCGGTGTCATCCGGCCATGCTGGCAGGGCCGGGCCGTGCGCTCGACTCCTTTAACCTCCCTCGGCGCCGGGTACGGCGGCCGGTTCCCGCCCGCCCGGGTGCCGGTGCCGCCACACCCAGAAGACCGTGGTGGACACCGCCGCCCACACCACCAGCACCCCGAAGGGGAAGAAGTGCTGGTGGCCGCGGAAGTAGACGGCGGTGTGCTGGGCATTGACCGAGGCGCCCGGGGGCAGCCAGCGGCCGATGGTGCCCAGCGGGGAGGGCAGCAGAGCCCAGGAGACCGCGCCGCCGGAGGAGGGGTTGCCCAGGATCACCAGCAGGCCCCAGGTGGGCAGCATGGCCCAGCGCCCGAAAAGCGTGTTGAACATGGTGAAGACCATGCCGCTGGTGAACATGGTCAGCGCCAGAATCCCCCAGGACTCCAGGAACGGCAGCCGCAGCGCCCCCAGGCCCCAGTCCACGATCGCGGCGATGGCGAAGCCGCCCGCCACCGAATAGGCCACGGTGAAGCCGACGCGCTCGGCCGGGTTGAGACCACGGGCGTTCACCCCGAGCTGGACGGCGCCGATAAAGCCCAGGATCACCGCGGCCAGCGTGATGTAGAACAGCGCCAGACCGTGCGGATCGCCCCGCTGCAAGGGATTGATGTCCCGCACCGTGACCGGCACCCCGACCGCCTGGCCCACCTTGGGCGCGGCCGCGGTCAGCAACTGCGCCACCGTGGCACCGGAAGCCCCCGACACATCCAGTTGGGCACCGTCCGGACGCGGCCGCAGGATGGCGTACACCTCCTGCTGCGCCACCGCGTTCCGGGCCGCGTCATCGCTCCCATAGGGGTGCAGCCGTATCGAGGCGCGCAGGTCCTGCTCTATCCCGCGGACGAACTCTTCCCGCTTGACCTGGGAGGAGGGCACTCCGGTGACGGCGACGGGGATACGGTGCGGCGTCGGGTTGGCCATGGCGTAGGTGTACGAACCGGCGAACAGCCCGGCCGCCGCGGCCACGATCAGCACCAGCACCGTCGCGGGCAAGAACGGCGAGTTCCGGAACCGGGACCATGCCCCGGGCCGGTGACCTCGGCCGTCCGTACTCGTCAAGCGGACTTCCCCCCGGGGGACTCGTTCCCCTCTTCCTCCTCGTCGTCCCGCTCGCCCTCCGCCTGCGAGGGTGTGGTGTGGGGCGTCATCGGATGCTTCCGCTGTTCCTCGTCGTCGTCGCGCTCCCCTTCGGCCTGGGAGGGGGTGGTATCGGCCATGGTGACTCCCGGGATGAGAGGTGCGGGTGCACCGCGGGCCGAGTGCCCCTTCCGGTGTTGTTTATGCACCGCAGGGCGCCGATTCCGCTCCATAGGGTGGTTGGAATCCTTCGACCGTGCCTTCCCCGGCTTCGGCGGCGAGATCCACGGGGTGACCGTCGATCCCGCCACCGGCGACTACCGGATCGAGTGCGTCAGGGATGCCCTCCGAGGGGCGCGGGGCGGCTGTGTCATGTGGCTCCGCCGCGTGGGCGCGACAGCCGCCCAACCGCCCGCACTCGACAACGGCGCACCGGGCAATGGCGCGGCCCAGGGGCCGTCAGCCACGGCCTAGAAGCGCGCGTCCTCACGAGCCATCGGCACATTCCGCTTGGCCAGGGACTTCGGCGCCGCGCCGCAGAAAGCCGGCTCCAGCACATTGGTCAACGCCTGGGTCACCGCACCGTTGTTGGACGCGTTGGCGAAGGCCACCACCGTGCGCCTGCCGTCCGGGGTGGCGAAGGACTGGGTCTGGTACCCCTGGACGATGCCGCCATGGCCCAGCACCTTGCCGCAGGACAGGGCGATCTCCCGGATGCCCAGGCCATAGCTGACCTTCGCGGTGGGAGTGGGCAGCACGGCGGTCATCTGGCGCAGGGACTCGTCCGAGACCAGGCCGCCGGAGCGGCCGGCCAGCAGATGGGTGAGAAAGCGGTCGAGGTCGGCGGCGGAGGAGATGATCGCTCCCGCGCTCCAGATCCAGGACGCCGTCTGCTCGGTGGAGTCCAGCAAGGGCTTGGTCCGGTCGTCATTGGTGAGATAGCCGGTGACATGCGCCCCGGCAATCTTCTTCTCCGGCACCACAAAGGAGGTCTGGCGCAGCTTGAGCGGCTCCAGGATCTGCTCGCGCAGCACCTCGGCGTACGGGCGCCCGGTGAGGTGCTCCACGGCCAGGCCCAGCAGCACGAAGTCGGTGTTGGAATAGGAGTACTTGGTGCCCGCCGGGTACTGAAGGCCATGCTTCACCGACAGGGCCACCAGGTCCTTGGGGTCGTACACATTGTTGCGGATGCGCTTCTCGAAGGCGGCGGTGGTCTCCTCCCCGGGCTGCTCCAAGAGGTCATCGGTGTGGTCGTAGACGCCTGCCCGGTGCTCCAGCACCTGACGCCCGGTGATGTTCCAGTCCGCGGGCAGCATGCCTTGCGGGAGGTAGTCGCGCAGCGGCTTGTCCAGGTCGATACGGCCCTGCTCGGCCAGGCGCATCACCAGGACCGCGGCGAACATCTTGCTGTTGCTGCCCACCCGGAACCGCCAGTCGGCGTGCATCGGGGTGCCGTTGAGGTCGGCCCGGCCCACCGCCAGCGACCGGCGGGCCTCCTTGGACCTTCCGTGGTCATGGAGGTGGTCACTGACCACCACGGACGCGCCCGGCGCTCCCGCGGCGAGGACCTGCTGCAACGCGGTCCGTACCGCGGCGTCGTCCGCCGCGGCCGGTGCCGCCGTGGCCAACGCCGGTGCCGAACCCGTGGCCACCAGGGCCAGGGTGGCGGCGACCGCCGCCGTGGTACGGGCCAGCCCGAATCTCACCATGAGTTAAATTCCTCTGCCTGCCGGTGACTTGGCGTGACCCACTGTGAAGATCACGCATGGCAGGCGAGATGGTATCGGGCCGGTAGGGCGCGATGGCCTCGCCGGGTGGCTTTCCCGAACGAGCGTCAGGGCGGCGATTCAACGGGACTCGGTCTCAAGGCTGTTGGGGCGCCGGGCCACGGGGCCGCGGTCATTGGCGTGCAGCCCCGTGGTGAGCCGGCAGAGCGTCCGCCAGCGGCTACCAGTAATGCCGGCGTCCACCGACCGCGTGCCCGGCGGCGCCCAGCAGCCAGAGGATCGCTCCGATGACGAGCAGGATGATTCCGATGGTCCAGAGGATCGCGATGTTGGCCACGAATCCGATGATGAGGAGGATCACTCCGAGGACGATCATGGGACATCCTCCGGTTTCGTATAGCTGTTCCTCTCTCACTATGTTCCCTGCTCTCTCCCGGGCGCAACAGCTGGCGACGGGCGCCCCACTCGCCCCAGCAGGTGGTCTTGGCCAACCCGGCGGTGCGCCGGTCGTCCGCCCGGGTAGGTAGAGCTGTCCAGGGGGAGTCGTCGCTGGTGGCAGGCCGGTCGGAGAGGGCGAGATGCTGTCGAGGGTCCGTCCCACCACATCCTGGTTCGCCGCCGGCTTCACCCTTGGGCTGGGGATGACGCTGGCGTATGTGGGGGTGCAGACGGTGCTGCGGATCGGCAGTGTGCTGACCCTGCTGTTGCTGGCGCTCTTTGTGGCGATCAGCCTGGAGCCGGTGGTGGCCTGGCTGGCCCGGTCCCGGCTGGGACGGGGGTGGGCGGTGACCGTGGTGGTCGTGCTGCTCCTGGGGCTGCTGGCCGGCTTTCTCGCCCTGGTGATCCCGCCGGTGACCAGTGAAGTCGGCGCCCTGGTCGAGTCGGTGCCCAAGTGGCTCAAGCAACTGCACGACCACCACTCGTTCCTGGGCCGGCTGGAGGACCGCTACCACCTGATCTCCAAGGCCCGCCAGCAGCTGGGCTCCAGCGCGGGCTCGGCCGTGGTGGGCGGGCTGCTGGGAGCCGGCCATCTGGTGATCAACGCCGTGTTCAGCACCGTCCTGGTGGTGGTGCTGACCGTGTACTTCATGGTGGGCATGGAGCAGCTCAAGGAGTTCGCCTACCGGTTCGTCCCCCGCAGCAGACGGGCGGGCACGGTGGCGATGACCGAGGTGATCCTGGTCCGGGTCGGTCGCTACATGCTCGGGAACGTGGCCACCTCGGCCATCGCGGGCCTGGCCACCTTCGCCTGGTGCGCGGCCCTGGACGTGCCCTACCCGGCCGCACTGGGCGTCTTCGTGGCCCTGATGGACATGGTGCCGGTGGTCGGCTCCACCATCGGAGGCGTGGTGGTCAGCCTGGTGGCGCTGTCCGTCTCCTTTGTCATCGCCCTGGGCACGGCCGGGTTCTACACCTTCTTCCGGCTGGCCGAGGACTACCTGATCATGCCCAAGGCCATGCGCTTCGCGGTCGATGTGCATCCCATTGTGACGGTGGTGGCCGTGGTGATCGGCGGGGCGCTGCTGGGCATCATCGGGGCCCTGATCGCCATCCCGGTGGCCGTGGCCATCGGGATTGTGCTGGACCAGTCGGTCTTTCCCCGCACGGACGCGGCCTGAGCGCGGGTGCCCGCGGCCCCCGGCGCGGCCGGAGCCGGGCTGTTCGGGTGACGCTGCCGGGCCCGGGGGTGTCCGGCCGGGCCGACGGCTGGAAGAAATGCGGACAGATCCATCGAAGAGCCCACCATGACCAGGCGCGCTGTCGCGCGGACCACGAGGGAAGACCATGCAGACCGACACCGTCTCGCGCTTTCTCCACGCCCTTTCCCCGGCCCACCGGGAGACCGTCCGGCAACTGCCCCGCGAGCAGCAGGAGCGGCTGGCGGAGCAGTGGGAGGGCTACCTCAGCGATGACACCGACCTGCTGTCGCTGAGCGAGCTGGACCCGGCCGGCGCGGAGGCCGCGGCGGCGGCGCATGTGGTCAAGGATCTCGGCTGACCCAGGGGTTTCCCGAGGCCGCGGAAGGTAACGCGCCCTGGGGACGGCCCTTCCCGGTAAGGAGTCCCGATGGTCCTGGTCGCCCTCCTGATGCCTCCGCTGCTGCTGGGGGCAGTGCTCGTGCTGGCCTGCTACGAGGACCGCGTGCTCGGCGGGCCGGACGCCCATGGCCCGCTACTCCTCGATGGCACCGCCCACGGCCCGCAGATAGTCGCGGAAGGTCAGCGCGGGGTCCCGGCGGCGCCGGGCGAGGAAGTCCTCGAAGCCGAGCTGCTCGCGCAGCGAGACCCCGGAGCGGATCCGCTCCGCCTGCCGCCGCTCGGTGTCGCGGATGCCCTCGGCCAGGGTGAACAGCTCCCCGGCCCGGTCGGCCGGGACGAAGAGCACCCCGTCCTCGTCGGCCAGCACCAGATCGGCGCGGCTCACCGTCCACTCGCCGGCCCGGGCGGATTCCAGGGCGTCGGCCGGCCGGGCGTCCAGCCGCTGCGGGCCGGTGGGCAGGGCACCCAGGCTGAAGACCGGCAGCCCGATGGCCCGTACCTCCGCGGTGTCGCGGTGCAGCCCCCAGATCACCACCCCGGCCAGTCCGGCGGCCCGGGCCTCCAGGACCGCGAGGTCGCCCACACATGCCTCGTCCAGCCGCCCTCCGTTGTCGACCACCAGCACATCGCCGGGGGCGGCCTCCCGGTACGCCTCCAGGAAGACATCGACGCTGCCGGCATGGCGGGCGGGACACACCCGGCCGGCCAGCCGGCCGCCGGGCAGCACGGGGCGCAACGGCACACAACGCACCGGAAGCCGCGCTCTGAGGCACGCGTCGGCAAGGTGAGCGGTCGTCAACTCCGCGAATCGGCGGTCGAGTTCCTTCGCTTCCATGGCAAGTCTCCTGCGGCCGGCTGTTCTGGGACTTCGGATGACGGGGAACGTTCCGCGGGCACGCGGGCCGTTGGGGCACGGCGGAGGGCCCGGCCCGCGAGGTGGCCGGTGCGCTGAGTCCGCCGGATGGGACGTCGCCTCCATGCCCGGGTACAACGACCGCGCCGGCACAGCGAATTCCGGGGCCCGTGAAGACGGCCCGCATGTGCGCCCGCATGGGACGCAAAACCGCACACCGCCGGCGCGCCGGCCGCTGTCCAGGACGCGACCGGCGCGCCGGCGGTGGTGGGTTGCCCTAGCCCTGGCGAGCCGCCGGCCGGCGCCGGCGGCGCAGCAGCGCTCCGGCCGTGCCGGCGGTCATCAGCGCGGCCGCGCCATAGGCGGCGGGCCGCCAGGACGCCGGGGCGGCCGTGGTGCCGGCCGCCTGCGCGGGCCGGTCGTCCCCGGTCAGCGCATAGCCGCCGGTGTAGCCCTTGCGGTCATAGCGGGAGCCGGGCAGCTTGTCCCCGTAGCGCTTGTTCACCAGCTGCTGGTAGGCGGCGAGGGAGACCTGGCGCTTGCCGTGCAGACCGTCGGCCGCCTCCTTGTTGAGGGGCTCCACGGAGCCGCTCGCGGTGAGCCGGTACCAGGCGTGGATCTGCGGCTCGATGAAGGTATGGGCCGAGGCGGTGCCCTGCTCGGCGAAGGCCACCTCGCCGGCACCGTCCTGGATGCCGGCCAACTGCCAGTTGTGCGCGCCCCCTTGCTGGGCGAGCAGAACCGCGGCCTGGTGGCCGTCGGAGGCCGAGACCCGGGAGGCCAGGTAGGACAGCCGCAGCGCCTGGCCGGTGGTGGGCCGGGCCTTGCCGGCGACGAACTCGGGGGAGAGCTCGAAGAGCGGGACCGGCCCCCGCAGCCGGAAGTCCGGTGCCTTGGCGGGCGCGGGCGCCGCGCCGGCGGGGGCCAGGGCGGTACCGCCGTCGGCGCCGGCCGGGGCGCGGCGCTGCTCGGCGGCGGTCAGGAACCGGGACACGGTGTCATGCACCCGGCTCGAACCCAGCACCTGCTGGGCGGCGTTGTAGTCCGGGGAGCCGGGTGCGTAGGGACCGTCGGCGGCCTGGGCCGGAGCGGCGGCGCACAGGGCGGCGAGGGCGGCCATGGCCACCGCGGCGGTGCGGCGACGAAGGTGCTTGAGCTGCATGGTGGTCGTCTCCTAGCCGTGCATGCCGAGGCGCGAGTGGGTCCACCGGAAGGAGTTGTTTCCGGAGTAGGTGGAGTAGTTCCACCAGGTGTAGGTCTGGGTGCTGGGCCAGGGGTCACCGACCGCGATCATGTTGCTGGAGCTGTCATAGCCGTAGATCACGTTCATATGGCCGCCGCCGCTGGTCCAGCCGATGCGCACCGCGAACGGCCGTCCGCCGGCGATCTCCTGGCTGGTCTCGTTGAAGGTGGCGTTGCGGTAGAGGTCGTAACCGCTGTTGCGGAAGCCCATGTTGGCCAGGCCGTTGGCCATGTCGTCCAGGGTGGCCGGCTGGTCGTTGCAGTCCAGGTTGCTGTTCTGGGCGGCCAGGCGGCAGAAGTCGTACTGGTTGTAGTTGGTGTGACCCCAGTAGTTGGCGATGGTCAGGCCGGAGGCGTCCCAGCACCACTCGTCCTGGACCTGCTTCTGCATGCCGATGCCCAGGGTGGACCAGCTGGTGGGCCGGGTGGAGCCACAAGTGGGCAGCGAGCCGGTGTCCTCCTGGATGAAGGTGTCGGCGATGTAGTAGGCGCCGGACCAGATCCAGCGGTTGTTGTTCTCCACCGTGTCGCCGGTGGTCCGGCAGATCATGGGTATCCGGTCGCCCGGCAGCGAGGTGCCGGTGACACTGGACGACAGGGAGGGCAGCGAACGCTGGTTGATGGTCTGGTAGTTGCCCTGTCCGGGGATGACGGTGCCGGTGGACGCGGCGTGGGCGGCGGTGCCCGAGCCGAGCAGCAGTCCGCCGGCCAGCACCGCGGTCATCGCGGAGGCCAGCGCTTTTCCGCGGCGGAGCATGCGGATTCCGAGCATGGGATTCCTTGGGGGGTTGGGGGCTCCGGCCGATGTGCGGGAGCCAGTGGGTGGTGCTGTGGGGGCCGGGTTCCGGTCAGGTCCTGCGGGCGCGCCGGCGCAGCAGCCAGAAGCCCGCGAGACCGGCCGCCACCGCCGCCGCGCTGATCGCGATCACGGTGGTGGTGGAGCCGGAATCCGATCCGGATCCGGAGTCCGAGCCGGTGTCCCGGGAGGCCGACGGCTGTTCGGTCCGCGCCGGGGCGGGGGTGGGGGAGGACAGGGAGGCGGTGGTCACCTCGGCCTGTCCCTGGACCCGGCCCAGCGCGGGGAAGGCGGTCTCCGCCGTGATGGTCCAACGGCCCGCCGGCAGCGCCTCCTTGGTGGTGAGAGTGCCGGGCTTGGCGCCCGGGACCGGCACCAGCCGCCAGGGGCCGGCGGTGGTGCCGTCGGCCGAGGTGGCGCTGAGGGTGCCCGCGATCTTCTCGTCCACCGGGTCGCCGTCGTTGTCCCAGACCGCGAGGGTGGTGGGGTGGCCGGCGGTGACCTGGATGGGGCCGAGGCGGATGGTGTCGCCATGGGCGTGGGCCGTGGTCGCCGGTCCCAGTGCGAGCAGGGCGGTGGCGGCGAGGGCCGTCGCGGTGAAGCGGCGGTTGGACATGGGCGGTTGGCTCCGGGGTAGGACGGGGGCCGCATCGGCGGCCCCCGCTTGCGGTGAGGGGATCAGCCGGTCTTCTGCACGGTCCAGGTGTGGTGACCGGGGCCGTCCGGCTTCTGGAGCTCCAGCAGCAAGGCGCCGTAGTACGGGCGGTCGCTGACGCCCAGGACCAGGGAGCTGCCCCGGGCCGTCACCTGTACACCGGTGCCGCTCTTGGCCAGGTGCCACTGCGAGGCGAGGCTGCCGGAGCAGGGCTGCTGGGCGATCCACTGGCCCTCGACGGCGTCCCCGCCGAGCTGCAGGCACTTGTTGGTGACGACCGAGCGGATGTGGACATAGCCGTTGCCGGTGTCGTCGAACACCCACTGCTGGCCGGCGTAGCCGTTGGGCTGGGAGCCGACCGCCACGGTGCCGTCGGCGGTCTTGTCGCCGTAGATCTGGGCGGCCACCCCGGCTTCGCCATTGGTGAGCAGGTAGCGGGTGCCGGGCCTGGTGGCCGCACCGGCCGCCGGGGTGTGGAAGGACACCGCCTTGCCGGGGTCGGTGTCATGTCCGGACCGGTCGCGGACCGCCACCGCCAGGGTGTAGTCGGTGTCCGGCTGCAGGTTGTAGACGCGCACCGAGTTGCTCTGCACCCAGCCCAGGTGGTTGCCGTTGAGCACCAGGCGGTACCAGTCGGCGGAGGGCACGGCCGGCCAGCTGAGCACCGCAGAGTCCGAGGTCAGCTCGCCGAGCACCGGCACCGGGGCGCCGTCGGTGCCCTTGGTGGGCGTGGGGGACGGGGTCGGCGTGGGGGTGGGCGTCGGGTTCGGCGTCGGGTTGGGGTTGGTGCCGTTGCCCGTCATCAGGAACTGGTTGTTGGCCACGTTCCAGTGGGTGTCGAGGTAACTGCCCTGCTGCGGGTTGGTGTTGTAGTAGTCGTCGTGGTTGCAGTCCAGGCGGTCGTCGTGCGCCCGGTCCGGGCAGACGATCTGCATCTGCGGGTAGTAGGGCGCGTCGGAGTAGCACATGATGTCCCACTCGTCGGTGCAGTGCGCGGCCTTGCTGCTGTGGGGCGCGCTGTTGTTGACGGCGCCCAGGTTGTGCCCCAGCTCATGGGCGGCGGTGGAACCGCTCCAGCAGCCGTTGTCGGTCCGCCCGTAGGACGGGCCGAAGTTGCTCTGGTTGTCCTGCCCCGGGCGCTCATCGCCGTTGAAGGTGCCGATGCCGCAGTAGACATTGGCATCGGCGAAGATCATGTACTTGCGGTCGCGGCGGTCGAAACCCTTGGCCGCCAGCGCCGAGTTGGTGGCGCTGAACTCGGCCAGCGCCGAGTCGGGCAGCTCCACATTGAGCACCGACGGCGTGCAGTCGGCGCCGGTGACAAAGCGGACGTGCCGGACGCCGCCGGTCTCCTGGGCGCTGGCGTAGTAGATGGTGTCCACGTCGGCGGCCCACTTGTGGAAGGACGCCAGGTACTCGGCGTACCGGTCGTTGCCGGGGCCGTGCACATAGAGCACCTGCACCCGGTTGCCGGTGGAGCCGTCGCCGTCGCAGGGCACCGTCTGCTCGCTGGGCGCCGCCTTGCCGGTGCCGCCCTTGGGGGAGGCCGGGGCGGGCGGGGTCTTGCCGCGCTTGCCGGCCTGCTTGGCGTCCAGCGCGGCCACGGTGCCGGTGGACGGCTGGTCGGTGGCGGGCTTCTCGGTCTCCGGCCGGCTCGGATCGGCGGCCGTGGCCTTGGCCTTGACGGCAGGCGGGGTGTCCTTCTTGATGTCCACGCCCCGGGGCGGCTTGTCCGGGCCGTGGGTGCAGCGTCCGCCCTCGGTCTCCAGCACACCCGCGCAGTGGTCGCCCTTGGGCGCCAGGCGCAGACCGGTGTAGACCATGCCATGGGCCCGGTCGTTGCCGGGTATCCGGGTCACGGGTTCGGGGGCCTCGTCATGCTCGGGCAAGGCGGCCGGCGCCGTGGCCACCGCCTGCGCGGTGACCCGGGAATGGCCGGAGCCTTCGCCGCCGAAGACCCCGCCCCAGGCGGCCCCGCCGATGACCGCTCCCGCGGTGACCGCTACGGCGGCCGCGACTATCCCGCGTCTTTTCCGGGGACGTTGAGCCGCTCTTCTGCCTCTGGACAAACCAACACCTCGTTTGCTGTGGGGGATTGAGTGCCGGAAGTGTGCCAGAGCTGAGGGAGCGTCAAATCGGATATTCCACACCCGATGAAAGACAAAGCTTGAACAAAGTTCGCCGTGTTTTTGTGAGCCGCGTCAATTCGCTTGCGGAGAAGGGGAGTTGAATCGCCGTCCGATAGGAGGTCTAAGCCAATTTCATGGGCTCGCACAGCATGACTTGACAAGATCGTTATTTTGGACTGACCGGTTCAAATTGCACTAGGTGGACGGGTAATCACTGTGTGGTGAGTTACCAGAAGTAATG
This sequence comes from Streptomyces sp. NPDC052396, assembly GCF_044593195.1. Classification (NCBI taxonomy): domain Bacteria; kingdom Bacillati; phylum Actinomycetota; class Actinomycetes; order Kitasatosporales; family Streptomycetaceae; genus Streptomyces; species Streptomyces sp. NPDC052396. Next base: position 438,831 of record NZ_JBIUAW010000007.1, read on the forward strand.
TCTTGAGCCGTCCCCGGAACGACTTATGGCGGTCCGCCGTGGCGGACCGCCATAAGAGATCGGCTGGTTCAGTGCCGGTGTGCCGGTGAGCCGGCGGTGATCTGGTACGGGGCGGCGGAGTGCTGTGCGGCATACCTCAGGGCCGGCTCCAGCTTGGGCCAGAAGTAGTCGCCCTGGCAGGAGTAGGCGGGCGTGAATCCGTCGCAGCCGCGTCCGTTGTTGTCGCCCACCTCGATGGTGAAGCTGGCCAGGCCGAGCTTGTCGTAGGTCCAGTCGTCGGTACCGCCGGAGGCGTCGTAGAGGATCTCGCCCGCCTGCCCGGACTGGTAGCCGGTGATCGACCCCAGCTGCCCGGCCATGGCGCGCAGTTGGGCGTCGTTCCCGGTGTGCACGGTGTGGTCGGAGGCCCAGGGGAAGAGCACCATGCTGGCGTCGCTGTGCAGGGTGATCATGACGCCCCGGGTGTTCAGCGGGGCCGGGTCGCCGTCGCCGGTGCCGGAGCGCACCGCCGGGTACAGCTGCCGGAACAGGTCCTCCAGCGCGGAGTTCTCCACCTCGGAGTCCGCGGCCGGGCCCAGGTAGACCTCGCTGCAGGGCTGGTCGGAGGTGCCCAGCCCGCCCCAGTGGGTGCCCGCGTTGCGGTTGAGGTCCACGCCGATCTGCCCGAACAGGCCGCAGGAGCCGCCGTTGGCGTCATCGGCGTTCTTGCGCTGCCAGATGGGGTTGTTGCCGCCCTGGGCGACGATGTCCACGCCATCGGGGTTGGCGATGGGCACCACCCACATCTCGGTGGTGTCCATCAGTTTGGTGATCTCCGGGTTGCTGCCATAGCCCTGGGTCAGCTCGTCGATCCAGCGCCAGGAGATCTCGCCGGTGGTGAGCTCACGGGCGTGGATCTGGCTCATCAGGAAGAAGCGGGGCTTGGCCGAGTTGGGGTTGAGGGCGCAGTCACCCGGCTTGATCTTGGTGAGGCAGATGGCCTTGAGGTCATGACCCCCGGCTCCGCGCTGCTTGAGCCAGGACTGGCCGTAGGTGACCACCCCGGCCAGGTCCGGGTGCTGTGCGGCGACCTGGTCCAGGTGGGCGTTATGGGCGTCCACGGTGTGGTAGCCGCCGTCGTAGGTGCCGCTGTCGGCGGCGGTGACGGCCGTCGCCGGGCGGGGGAGCGGCTTGCTGGTCGAGGAGACCACGGTCGGGCTGAAGCCGAGACGGCGCAGTCCGGCCGCCGTGTTCCAGTCGCCCAGGACGAACAGGTCGTTGCCCTGACGGCGCTCCAGCAGGTCGTAGCCGGCCTTGGCCAGCTTCTGGGCGTCCTGGGGGTGATGGGTGGGCACCCGGTAGATGACCGCGGTGCGCTGCGGGGTGTGTCTGACGGCGGAGTGCGGGGCATGGGCCCCGGCCAGGGCGGACGGCGCCAGCGGGAGCACGGCGGCGGCAGCCATGGCGGTCGCTCCGGCGGCCAGTGCCACCAGTTTGCGGGGCATGGGATGACCTTCCGTGGGGGGATGGCTTGCGGGCATGATGCCGTGGTCATGTCAAAAAGGGAAGGCTGGTTCCGGCGCCTCCCGGGCCGGAGTTGACGGGGTGTCGGGGGATCGTCCGCCGCACCGGCGGCGGCGTGGATCGTGCAACATTGAACAGGATTGGTGGAGTTGGGGTTATCAGGACCAAAGTCCCTAGGATTCACAGGAGATTGCCGATTGGCTTGCCGCCAAGCGATTCCCCCCATCGCAAGGAGGTATGGAATTCCATGAGTGATGTCTCCAGGCGGCGCTTGCTGGCGCTGGCCCCTGCTCTCGGTGCGGCGGCGGCCGTTCCGGTGTCCCTGATGACGGCCGGCCCCGCGGCCGCGGCCCCCGCCCGGCAGAACTCCGTGCAGCACCCCGGGCAGAACTCCACGCGGAACTCCGGCAGTACGCGGGCGGCCGCCCGCTCGCTCCAGGAGATAACGGATGAGTGGGGGCGGTGGATGGCCCGGGAGAGATTCCCCGGATCCAAGGGCTGTCGCTTCACCGCCTCCACCGACTACGGCAAGCAGGGCGCCCTGGGCGCCTATCACCGGTACCAGGTGAGCACGGAGTACAGCGGAATCACCTATGACCCCAACGCCCCCTCGCCCATTCCCGGGCAGGTGAACTCGGTCGCCACCAACTACCGCAACGGCACCGCGGTGGAGCAGCTGGTCACCTACAAGCAGAGCCGCACCACCGAGCAGGAGCTGCGGATCTCGGTGACCGAGTCGCTGAAGATCGGGGTGACGATGGAGGTCTCCGCGGAGATCCCCGCGGTGGCCAAGGTCAGCGAGACCACCTCCATCGAGGCGAGTCTGTCCTCGACCCAGGAGTTCTCCCACAAGGAGACCCAGAACTGGAGCGTGGACCTCCCGCTGAAGATCCCCCCGAAGTCGCTGGTCGAGGCGAGCCTGGTGATCGGCACCCAGAAGTACGACATCGACTGGACGGCCACCGTCGCCCTCACCGGCCATGTGGCCATCTGGTTCGAGGAGAAGGTCGACCTCAACCACGACGGGGACTACCACTGGCTGTGGTTCATCCCCATCGAGGAGGTCTTCCGCGACTGCCAGGCGCACCACATCACCGACACCTCCGGCTATGAGGTCACCGCCGGTGGCGTCAACGCCTTCGCCGCCGGCACCTTCACCGGAGGCCAGGGCGTCTCGCTGAGCGTCAACGCCGTCCAGAAACCGCTCGACGGCCGGCAGAAGCGCAGCGCCGCCGCCGTTCAATCGATCCCGGTTCCCTTGAACGGCTCGGGCAGGAAGGTGATCGTGCCCGGCCGCTGAACGGCCAGTGAACCGCGCGGGGCCCGGTAACGGGGCGGGCTCCCGCGGCCCAGGCCCAGATCGGTGTGGTACGGGGTGCAGGCGGCCGCCGGGCGCCCGCCGTGCGCCGCCAGGAAGGACAGCAGGTCACAGATGGACTCGCCCAGCACCTGGTCGTGGTCGCCGGCCGGATAGACGCGATCCACCACCGAGGGCGATCCCAGCGCCCGCAGCCGGCCGACCACCTCGGCGGTCCACTGCGGCGGCACATCCTGGTCGGCCCCGCCCTGGATGACCAGCACCGGGCTCTTGATGGCGGCCCGGTCCGGGTCGCCATAGGCGCCCATCTTGCCGCCCAGCTCGGCGAGTTGTTCACGGTTGAACGGCAGGGTCTGCTCGGTGGAGACCCCCTTGAGCACTCCATAGCTGCTTCTGAGGCACTCGCCCAGCACCCGGGCGGCGGTCCGGCCGGCCACCGGCCCCAGCATCCGGCGCAGGTCGACGGATGGGTCGCTGGCGCTCAGCCCGGCCAACGAGTAGAGGGCGAAGGAGAGTTCGCTGGACACATGAGAGGCGATCACCCCCGGCAGCATGGTCTCCAGATGGCTGGCCGGGGCGATGGCCACCGAGCCGCCGAACCGCAGACCGGGCGCCCGGTGCGCCGCGTTGGCGGCGAACAGGGCGGCCTGCCCGCCCTGGGAGTGGCCGAGGGCGAACCAGGTCGGGGACAGTCCCGGCAGCAGCTTGCGGGCGGCGGTGACGATGTCCACCACCGCGTTGCCCTCGTCGGGCCCGACCAGATAGGTGTGCATCCCCGGGGTTCCCAGCCCCGCGTAGTCCGTGGCCGCCACCGCGTAACCGGCCCGTACCAGGGCGCGCAGCTCCTGGGCGTAGGCGTTGTAGCCCAGGTTCGCGGTGTGCGAGGGGGCGCATTTGTCGGCCACCCCGGTGGTGCCATGCGCCCAGGAGACCACCGGCCAACCCCCGGTCGGCGGCGTGCCATTGGGCAGCAGCAGGGTGCCGCTGACGGCGGTGTCGGCACCCCGGGAGGTCGCCGAGTGGTAGAGAACGGTCCAGCGGCGGGCATCGCCCAGCTGTGGGGCCGGGCCCTTTTCGGAGGCGGCTATCAGACTGCCGGGAGCGGCGGGAGCCAGCGGCTGGGGAACCTCATAGGTGTGGTCGGTGACCCGCACGGCCGGCAGCGCCGCATCGGGGCGGTCGGCCGACTGGGCCCGGTCCGGGGCACAGGCCGCGGCGGCCGCGGCGACGGCCAGGGCGGTTCCCGCGGCGAGGATGCCCGCGGCGCGCCGGGCGCGGGGTGAACTCGCGGCGGTGGCACGGTCCTCGGCACGGCCACCGCCGGATATGTTCACGGCTCACATTCCTTGGGCTGGAAACACGGGGAGTTCGGCATACCGAACAGCCTGTCACCGGCCCCGCCGGAGCGCAGACGCACGCCGCCGTACGGGTGACAACCAGGCGCCCGGGGCGGCCGGACTCGTTGAGCGGTGGCGGGCCCGGCCGGGCCCGGACGCGTCCGGAGCACCGGGCTCCGGAGGGTGGAGAGGAGAAGCTGTGCATCGGTTTGGTATCGCCCTGGCCGCGGCGGTGTTCGCGGTCGGCGGCCTGGGCGCCACGGCGGCGGCCGCCGCCTCCCCGGGTACCCCGCGGGTGGGCGGCGACAAGCCGCCCTTCCCGTACGCGGACTGTGTCAACGCCGCGAAGAAGAACGGGGAGAGCGCGGCCCACGCCAAGTGGCACTGCGACGAACTGGTGAAGAAGGGCTGGGTCAAGCGGCCCAAGAGCTGACGGTTCCTGGGGGCCGCCGCCGGGCCGGGATGGCCCCGGTCATGTTCCGGGCGGTTGGCCGTCGTTGGGCGGTCGCGCCCACGCGGCGGAGCCGCATGAGGCAACCGACCCATGCCCCTCATGGGGCACCCCGGCCCCTGCGTCCCGGTTCACCGTGTGGCGCGGGGGCCGGCGCATACCCCGCGCGGGCCGGTCCGCAAGGACACGGTCCCTTGCCAAGCCACCCCGCACCGCCCACCGTGAGGCGCGTGGGCCCATGCCCGCAGAGCCCCATCGAGGAGGGGAGCCCCGGATGTGCCGCCTTTTCGCCCTGAGCAGCAGCCCGCAGCGGACCCGCGCCACCTTCTGGCTGCTGGACGCCCCCGACAGCCTGCGGGAACAGAGCCGGCGTGACCCGGACGGGACCGGTCTGGGCTACTTCGGCCCCGAGGGCACGCCCCGGGTGCACAAGTCGGCCATCGCCGCCTACCAGGACCGGGCCTTCGCCCAGGAGGCCCGGCAGGTGGCCTCCACCACCTTTCTGGCCCATGTCCGTTACGCCTCCACCGGTGGCCTGGACAGCCGCAACACCCACCCCTTCCAGCAGGACGGCCGGCTGTTCGCGCACAACGGGGTCATCGAGGAGCTGGACCGGCTGGACGCCCGGCTCGGCCCGGACCGGAACCTGGTACACGGCGATACCGACTCCGAGCGGTTCTTCGCCCTGATCACCCGGGAGACCGCCGCGCACGGCGGCGATGTGGCGGCCGGTATCGAGTACGCCGCCCGCTGGATCGCCCGGAACCTGCCGGTCTACGCCCTGAACCTGATCATCGCCACCCGGGACGGGCTATGGGCGCTGCGCTATCCGGACACCCATGAACTCCATGTGCTCCGGCGCCCGGCCGGCGGTCCGCACGGTGACCGGCACTTCGACCACAGCGGCGCCGCCGGACGGATGCGGGTCCACTCCGGTGACCTGGCCACGGTCCCCTCGGTGGTGATCGCCAGCGAGCGGATGGACGACAGCCCGCACTGGCGCCCACTGGCACCCGGTGAGCTCCTGCACATCGGGCCGGACCTGGCCGTGAACGGCCGGATCGCGCTGCCCGAGGAGCCGGTGCACCGGCTCACCCTCAGCGATCTGCGCCCGCAGGCGGCCGCTTCGCAGACCGCCCGCTGAGCACCCGGCAACTCCACCGGCACGGCGGGGCGTTGACGGCGCCCCGCCGCTGACGCGGCCCCGGTCAGCCGCAGTCGACCGTGAGGGAGCCCACCGGAGCGCCGGTCAGCTCCCGGTCGCCGAAGCCGTCGATCTCCTGCTCGGAACCGGCGAAATGCGGCTTGTCATTGAGCCGCACCACGCAACCGAAGGAATCCGGCAGCGGGTTGTGCGCCGAACGCGGGGCCACCAACGGCTCCAGGGCGTCCACATCGGGGAACGAGAATCCGGTCCGGGTCACCTTCACCGGGACCCGGTAGAGCACCTCCCCGGTCTGATGGGCGCCGCTGAACAGGCAGAAATCGCCCTTGTGGCAGGTGGCCGACGGCGCCGCCGAGGCGGCCGGAGCGGCGGCGGCCGACAGGCCGAGGGCCGTGACGGCGGCCAGCGAGAGGGCGAGGGCGCGAGGTAACACGGATGACTCCTTTGACGGTCGGAGGTGCCCGGAGAGAGCACAAGCAAGATCAATCCCGCGCTCCCTACCCTGGCCGTCCGCCCGGCTAACGCCGCCCGCCGGTCAGTAACGGATCTTTGGCGGCCGGGCGTTGTGCGGGAGATGGAGCTGTCCGCCGCCGGGCGTCATGGCGAAGGAACCGCTCTGCAGCACCCCGGGGGAGTAGCCGCCGCTGGTCAGTGACTGCGGGGCGGCGGCGTCCAGGGGCCGGCCGTCCACCGTGACACCGGAGAAGTCCAGCCGGTCGAAGGAGGGATAGCTCTGGGTCGGCGACTCGATGACCGCCTCGGCGCTGGCGTTCTGCCCGTCCAGGGACTGCTGGGTGCTCTCCGTCCAGCCCTTGGTGTCATCGGTGAGGGTCAGGGTGTAGACGCCATTGCCCTGGGAGATCACGGAGGCGGTGAAGTGGTCGCCCTCGGAGACCGGGTCGTTCCAGTAGACCGGGGCGGCCGGATACATCTCGTACCAGGCCGACAGCACCGGCGACCCGCTGGAGCAGTCGGTCTGCACACCGGTCTGCTCCACGGTCTGCGAGCCATAGCCGTCCAGCCCCACCCAGGGGGCGAACAGGTCGTTGGAGGTGTTGCAGGTGGCATGGGGCTCGACCCAGGAACCGGTGATCCTGGAGAACGAGCCCTGGGCCACATAGCCGCCCCAGTTGCTGTCCTTGATGCGGGAGGAGTGCGGGCCGAAGCCATGCGCGCTCGCGGTGCCGGCGCCGACAGGTGCCAGGGCGCCGGTCAGCAGCAGCACGGTGGCGGTCGCCCGGACGGCTCTGGATCTGCCGATATGCCGAGGAAGGCGGACGGATATGCCCATGGGGCACGCTCCCTGGGGTGTGGGGGGTGGAGGCCGATCGGCCGCGCTCATGGTCGGCCCGCCGCCCCCGGCCCCTCAATGGGCCGCGCACGACCGGAATCCGATATGGCGAGAACATGACATGATGACGGGGTGGCTCCCCGTGACTCCCGACCGGCCGCGCTCCTGGAAGCCCTAGGCGTCCCGGAGGCCGAGGAGACCGCCTATCTGAGCGTGCTGGCCGCCCCGGAGAGCACCGTCGCCGCGCTGGCCGCCGAACTCGCCCTGACCCCCGGGCGGGCTGGGGAACTGCTGCGCTCCCTCACCGAACGGGGGCTGCTCCACCGGTCCGAAGGGCCGCCCGCCCGCTGGTCGGCCATCGCCCCCGACCTGGCCGTCCAGGCACTGCTGCTGCGCCGGGAGGCCGAACTGTGCCGGCTGCGGGGCCGGATCGGCGAACTGATGCGCACCCATCGCACCGCCCGGCGGCCGCCCGCCGCCGAACTGGTCGAGGTGGTCACCGGCCCGGAGGTCATCGCCGGCCACTGGCGCCGGATGCTGGCCGGCGCCCGGCACCGGGTGCTGCTCTTCGACAAGCCGCCCCATGTGGTGCGCGCCGACCCGGAGTTGGAACTGGGGCTGCTGAGCCGGGGCATATGTGTCCGGGTGGTCTATGAGGCCGGATCGGTCAGTGCCCCCGGACGGCTGGCCGAGATCCGGGAGTTCACCGGTGCCGGGGAACAGGCCCGGGTACTGCCCGAACTCCCCTGCAAACTGGCCGTGGTGGACGACCGCTGGGCCATGCTGCCGCTGTGCACCGGCTCCGCGCCGCACGGCGCGATGCTGATGCGCTCCTCCTCGCTGCTGGACGCCCTGGCCGGCACCTTCGAGGCCTACTGGAACCGGGCGGTACGGATCCCGGACCCCCGCACCCCCGCACGCGACCCCAAGGACCGGCACACCGAGCTGCTCACCCTGCTCTGCGCCGGCTTCACCGACGACAGCATCGCCCGCCAGCTGGGGGTCTCGCCGCGCACCGTGCAGCGCTGGGTGCGCGAGCTGATGGACTCCCTGGGCGCCCGGACCCGCTTCCAGGCCGGCATCCAGGCGGCCCGTGCCGGACTGCTATGACCCGTGTGTTGCCCATAAATGACGACTTTTTTCATGTTATGGACGACGCATGGATATCCGCCGGGTGCTGAAACACACCGTCATCGCCTTCGCCGTCATCCTCGCCGCGCACCAGCCCGCGCCCGCCGCCGCCCAGCCGCCGCCGGCCGGCCTGGACGACCCGCGGCTCAAGGAGGTGGCCATGGAACTGGTCGCCAGCGCCGAGAACTCCACCCTGGACTGGCGCAGTCAGTACCAGTACATCCAGGACATCGGCGACGGCCAGGGCTACACCGGAGGCATCATCGGCTTCTGCTCCGGCACCGGCGACATGCTGGAGGTGGTGGACCGCTACACCCGCCGCAAGCCCGCCAACCCCCTCGCGCCCTTCCTCCCCGCCCTGCGCAAGGTCAATGGCACCGCCTCCCACGAAGGGCTGGGCGACCCCTTCGTCCGCGCCTGGAAGCAGGCGGCCAAGGACCGGGCCTTCCAGGCCGCCCAGGAAGAGGAGCGCGACCGGGTCTACTTCGACCCGGCGGTCCGGCTGGCCAAGGCGGACGGACTGCGCCCGCTGGGCCAGTTCATCTACTTCGACGCCGTGGTGATGCACGGCAACGGCAATGACCGCAATGGACTGCGTGCCATCCGCGCCACCGCGATGCGGAACGCCAAGTGCCCCAACCGGTGCGGCGATGAACGCGCCTACCTCGGCGCCTTCCTGGACGCCCGCAAGGTGGCCATCAAGAACGAGACGGTGCACGGCGAGACCAGCCGGGTGGACACCGAGCAGCGGGTCTTCCTGGAACAGGGCAACTTCGGCCTCCAGCCGCCGCTGAAGTGGCAGACCTACGGGGACTGGTACGAGATCCGCAGCTGGCCCGCACCACGGGCGTGATCAATGCCCCTTCGTTTCGTTAGGCGTTGGTACCTGGGCGAGGTCTCTGGTTAGGCTGGCCGACGTCCAGTCGTGCCCCACGAGTTGTACGAGGAGAGCAGGAATGGCTGAGGTAAAGCTGGCCGCCGCACTGCGGACCGACTTCGGGAAGGGCGCCGCGCGCCGTACCCGCCGGGAGAACCGGGTCCCGGGTGTCATTTACAGTCATGGCGCCGACCCCAAGCATGTGACGGTCGACGGCCATGCGCTGATGATGGCCCTGAAGACCCCCAATGTCCTGATCAATCTGGATATCGAGGGCAACCGCGAACTGGTCATCCCCAAGGCCGTGCAGCGCGACCCGCTGAAGGGCTTCCTGATCCACACCGACTTCCTGGCCGTGCGCAAGGGCGAGCGGGTCACCGTCGACCTGCCGGTGCACACCGAGGGCGCGCTGGCCCCGGGAGGCAACATCCTGGAACATCTGCTGGACGCCCTCCAGGTCGAGGCCGAGGCCACCCACATCCCCGAATCGGTCACCATCTCCGTGGAGGGCCTGGACGCTGGTCACACGGTGCGCGCCCGGGATGTGGCACTGCCGGCCGGGGTGTCGCTGGCCGTCGACGGGGAAACGGCACTGCTCCAGGTCGTCCCGGCCCAGGCGGAGGCGCCCGCCATCGAGGGCGCGGCCGAGGAGACCGCGGCCTCGTAGCCCCTCGGCGCGACGCCCGGTGCCGCGAGCGCGAGGGCCTCGTCATAGCGGCGCAGGATCAGCCGGGCCACCGAGGGATGCGCGCCCAGTGGCGCGCCGGCCAGATCGGCGCCGCTGCCGGCGGCGGCCCGGTGCGCGAAGTCGCCGGGGGCCAGCAGATAGGGCGCCAGGGCCACTTGCTCCCGGCCCGCCCGGCGCAGCCGGGCGACGGCCTCGGCCGGACGGGGTGCGGGGCCGCCCAGAAAGGCCGGCAGGACCCAGCTGCCCAGGCGGGCGCCGAGCAGCCGGGCGGCCCGCCGGGCGGCGGAGTTGGCGGCCGGGTCGGTGGACCCGGCGGCGGCCAGCACCACACCCGTGGCCGGGCCCCGGGAGCGGAAGCCCGCCTGGTGCAGCCGGCCGGCCAGGGCCTCGGCCAGCAGGGGGTCGGGGCCCAGCGGGCGGGCGGTACGGACCCAAGGATGCCCCGAGCTGCCGAGCACCGCGGGAATGTCCGTCCGGACGTGATAGCCCGGGCCGAGCAGCACCGGAACCACCACCACCGGGCCCGGTATCCGGGCCAGCGCGTCCCCCAGCGCGGGCTCGGCCGGACCCAGGCAGCCATGGCGCACCCGCAGCCCGGGCCGCCCGGCCCGTACCCCTGCCAGCAGCCGGTCCACCTCCGCCATGCCCGCCGGATCGCGGGTGCCATGGACGGCCGCCAGCAGCACCGGCGGCTCGCCGGCCGTCACCGGGCCGCCAGACAGTAGCCGCGCTTGGGCACCGTACGGATCAACCCGGCCCGCGGGCCCAGTGCCTTGCGCAACCGGGCGATGGACACCTCCACCGCGTGCCCGTCGGCCCCGCCCTCCGGCCAGGCCCGGCGCAGCAGTTCGGCCCGGCTGAGCACCCGGCCGGGCCGTTCGGTCAGCGCCCGCAGCACGGCGGCCTGCAGCGGGGACAGCAGCACCGGGTCGCCGGGGCCCAGCAGCGCGTTGCCCTGCAGCACCAAGTCGCCCACTCCGGACGGCAGTTCACGGCGCCCGTGCCGGGAGAGCACCTGTTCCACGGTACGGACCAGGGCGCCCAGCCGGCCCCGCTCGGGGCAGTGCACCGCGACGCCCGCCTCCCGCCAGGGCTGTGCGCACAGCGGACCCACACAGCACACCGGCACCTCGGCGGCCGCCGCCTCCAGCAGCCGCTCCCGGCATCCCAGGGCGGCCGCGGCCTCCAGTACGGCCACCGCCGCCGGGGCGCTGGTGAAGGCGAGGGCGTGCACCTCGCGCCGGACGGCCGCCCGCACCAGACGGTGCAGCGCCTGCGGATCCTCCGGCGGACCCCACCGGTAGACCGGAACCTCCACCACCTCCGCGCCCCGCTCCCGCAGCGCGGCCACCAGCCGCTCCAGCGGCGCGCCATGTTCCTGCACCGCCACCCGCCGGCCGCGCAGGTCCCGGGTGAGCAGCCAGGACAGCAGCTCATCGGTGGCCTCGGTGGCGGGGGAGAAGGCCTCGGCCAGGCCGCTGGCCCGGACCGCACCGGTGGCCTTGGGGCCCCGGCTGATCACGGCGGCCGGCCGGAAGGCGGCCAGCAGTGCCTCCGCCGCCCCCCAGCCCTCGGCGGCGCTCATCCAGCCGCGCCAGCCCACCCCGGTGGTGGCGATGACAAAGTCCAGCGGGGCGGTCAGGCAGCGCTCGGTGGCCCGGCGCAGCGCGGTGTCGTCGCTCAGCGGCACCATGCGCAGGGCGGGCGCCTGGAACACCTCGGCGCCCCGGCGTTCCAGCAGCGCCACCATCTCCTCGCGGCGGCGGGCCGCCGTCACCGCGACGGTGAAGCCGGTCAGCGGCCGGATATGAAGGGCGGACGTTCGCATACCGGCAGGTTCTCCCGGCCGTGTTGCCGGGAAATTGCGTCCAGGTCAGCTCGAAGTCAGCGACGGGCGCGCCAGGTTACGAACGGGTGGCGCGGACATCACCCGGCCACCCGGCGGGTGGTGAAGGTTTGGTGGCGCGGCCGCAATGGAGCCGACCCGGGGCCGAAACTGATCGCATGGACGCTGGGCCCATGACCGCGACCGACACCCACTGCCCCTACTGCGCCCTGCAATGCGGCATGCGCCTGCACCCGGTGCCCGCCGCCCCGCCCGGCGCGCCCCTGGTGACGGTCGGCGAACGCCCCGGCTTCCCGGTCAACAAGGGGGCGCTGTGCGGCAAGGGCCAGTCCGCCGCCGCCGTGCTGGCCCACGCCGCCCGGCTGACCGCGCCCTTGGTCCGCCAGGGGCACCAACTGGTGGAGACCTCCTGGGAACAGGCGCTGGACCGGGTGGCGGAGGGCCTTGGCCGGACCGTCGAGCGGTACGGGCCGCAGGCGGCGGGGGTGTTCGGCGGCGGGGGACTGACCAATGAAAAGGCCTATCTGCTGGGCAAGTTCGCCCGGGTGGTGCTGCGCACCCCCAGCATCGACTACAACGGGCGGTTCTGTATGGCGTCGGCGGCCGCCGCCAGCCGGGCCGCCTTCGGCCTGGACCGGGGACTGCCCTTTCCACTGGCGGACATCGCCACCACCGGCTGTGTGATCCTGGCCGGCGGCAACCCGGCCGAGACCATGCCGCCCGCGCTGCGGTACTTCACCGGTATGCGGGAGAACGGCGGCCGGCTGATCGTGATCGACCCGCGCCGGACCCGCACCGCCGAACAGGCCGACCTGCACCTGCGCCCGGTGCCGGGCACCGATCTGGCGCTGGCCCTGGGCCTGTTGCAGGTGGTGATCGCCGAAGGGCTGGTGGACCGGGAGTTCATCGACAGCCGCACCACCGGCTTCGAGGGAGCCCGGGCCGCGGCCATGGCGCACTGGCCCGAGCGGGTCGAGGAGATCACCGGAGTGCCGGTGTCCCAACTGCGGCAGGCGGCACGGATGTTCGCCACTGCCGCCACCGGCATGGTGCTCACCGCCCGGGGCAGCGAGCAGCACAGCAAGGGCACCGACACCGTCCGTGCCTGGATCAACCTCTGTCTGGCCACCGGCAAGGCCGGGCGCCCGGGCAGCGGCTATGGCTGTCTGACCGGCCAGGGCAATGGGCAGGGCGGCCGGGAACACGGCCAGAAGGCCGACCAGTTGCCCGGCTACCGCTCGCTGACCGACCCGCAGGCCCGTGCCCATGTCGCCGGAGTGTGGGGAGTGGACCCCGGGTCACTGCCCGGCCCCGGGCCGTCCGCCTATGAGCTGCTGGACCGCGCGGGCACCCCCGAAGGGCCGCGGGCCCTGCTGGTGATGGGCTCCAACCCGGTTGTCTCGGCACCCCGCGCCGCCCATATCACCGCCCGCCTGGCGGCCCTGGACTTCCTGGCCGTCAGCGATGTGGTGCTCTCCGAGACCGCCGCGCTCGCCGATGTGGTGCTGCCGGTCGCCCAGTGGGCCGAGGAGACCGGCACCGTGACCAACCTGGAGGGCAGGGTGATCCTCCGGGAGGCCGCCCTGCCGCCGCCCGAGGGGGTGCGCACCGACCTGTATGTCCTCAAGGAGCTGGCCGCCCGGCTGGGCACCGGGCAGGGCTTCTCCGACCGGCCGGCCGAGGTCTTCGAGGAGCTGCGGCGCGCCTCGGCGGGCGGCCCCGCCGACTACGCCGGTATCGACTACGACCGTATCCGGGCCGAGAACGGCGTCTTCTGGCCCTGCCCGGACCCCGGCCACCCGGGCACCCCCAGGCTGTTCCTGGACCGCTTCGCCACCCCCGACGGCCGGGCCCGCTTCGCCGAGGTCAGCCACCGGCCGCCGGCCGAGCCGGCCGACCCCGACTACCCGCTGCACCTGACCACCGGACGGGTCACCGCCCAGTACCAGAGCGGCGCCCAGACCCGGCGGGTCGACCGGCTCAACGAGGCCGCCCCCGGCCCGTTCGTCCAGCTCCACCCCCGGCTCGCCGAGCGCCTGGACGTCCGGGAAGGCGATCTGCTGGCCGTGGTCAGCCGTCGTGGCCGCGCCCTGGCTCCCGCTCGGATCACCGGCGCCATCCGCCCCGACACCGTCTTCATGCCCTTCCACTGGAGCGGGCCGGGCCGGGTCAACACCGTCACCAACCCCGCCCTGGACCCCCACTCCAAGATGCCGGAGTTCAAGGTCTGCGCGGTACGCGTGGAGAAGGCCACCGAGGCGGGCAGCCGATGAGTACGCGGCACATCGCCGTGGCCGGCGCCGGAATGGCCGCCGCCCGGTTCGCCCGCCAACTGCTGGCGCGCACACCCCCCGGCACCGTCCGGCTGACCCTCTACGGAGCCGAAACCCACACCCCCTACAACCGCACCCGGCTCACCGAGGTCCTCACCGGCCGGCAGCGGGCCGAGGACCTCGGCCTGTCCTATGGGGACGCCGGGGTGCGCACCGGCACCGTGGTGACCTCGGTGGATCCCGCCACCGCCACGCTCCGCACCGCCGACGGCGGCACGGCGGCGTATGACGTCCTGGTGCTGGCCACCGGCGCCGCCCCGGTCCGCCCGCCGCTGCGCGGCACCCGGCCGGCCGAGGGCGTGCACACCCTGCGCACCCTGGCCGACTGCCGGTGCCTGGCCGCCGACGTGGCGCGCGCCGAACGGGCCGTGGTCCTGGGCGGCGGAGTGCTGGGCGTCAGCCTCGCCCACGCCCTGGCCACCGGCGGCACCGCCACCCAACTGGTGCAGGCCGCCCCCTGGTTGATGGAACGCCACCTGGACGCCGACTCGGCCCGGGTGCTGCGCCACCACCTGGCCGGGCTCGGTGTCACCAGCCACCTCGGCGTCCGGCCCACCGCCCTGCACGGCACCGGCCGGGTCACCGCCGTCGAACTGGCCGACGGCAGGCGGCTGGAGACCGACCTGGTGGTGCTGGCCTGCGGAGTACGCCCCCGCACCGGCCTGGCCCGCGCCGCCGGGCTGCGGGTGCGGCAGGGCATCGTGGTCGACGACCGGCTGGCCACCTCCGCACCCGGTGTGTACGCCATCGGCGACTGCGCCGAACACCGGGGCGTGGTCCACGGCCTGGCCGGCCCGGCCTGGGCCCAGGCCGACGCCCTGGCGGCCCGCCTCGGTGGCGAGGAGCCGTCACCCGGCAGCACCGGAGCCCCCGGCGTCATCCGGCTCAGCACCGGCGAACTGGAACTCGCCGCCTTCGGCGACCCGGCCGCCGACCCCGCCGCCCCCCATGACGTGCTGCACCTGGCCGCCACCACCCGGTCCACCTGCACCCGGCTGGTGCTGGACGGCGACCGGCTGCTGGGCGCCGTGCTGCTGGGCGATGCCATCGCCGCCGCCGCCGACCTCATCCACCTGTGGCGGCGCCAGGAACCACTGCCCGCCGACCCCTTGACCCTGCTGCCGACCCAAGGAGCGCACCCATGACCCCGCCCACCGCACCGCCCGTGCCCTCCCGGCTGGTCCTGATCGGCCACGGCATGGTGGGGCAGCGCTTTCTGGAGGCCCTCCAGGAACACCCCGCGGCCGCCCGCCGGCAGGTGACCGTGCTGGCCGCCGAACCCCGGCCCGCCTATGACCGCGTCCACCTCACCTCGCTGTTCACCGGCACCGCCGCCGAGGAACTGACCCTGTGCCCACCGGGCTTCCTCGAGGAGCACGGCATCCGGCTGCGGCTGGACGACGCGGTGGTGGACATCGACCGGGACAGCCGCACCGTCACCACCGCCGCCGGGCACCGGCTGGGCTATGACGCACTGGTCCTGGCCACCGGCTCCTACCCCTTTGTCCCCCCGGTCCCCGGACACGACGCCCGGGGCTGCCACGCCTACCGGACGACCGAGGACGCCGCCGCCATCCGAGCCCGGGCCGCCACCGCCACCAGCGGCATTGTGATCGGCGGCGGACTGCTGGGCCTGGAGGCCGCCGGAGCCCTGCGCGCCCTGGGCCTGGACACCCGGGTGGTGGAGTTCGCACCCCATCTGATGGCCGTCCAGATCGACCCGGCCGGCGGCGCACTGCTGCGCCGCAAGGTCGAGGAACAGGGCATCACCGTGCACACCGGCGCCGCCGCCGAACGCATCGAAACCGGCCCGGACGGCGAGGTGACGGCCGTCCATCTGTCCGACGGCACCCGGCTGGCCACCGAACTGGTGGTCTTCTCGGCCGGCGTCCGGCCCGAGGACCGCCTGGCCCGCGGCTGCGGCCTGCCGGTGGGCGAGCGCGGCGGCATCCTCGTCGACACCGCCTGCCGCACCGCCGACCCGGACATCTGGGCCATCGGCGAATGCGCCCGCACCGCCGACGGCAAGGTCCATGGCCTGGTGGCCCCCGGCTATGCCATGGCCGAGACGGTGGCCCGCCAACTGTGCGGCGAATCCGGCGAGTTCACCGGTGCGGACGGCGCCACCCAGCTCAAACTGCTCGGCGTGGAGGTGGCCAGCTTCGGCGACGCCCATGGCACCACCGAGGGCGCCCTGGATGTCACCTACGCCAACAGCAGGTCCGGCATCTACCAGAAGCTGATCGTCAGTCCGGAGGGCATGCTGCTGGGCGGCGTCCTGGTAGGCGACACCGCCGCCTATGCCACCCTGCGCCCGCTGGCCGCCGCCGGCACCCCGCTGCCGGTGCCCGCCGAGCAACTGCTGTTCCCCCGGGGCGGATCCGCCGAGGCCGTACCCCTGCCCGAGGAGGCCGTGATCTGCTCCTGTCACAACGTCAGCAAGGCCGCCATCCGCGCGGCGGTCACCGAAGGCGGCTGCCACACCGTGGCGGCGGTCAGGAAATGCACCAAAGCCGGTACCGGCTGCGGCGGTTGCGAGAAGACCATCGCCGCCCTGGTCCGGGAATCCGGCACCCCGGCCGAAACCGGCCTGTGCGAACACTTCCGGCACAGCCGCGCCGAACTCTACGAGATCATCAAGGTCAAGAACATCACCACCTTCGGCCGGCTCCTCGCCGAGCACGGCACCGGCCAGGGCTGTGCGGTGTGCAAGCCCGTCATCGCCTCCATCCTCGCCGGACTCGGCGACAGCCCGTACATCCTGGACGGCGAACAGGCCGCCCTCCAGGACACCAACGACCACTTCCTGGCCAACCTCCAGCGCAATGGCTCCTATTCGGTGGTGCCCCGCATCCCCGGTGGCGAGATCACCCCCGACGGCCTGATCACCATCGGCGCCGTCGCCCGCGACTTCGGCCTCTACACAAAGATCACCGGCGGCCAGCGCATCGACCTGTTCGGCGCCACCGTCGACCAGCTGCCCGCCATCTGGCGCCGCCTGGTGGACGCCGGATTCGAATCCGGACACGCCTATGGCAAGGCCCTGCGCACCGTCAAGTCCTGTGTGGGACAGACCTGGTGCCGCTACGGCGTCCAGGACTCCACCGCCCTGGCCATCGAACTGGAACTGCGCTACCGGGGACTGCGCGCACCCCACAAGATCAAGGCGGCGGTCTCCGGCTGCGTCCGGGAATGCGCCGAGGCCCAGAGCAAGGACTTCGGTGTCATCGCCACCGCCAAGGGCTGGAACCTCTATGTCGGCGGCAACGGCGGCGCCACCCCCCGCCACGCCGACCTGCTGCTCACCGAGGCCGACCGGGACACCCTGATCCGCACCATCGACCGCTTCCTGATGTTCTACATCCGCACCGCCGAACCACTGGAACGCACCGCCCCCTGGCTGGAACGCCTGGAAGGCGGCCTGGCCCACCTGCGCGCCGTGACCGTCGACGACGCCCTGGGCATCGCCGTCGAACTGGACGCCCAACTCGCCCGCCACCTCACCGCATACCAGGACGAATGGGCCGCCACCCTGGCCGACCCCGAACGCCTGGGCCGCTTTGTCTCCTTCGTCAACGCCCCCGGAACGCCCGACCCCTCGGTGCGCTTCCTCCCCGAACGCGGCCAGATCCGCCCCGCCACCCCGGCAGGTGCCCGATGAACACCCCACCCGACGCCATGGTCGAGATCGGCCACGGCCCCTCCTGGACCCCCGTCTGCCGCTATGGCGACCTCACCCCCGGACGGGGCGTGGCCGCGCTGGTCGCCGGAGAACAGGTCGCGCTCTTCCGGGACACCGACGGAGGGCTGTACGCCCTGGCCAACCAGGACCCGGTCAGCGGCGCATGCGTGATCTCCCGGGGCCTCACCGGCAGCCGCGACGGCACCCCGGTGGTCACCTCCCCCATGTACAAGCAGACCTACGACCTGCGCACCGGCGCCTGCCTGGACGAGGACACCCCCGCCGGGACCCTGCGCACCTGGCCGGTGCGCACCCGCGAACCCGGCCGGCCGCGACCGGCGCGCACCCGCACCCTGCCCGAATGGCGGCCGGAGGACCCGGACTTCTGGGCCGCCACCGGCGCCCGCACCGCCCGCCGCAATCTGTGGCTGTCCGTGCTCACCGAGCACATCGGCTTCTCCGTCTGGAGCATGTGGTCGGTCCTGGTGCTCTTCCTCGGGCCCGAGTACGGCATCGACCCGGCCGGGAAGTTCACCCTCACCGCCGTGCCCACCGCCCTGGGCGCCGCCCTGCGCCTGCCCTACACCCAGGCCGTGACCCGGTTCGGCGGCCGCAACTGGACGGTGGTCAGCGGACTGCTCCTGCTGCTGCCCACCGCCCTGATGGCCCTTGTACTGCGGCCCGGAGTCTCCTACACCACCCTGCTGCTCACCGCCTCGGTGGCCGGCGTCGGCGGCGGCAACTTCGCCTCCTCCATGGCCAATATCAACCTCTTCTACCCCCGGCGCCTCAAGGGCCGGGCCCTGGGCATCAACGCCGGCGGCGGGAACCTGGGGGTGCCCGCGGTCCAGCTGGCCGGGCTGCTGGTCCTGGCCACGGCGGGCGCCGGCCACCCCCGGCTGCTGCCGCTGTGCTACCTCCCGCTGATCGTGCTCGCCACCGCCCTGGCCGCCCGGCGGATGGACAACCTGCCCACCCGCGGCGAACGCGTGCGGCTGCGCGAGGTGGCCGGTGACCGGCACACCTGGCTGCTGTGCCTGCTCTATCTGGGCACCTTCGGCTCGTTCATCGGCTTCTCTTTCGCCTTCGGCCAGGTGCTCCAGGTGCAGTTCCACGACCGGTTCGACACCCCGGTCAAGGTGGCCTGCCTCAGCTTCCTCGGCCCGCTGCTGGGCTCCCTGGTACGGCCCCTGGGCGGCGCCTGGGCCGACCGGTTCGGCGGCGCCCGGGTGACCGCCTGCGCCTTCGCCGCCATGGCCGCCGCCGCCGGCCTGATCCTGGCCACCGCCCGCGCCCAGCTGCCGGCCGCCTTCTTCGCAGGCTTCCTCGCCCTGTTCGTCCTCAGCGGCATCGGCAACGGCTCCACCTACCGCATGATCCCCGCCCTGCAACGGGCCGGCACCCTGGCCGCCATCCGGGCCGGCGCCGACCCGCACACCGCCGAGGCCACCGAACGCCGCCGTACCAACGCCCTGATCGGCCTGGCCGGCGCGGTCGGCGCACTCGGCGGCGTACTGATCAACCTCGCCTTCCGGCAGTCCTTCCTCACCAGCGGCAACGGCGACGGAGCCTATGCGGCGTTCCTGGCGCTCTATCTGCTCTGCGCCCTGCTCACGGTCACGGTCTACCGGGAGGGCCGCCTGGCGGCGCGGGTCTAGCGAGGCGATGGTGCGGCGGTGTGCAGCGGGCACTTGACCATGACACCGTGTGAGGCCCTCAACTCGGAGACACCATGTTCACCATCGGAGACTTCGCACGACACGGCCGGGTCTCGGTCCGCATGCTGCGCCATTACGACGCCATCGGACTGCTGCGCCCCGCCCATGTCGACCCGGCCAGCGCCTACCGCTTCTACCAGGCCGACCAACTCGCCCGGCTCAACCGCATCATTGCCCTCAAAGACCTCGGCTTTACCTTGCAGCAGGTCCGGGTGATTCTGGACGAGAAGGTCGGCGCCGAGGAACTGCGCGGCATGCTGCGGCTGCGGCGGGCGGAACTGGAGGCGGCGATGACGGCGGCCGCGGCCCGGCTCGCCCAGGTCGAGGCGAGGCTCCGGACGATCGAGAGTGAGGGACGCATGAGCACCGACGATGTGGTGGTCAAGCACATTCCGGCGGTCCGGGTGGCCGAACTGAGCGGACCGGCCGCCGGCTATCGCCCCGAGGACATCGGCCCGGTCATCACGCCGATGTTCCAGGAGCTGTGCCGCCGGCTGGACGAAGCGGGAGTGACCCCGACCGGCCCGGCCATCGCCTACTACGAGGACTCCCCGGAGGGCGGCGAGACCATCGTGGTGCACGCCGCCATGCCGGTCGCCACCGGCGCTGTCACCGGCCCGTCCGTCACGGTCGTGGACCTGCCCGCGATCGACCGGGCCGCCACCATCGTGCACCGGGGCCCGATGGACCAGGTGCTGACCACCGCCCAGAGCCTGGCCCGCTGGATCGCCACCAGCGGTCACCACTCCACCGGCTACGCCCGGGAGTTGTATCTGGAGTGCCCGGATGACCCCGCGGGCTGGGTGACGGAGCTGCAGGAGCCGATCGCCGCGGACTGACCGCCGGTCCGCCCGTTCCCGCCCGTGTTTCCATTGCGCAATGAAGAATGGGAACTGGGGAGTTGCGGGCGGACGGGCGGACCGCCCGGTCCGCGTCCGGACCGATGATGATGTACCGGAGTGTGTGCGGGTCCTCGCCGAGGTGCACCGAGGTGACGGCTATCCGGTGAACTGGCCGGACCGGCCCGAGGAGTGGCTGGCACCGCCCGCCGCGCTGGGGGCATGGGTCGCCGGACTCGACGGCCGGCTCGTGGGGCATATCAGCCTGTCCCGCGGCGGGGACGGTGACCTCGCCCCCGGGCTGTGGTGCGCGCGCAACGGTATGGAGCGGGAACGGACCGCCGTGGTCAGCCGGTTGTTCGTCGCCCCCCGGGCCAGGGGTTATGGCATCGGCGCCCTGCTGATGGCCCAGGCGGTGCGCGAGGCCGGGCTGCGCGGCCTGCATCCGGTGCTCGATGTGGTGGCCTCCGACACCGCCGCCGCGGCCCTCTACGAACGGCTGGGATGGGAGCGGCTGGCCACCGTCGAGCAGCGGTGGAGCCCGCGGCAGACGGTGGCCATCCACTGCTATGCGGCGGCGGGGAGCCCCTCATGACCGCGGCCCCCATCGACCTCACCGGTCGCACCGCCCTTGTCACCGGGGCGGGCAGCGGCATCGGCCGGGCCATCGCCCTTCGCCTGGCGGAGGCCGGAGCACATATACGCGCACTCGACCTCAATACCGAGGCGGCGGCCGAGGTCGCCGCCCGCACCGGCGGTGAGGCGATCGTCGCCGACCTGTCCGACCTCCCCCGGCTGGACGGGCTGGACCTCACCGCCGACATCGTGGTCAACAACGCGGGCCTCCAACATGTCAGCCCGCTGCCGGAGTTCGAGCCCGAGCGGTTCTCGCTGCTGCTGCGGGTGATGCTGGAAGCCCCGTTCCGGATCATCCGGGCCGCGCTGCCGGGCATGTACGCCAAGGGCTGGGGCCGGATCGTCAATATCTCCTCGGTGCACGGGCTGCGGGCCTCCGCCTACAAGAGCGCCTATGTCGCGGCCAAGCACGGCCTGGAGGGGCTGTCCAAGGTGGTCGCGCTGGAGGGCGGGCCGCACGGGGTCACCTCCAACTGCGTCGATCCCGGCTATGTGCGCACCCCGCTGGTCGAGGGCCAGCTCGCCGATCAGGCCCGGGTCCACGGCATCGGCGAGGACCAGGTCCTGGCGGAGGTGCTGCTGGCGGGGACGGCCGTCAAGCGGCTGGTGGAGCCCGAAGAGGTCGCCGAGACGGTGGTCTTCCTGTGCGGCCCGCACACCGCGGCCATGACCGGCACCTCCCTGGTCATCGACGGCGGCCGTACCGCGGGCTGAACGGCGCCGGAGAGCCGGTCCGTCCGACACAAATTGCGGGTGAATATGCGGCCATTTACGCTCAAAATGCAATTCATGTGACATTAAGGAGCGAGTCATGGGAAAACGGGCGATTATTGCTGACCGTCGAGCGCTGCCCCGGTTCGAGGACGCGGAGGGTCTGGGCCCCCAGGACGGACCGTTTGTGCGCGATCTCGTCGCCGTACTGGAGAAGCACGGAAACCTCGACCGGTTCGGCCTGTGCCTGCTGCACGACCACTTCCCCGTCGCCTCCGACGAGGTGCTGGTGGAGACCCATGACATCGAAGCCCGCACGCTCCGGATACAGGTCGAGAAGGCGGCGACCACCCGGCACACCCGGCCCTCGCAGTGGCGCTTCGCCAAGGCCCGTCCCGGGGCGGCCGGCGAGGCGGCGGAAAGCCACGCCTACCAGGTGATCCTGCAGTGCAGCCCGGTCAGCGGATGCCCAGCCGGCGGAGGCACCTCGCGGTGAGGACGCCCGGTGGACCGCCCCATGACGACGACCGTGCCCAGGGCCGTCCAGGGGCCCACCCACGGTAGCGGCCGCCGCGGCGCATCGGACCTGATGCGCCGCGGCGGCCGTGCGCCCGTACTCGCCGGTCTCCTCCTGCTGTTGCTGGGCCTGGCCTGGTGGGCCCCGGGCTCCGCCCGGGCAGCGGCAAGCGCCGTCGAGGACTGCCACACCGGCCGGCTCGCCGCCGCCCGCGCGGAGGCCGAACTCCACCTGGACAACCATGCCCACTCGGTGGCCAGGGCCGCGAGCACCCTCACCATCCGGACGCCCGTCAACTGGCCTTACGCCAGTGACCTGTTGCTCAGCGCGAGATCCCCCGACTACCAGCGCGCGATGCGCTGTCTGCTGCGGGGGCCGCGGGTTGCCCTGCGCACCGATGAGTGGCGGGAACAGAGTCCGCGGGTGACCGCCGAGGGCTCCTGGGTGAAGGTGCGGTATGACACGCTCTTCTGGTTCCGGCAGGGCGGACAGTACCCCTTCGGACCATGGACGGCCGATGTACGCGGCGACTACTGGAGCCTGTCGCTCACCCCGGCACCCGCTCTGGGCGGCGCCCATTGGGACCGTGTCCAGATCGACCTGGGCGGGCTGGACGCCACCAAGGTGACTCCCCGGCCCAGCAAGGACATTGCGGGACAACTGATCTGGGAGCCCCTCACCCACTCCCGCGGTCCGGGGCAGCCGGTTCGGGTGCAACTGATTCCGCCGTGGCAGCGTGTCTGGACGGTGACCAGTTCCAGCAGTGAGTCATGGCTGCTCACCAACGCGGCCGGCATGACCACCTGGTGGGTGGGCGGATCGGCGGTGGTGGTGTTCGCCGCCCTTCGAGCCCGCCGGCAGCCAGTCGGCCTCGAGGCCACCCCACTGGAACTGAGCAGCAGCACCGCCCTGCTGCGCTGGGGCGTGCTCAAGGCCGCGCTCGGTGTGCTGGTCCTGCTGCTGTACAAGGCGGTTCTGGACCTCACCAAGGCCATGACGGCCGCACCGGACTGGCTGGAGTACACCTTCCGCTGGCCCATCCTGCTGGGGGTGCTGGTGGGCTGGGCCCTGGTGTGGACCGCCCGGCCGAGACGGCCGGTGCTGCTGGCCGCGTCCCTGGTGGCGGTGACCGGCGGGCTGGTGGCCGCCGTGCCCGGACTGTTCGGCCTCCCCCCGCAACTCGCCGCCCCCCAGGGGCCCTTCGACATCACCGCGCTGGCGCTGCTGGCCATGGCGCTGCTGTGGCTCTGGCTGATGGGCCTGATGCAGTGGGGCTGGCTGCTGGCCCATGACGGCGGACTGCTCCGGGCGCCGGCGGCCCCCTGGCGGCTGCGCGGCGCCGGCGCCTGGCTGGCCGCGATCGCCCTGCTGTACCTGGGCTGGGCCCTGTGGGCCGTACAACGCGCCTGGAAACGGGTCAGCTGGCTGAGCGACCAAGGCGTCCCGGCCTACCACACCCAGTACCTGGCCTTTGTGAGCAGGTCCCTGGCCTCCTTCGCCTATCAGCTGCCGACCTGGTTCTACGCCCACACCTGGGTGCTGACCGGCATCGGGATCGTGGCGGTGGTCCGGGCCAGGGACCTGGCGCTGCGGGTGCCCTATGCCAGCCCCACCCCGCTGGACCGGCTGCTGCTCGCGGTGTTCTTCGCCCTGGTGGTGGCCTGGCGCCAGGGCGCCTACGCGGGCAGCCAGCTGCTGGCCGTCATCTGGCTGGTGCTGGACATCGCGGCACTGTACGGACTGCTGGCGGTGGGACAGCGCAGGGCGGTGCTGACCCTGCACTTCGAGGGCGCCCATGGCAATCCGGCGCTCTCCGAGTCGATCACCGACGCGGGCCGCGAGATCCTCATTGCCCGCGCCCGCCGCTACCGGGAGCTGATCTGCCTGCTGCACGGCACGGACCAGACCCATGCCGAGGGCGCCGCCGGCCGGCACGCGCTGGAGAAGGAACTCAGCCGGCTGCACCGCTGGCGGCCGGCGGGCGGGGGCGGCGCAGCCGGTGCCACCCGGGCCTGGCTGCCCAACGAGGTGACGGTGGTGGACGTCGCCCTCAGCTGGGGCCCGCACGCCAAGTGGTGGGACAACGCCCGCCGCGCCGCCGTGCTGGCCGCCGGATTCGGCCTGCCCGCCAGCCTGATCTTCGTCTGGCTGTCCTACTCGCCGGCGGATGTGTGGATGCGTCAGGAGCAGTACTTCTTCGGCCTGCCCGACATGCTGTGGACCTTTGTCTCCTGGGAACTCACCTGGGCGGGCGCGGGCCTGGTGCTGGGCGCGCTCTGGCGCCTGCTGCCCGGCCGGCGCGGCCCGGCGCGCGCCCTGAGCCTGGTGGCCGCCTACGCCCTGCTGATCGGGCTGGGCATCCTGGGTAACCTCCTGACCGACCAGGGCATCGGCAATGTGGCCATCGGAATCTCCCTGATGCTGCTGGTGCTCACCCTCACCAGCCTGGCCATGGACGCGGACACCTTCCGCTCGGAACGGCGCTTCTGGCCCAACCGCGTCGGTCTGCTGCTGTCCATCTACCAGATCAGAAGCTTCTCCGCGCAGATCGCCTACATCCTGGTCCAACTGGTGGCGGTGCTCACCGTCTTGAAGTTCTTCTCCGAACCCAATCTGCGGGGGCTGAAACCCTGACGCCCGGGATCGGGCCGCGGTGGTAGGTCCAGCGACGGGCCACGGCCCCCGACCAAGGTCCGAGGAGTGTTACGGGTGGGGCGTGAGAGCGTGTTCCCATGACCGACTTCGACAGCTGGCCGGCCCATCTCGCCGTGGGCGCCGTGCGGTTCGCCCGGCCCACCGCCAACTACCGGGACATCCTGGCCTTCTACCGCGATGACCTCGGACTGCCCGTGCTCGCCGCCTGGCAGGGCCATGCGGGATACGACGGGGTGGTGTTCGGGCTGCCCGGCGCGCCGGTGCAGATGGAGATCACCCAGCACGGCCGGCCGCCCGCCATCCCCGAACCGCACCCGGAGAACCAACTGGTGCTCTACCTCAGGGATGCGGAGGCCAGGGATGTGGTGGTGCGGCGGCTGGCGGACCGCGGCCACCGGCCGGTGAAGGCGGCCAATCCGTACTGGCCGGAGCGGGGCGCCGTGCTCTTCGAGGACCCGGACGGCTGGCTGGTGGTGCTGGCGCCCTGGGTGTTCGGCAAGGACCCGGTGCCCGCGCCCCGCCCCGTCCAGCCGTGATGTGGCGGCCGGGGCGGGGGCGAGGCGGTGGTCAGCCGGGGATGGTGAGGTCCGGGCGGAGCCGGTTCCAGACCGCGTTGCGCAACTGGCGGCCAGTGGTCCAGCCGGTGTAGGTGATCTCGGCGACCAGCCGGGGCTCCACCCAGTGCGCGTCCGCCGCGCCCACCGGCGAGGCGAAGGGGGAGTCGGCCCGGGGCAGGGCGGAGAGATAGCCGGCCAGCAGGCGGCGTTCCTCCTCGGAGAAACCGGTGCCCACGGCCCCGACATAGCGCAGGCCGTTGCTCTCCGGGATGCCCGCCAGGATGGCGCCGGGCAGGCCGGCGAGCGCCCCATGGCCCTCCGTCCAGCCGCCGATGAGCACCTCAAGGGTGAGCAGGTGCTTGACCTTCCGCCAGCGGGGCGAGCGGACGCCCGGGATATAGAGGGAGGACAGCTCCTTGCAGACCACACCCTCGAAGCCATGACGCAAGGTGGCATCCCAGGCCTGCCGGGCGTGCCCCTCCAGATGGGCGGGAGTGGACCAGTTGGGGCCGTTGAGGTCCAGCGAGGACAGGATGGCCCGGCGCTCCCGGTAGGGGACGGTCAGCAGCGACTCCCCGTCGAGGAACATGATGTCGAAGAGCATCAGATGGCATGGATACCGCATCGCCAGGTGAGCGGTACGGCGCGGGTTGAAGATGCCGATGCGCTGCTGGAGCAGGCCGAAGTCGGGCCGTCCCTGCTCGTCCAGGACCACCACCTCGCCGTCCAGGACCGCCGGCCGGCCCCGCAACCGCTCGCCCAGGGCGGCCAGTTCGGGGTAGGTGACGGTCACCTCGTGCCCGCCCCGGTTGAGGATCCGCAGGCTGCCGTCGCCCGGTGCGTTGAGCACGCACCGGGCACCGTCCCACTTGACCTCGAAGCCCCACTCCGCCTCGCTGTCCACCGGCAGCGGGCCGGGGGTGGCCAGCATGGGCCGGAGGTCCGGCAGAGCGGCGTGCGAGCGCGCGGTGGACCAGGACATGGTGCCCGCGGTCAGCGGGGATCCCGGAGTCTCATCAGGCCCACACCCCGCTGCCGCCGCCCCGCCACTCGATGATCGAGTGATTGTCAACATCCATATCCTCCAGCCCAGCCCGGCGCAGGAACTCCACCAGATCGTCCAGGCCGCGGGCCTTGCCCACCGACTGGTCGTGGATCTTCACCAGCCGCTTCCCTTCCACCAGGGGGTGCACAACGACCGGCGGTTGCTGTTTGTCCATGGCACCAGGCTCCGGGCTGCGGCCCCGGCGCGCACTCCGGGACGGGCGGAAGGGGGCATGGAACCGGCGGGAGGCGTAGGCGGCAGGGCCATCTGGCGGGCATCGCCGACGGCCCGGGCGGTCCACCGCCGCGCGGTCCTCCGCCGGGCCGGTTCAGGGAACGGGGTCGAGGAACTCGTCGAAGCTGTGCGGCAGCCGCTCCCAGGCGCCGCGGCCGGCCCGGTATTCGGCGTCGCTGAGCAGACAGGAGTCCAGCAGCCCGGTCAGCCGGTCGCGGTCCAGACCGGGGGCGGTGAAGCTGAGGTGCTGGCAGCGGTCGCCGTGGGCCGGATGCCAGTCCAGCGCGGCGGCCAGCCGGCGCTCCGGCGGGACCAGCTCCCAGGCGGCATCCGGCAGCGCGGCCAGCCATGGGCCCGCGGACTCCACACACAGCGCGCCGCCCGCCGCCTCCCAGGACAGCAGGGTGTCGGGCCGGTCGGCGAGCCAGAACCGGCCCCGGCTTCGGGTGGCCGCACAGGCCAGGTGCTCCACGGCCGCGCGCAGCCGCTCCGGATGGAAGGGCCGGTCCCGGCACCAGGCGAGGGTGACCACCCCGTGTTCGTCGGCGCTCTGGGGCAGCAGCGCACAGGAAGGATGCTGACGGGCCGCCGCCGCGGCCAGGTTGAACCCGGTCAGCAGGGCCCGGCCCAGGGACGCCTCACCGACCCACGACAGCCGCGCCGCCGGGGTGAGCCGACCGAGCAGGGCCAGATCGGTCCGATCGGCCCGGGTCTCACCTTCGGCCAGCGCGATGACCGTGGGGTACTCGAGCTGCCGGGCGAAGGTGTCGGCCACGGTGCGCCGGTCGGTGGGCGCCGCGGCCAGGCCCACGTCGGCCAGGTCGTCGCCATTGGCCAGACAGGGCAGGACCAGGGCGGGATCCACCGCGGTGGCCACCCCGGTCAGCCGCAGCGACCGGTGCTCGGCGGCGATCACGGCGGCCATGATCTGGGGCTCCACCGAGTCCCACAGCTCGACCACGGCCAGGCGGTGGGTTCCCGCCGAGGCCAGCCGCAGCAGCTCGGGCACCAGATCCTCGCGCAGGGCACAGCAGGCGCAGTTGTTGACCAGCGGGGTGTCGCCGCTGTCCAGCGTTCCGCGCCGGTCGCGGATGGTGCGGCGCACCGAGCCTCCGGCGGCGCCGGAGAGATCGTGGTGCAGGACGATGGCGCCGGGCACGGTGCACAGGATCTCCGCCACCGCCGCCCGCCGTGCGTCGGCGCACAGCCCGCCGACCAGTGCCACAGGCAGCCGTTTCACCGTTCCCTCCGTCCATAGCGGCGTTCGAAGCGCTCCACGCGTCCGGCGGTGTCCAGGACCCGGCGGGTGCCGGTGTAGAAGGGGTGGCTGGCAGAGGAGATCTCCACGTCGATGACGGGGTAGGTGTTGCCGTCCTCCCACTCGACGGTCCGGTCACTGGTCGCGGTGGACCGGGTGAGGAAGGCGAAGCCCGCGGCGCGGTCACGGAAGACCACATGCCGGTATGCGGGGTGGATGCCGGGCTTCATCGCGGTCAGCGCTCCTCTCGGAAGTCGACGTGCCGGCCGGCGACCGGGTCGTACTTACGCAGCGTCAGGCGGTCCGGATTGTTGCGGCGGTTTTTGCGGGTCACATAGGTGTAGCCGGTTCCGGCAGTGGACCTGAGCTTGATGATCGGGCGCAGTTCGTTACGGGCCATGGGCCACACCCTACACGCAATTGGTTTTCATTTTCATCTTGGCTATGGTTGCTGCCACACACCGAGCTCACCGAGCCCAGCGAAGGGAACACCGTGTCAGCCCACTGCCAACTCACCGGGAGCAAGCCCGGCTTCGGCCACCGGATCTCGCACTCCCACCGGCGCACCAAGCGCCGCTTCGACCCCAATGTCCAGCACAAGCGCTACTGGCTGCCCTCCGAGGGGCGGTATGTGCGCCTCACCCTGAGTGCCAGGGCGGTCAAGACGGTGGACAAGATCGGCATCGAAGCCGCAGTGGCCCGCATCCGGGCCCGGGGGGAGCGGGTCTGATGGCCAGGAAGAGCAAGACCGTCAAGAACGAGCAGCGGCGGATGACCGTGGCCCGCTACGCCGTGCGCCGGGCCGCTCTCAAGGCCGTCGTGGCCCACTCGCGCACGCCGGACGGCCAACGCGCGGACGCACTGCGCGCGTTGTGCCGCCAGCCCCGGGACGCCAGCGCCACCCGGGTGCGCAACCGGGACGCCGTGGACGGCCGCCCGCGCGGCTGCTTCCGGGCCTTCGGCCTGTCCCGTATCCGGCTGCGCGAGCTGGCCCACGCCGGGGAACTGCCCGGCGTCCGTAGGCGCGGCCGGTAGCCGGCCGGCCACCCGCCGGTGTGCTCAGTGCTTCTTCTTCCCGTTCTGCCGGGCGAAGGCGGCCTGTGCCACCGGGTGGTTCTCCGCGAGAATCAGCGCATCACCCTTGGCCTGTGCCTGCTCCAACTTCGGCCGGAGCGCGGACTGTTCGGGGGCGTAGAGCACCTGAACGCGCCCGTCCCCGGAACCCCGCTTGCCCACCGGAGCGACGGCCACCTGCTGCCCCGAATCCTCGGTGACCCATAGATCGAAATCCGCCTGCTTGAAGAAACCGATCTCGGTGATGGGACTCGGATAGTGGTGGACCCCGCCGCCGGTGGGCAGTTCGGCGCTGTGGTCCTTACGCTCCAGGGGAACGCTCGCATTGCAGATGGAATCGGTCCAGCGGGCCACCCCGTCGGCGTCCGTGATGGGAGTGTCCAGCAGTTCACGGATACCGAGTTCCTCGACCGCATCGGGAAAAGCGGCGTAGAGGCGGCGGGCGTTCTGGCGCAGCAGGTCGACCCGCTGCGGGTCGGCACAGAATTGCGCGGACCACTCGATGCCGGCGAGGTTGCGGACCATGAACCACCCCTGTGCGTCCTTCAGCCACAGCCCGCCGCCATGGTGGTCCTCGATGGGCTCCGGGCCGTAGAAGGGGTCGTCCAGGGTGGCCATCAGCTCATGCAGGCGTTTCCGGGACTGCACATACTCGGGTGAGTCGGCGCGGGGCGGATGATCCTTGACCCGGATCGTCCAGGGCAGGTTCTCCGACTCGGTATGCGTTTGCGTGGCGTCTGTTCCCGTGCCGTTGTCCGAAGCCATTGTGCATCCCTGCCCTGTGGCGACTCGTCTGGATTTTCAGTCTCGGCCGGGCGCCGAGGGCAGTCAAACGGAGGCTTTTCACAGCCCCCGAACGGGGGACTCCGACCGAGGCGGAGGCTGTCCGGCATTGACGGAACCGGTCTGTTGAATACCCCGCGTCGCCCATCCACCGCTTCGGTCAACGTCATTACCCGGGCCGGGCGTCTACTTCGAGTGCTCCGAGGCCGCCTTGGCGCTGTCCGATGCGAGGAGCTGACGGGCCCGGGTGAGGGCGGAGTCCTGGTGCCGGTTCAGCTCTTCCTCGGTGAAGACCGGAGTGCGCAGGTGCGGCGGGATGCCGGTGCCGTCATAGGTTTTGCCGTACCGGTCGTGGTACTCCTCGTTCGGCAGTCCGACCAGCCATTTCTCCGGGTCGTTGGCCAGTACGCGGAACAGCACATCGGAGAAGACCCCCTGGGTGTTCTCGCCGATCCGGGTCACCTGAGGGGACCGGCCCATCAGTGCCTGGGTGAAGCTTTCCCCCGCGCTGACGGTGCTGCCGCCGGTGAGAAGGGCGACCGGCCCGGTCCAGCGGCGGGCGTTGGTCGCCGGGTGGACGGTGATCGGCTGGGGCCGGGTGAAGCGGCGTGGATCGGCGGGGTCGTTCCGGGCCACCTTGGTGTAGGCGAGGTAGGGGCGGTCGGTGAGGCGGGCGGCGATGCGCAGGCCGAGGGCGTCGGAACCGCCGCTGTTGAGGCGGTTGTCCACGACCAGGCCGCGCATGCCTGTTCCGGCCTGGCTGAAGAGGGCGTCCAGAGCCCGGTCGAGCTCGGCCTGCTCCGCTGCGTAACTGCCGTTGTCCACATACTCCCTGAAGGAGGTGATCCGCAGGTAGCCGATCTTGTCGGGGAGTTCACCGACCGTGATCCTGCCGTTGGCGAACTCCCGTCCGGGGCCGGTCAGCTGTCCGGCGATGACCGGTGTTGAACGATCCATCAGATAGGGACATGGCAACAGGGTTCCGGGACGCCACCCGTTGAAGACGGGATCTCCGTGGTACAGCAGGGCGATATGGGCGTCATTGAGCGGCCGGAGCATCTCGGTGAAGATCTGCTGGAGCTGCTGATCGCTGGTGTCCGGTGTGATGGCGGGCCGGTAACGGTCCCGTACGGCCTGCCAGTCGATGCCCTTGGCCGCGAAGAAGGGGTAGTTCTCGTTGAAGTTCGCCCAGAAGCGGTCGAAGATGGTGAGCGGGTCGTCCGGGGCCGGTCGTCGGCAGGGCTCGGGGAGTGCGGATATGCGGGTCAGATGGCGGGTGCTGACCGAGCCGTCCGGCTGGAGGTCCGCATGTCCACGGCCTTCCGGAGTGACGGTCAGCCAGGCCACCCCGTCGTTTCCAAAGCGGGTGGCGCCGCCGCGTTCCGGGCCGCCGAGCCGGCCGGCATGGGTCCGGCCGGGTAAGCAGCCGACGCGGGTGGTGTCATAGGCGGTGAGCCGGCCGTGGTGGATGGTCAGGACGGTGCCATAGCCGTTCATCCGCCATACGCCGTCCAGCCGCCCGCCCTCGTGCCGTTCCGCCGTGGCCGGCGAGGCCAGGCCGAGGGCGGCCGCCAGGCCACTCCGGCCGTCAGCCATCTGTGCCGGGTTTTCCGCGCACGGTCCATCGGTTCCTCCTTGATCATCGGTCCATGGGGCCCGGACAGTAGATCAAGGAGATCGGGAATTTTCCGGGTGACACTCGGATGGGTGCCGGAAACCCTGATCGCCGGGGCAATTCCGGCTGAAATCCGCCGTATTGGCTGGTGGGGATACCCTCAGCCCAGCGCATCCGTGAAGGCGATCGGCCTGGCCCGGGTCCGGTGATGGTCGAAGATCACGATCTCGTTGTGACCGCGGCGCAGCCAGGGCGCGGGGCAGTAGAGGCGGTGCTGCGGGCCGATCTCCCAGTAACGGCCGAGGTTGTGGCCGTTGACCCAGACGACCCCCTTGCTCCACTGGGACATGTCCACATAGGTGTCGCCGGTGCGCTTCAGGGTCACATCGCAGTGGAAGAAGAGTCCGGGGCGGTCGGGGTCGGTGATGCGGTGGCGCAGCGCGCGGATGTATTCCTCGTCCATAGGCAGCAGGAACACCTCCCAGCCGGTCAGCCGGCCGGACGGAGTTCCCGGGCCGGTGAGTGCGACCGACTCCAGAATGCCCTTGCGATCGGCCATCGCATGGCCGTAGTTGGTGCGGCCCATGCCTTCGACGAGTATGTCCAGTTGGCAGGATTCGGCGGCCGGTGCCGGGTGCAGGATGAGCGGTTCGTTGTTGTTGGTGACATTGAGCCGCCCGGCCAGCGGGAGCGGAATGTACTGGCGGGAAAAGCCGCCCTGATAGGCGCCGTTGACAAAGACGGTCGCGTAGTCGTGGACCCAGGCGATGTCCAGCGTGCCGCCGGTGAAGCCGGGAAGTGACTTGCGGTAGAGGATGAATCCGGAATTCTGGCCGTAGGTCTCCATGGGTCGTGGGTCCACCGTCCGGCTCCCTGGCAGGGGCGCGGGCAGGTTGTCCCAGAGGGAGGCGAAGGGTCTGGGCAGCAGCGCCGGGTCGTCGTGGCGGCTGATGGTGGGAATCGGGTCGGGCACCTTGGGCAGGGGAGCGGGCAGATAGCCCGCTATCAGGTCCCGGTAGGCGGTGTACCGGGCCGTGGCCGCGCCCTGCTCGGTGATGGGGGCGCAGTAGTCGTAGCTGGTGATGTCGGCCTGGTAACCGCCGGAGAGGTCATCGGCATTGGCCCCGGCGGAGAAGCCGAAGCTGGTTCCGCCGTGGATCATATAGAGGTTGAAGGACAGCCGGTTGTCCATGAAGCCGCGGAGCGTTGACGAGAGATCGGTGTCCTGGCCCTGGAAGGTGGCCTCTCCCCAGTGCGTGAGCCAGCCGGGATAGACCTCGCCCGCCATCACCGGTGAAGTGGGGAAGGCCGTGCGCGCGTTGGCGATCGAACCGGCGTCGCCGCCGCTGAGGCCGATCGCGCCGCCGGGCACATCGGTGTGGTTGATCTCCACCTGCCACAGCCCGTCCTCGGTGTAGAAAGGGCCCGGCACACCGCCGTCGACCCAGAGCCGCCGGAGCTCCTCCAGGTAGGCGCGGTCGTTTCCATAGGAGCCGTATTCGTTCTCGATCTGGACCATCAGCACGGGCCCGCCGTGGGTGACCATCAGCGGCCTGATCCGGGGGACCAGCTGCCGGTAGTAGCGGGTGACGGCGGCCATATAGCGCGGGTCGACGGCCGAGCCGACGCGCAGCCGGATATCCGGATCGCGCAGCAGATAGGGCGGGATGCCGCCCAGGTCCCATTCACCGCATACATAGGGACCCGGGCGCAGCAGCACCCACATGCCTTCCGTCTGGCAGAGCCGGATGAACGCCTCGATATCACGGCGGCCGGTGCGGAAGTCGAAGACGCCCGGCCGTTCCTCGATGTGGTTCCACATGATGTAGAGGGAGATGGTGTTCATGCCCATGGCCCTGGCCATCCGGATCCGGTGCCGCCAGTACTCCACCGGGATCCGGGCCGGGTGCATTTCGCCGCTGCGGATCTGGAACGGCTTGCCGTCCAGCAGGAACGCGCTGCCGTCCGAGGCGAAGCCGAATCGGTGCCTGCCCGGGGGGCGTTGGTCCCCGGCGGGTATGGCGAACGCCGGGTTTCCGGTGGCGAGTGCGGCCGCCGCCGGGGTCAATGCGCTGAGGGTGAGGAAACGGCGCCTGTCCATATCGACTCTCCTGGGAGGGCGAGGGAACCCGGCTGGTGCTCTCGCGCATCCTTGAGCCGTTACCGACGGAAGTCAACAGTGCTGACCGTTCAGGTCTGTTGGAGGTTGGTGAGTTGAACCCCTGCCCCCTCCGTCCGGTCAGCGTGGCGCCAGCCCGATGCGGCCGCCGCCCAGGTCGTAGAGCACATCGACCTTGGTGAAGGCGGGCAGCCCGGCCAGGATCAGCGGCTGCGGCTGGACGCCATAGCTGAGCAGCGGGGTGTTGAGCGCGTTGAGCGGATCGCCGAGGGCGCTCTTCTGCGGCATCCGGTACGACCACGTCCAGTTGGCTGATGGCACCGCCAATGACACCTGCCGGCCAAAGGTGTTGACGATATCGTCCTCGATCATCGCCCCCGGAGCCGGGCCGGAGCGCCGGGGGGCCTGCAGGGACAGGGTGGGGGTGCCGGTGTCGAACACCACCGGGGCGCAGGTGGTGCCCAGTACCGAGGCGACGGACAGACACCCCCGCAGCGGCGCCGGATCCCACAGGGTGACGGAGGTCGGTGACGCACCGGGTGCCGTCGCCATGGTCACCGAACGCCGCAGGCTCACCGTATGGAAGCGCTCCAGGGTCTTGCGGTCCGGATTGAGCAGCAGCCGGGGCTGACGCTGGTCGAAGTGGACGATATACGAGCCGTTCTTGCTGAGACCCGCCAGCGGATTGGTGCAGCAGCCGGGCCCGCTCTGCCTGCGGTCGGCCAGGCCGATGCCCAGGATGCCGTCGAAGACCCCGCCGAACTCCTCCGGCGCCCTGCCATGGGCGGCCTCGCAGTGCGGGGTGTCGGCGGTACAGCCCAGCGAGTCGACCAGCAGGATGTTCTCCTCCCAGGCACTGGCACGGCCCAGCCCCACCCTGGCCTGCGCCTCCCGCCCGCTGATCTTGAGGCCGCTGAGGAAGCTGGTGCTCGCGGTGGCACCGGTGGGGGTCGCATTGCCCTTGCCCACCGCCGAGGCCAGCACCTTCAGCCCGGTGGAGCCGGTGTCCACCAGCACATTGAGCTGCTGCGAGCCAATGCGGACGGTGGCCTGCAGCCGGGGCTCGCCCAGCTTGCCCCCCTCACTGCCGGCCGGCAGATAGGTCAGGGGCACCGTCAGCTGCGCACTGCCACCCGAGGGTGTGCTCGTTCCGCCACCGCCGCAGCCGGCCGGCAGCACCGCGGCCAGCAGGGCCCCGACGGCCATCCACCACCGCCATCGGCGACGGCGTACGGGCGGGCCAGGACGCGGCATGGGGCTCACGGAGGGCTCCGGGTCGGGAGACGGCTGCACTGTGCCGCCAGGATCCGGTGCCCACGGCCGGTGCGCCCGCCGGCCACGGCCATCCGGGTCCCGCTACCGGACCCGCGCCCCGCCTGGCCCAGCCGCACAGGCGGCACCGCGCGCCGCGCAGTAGGAAGGAAGGACAACGATCGCGCGACGGGAGGAGCGGCCGGCATGCGGGTCGTCGTCGACCTCAACCGCTGTCAGGGCTACGCCCAGTGCGCCTTCCTGGCCCCCCGGGTCTTCGAACTGCACGGCGAGGAAGCCCTGCTCTACACCCCGGCCGTCCCCGACGGCCAGCGGGAGCGGGTACTGCAGGCGGTGGCCGCCTGCCCGGTGCAGGCCATCATGGCGGGCGAACAGGCCGGCGCCGGTGAACTCTGAACCGAAGGACGGACGGATCGTCATCGTCGGCGCCTCACTGGCCGGGCTGCGCGCCGCGGAAACCCTGCGCGACAAGGGCTTCACCGGCTCGATCACCCTGGTGGGCGAGGAGCCCCAACTGCCCTATGACCGGCCGCCGCTGTCCAAGGCGGTACTCCTGGGCCGGGCGGGCGCCAAGGACTGCGGACTGCCGGGTCGCCGCCCACTGGACGCCCAATGGCGGCTCGGTGTCCGTGCCACCGGGCTCGACGGCGACGCCAAACGGGTCCTGCTCGCCGACGGCGGTCAACTGCCCTATGACCGGCTGCTGATCGCCACCGGAACCCGGGCCCGTCCCTGGCCCAACCCCCAGGAAGCCGCCCTGGAAGGCGTGTTGACGCTGCGCACCAGCGAGGATGCCGGGCGGCTGGCCGGACTGCTGGATGCCGGACCACAGCGGGTACTGGTGATCGGCGCCGGGTTCACCGGCTCGGAGATCGCCTCCGCCTGCCGGGAACGCGGGCTGGAGGTCACCGTCGTCGAACGCGGCCGGGCACCCCTGATCGGCGCCCTGGGCGGCACCGTCGGCACCTGGGCCACCCGGCTGCAACGCGCCCATGGTGTGGACCTGCGCTGCGGAGTGACGGTCACCGCCCTCCACGGCCGCGGCGGACGCCTCACCGGAGCCGAACTCTCCGACGGCAGCCGGGTCGACGCCGAGGTGGCGGTGGTCTGCCTGGGCGCGGTCCGCAACACCGAATGGCTGGCCGACTCCGGCCTGGCCGCCGGCCCTCGCGGGGTGGCCTGCGACGCGGGCTGCCGGGTGTTCAACATGTACGGCATCGTCACCGATGACATCTTCGTCGCCGGTGATGTGGCCCGCTTCCCGCACCCGCTCTTCGAGTACCAGCTGATCGCCCTGGAACACTGGGGCAACGCCATCGCCCAGGCCGAGGTGGCCGCCCACAACATGGTCAGCCCCGGGCCGCGCCGCCGCCCCCACCTGGCGGTGCCCTCCTTCTGGTCCAGCCAGTTCGGCCTCAACATCAAGTCGGTCGGGGTGCCCACCTTCTCCGACCGGGTGGTGCTGGCCCAGGGCGTACCCGAGGAACGCCGCCTGGTGGCGGTCTACGGCTACCGGGGCCGCATCACCGCCGCGGTCACCGTCAACCGCGCCAAATGGCTGGAGCACTACCGGCACCTGATCGAGACCGCCGCCCCCTTCCCACCCGGCCCCGGCGCCGCCGACCACCTCACCGACCAGGAGCCCGTCCCCTCCGACGTCCCGGACCCCAGGGTGCTCTCCCACGGCCCCACCGTCGCCCTCACCGGCCACCTGCCCGACCTGCGACTGACCCTGCTGAAGCCCGCCGGCTGACCCGCACCCCACCAGGAGCCCGCCGATGTCCACGGACACCCTCTTCCGGCGCATCAACGACTACGCCAGCCGCCCCGACCCCTACCCGCTCTACGCCGAGCTCCGGGAGAACGGCGTGGCACGCCAGGAGGACGGCTCCTATCTGATCGGCACCTACGACGAGATCACCGCACTGCTGCACGACCCCCGGATCAGCTCCGATGTCCGCCACCGGGACAACGCGGACGAACTGCTGGCGGGGGAGGAGGCGGCGACCCGGTCCTTCATCGCCCTGGACGACCCCGAACACGACCGGCTCCGCCGCCTGGCCATGCGGCAGTTCGGGCCGCCGCACACCCCCGGCCGGATCGACGCCCTGCGCCAGGAGATCACCGAGATCGCCGAGGACCTGGCCCGGCGACTGCCGGAGAAGGACCGCATCGACATCGTCGACGACTTCGCCTTCCCCCTGCCCGTCACCGTGATCTGCCGCCTGCTGGGCGTCCCGGAGGAAGACGTACCGCAGGTGCACACCTGGGCCGACACCGTTGTCGCCGGATTCGACTTCACCCCCGGCGAGGACTCCGGGGCACGTCGCCGCGCCGCGCTGGAGGCCCGCCAGGCCATGGGAATCTACCTGGGCGAACTCGCCCGGACCCGGCGGGAGAAGCCCACCGGGGACATGCTCTCCCAACTCGCCAACGATCAGGGACCGGACGGACGGCTCACCGACCAGGAGCTGATGACCTCCGCCACCCTGCTGCTGATCGCCGGACACGAGACCACCGTCAACCTGATCACCAACGGGGTGCTCACCCTGGGCCGTCAGCCCGAGGCACTGCAACGCCTGGGCGCGGAGCCCGCGTTGATGCCGAGCGCGGTGGAGGAACTGCTGCGCTATGAACCACCCGTTCAGTTCCTGCCCCAGCGCACCCCGCTGGCCGACATCGACGTGGGCGGCGTCACCATCCCCAAGGGCTCCCCGCTGATCCTGGTACTGGCCGCCGGCAGCCGCGACCCCCTGCGCTTCCCCGACCCCGACCGCTTCCTGCCCGACCGCGAGGACAACCAGCACCTGGGCTTCGGCAGCGGCGTCCACAGCTGCTTCGGCGCACCGCTGGCCCGGCTGGAGACCCAGATCGCGCTCACTGTCCTGCTGCGCCACCTGGGCTCCTGGCGGCTGCTCGCCGACCCGCCCGAGTACCGGCGCAGCCCGGTACTGCGCGGGCCGCGCCACCTTCCGGTCGAGCGGGCGACGCCGCGGTAGAAGACGTCAACGCGCCTTGAACGGACGCGGAGTCGGGGGAGCCGGGGGAGGGTGCGTGCCCGGGCAGGGTCTGGGATATGCCTGCATCATGAACATCCATGAGCGCCGGCCCGTGGTGCCGACGAGATACGGCCAGGTACGAGGCGTGCGGACGGAGCGCGGGGGGACGGCCTTCCGTGGAATCCCCTATGCGGCCTCTCCGGTGGGCGAGGCGCGCCTCGCCCCGCCCCGCCCGCACCCCGGCTGGGACGGCGTCCGGGACGCCGCCCGCCCCGGCCCGGCGGTGCCCCAGGGACCCTCGCGGCTGGAGGCGGTGATGGGCGCCCGCACCCCGGACTGGGACGAGGACGGCTGTCTCACCGTCAATATCTGGACGCCGCCCGGCGGTTCGGCCGCCCGTCCGGTGCTGCTGTGGTTCCACGGCGGCGGCTTCACCAGCGGCTGCGGCGGCTGGGACTGGTACGACGGCCAACGCCTCGCGGAACTCGGCGGCATCGTGGTGGTCACCGCCAACTACCGCCTGGGCCCGCTGGGTTATCTGTACCTGCCGGAGGTTGGCGCGGTGAACCTCGGCTGCCGGGACCAGGCCGCCGTGCTGCGCTGGGTGGGCGACAATATCGCGGCCTTCGGCGGCGACCCCCGGCAGGTCACGGTCGGCGGACAGTCCGCCGGCGCGTTCTCCGCGCTGGCCCTGGCGGTGGACCCGGCCACCGGCGGCCTGGTCCACCGGGTGCTCGCCCAGTCCGGCCCCTGGGGCATCGAGCCCCAGGACCCCGCCGACGCGGCCGCGACGGCCACCGCCTATCTGCGGGTGCTCGGCCTCGACCGGGAGACCGAGGCCGGCCGTGCGCTGCGGGCCCAGCCCATCGAGGACCTGCTGGCCGCCTACGCCCGGACGGCCGCCGAGCACGCCCCGGCCGGCGGTATCGCGCCGCCCATGCTGCCCGTGCTCGGCGGCCCCGGCATACCCCGCGGCCTGCGGCGCGCGGTGGCGGACGGTGCGCTGGCCGGCAAGGCGATCCTGCTGGGCAGCACCGATGACGAGATGACGGCTTTCGCCGCGCACCGCGCGGCGGACCGGGAGGCGGACCTGATGTTCCACGACGGTGTGGACGAGATCGCCGGACACTGCGCCGCCTCCGGCACTCCGGCCCATGTCTACCGCTTCACCCGCCGCCCATACCCGGACCCCGGTGGCCTGAGTGCCACCCACTGCGCGGACCTGCCCTTCGCCTTCGGAAACCTCGACGCCTATCCCGAGGCACCCATGCTCGGGCCCGTCACCACCGCCGACCGCGCGCTGGCCCGGGCCTTCGGCGGGGCCCTCGCCGCCTTCGCCGCCACCGGAACTCCTGAGGGCGAGGGCCTGACGCCCTGGCGTACACCGGTGATGCACTTCTGATTCGTTCGTACGTTCTATTTATGGCGTACGGTAGGGGCATGGTGCTCCAGCTTCAGGGTTCGCTCTTCGATACGGCGGATGACGTCGGACCGCTGCGTCCGCTGGACGAGGCGCGCCGCACCACGCTGGCCCATGGCGCCTGGATCGACCTGCTGCCCGGCTGGCTCGGCGGCTCTGATGCGCTGTTCGAGGCGCTGGCCGGGACGGTGCCCTGGCGCGCCGAGCGCCGGCAGATGTACGACAGCATGGTCCGGGTGCCCAGGCTGCTCGCCCACTACGGGGAGGACGACGAGCTGCCGCACCCGGTACTGGCGGCGGCCCGCGCCGCGCTCAGCGCGCACTACGCCGAAGAGCTGGGCGAACCCTTCGGCACCCTGGGCCTGTGCTTCTACCGCGACGGCCGGGACAGCGTGGCCTGGCACGGCGACCGCATCGGCCGGGGCGAGCGGGAGAACACTATGGTCGCCATCCTCTCCATCGGTGCGCCCCGGCCGCTGATGCTCCGCCCGCGCGGCGGCGGGACCGCCATCCGGCGGCCGGTGGGCCATGGCGACCTGATGGTCATGGGCGGCACCTGCCAGCGCACCTGGGACCACTGCGTGCCCAAGACCAGCAGGCCGGTGGGCCCCCGGATCAGCATCCAGTTCCGCCCGCGCGGCGTCGCCTGAGCGTCCGGCCCCGCCCTCGGTAGCCGCTGCCGGCGCAGCGCCTCCGGCCCGGCCTCACTGTGCCGGCGGGCCGGGTTCGCCAGGCGCCGCCCCCCACAGCAGGAGAACCCGGGTGGCCGCGTCGCTCTCCACGGTGGCGGTGACCTCGGCGAGCCCCGCGCAGCGGGCGGCGAAGACCGACCACAACTCGGAGCCGTACAGCGCTCGGTAGGGCAGTTCCCGGTCGAATCCCCGAGTTTCCACCGGCTCGCCCGCCATATGGGCCCGTTTCCCCTGGATTCCCTGGGACGCCCACTTCTATGACGCCCTCGATGGAATGGCCGCGAGCCCAACTTCCCTCCTCGGAAGGCCATTTCAGAGTGACGCATCGACAGTATCCGGCCCCAGGTGAATTGTCCGCCGACCGGAATGCGGCCCGGCTCTGGCCGGTTTCTGACGCCGTGCGAAGATTCCTCACCCGGTCCGGACGGACCGGTGGACCAAGGGGAGTTTTCTTTGAGACCAACAACAGTCAGATCCGCCATCGGCGTGGTGCTGTCCATCGCCGCGGCGGCCGTGGTGCTGCCCGCCTCCGCCGCCGATGCGGCCACCCGGCCCGCGACCGTGGACAAGGCGACGGCCGCCTCCTTCGGCCACGCCACCGACCTGGTGCTGGCCCGGCGTACCGCCGCCCTGCTGGACGGCGCGGCGGCCAAGCGGGCCGTGCCGTCGGCGGACCGGACCGTGCACCTGTCGGCCGGCGTCACCCGGACCGAGAACAGCGGGCTGTCCGCACTGCGGGCCCGCAAGCAGCGGCTCGCCGCGCTGGGCGAGGCGTACACGGCCGGTGACACCCGGGTCGCCGTGGACCAGGTCCAGGTCAAGGGCAAGAAGGCCACGGTGCGGGTCACCGAGACCACCACGCTGACCTACAAGAAGATCCACGGCGACGAGCCGGCCGGCACCGGCTTCAAGGCCCGTCACCAGGTGAGCTTCACCGCCACCGGTCACGGCAAGTGGGAGCTCACCGGGATCAAGTCCGCCGATGACGGCGCGGTGGCCGTCAATGCCCCGGCGGTGCCCAAGGTCCCGGCCCGGCAG
This sequence comes from Streptomyces sp. NPDC052396, assembly GCF_044593195.1. Lineage (NCBI taxonomy): Bacteria > Bacillati > Actinomycetota > Actinomycetes > Kitasatosporales > Streptomycetaceae > Streptomyces > Streptomyces sp. NPDC052396. The sequence goes on from NZ_JBIUAW010000007.1 coordinate 479,635, forward strand.
AGCCTGGGCCCGACCCCCGCGGCCAAGCCGGCGGACACCTCCTGGCCCGACCGCCTCATACCCAAGCGGCAGACCCGCTCCGGGTACAACTACGCGGCCATGGCCGCCTACGCGGAGAAGTACTGGCGGAACTACAACCCCGCCTACCGGCAGTTCAACGAGGAAGGCGGTGACTGCACCAACTTCATCAGCCAGGCCCTCAAGGCCGGCGGCTGGAAGCCGGTGTCCGGCGCGGCCGCGGACTACCGCACGTGGTGGTACACCTCCTCCAGTCAGTCGCACTCCTGGGTCGGGGCCAATGAATGGTCCTGGTACGCGCAGAACTCCAAGCGCGTGACCATGCTGCCGAATGTCTTCCAGCTGGAGATCGGCGACATCCTGCAGATGGACTTCGACGGTGACGGGTCCAAGGACCACTCCATGATCACCACCTACAAGAGCAGGATGGGCATTCCCTACCTGACCTACCACTCCACCAACACCTACCGGAAGTCGCTGCTCAGCATCCTGGCGTCGTACCCGGACGCGGTCTACTACGCCTACCGCACCTGACCGCACCGCCCCGCCCCGGCCTCCGGGGCGGGGCCCCCTGTCAACTCGCCTGCGCGCCACAGGGATCCGCCCGAGACAGAACCTGGCTGCGGACGGGCCGAGCCGCCCTGTGATACTTGAGGCGGAATATGTGCTTTGGTGCCAGGGGGTACGAAGTTGTCGAAGAGGACCGTGCATAGTGCGGCTGCTCTGGCCGCCGTGGCCGCGCTGGCCCTCGGCCTGTCGGGCTGTGAGGGAAAGGACGGCGGCAAGCGGGCCGCCGCCTCGCCCGCCGGCGCACCCGCCAAGGAGCCCACCGCCCAGGCGAGTCCGTCACCCGAGGCCACCTGGGACGGCAAGGTCAAGGTGCTGGGCGACGGTTCCACCTCCTACACCGGGCCGCAGCCCCACCAGCCCAAGCCGGAAAAGCTCAAGCCCGGGCAGAAGCCACCGCAGTTCGTGGTCTTCTCCTGGGACGGCGCGCTGGAAGGCGATGACCACCAGTTCTCGCGCTTCCGTGAGGTCGCCAAGCAGAACAACGCCACCATGACGTTCTTCCTCACCGGCATGTATCTGCTGCCCAAGTCCAAGGCGGCGATGTACAAGCCGCCGCAGCACAAACCAGGTGAATCCGCCATTTCCTATGCCACGGACCAGCACATCAGGGACACCCTGGAGCAGCTCCGTGCCGCCTGGCAGGACGGCGATGAGATAGGCACCCACTTCAACGGCCACTTCTGCGGGCGCAAGGGCGGCGGCGACTGGAGCCCGGCGGAGTGGAAGAGCGAGATACAGCAGGCGTATTCGTTTGTCGAGCACTGGAAGACCAACACCGGCTACCAGGACCTGCCGCCTCTGCCCTTCGACTACCAGAAGGAACTGACCGGTGGGCGGGCGCCCTGTCTGGAAGGCCAGAAGAACCTGCTGACCGCCGCGAAGTCCTTCGGCTGGCGCTATGACGCCAGTTCGCCCGGTGACTTCCAGATCTGGCCGTCGAAGATCGACGGGATCTGGAACTTCCCGCTGCAGCTGCTGCCTTATCCGCAGAGCGAGAAGCAGGTCCTGTCCATGGACTTCAACTTCCTCTACAACCAGTCCGGTGACAACACCAAGGGTGATCCCGCGAAGTACGAGCAGTGGCGCAGACTCACCAGGGACGGGTATCTCAACGGATTTGAGCGCGTCTACAACGGCAGCCGGGCACCGCTGTTCGTGGGCAACCACTTCGAGGACTGGAACGGCGGCATATATATGTCGGCCGTCGAGGACGTGGTGAAGTCGGTGTGCAAGCGCGACGGTGTGCGCTGTGTGTCCTTCAAGCAGCTCGCCGACTGGCTGGACGCCCAGGACCCCAAGGTGCTGGAGCGGCTGCGCAAGCTGGACCCGGCGCAGTCCCCGGACTGGGCGAAGCTGGTGAAGTAGCCGGGCCGGCGCCGGGCACAACGGCCCGGCGCCCTGGGCCCGTTAGCGCCCGGTCATGTACCGGGTCCAGATGTCCAGCGGAAGTCCGCTGCCCGGCTGCTTCCTGGACGCGCCGCCCAGGCCGTCGAGCGGCTGCAGCTCCTGGCTCCTGGGGTCGATACGGGCCAGCGAGACGGCCGTGGAGAGCCGGTCGCGGTAACCGACGAACCAGGCCGAGGTGTTGTCCTGGGCGGTGCCCGTCTTGCCGGCGCTCCCCGGCCCGGCCGCCCGGGCCGCGGTCGCCGTGCCCCGCCGGACGGCCTCGTGCAGGGCGTCGTCCACGGCACCCGCCACCGAGCGGGGCAGCACCTGCCTGGCCGCCGGCTTCTCCACCGGGACATCGGCGCCATTGCGGATGAGCCGGCTGACCGAGTACGGATCGCTGTGCCGTCCCCCGGCCGCGAAGGTGGCATAGGCGTCGGCCATGCGGATGGCGCTGGGGGTGGCCGTGCCCAGGGAGAAGGACGGCAGCTTGTCGCCGAGGCTGTCCTCCAGCAGCCCGGTCCGCACGCCCATCTCGCCGGCCTTGTCCAGGCCCACATCCATGCCCAGTTGCATCATGGCGGTGTTGACGGACTTGGCCACCGCGTCCTTCAGCGTGACCTTGCCCCAGGACTTCCCGCCGTCATTGGACGCCTTGACGATCTTCCCCGAGCGGTCCCAGTACGGCCCCTCCGGGGTGAGCAGGCTGATCCGGTCGTCGCCGTTGTAGAGCGTGCCGGGGGTCACCGGCGTCCTGGGCTTGTCGCGTTCGCGCTGGACGCCCTCGTGCAGGGCGGCGGCGTAGACGAAGGGCGTGAAGGCACTGCCGGCCGGCACCACCGAGGAGTTGGCGTCGTTGAACCCCTGCTCCAGATAGTCCGGCCCGCCGTAAAGGGCCACGATGCGACCGTCGGTGGTCACCGAGGCGGCGCCGATGCGTACGTTCCGGTCGGCCGCGCGCCGCTCGGGTGCCAGCTTGGCCCGTACCGAGGTCACCGCCTTGGTCAGGGCCTGGGTCCGCCGCCGGTCGAAGGTGGTGCGGATCTGGTAGCCGCCCCGGTCGAAGTCCTTGGGCGAGACATCGGAGTGCGCGCTGACATAGGCGCGGGCCGTCTCCACCAGATAGCCGGTCTGGCCGGTGAGCCCGGCGGGCCTGGGCGGAGCCTTGGGCTCCGGGAAGCTGGTGTAGCGGGCCCGCTCCTCCTTGGAGAGCCTGCCGCCGGCCACCATCCGGTCCAGCACCCACTTCCAGCGCTCCACCGCGCGCTCATGGTTCCTGGGCCCCAGCGCCGGGTCGTACATGGCCGCGCCCTTGAGCAGCGCGGCGAGAAAGGCGCCCTCGCTGGCATTGAGCTGGGAGACGTCCTTGCCGTAGTAGGCGTGGGCGGCGCGCTGGATGCCATAGGTGCCCCGGCCGTACCAGCTGGTGTTGAGATAGCGCTCCAGGATCTCGTCCTTGCTGAGCTTGTTGTCCAGCTTGATGGCGATGAACATCTCGTTGAGCTTGCGGGAGATGGTCTGCTGCTGGTTCAGATAGGCGTTCTTCACATACTGCTGGGTGATGGTGGAGCCGCCCTGGGTGCTGCCGCCGGTGATCATTTTGCCGATGGCCCGGACCATGCCACTGGGGGAGACACCGCTGTCGGAGTAGAAGGTCTCGTTCTCCGCGGCCAGCGCGGCCCAGCGGACCTGCTCCGGCACCTTGTCGAGCGGGGTGTCCTGCCGGTTGACCTCGCCGGTGCGGGCCATCTCGGTGCCGTCGGCCCAGTAGTAGACGTTGTCCTGCTGGGTGGCGAAGGAGTTGAGGTCGGCGGGTATCCCGGTGCGTATGTACATCACCACCAGAATCCCGGTGATGACCGTGACGCAGCAGCCGAAGAGGCCCAGCGTCTGGCGCCAGGACGGCACCCATCGGGCCAAGCCCGACCGCCCCGGGCGCGGATAGGCAGGACGCAGCGAGATTTTCCGGGCAGCTGCCCCTTTTCGACGTTCGATCACTGCTCGACCCTATGGGATGCGCTCCGGTGGGTATTGCCCTGCTCTGTGCTCCGGGCTCCGAGCTCTGGCCCTGTGCGCCGTCGCCGGGCCGGCCCGCCCGGGCGGATGATGGTAGGGAGGGGCCCGCCACGGGCCCCGGCGCTGCCTGCGCGGTGAGTGGGGCGAGGGCACATGGGCGGTTCCATCTCGCTGGGGAAGCTCTTCGGCATACCGCTGCGCATCCACTGGAGTGCGCCCGTACTGATCCTCTTCCTGGGCACCGGCCTCGCCCGGGGAACGCTGCCCGCCTCGGTACCGGGGCGGTCCGCCGTGGTCTACGGCACCGCCGGGACAGCCGGGGCGGTGCTGCTGACGGCCAGTCTGCTGCTGCACGAGGCCGCGCACGCGCTCACCGCCCGCCGGTCCGGGATCCCCGTCCTGGACATCACCGTCTGGGGGCTGGGCGGGGTGACCCGGCTGGGCCAGGCCGCCTCCCCGCGCACCCAGTTCCTGGTCGCCGTGGCTGGACCGCTGACCAGCCTGGTGGTGGGCGGCCTGGGCATCGCCGCCGGCTTCGCCACCGGTCACCTGCTGCACTGGACGGTGGCCGCCGTGGTGCTGCTCTGGGCCGGCGGGGCCAATGTCCTGCTGGCGCTGTTCAACCTGCTGCCGGCCGCCCCGCTGGACGGCGGGCGGGTCCTGCAGTCACTGATCTGGTGGCGCGGTGGGGACCGCTCCCGCGCCCAGCGCGTGGCCGGCCGCTGTGGGCAGGGCGCCGGGCTGCTGATGATCCTCGCCGGCTGGTACCAGACCGTCCATGGCATGGGCTCGGGCCTATGGCTGATGCTTGTCGGCGGCTTCCTCGCCGTCTCCGCCACGGCGGAGATGCGCCAGGCCGAGGTGCTGGCGGCACTGGCCGGAGTGCGGGTATCGGAGGCGATGACCGCACCACCGCTCACGGCACCCGACTGGCACTCGGTGGCGGACTTCCTGGACACCGTGGCGGCCCGCACCCGGGAGCCCGTCATCGCCCTGCTCGACTTCCAGGGCCGCCCCAGCGGGCTCGTCGAACGGCACCGGCTGCTGATGCTCCCGGCCGCGCGCCGGGCCTCGGTACGCGTCCGCGAACTGGCCGTACCACTGGACCAGTGCGCCGTCGCCGCGCCGGACGACCTGCTGGTGGACGTCCTGGGACGCACCGCCCCGGCGGCCCGGCTGCTGATCCTGGTCCTGGACGAGGACGGCCGGCTGGCCGGCACGGTCACGGCCGAGGACATCCTGCGGGTCGCGCGCCGGCGGCTGCCGCGGGTGTGAGCCGGTGTTCCGGAGCCGGTCGGCTCCCGGCGCGGGGCAAGCCGGGGGAGTTACGGGCCCGGTCGCGCACCTACCGCGGACCGGCTCTCCTCAGTCCCGCGCTCACCGCCCGCCCGGTCCGCGTCACAGCACAGGCCAGCTGCCGCAAGTCCTCCGCCGGGTCCACTGCCGCGAACAGGGAGCCGTTGGATGCCCGGAAGGAGGTGACCTTCGGTTGGACAGCGATGTGCGTGCCCTTGAGCGGCTCACGGGCTTCCCCGGCACGGATACCAGCGCCCCCGGGTTTCGGCCCGGGGGCGGCAATGCCGGATCAGTCCGCGGCCGGGCCGCCCGGCTGGATATTCGCGGACCACTTCTCCTCGATGCGGGCGACCTTCCAGGTCACCAGCGCGACGACCCAGGTGGCGAAGAACAGCCCGACGATGACAAAGCCGACGACATTGAGGTCGAGCCCGCCGATCCAGTCCCAGAACGCGCCATGGAGGTCGAACTTGTCGGCCAGCAGGCCCAGCAGCTCGACGGTGCCGATGATCAGCGCGACGGCCACCGACAGAGCGGTGATGGTGAGGTTGTAGTAGACCTTGCGCACCGGCTTGGAGAAGGCCCAGCCATAGGCGAAGTTCATAAAGGACCCGTCGATGGTGTCCAGCAGCGACATGCCGGCCGCGAACAGGACGGGCAGGCAGAGGATCGCGTACCAGGGCAGTCCGGAGGCGGCACCGGAGCCGGCCAGGACCAGCAGGGCGACCTCGGTGGCGGTGTCGAAGCCCAGGCCGAACAGCAGACCCAGCGGGTACATCTGCCATGGCTTGGTGATCGACTTCATCACCCGGCCCAGCAACCGGTTCATCAGCCCGCGGTTGTTGAGCTGCTCCTCCAGCGCGTCCTCGTCGAAGTGACCGGCCCGCATCTGCCGGAAGACCTTCCAGATCCCGGACAGCACCACCAGGTTGAAGATCGCGATCAGGTAGAGGAAGGCGCCGGAGACGGTGGTGCCGATCCAGCCGGTGATCTGGTGGAGCTGGGAGTTGTCGTCCTGGACGGGTCCGGCCAGCGCCTTGATGCCCAGCGAGAGCAGCAGCGACAGCGCGAAGACGACGCTGGAGTGGCCGAGGGAGAACCAGAAGCCCACCGACAGCGGACGCTTGCCCTCGTGCATCAGCTTGCGGGTGGTGTTATCGATCGCCGCGATGTGGTCGGCGTCGAAGGCATGCCGCATGCCGAGTGTATAGGCGGTGACACCGATGCCGATGCCGAAGGACTTGGTGCCCAGGCTGTAGTGGTGCGGTGCCACGATCGCCACCAGGGTGAACCAGCCCACGATGTGCAGGGCCAGAATGAAGGCGGCCATTCCGCCCATACGGCGCCACTCGGCACCGGTCATCGCTCCCGATATTCGCCGCCAACCGGAGGGACGTATGTCCTGGCTGGCGGTGACAGTGGCGACCATCGAGGCCCCTTCCTGCGTGCATAAACGACGGCACACCGTAGGCGCGGGGATTTCGTAGTTGCAAGTCAGACGCAGCTGCGGGCGGATGTGAGCCGGGGCGGACGGCGCACCGGACAGCTCGCGCGCTGGGCGCTGGGTGGCGGCCGGCCCGCACCTGGGTCCCGGACCTGCCGCCCCCTCGGCAGCCGGGCCCGCACGGAGGATCATCGGTGTCGACCGGCACCGACTCCCGGCAAAGGAACGCGGTATGACGCTCACCCCGCCCCAGGGCTACGCCTACGACAACGACAGCGCACACGCCGGCGAGCAGCACTGCTGCCTGGCCGCCGCCTATGACGACTTCACCGTCCGCCGCCTGTCCCGGATCCTCACGGGGCCCGGCGGGCGCTGCCTGGAAGTGGGCGCCGGAGCCGGCAGCGTCGCCCGCTGGCTGGCCGGGCGGGTGGCCCCCACCGGCTCGGTCCTGGCCACCGACATCAAGCCGCACCATGTGCCGGCCGTCCCGGGCCTGGAGATCCTGACCCACGACATCACCGCCGACCCCCTGCCCGAGAACTCCTTCGACCTGATCCACGCACGCCTGGTGCTGCTGCACCTCCCCGAGCGCACCCAGGTGCTCCAGCGCCTGGTGACCGCGCTCAGGCCCGGCGGCTGGCTCCAGCTCGACGAGTTCGACGAGACCACCTACGGCCCGCTGATCCCCATGGGCGAGTCCTCCACCGAAGCCCAGGCCGCCTACCGCACCTACCTGGAGGCCAAACTGGCACTTCTGACCTCCGCCGGAGTCGACCTGGACTGGGGCCGTCGCCTGCCCACCGCCATGTCCCGGGCCGGACTTGTCGACATCGACGCGGAACCCCACGTCCAGCAGTGGCGGGCCCACTCTCCCGGAACCGCCCTGCAGATCCACAACATCCGCCACCTGCGCGAGCGGTTCCTGCGGACCGGCATCACCGACCAGCAGCTCGCCGCGGCCCGCCAGGCCATGTGCCACCCCGACTTCCTGGCCGCCTCCTGCCTGATGTACTCGGTCCAGGGCCGGCGGCCCTGACCCACCGCAGAGGCTTGTCGCCCCCGCGCGACAGGCGCAGGGTGGAGGTATGAGCACCGGCAGTCCCGAGACCGGGCCGCCGCCCGCCGTCACCACGGCCTGGGTCGTGGACCATCCCGCGCCGGCCGCCGCCCATCCGCTGCGCCGGGTGCAGCGTGCCCTGCCGCCCGTGGGGCCGACGGGTCTGCTGGTGGAAGTGGTGGCGTGCGGGGTGTGCCGAACCGACCTGCACCTCGCGGAGGGCGACCTGGCGCCACGGGTGCCGCAGTGCACGCCCGGACACGAGATCGTGGGCCGGGTACGGGCGGCCGGACCCGCGGCCGAGGGCTTCGCGCCGGGGGACCGGGTCGGTGCCGCCTGGCTGGCGGGCACCTGCGGGGTGTGCCGGTACTGTCGCTCGGGCCGCGAGAACCTGTGCCCGGAATCCCGCTACACCGGCTGGGACATCCACGGTGGCTATGCCGGTCACACGGTGGTCGACGCCCGCTTTGCCTACCACCTGCCGGTGGGGCCGACGGACGCGGAGCTGGCGCCACTGCTGTGCGCCGGCATCATCGGCTACCGCGCCCTGGAACGTGCCGAGTTGCCACCCGGGGGCAGGCTCGGCATCTACGGCTTCGGCGCCTCCGCACATCTGACCGCGCAGCTGGCCATCGCCAGAGGGGCCACCGTCCATGTCCTGACCCGGGCTCCGGCCGCCCGTGAACTGGCCCTGGAACTCGGCGCCGCTTCGGCCGGCGATGCCTATGACGTCCCTCCCGAGCCGCTGGATGCGGCGATCCTCTTCGCACCGGTGGGCGACCTGGTGCCGGTCGCACTGGCGGCACTGGACCGTGGCGGCACGCTGTCGGTGGCCGGTATCCACCTCACCGACATTCCATCGCTGTCGTATGCGCAACACCTCTTCCAGGAACGGAACCTGCGCAGCGTGACCTCCAACACCCGTGCCGACGGCCGCAGTTACCTCGCCGAGGTGTCCCGCTGCCGCCCCGTCGTCCACCTGCGCCGCTACCCGATGGACCGGGCGGATCGCGCCTTGGCCGATCTGGCGGCCGATCGCGTCACGGGCGTGGCGGTGCTGACCGTCTGAGGCCGGCCGGCCGTATGCCGGCCCGGCCGCTCCGGATGTGCCGACGGCATCCTGGCGCAGGCCCACGCGCCAAGGTTTGCCGGACCCGCGTCGCGGCTACACAGCAGGCGCCATGATCTGGCGGAATCTTCCTCATAGCACCAGCGCTTCGGAGGGCGCATGTCGCAGTTGGACGAGCAACGGCAACGCGAGCCGCTGGATGCCTCCGAAAATCCCCGGGTCCGTATGGGCCGCAAGCTCAGGGACTATCTGACCACCACCGATCACAAAACGATCGGCAATATGTATCTGGTCACCTCCTTCGGGTATTTCCTGGCCGGCGGCGTCATGGCCATGTTGATGCGCGCCGAGCTGGCCCGCCCGGGGCTGCAGTTCTTCAGCACCACGCAGTACAACCAGCTCTTCACCCTGCACGGCACCATCATGCTGCTGCTCTTCGCCACCCCGACGTTCACCGGACTGGCCAATGCCATCATGCCGCTGCAGATCGGTGCCCCCGATGTCGCCTTTCCCCGGCTGAACGCGCTGACGTACTGGCTGTTTCTGCTGGGGGGACTGATTGTGCTGTCCGGACTGGTGGTGCCCGGCGGCGCGGCCGCCTTTGGATGGTTCGCCTATGCCCCGTTGAACGGGTCGGTCTATTCACCCGGTGCCGGTGGCGATCTATGGGCGATGGGGCTGGTGCTGGCGGGCCTGAGCACCACCCTGGGAGCGGTGAACTTCATCGCCACCATCCTGTGCCTGCGCGCGCCCGGAATGACGATGTTCCGCATGCCCATCTTCACCTGGAACGTCCTGTTCACCTCGATCCTGGCGCTGCTGGCGTTCCCGGTGCTCACCGCGGCCCTATTGGTGCTGGAGGCCGGCCGGAAATTCGGGTCAAGGGTCTTTGACGCGGCCAATGGGGGAGCGCTGCTCTGGCAGCATCTGTTCTGGTTCTTCGGCCACCCCGAGGTCTATATCGTCGCCCTGCCGTTCTTCGGCATCGTCTCCGAGATCATCCCGGTGTTCAGCCGCAAACCGGTGTTCGGCTATGCGGGGATGGTGGGGGCCACCATCGCCATCACCATGCTCTCGGCCACCGTGTGGGCCCATCACATGTTCGCCACCGGCGCCGTCATGCTGCCCTTCTTCTCGTTTATGTCGTTCCTGATCGCGGTGCCGACCGGAATCAAGTTCTTCAACTGGATCGGGACGATGTGGAAGGGGAGCCTCTCGTTTGAGACGCCCATGGTCTGGGCGGTGGGTTTCCTGGTCACCTTCCTGCTCGGCGGCCTCAGTGGCGTCGTCATCGCATCGCCGCCGCTGGACTTCCACCTCACCGACTCCTACTTCATCGTGGCGCATCTGCACTATGTGCTGTTCGGCACCATCGTCTTCGCCATGTTCGGCGGCTTCTATTTCTGGTGGCCCAAAATGACCGGGAAGATGCTGAACGAGCGGCTGGGAAAGATCCATTTCTGGACCCTTTTCGTGGGATTCCAGGCCACGTTCCTGGTCCAGCACTGGCTCGGCGAGATGGGCATGCCCCGCCGGTATGCCGACTACCTGGCGGCGGACGGATTCACCACGCTCAACACCGTCTCGTCCATCGGCTCCTTCCTGCTCGGCCTGTCCACCCTGCCCTTTCTCTACAACGTCTGGAAGACGGCCGTGTCCGGCCGGAAGGTCGAGGTGAACGACCCCTGGGGGTTCGGGCGGTCGCTGGAGTGGGCGACTTCCTGCCCGCCGCCCCGGCACAACTTCCTGGCGCTGCCCCGTATCCGCTCCGACTCGCCCGCCTTCGACCTCAACCACCCGGAGGTTCCGTCCTTGCCGGGGAAGCGCGGCGGCACACAGCCGACACCGGACACCGTGGAAGGACAGGGCGCATGAAGCTTGAGGCCATTCTTTTCGCGGGGGTGGCCGGGTTCTTCCTGATCACCGATGTGTCGTATATCTGGGTCGCCCGGGAGCCGGCCGGAGGGGCGGCGCTCACCGTCTCCTTTGTGATGTCCTCGGTCATCGCGTTCTTCTGCGCGGTGAACTACCGGCGCAAGGGCCGCAGACCGGAGGATGTGGGGGATGCCGAAATCCGGGAGCGCGCCGGGCTGCTGGGCTTCTTCCCGCCGCACAGCGGCTACCCGCCGGTGACCGCGGCCGGCGCCGCGCTGATGAGCCTGGGCATCGTCTATGGGCTGTGGCTGTTCATCATCGGCTGCGGCATCATGCTGGCCGGGGTCTTCGGCATGGTCTTCCAGTTCCCCGATGTGGAGACCTGACCGCCGGGCGGCTAGGGCCTGTTCCGGGTTGAGATCTAGATTTTCGGATTTCGGCCCCGCGTCGTCCTCCCCGCCGGTAGACGGCTGGTGTGGCGCGGTCTGAAGTGACGGATGACGAGTGGACGTTAATCGTGCCGTTCCTGCCAATAGGCGAGTTCGGCCCGTACCCGAAGCGGCTGCGGGAGCAGTTCGAAGGGGTGGTGTGGCGGTTCCGCACCGGCAGTCCGTGGCGGGACATGCCCACCGATCACGGTGTCTGGACGACGGTTTACCACCGGTTCCTGCAGTGGCGTGACCTGGGCGTCTTCGAAGCCCTGATGAACGGCGTGATCGCCGAGGCAGCCGCGCGCGGACAGGTCGATCTCAGCCTGGTCAGCGTGGACTCCACCGTGGCCCGGGCCCACCACGACGCCGTCGGCATGGTCGTGGACGCCGAGGTCCTCACCGCGCTGGAGAAGGCGGCCGAGGAGGAGAAGGGGCGTACACGCAAGGGAGGAAAAGGGCAGGCCGGGACGGGCGTCGAAGCCGCCGGCCCGGCACGCGAAGAGCGCCGGCGGGTGCGCCGACGGCGACGGATCCGGCTGAAGGTGGCCCTGCTGGGCCGGTCGCGCGGCGGCCTGACCGGCAAGCTCCACCTCGCCGCCGATCGGCGCTGCCGTCCGCTGTCCTTCGTCCTCACTTCCGGCCAGGCCGCCGACAGCCTCCAGTTCACCACCGTCCTGGCCGGTATCAAGGTCCGCGGCCCGGTCGGCCGACCCCGGACCCGCCCGGACGCCGTCGCCGGCGACAAGGCGTACTCCTCTCGCGCCAACCGCACCCACCTGCGGAAACGTAACATCAAGGCGGTCATCCCGGAGAAGAAGGACCAGGCCTCGAACCGCAAGAAGAAGGGCTCACACGGCGGACGTCCCGTCAGCCACGACGCCGATCTGTACAAGGAGCGCAACAGCGTCGAACGCTGCATCAACAAGATCAAGGACTGGCGGGGCCTCGCCACCCGCTACGACAAGACCTCCGCCAGCTATCTCGCCGGACTCCACCTGCGTGGTTCCCTCATCTGGATCCGCAGTCTCCAGCCCCCGGGTGATCTCAAGCTAACTCAAGATCGGGCCCAACACCGGTCCACAGGCTCCCGGTTGCACTCGTCAAGGTGGCTGCTCGATCAGCGGGGGATGGTGTTATGATCCCAGTGAGCCCCGTATGGGCCTACGCATGGAGGTAGCGGCTACTCAGCCATTGCAGAGATCGGCGCGTTCCGTCTCTCGCAGCTCGTCAATCCCTGTCCTGGGATTGCTGCGCCCATCTTCACTGCGTAGGCATGCGGGGTATTTCTGTGCCGATTTCCGGTGGCATGGCCCTCCTTCGCGATCAATCGACGCGGAAAGGCACTGCATGAGCAAGGAACTGGCCGAGACCTGGGAAGCACAGGCCGAGACCTGGGCGGGCTTCGACGTCAACGAGTTCCAGCGTCAGGTCATCGCCGAGTTTCGGGCGAACAACGGGAAGATGAGCGGCATGTTCGAGGGCTGGACATTGGCCGTGCTGACGACCGTCGGAGCCAAGAGCGGCCTGCGCCGGGAGAGCATCCTGGGGTATCTCGAATTCGACGGAAAAGGGATCGTCGTCGCGTCCTCAAATGGCGCTGACAAGCACCCCGCGTGGTACCACAACATCCGCAAGAACCCGATCGTGACGGTCGAGACGGGTAGCGACACCTATCAGGCGATCGCCGGCATCCCGCCGGCCCAGGAGCGTGACAAGCTCTTCGACCGCGTGATCGCCGAGGCGCCGGGGTACGCCGACCACCAGGCCAAGACGACCCGGGAGATCCCGGTCGTCGTACTGCACCGGATCGGCCCCAAGCCCGGCGAGGAGCGGCTCAAGGGCATGGGCGACTGGATCGTTGAGGTGCACGACTGGCTACGCAAGGAGCTTGAGACGCTCCGCGCCCAGGCGGACCAGGTGATCGAGGGTGGCGCGGACACGATCGAGCGGACGCCGCCGGATCTCGCCCAGCAGATGCGTACCCACTGCCTCAACTTCTGCGGGGCGCTGAAGAAGCATCACGGCGGCGAGGGCATGGCCATGTTCCCGATGCTGGCCAAGCAGTTCCCCGCACTCGCTCCGGCGCTGGCGCAGCTCGGCGAGGAGCACAAGGTCGTGGCGCGGCTGCAGGACGACATCCAGCAGCTCGTCGACAGCTTCGTACCCGGTGAAACCGACCCCGTGCAGCTGCGCGCCGACCTGGAGCGGCTGGCGAACCAGCTGGAGTCCCACTTCAGGCACGAGGAGGAGACGATCGTGACGGCGCTCAACGCCACGACCCTGGCTCCCAACTTCGGCTGATCATCCACCAGCCCCCCGGGCCGATCCCTCCCTCGGCCCGGGGGTGTCCGCTGCGCGCCGGGCCCGGCAGGAGCATGCCGCGACCCGGAAAACCCGGTTCCGGTCGCCATCGATAGCAGGCGTTGACTTGTGCTCATGCGGGGGTTGCCCAACTGCGAAGAGGGGGCAGAAAACCGAAAATCTAGATCTCAACCCGGAACAGGCCCTAGTCCCGCTCGGCATCCGGCAGTGGGGCGATCGTCCTGCCGGTGATCTGCAGGCGCTGCTCGGGCGTCGTCGGCATCTCCACCCGGTCGCGGTAGAACCAGTTGCTCAACGCCGCCCGGAGCCGGTGCCGCCTGGGTGCCCGCTTCCCCGGGTCCGGCAGGGGCAGCGGGATGTCCCGCACCAGCAACCGGTAGCGCTGCCGGGCGCCGAGCGGCTGACTGCCCTCGCTGAAGGCACCGTAGGGGTTCTGGCTGATCAGACCGGTCTCCTCGCCCTCCGCCAGCAGCCGGCGGTCATGAGCCTGGAGCGCCAGACAGGCCCGTTTGGTGACCAGGAAGGCGACCACCGGGCCGATGACCAGGGAGATCCGGTAGATCCAGGTCAGGCTCTCCACGGAGACCCGGAAGATAAACGCCGCCACATCGTTGCCGGCCGCCGCCAGCAGCACCGCGTAGAAGACGACCGCGGCAACCCCCAGCGCGGTGCGGGTGGGCCGGTCGCGCGGCCGGTCACACAGGTGATGCTCCATCAGGTCGCCGGTGACCCACTTCTCCAGTGAGGGATACAGGTAGAGCACCAGAAACAGCAGGGCCGGCAGCACGACCGCCGGGAGGAAGACGTTCCACATCAGGGTGTGCCCGGCCACCGTGTTCTGCCAGGCGGGCATCAGCCGCAGGGCACCCTCCAGGAAGCCCACATACCAGTCGGGCTGGGCACCGGTGGACGCCTGGTCGGCACGGTAGGGGCCAAAGTTCCACACCGGGTTGATCTGGGCGAGGGCGCCGAGCACCGTGGTCACACCCGATACCGCCAGGCACAGGCCGGTCGACCGGATGGCGAACTGGGGGACCATGGGCAGTCCCACCACGTTCCGGTTGGTCCTGCCCTGATCGGACCACTGGGTGTGCTTGAGGTAGACGACCATCACCAGATGGGCGCCGATCAGTGCCAGCAACAGCCCGGGTACGAAGAGGACATGGATGATGTACAGGCGGGCGATGATGAGATGGCCGGGGAAGGAAGCTCCCCACAGCAGAAAACTCAGATAGGTGCCCACCACCGGAATGGACATCACAATGGTGTTCGCGGTGCGCAGCCCGGTGCCCGACAGCAGGTCGTCCGGCAGGGAGTAGCCGCAGAACCCCTCCAGCAGGGCGAGCATGAACAGCGTCACCCCGATCATCCAGTTCAGCTCGCGCGGGCGGCGGAACGCTCCGGTGAAGAAGATGCGCAGCAGATGCACCCCGGCCGCGGCGACGAAGATCAGCGCCGCCCAGTGGTGCATCTGACGGATCAGCAGTCCGCCGCGGACATCGAAGCTGATGTGGAGCGTCGAGGAATAGGCCTCGGTGACCAGCAGCCCGCGCAGCGGAGCGTAGCGGCCCTGGTAGACGCCCTCGGTCATGGCGGGGGTGAAGAAGAACGTCAGGAAGCTGCCGGTGAGCACCAGCAGCAGGAAGCTGTAGAGGGCGATCTCGCCCAGCAGGAACGACCAGTGGTCCGGGAATGCCTTCCTCAGCAGTTGGCGCGCCAGCTCGGAAACCGGGGCCCGTCTGTCCAGTGCGAGATATCCGGTATGGACAGCCTGCCGGGCACCGGACCTGATCCGGGCCTTCCGCCTGCGCAACAGCATGCAGCCTGCTTCCTTTCCCGCGGCCCCGCTAGCTGCTACCCGGGCGCTGCCGGACCTACCGTCCGGCTGCTCCGGACGGCCTAAGTACCCGTCAGAGCCGCGATGGGCAGTGGTGCGAAGGGGCAGGAGGGCCCTTACGGGACGCAGGACGCACCGGAGGAATCACACGTGCCACCCAAGGCCGACATCATCGGAGAGCTCACCGCCGACCATCGCGTGGCCCAGCGGCTGTTCGACCGCATCCGCTCGGCGCCGCCGGGCAGTGCCCAACGAGGGGAGCTGGTGGAGCGGGTGACGATGGAGCTGGTGGGCCACACGGCGGTCGAGAAGGAGTATCTGTACCCGGCCGTGCGCGACCACCTCCCGGACGGGGCGCGCTGGGTGGAGCGGGAGCTGGCCGGTCATGACCGGGTGGAGCGGATCCTGCGCGATCTGGAGCACCTGGAGCCGGGCGACGAGGAGTTCGCCCGGCTGCTTCCCCTGCTGGTGGCCCAGGTGACCGCCCATCTGCTGGAGCAGGAGCAGCGGCTGTTCCCCCGGCTGGGTGCCCGCTGCCCCGCACCGGTCCTGGCGGAGCTGGGGGAGAAGGTCCGCCGGAGCCGGCGGACGGCCCCCACCCGCCCCCGCCCCGATATTCCCGATCTCGCGCCGGTCACCAAGGCGGTGTCGCCGGGCCTCGGCCTGCTGGACCGGATCCGGGACCGGCTGACCGGACGCGCCCGGCGTCCGGCGGACCGATGACGGTGCCGCCGGCTACCGGGGATAACGGGAACCGGCGCGCACCCCCGCCATCCGCCAGAGGCGGATCTCCCGGACCAGCCCCGGGAACTCCTTGATCAGGAGGGCCAGCGCGGCCGCTCCGGCCACTACGGCCTGGATGATCAACAATCGCTTGGCCATGGGTATGTGCTCCTTATCGCTCGGCCACCGCTCAACCCGGCGGGAGCTTGGGCATGCTCTTCGAGAGGGCGTCATGCTTCTTCCAGTGGATGCCGGTGGAACGCCGGGCGTCCGCGGTGCCGTCCTCGTGGTGGCCGGACTGGCGCTCATAGGGGCCTTTGTTGCCCTCGCGCATGCCCCGTACATGTGTGGGAGTGTCCGGTTTGGCGTCCGGTTTGCCGGTTCTGATGCGCCCCATGACGCTCTCCTTTCCGTTCGGCGCCGACCGGCGGCGCCGGTCAGCGGCCCAGGGCGGGCCCTTCGGCGAGTTCGGCGAAGAAGTGGTCCACGGCGGGCCACACCCGGCTGCCACCGGAGAGCCCGGTCCACTCCCGGCGGACCAGGGCCACCAGCCGGAAGCAGTCGTCGATGGGCACGATCCAGTGGTGGCGATGGCCCCAGGCGGTGTCCACCAGAAGGGCCTCCACCTCGGCGGTGAGGGTGTCCAGGGGCGGGTGCCGGTCCACGGTGGCCTGCCAGGCGGCCGGGTCGACCTGCCACCGGGTGGCCCCGGCAGGGCTCGGGTAGTGGGCCATGACCCCGCCGTCCGTCCGGGGCACAAAGAAGGCCAGGCCGACCGGTACGCCCAGCTCGCGGGTCGGCACCGGCTCCAGCCGCAGCCGCCGACGGGGGATCAGCAGGCAGGTGTCCCGCCCGGCGCCGTCCTGGGTGAAGAGCAGGGCGCACGCCTGGCAAGCGCACAGCACCTCCTCGCGCGCGGTGGCGTACAGATGCCGGTGCCCGGCCTCCGTCGGGGCATCACACAGGTCACAGCGCTCACTGGCGCCGCGCCGTTCACGGGCGCCATGCCGGACGAGGCGGGCCAGGGCACCGCCGGTCATCCCGGGCCTCCGGTGGCGGCCGCCGGCCGGGCCAGCGCGCTCAGCGGTACAAAGGCGGGCGGTCCGGGGGCGTCCGGCAGCCGTCGCACTTCGGACAGCTCCGGGGCGATGGCCAGCACGGCCTCGCGTACCGCCTGCTCCAGGGCGGCCGAGGTGGAGCGGCACCCCTTGACGGTCAGCCGCACCGTGGCCACCCCCTCGGCGACACCGGCCAGTTCGACCTCCCCGCCCTGCTCCCGGACGGCCGGGCGCAGACCGTCCAGGGCTCGGGCGACCCGCCGTTCGACACCATCCGGATGGAGATCGTGCAGGACCAGCAGATGGCCGACCAGCTCGTCCTCGGCCAGCCGCCCGCCCAGCTCCGGGCCGGCCGTGTCCAGCACTCGGGCCAGTGCCTCGCCATAGACCTCGGTGAGCGTGCCAATGGCGTCCAGCGCGGCCCGGGCCATGGGACCGGGCGCTTCCTCGACGCGTTCCAGCAGGTCATCGACCCGGGCCAGGCGCCGGCCGATGGCCTGGTCGTCAAGGCGGGCGGAGCCCGGGCGGGAGGGGTCAGCCATGAGCCGTCGCTCCATAGACCGGCGAGTGGACCTTCTGCAGGACCTTGCCCTTGCCGAGGTACATATGCACCCCGCACGGCAGACAGGGGTCGAAGCTGCGCACGGTACGCATGATGTCCACGCCCTTGAAGTCTTCCGGCCCGTTCTCCTCGAAGATGGGCTGGCCCTGCACCGCGTCCTCGTACGGGCCCGGGGTGCCGTAGCTGTCGCGCGGGCTGGCGTTCCACGGGGTCGGCGGATAAGGGTGGTAGTTGGCGATCTTCCGGTCCTTGATCACCAGGTGGTGGGACAGCACACCGCGCACCGCCTCATGGAAGCCGCAGCCGATGGCCTCCTCGGGCACCTCGAAGTCGGTGAACACCTTGGTGTCGCCGGCCCGGACCATGGACATCGCCTGTTCCAGGAAGGTGAAGGCCATCGCCGCGGAGTAGGCGACGAAGTAGGCGCGGGCCCGGTCACGTTCGATGGTGTTGCTCCACCGGGGGATCTTCCACTCCAGGGTGGTCTCCGGCAGCTTCTCGCTCTTGGGCAGGGAGATCCGCACGCTGTGCCCGGTGGCTTTGACATAGGAGGTGTCGACCAGGCCGTTGAGCGCGGTGGACCACAGCCGGGCCAGCGGGCCCCCGCCGGTGTCCAGGGCGAGGTGGTCACCGCTGGCACGGTCGAACCAGCGGGGGCTCATCACCCAGCTGTAGTTGCCGTCGAAGTCGCGTTTCTGCGGGGCCGGCAGCGTGGTCTGGTTCCATGGGTGGCGGATGTCGACCGGATTGCCCAGTGGGTCATGGGTGACAAAAGGCTCCTCGTCCCGCCAGTCCTCGTAGAAGGAACTGCCCAGCAGGACCCGCAGACCCAGGTTGATCTCCACCAGGTCGTTGGTGACCAGCTTGCCGTCCACGATGACTCCGGGGGTGACAAACATGGACCGGCCCCAGTCGCCCATCGTCTGGTAACGGTAGTCGCACACGTTGTAGTCCTGCCAGGCACCCCAGCAGCCGAGCATGACCCGGCGCCGGCCCACCTCCTCATAGCCGGGCAGCGCCTCGTAGAAGAAGTCGAAGACATCGTCGTTCATGACCACCGACTGCTTGACGAAGTCCAGGATCCGCAGCAGCCGTGACTGGTAGTCGGTGAAGGTGGTGGGCTCCGGCATGGTGCCCACACCGCCGGGATACAGCGTCGAGGGGTGGACGTGCCGGCCCTCCATGGTGCAGAACATCTCCCGGGTGACCCGGCTGATGCGCAGCGCCTGCTTGTAGACCTCGCCCTCGAAAGGGTTGAACGCCCGCATGATGTCGGCGATCGTCCGGTAGCCATGGATATGACCGTTGGGGGCCGGGGTGCGCTCCGCCCTGGCCAGCACGCTGGGGTTGGTGGCCTTGACCATGGCCTCGCAGAAGTCCACGAAGACCAGGTTGTCCTGGAAGATCGTGTGGTCGAACATGTACTCGGCGGCCTCGCCGAGGTTGACGATGCTCTCGGCCAGCGGCGGCGGCTTGATGCCATAGGCCATCTGCTGGGCGTAGCCGGAGCACGTGGTGTGGTTGTCCCCGCAGATGCCGCAGATGCGCGAGGTGATGAAGCCGGCGTCACGCGGATCCTTGCCCTTGAGGAAGACCGAGTACCCGCGGAACAGCGAGGAGGTGCTGTGGCACTCGGTCACCTCCCGGTTGGCGAAGTCGATCTTTGTGTAGATGCCGAGGTTGCCGATGATCCGGGTGATCGGATCCCAGGACATCTCCACAATCTGCGGTGGCTTGCGCTCCATGGAGCGGGATCCGGCCTCGGTTGCCGTCATGGATTCCTGCCTTACTTGATCGCCGTGCGATGGGAACGGGGCCGCCGGGTGCCGCCTGCCCGGCGCCCCGGCCGCCACCGGGGGTCGTAACCGGTGGTCAGGGCAGGCCCGTTGTGATGCCACTTGGGCTCGTAGTTGACCGCCATATTGGTGATGCCGCGCAGCCGCCGGATGACCGCGCCATAGGGCCGGATGAGCGCGGAGGACAGACTGGCCCCGCTGGGCTCGTCCATAAACGGCATAAAGGCGTCCGGGAAGCCCGGCATGGTGCAGCCGATGCAGATGCCCCCGACGTTGGGACAGCCGCCCACTCCGTTCATCCAGCCCCGCTTGGGCACGTCGCAGTTGACCACCGGCCCCCAACAGCCCACCTTCACCTGGCACTTGGGGGAGTTGTAGTCCTTGGCGAAGTCGCCCTGCTCGTAGTAAGCGGCCCGGTCGCAGCCCTCGTGCACCGTCTTCCCGAACAGCCACTGCGGGCGCAGCATATGGTCCAGTGGCGGCGGGGGCGCGCTGCCGGCGGCATGGTGGAGGACCCAGAGGAGCGTCTCCATGAAGTTCTCCGGCTGGATGGGGCAGCCGGGTACGTTCACCACCGGCAGGCCGCCCTGGGAGGTGAAGTCCCAGCCCAGATAGTCCGCCAGCCCCATACAGCCGGTGGGGTTGCCCGCCATGGCGTGGATGCCACCGTAGGCCGCACAGGTGCCGGCCGCCACAACAGCCCATGCCTTGGGCGCCAGTTGGTCGATCCACCAGTTGAGGGTGAGCGGCTGACCGGTCTCCGGGTCGTTGCCGAATGAGGTCCAGTAGCCATCGCCCTCGATGATGTTCTGGTTGGGCACCGAGCCCTCGATGACGAGGATGAAAGGACCGAGTTCACCACGGGCAGCGGCCCGGAAGGGGGCGAGGAACTCCTCGCCGCCCAGGGTGGGGGAGAGGACCTTGTTGTACAGATTGACCTTGGGCAGCCCGGGAATCAGGCCCAGCACAACATCCTCGATGGCGGGCCGGTCGGCGGCGGTCAGCGAGACGCTGTCGCCGTCACAGCTCATTCCCTCGGAGATCCACAGGATGTCGATCTCGTCGAAACCCTGCCGTTGCTCCCCACGATCCGGCTCTTCCCCGGCGAGCGGGGCGGTTGAGGTGTCGGCGCTCATGTCCTGGGCCTCCCTTGGTCATGCTTCAGCAACTCGATGGCGTCCAAGGCATGCCTCCTCATCGGGGACGGCCGGCAGCGGCTCCACCTCATCCGGCCGGAAATAGCGGAACCGGCCGTACCAGCCATGCAGTTCGGCCCCGGGGTCCTGGTCCAGGGTCACTGCGATCTGATGGCCGCCGTCCACGTCCTGGAAGACCGCGACGACTTCGGCCGTCCGGCCGGCGAGGAACATGTCCTGGGCATCCACCCCGCGCCCGCGCGGACACAGCCGCACCCGGCTGCCCCTGGCCACCGCGACACCGCCGACCAGCACACAGTCGGTGGCCGGACGCAGCCCGTCATCGGCGCCCTCCTCCCACCACGGCCCGGCGTGCCTGCCGACTCCGGCCGCCGCCCCGGGAGTCAGTGAGCGGATCGCGCCATGCAGCCGGGACAGCACCTCCGGCGGCATGGTCTCCACCCGGTCCAGGATCTCCGCGGCCCGCCGGTCAGTGCCCCTGGCCTCACGCTTCTCCGCATCCGTCAGCAACAGGGTGCGCAGGGTGAGGATTTCGTCGATCTCGGCCGCGTCATGCAGGTCCCCCGGGCTCTCGGGAGCCACCTGCGGATGGTCGGGCAGGATGACCGGGGCCGACAACACCAGGTCCGTAGCGCCCGGTTGGCCGGCCAGCACCGGAAAGGTGTGCAGATTGCGGCACCGCGCGGTGTGCTCCGCCGCCCAGGCGGGCGGGTCCGTCAGGGACAGGAAGCGCAGCCCGGCTCCCCCGATGAGCGTGTGGGTGGCCAGCAGCGCATGACGCAGCGCCCGCTCCCGGGGATCGTCCGGGCCGGCACCGTCCCCCGTGTTCCGTGTTGTCACCGTCAGCCGGTACAGGCAACGGTCCGCGTCCAGCAGTTCCGCGGACAGCACCGTGGCGGCCTGAACCGGCCACCGCCGCCGCACCAGCCGGCCGGCGGTACCGTAGAGGTCCTCCGCCTCCTCCCCGCCGGCCGGCCGGATGGGCAGGGTGTGCTCGGCACTCAGCAGCGCGGACAGCGGGACGGCGGCATCCGCCTGTCGCGGCACCGCCTCGTCAAAGGTGAGGTGCACCGCCCCGGTCGTCTCCAGCGCCTCGACCGGCACATACCGTCCGTCCTCCGCCTGGCGCTCCACCTGCCGGTGCTGAAGCTGCAGAAAACGCACCCGGACATGCACCAGGGCATCGGGCGAGTCCGCCTGGCAGACGACCTCGGTGCGCTGCTCCCAGGACTCGGTGGCTCCCGCGACCCCGGCGGGTCCCGTGCGGCGGGCCTCGGCCCAGGCGCGCGGCGTCAGCACACCGAACTGCCAGCGCACCCGGTTCTTCCCGGAGGACCCCCGGTACGGGTAGAGCAGATACCCCTCGTACAGCACCGCGTCCGCCACGGCCCGGGCCCGCTCGAAGCCCGGGTCCGCGGCGGACGCGGCCTCGCCGGTCACCGGATGCTTCACCATGCCGGCCTTCCTCGCTTCTTGGGCCCATGCGCCTTGGCCCACGCTCACATGGCGCGCGCTCCACCGCCCGCCGGGTGCGGCGAATGTGTGACGGCCCGGCCGCCGCTCATGACCGGGGTGCCGGTGGGTACCGGGGGGACGACGCTGCCGCCGCTCGCCCCGCCACGCCAGCCGGACCGGACGGCGAGGCTGCCGCCGGGCAGCGATATGAACCGCCGGCCGCCCGGTCCTGCGATATCCGCTGCCGCGGCCGCTGACCGGAGCCCACGGCGGCCGGCTCAGCCCATAACGAAAACCGCGCCGCAGTCATGGACTGCGGCGCGGCTCATCGGAGGGCTTCCGGCGCCCGGCGGGTGTTACGGCGGCGGACCCGCCACCCGCTGGGTCAGCCCTTGTTGAAGATGACGCTGGCGAAACGCGACCCGCTCGGCGCCGACTGTCCGGGCTTCAGGCGCATCGCGGAGCCCTTGCACTTCTTCTCGGTGTAGACGACCAGCGGCTGCTTGGTCGCGTTCTGTGCGCCACGGGCCTCCTGGCCCATGTCGTAGCACTTGTGGTCCGGCGGGTTCTGGATGGAGTACGCCTTGCCCTTGGGGCCTACCCAGACGAACGATCCGTTCGCGGCGACCGCCGCACCCGAGGTGGCGGTGAGAAGGGCGAGCCCGGCGAGAGCGACGAAGAGCGGACGGCAAAGGCGCATCGGCGTATGTCCTTCGTGAGCGGCGACGATGATCAGTACCCGAACCAACGGTTCAGGCCATCCCAAAGAAACGGCTTGACCCGTTGAAGAGCGGTTTGCCCCAGAACGTGCGATGGATCGCTCACACGTTCGCCGTCCCGGCGTCAGCAGATGCGCGGCAGTTGCTCGCCGAGGGGCGGGTCCACCACCCGGGTGCCGCCGAGCCGGGTGCGGGCCACCACCATGCCGGGGTGACCGGCCACGCACTCGCCGATGACGGTGGCCCCGGTGCCCTGGGGATGGGCGCGCATGGCGTCCAGCAGTGCATCGGTGTGTTCGGGCGGCACAAATGCCAGCAGCCGGCCCTCGTTGGCCACATACAGCGGGTCCAGCCCCAGGAAGCCGCAGGCGTTGGCCACCGGCTCGGGCACCGGGACGGCCTGCTCCCACAGGACCACCCCGGTGCCGGAAGCGGTGGCGATCTCATGGAGGGCGGTGGCCACTCCGCCCCGGGTGGGGTCGCGCAGGACGTGCAGCTCGGGGGTGACGGCGAGCATCGCCGCCACCAGGCCGCCCAGTGGTGCGGTGTCACTGGCGATCTCCACGCCGAACTCCAGGCCCTCGCGCACGCTGAGCACCGCCACGCCATGCAGTCCGATGGGCCCGCTGACGATCACCACATCACCGGGCCGGGCTCGCTGCGGGCGGATGTCCACCCCGCGCTGCACCAGTCCGATGCCCGAGCTGGCGATGAACACCCCGTCGCCGTGCCCGGCGTCCACCACCTTGGTGTCACCGGTGACCACACTGACCCCGGCCGCCCGGGCGGCCGCGCCCACCGCCTGGGCGACCCGCTCCACCACGGCCAGCTCGGTGCCCTCTTCCAGGATGAACGCGCAGGACAGGAAGGCGGCCTGGGCACCGCTCATGGCCAGGTCGTTGACCGTGCCGTTGACCGCCAGGTCGCCGATGCAGCCGCCGGGGAAGAACAGGGGCCGCACCACATGGGAGTCGGTGGAGAAGGCCAGTCGTGCCCCGCCGAGATCCACGGTGGCGGAGTCGGTGAGCCGGCCCAGGATCTCGTTGCCATAGGCGGGCGCGAAGATGTCCGCCATCAGCTCCGCCGACAGCGCGCCACCGCCGCCATGGCCGAGTACGACCACCGACCGGTCCCGCAGGGGCGCCGGGCAGGACCACTCGGAGGGGTCGGGCAGCAGGGGAGTGAGGGGAGCGGGGGAGTCAGCCAACGGAGGTCGCCTCCTTGCCGGTAACGCCAGTTGCGCCGGTGACGCCGGTGACGGCCGCCGCGCCGGTACCCAGGCGGCGGTAGAGGTAGTACGCGGCACAGGCCCCCTCGCTGGAGACCATGGTCGCCCCCAGCGGAGTACGCGGAGTGCACACGGTGCCGAAGGCGGCGCACTCATGCGGCTTGAGCAGCCCCTGGAGCACCTCGCCGCTGCGGCAGGCGGCCGGCTCCTCGGTCCGTACCCCGCCGACCTCGAAGCGGTGCTCGGCGTCGTACTCCCGGTAGGCGGGGGCCAGCCGCCAGCCGCTGCCGGGGATGGTGCCGATGCCCCGCCAGGCGCGGTCGGTCACCTCGAAGACCTCGGCGAGCATCCGCAGCGCGGCGGGATTGCCCTCCTCGCGCACCGCGCGCGGATAGGCGTTCTCCACCCGGTGCTCGCCGCGCTCCAGTTGCCGCACCGCGCGCCGTACCCCCTCCAGAATGTCCAGCGGCTCAAAGCCGGTGACCACCATGGGCACGCCGAACCGCTCGGCGAGCCGGGGGTACTCCGCCGTGCCCATCACGCTGCACACATGCCCCGCCGCCAGGAAGCCCTGGACCCGGCAGCGCGGCGAGCTCATGATCGCCTCGATGGCGGGCGGCACCCGCACATGGGAGGCCAGCAGGCTGAAGTTGCCGATGCCCAGCCGCCGGGCCTGATGGACGGCCATGGCGTTGGCCGGAGCGGTGGTCTCGAAGCCGATGCCGAAGAACACCACCTGCCGGTCCGGGTGCCGGCGGGCGGTCTCCAGCGCGTCCAGCGGTGAGTACACCACCCGCACATCGCCCCCGGCGCTCTTGACCCGGAACAGATCGCCCTCGGTGCCGGGCACCCGCAGCATGTCCCCGAACGAACAGAAGATGACCTCGGGACGGGCGGCGATGGCCAGCGCCTTGTCGATCACCTCCAGCGGGGTGACACAGACCGGACAGCCCGGACCGTGGATCAACTCCACCTGCTCCGGCAACAGTTGGTCGATGCCATGGCGGATGATGGAGTGGGTCTGCCCGCCGCAGACCTCCATCAGCGCCCAGGGCCGGGTGACGGTCGCATGGATCTCGTCCAGCAGCCGCCGGGCGAGGCCGGGATCCTGGAACTCCTCCAGATACTTCATCGGGCCTCCTCGGCCGCACGGCTCCAGGCGTCGCCGAACTCCTCGTCCAGGGCCCCGATGCTCCGGAAGAGCTCCAGGGTCGCCAATGCCGCCTCCTCGTCCAGACGTTGCAGGGCGAACCCCACATGCACAATGGTGTAGTCACCGACCTGAAGGTCCGGCAGATAGGCCAGGCACACGTCCTTGACCACTCCACCGAAGTCGACCTTGGCCATCGGGGTGCCGTCGCGTTCCCCGACGTCCACCACCCTGCCGGGCACTGCCAGGCACATCCGCCTCACTCCTTCCGTCAGGCCCGCCCGGACCGTGCCGCGACCAGGCACTGGCCCAGCGCCAGCCCGCCGTCGCCACAGGGGACGGCCCGGTGCCGGACCACTGTGAACCCCCGTTCCACCAGCCCCCGGTGGCATTCCTCCTCCAGTACCGCGTTGACGAACACCCCGCCGGTCAGGGCGACCGTGCCCACCCCGGTGCGCTCCCGGGCGGCCGTGCACACCGTCACCACCAGGGCCGCCACGGCCAGATGGAAACGGGCCGCGATCACCTCCACCGGGGTCCGCCGGCGCAGGTCCGCCACGATCGCCCGCAGCACCGGCGCCGGGCCGGCCGTCAGCGGCCCGTCCCCGGCCGCCGGGGACACCTCGAAGGCGTACGGGCTTCCGCAGCCGCTCCCCGCCATCACCGCGCGGGCCTCCAGGCCCGCGGCCGCCTCGGCCTCATGGCCCGCCCGGTGGCAGACCCCCACCAGCGAGGACACCGCGTCAAAGAGGCGGCCCATGCTGGAGGTCGGCACACAGGCCACCCCACGCTCCAACTGCCGTGCCAGCAGCCGCCGTTCCTCCTCCGCGCAGGCGTCCACACAGGGCAGCCCGGACTCCCAGGGCAGGCCGGCGGACCGCAGATGGGACAGCGCCATCCGGCAGGGATTGCGGACCGCGGCGTCGCCGCCCGGCAGCGGGACATAGGCCAGATGCGCCAGGCGGCGGTAGCCGGTGTAGCCGGCGAGCATCAGCTCGCCGCCCCACACGGCACCGTCCTCGCCATAGCCGGTGCCGTCGAAGGCCACCCCGATGACCGGGGTGGTGCCGTCCAGGCCGGCGTCGGCCATCGCGGAGGCGATATGCGCATGGTGGTGCTGCACCAGGCGCAGCGCACGGCCCGCGGCATGGTCACGCGCCCAGGCCGACGAGCGGTAGCGCGGATGCCGGTCGGCCGCCAGCAGTTCCGGATGGACCCCGGTCAGGGCGGTGAGGTGGTCCAGGGCCCGCTCGAACGCGGTGAGCGTGGCCAGCTCGCCCAGGTCGCCGATGTGCTGGGACAGCCAGGCGGAGCGTCCCTCGGCCAGACAGAAGACATTCTTCAGATCGCCGCCCACCGCCAGCACCGGCGGCACCTCGAACGGCAGGGCCACCGGCTCCGGCGTATAGCCACGCGACCGGCGCACCGGCAGACAGCTGCCGTCGGCCCGTACCCGAACCACCGAGTCATCGCAGGGCACCCGGATGGGCCGGTCATGCCCGAGCCGGGCGTCGGCCAGCCCGGCCAGCCGCAGCGCGGCCACCTCATCGTCGGTCACGATCGGCTCACCGGAGCGGTTGCCGCTGGTCATCACCAGCGCCCGCGGCCCCGGCGGGTCGCCGGGCAGCCCGAACAGCAGCCGGTGCACCGGACTGTAGGGCAGCATCACCCCCACCCCGGGACTGTCCGGGCAGACGGCCCCGGCCAGGCGGACGGCGGGGGAGAACCCGGGCGCGCGGGCCAGCAGCACCACCGGCGCCCGCGGCCCGCTCAGCAGCCGGGCCTCGGACTCGCTCACCGGGGCCAGGGCGCGCGCCGTCGCCAGGTCGGCGACCATCACCGCGAACGGCCTGCCGCCACGCTCCTTGGCCGCCCGCAGCCGGCCCACCGCCGCCTCGTCCTCCGCGTCACAGGCCAGGTGATAGCCGCCGACGCCCTTCACCGCCAGCACCCCGCCGCCGGCCAGCAGCTCCCGGGCCGCCGCCAGGGCGTCCGCCCCCCGGCACCGGTCGCCGGGCCGCTCCAGCAGCAGCCGCGGCCCGCAGTCCGGGCAGGCCACCGGCTGGGCGTGGAACCGCCGGTCGGCCGGGTCCGCATACTCCCCGGCACACCGCTCGCACAGCGGGAAGCCGGCCATGGTGGTCCGGGGACGGTCATAGGGCAGGCCGGTGACGATGGTGAAACGCGGCCCGCAGTGCGTACAGGTGATGAAGGGATGCCGGAAGCGGCGGTCCCGGGGGTCGCTCAGCTCGGCCAGACAGGCCGGGCACAGGGCGACATCCGGCGGCACCAGGGTGCGCCCCGCGCCGGACGCCGACGGCCGGATGCTGAACCCGCTCGTCCCCAGCGCCCGCAGCCGGTACCGGGCCACCGAGGACACCACGGCCAGCGGAGGCGCCTCCCGGCCGAGCCGCTCCCGGAAGACCTCCACCGACTCCGGCGGGCCCTCCACCTCCACCACCACACCGTCCGGGTGGTTGGCCACATGGCCGGACAGCGCCAGCCCATGGGCCAGTGAGTGGACGAACGGGCGGAAACCCACACCCTGCACCGTGCCGCGCACCACCAGCCGGTGCCGGACGGGCCCCTGGGCGTCCTGAACGGTGGTCACGTGCGGGGCACCGCCAAGCCGTCCGGGTGGTGCGCGGGCCCATGGCCGTCCGCCGGGGCGTCCGCCATCACCGGCCGGTGGCACACGCCCTCCGCCGCCACCGCCAGCACCCGGTCCACCAGCGGCCGCACGCCGTCGCCGGTGCGGGCGGAGGTGCGGACCACCTCCACCCCGGGATTGACCCGGGCGAGGTTCTCCCGGAAGAGGGCCTCGTCGAAGCCGACCGCCTCCGCGATATCGGCCTTGGTCAGCACCACCAGATGTGCCAGCCCGAAGGCAGCCGGGTACTTCAGCGGCTTGTCCTCGCCCTCGGTCACCGACATCAGGGTCACCCGCAGGGTCTCGCCCAGGTCATAGGAGGCCGGGCAGACCAGATTGCCGACATTCTCCACATACAGCACCCGGGTGGCCTCGGGCAGCCAGCCCTCCAGATGCGACCGGAGCTGGGCCGCGTCCAGGTGGCACAGTCCACCGGTGAGCACCTGCCGCACCGGAACACCGGAACGGGCCAGCCGCCGGGCGTCGTTCTCGGTGGCCAGATCGGCGGTGAGCGCCGCCACCGGCACCCCACGGCCGGCACTCACCGACAACACCCGCTCCAGCAGAGCCGTCTTACCGCTCCCCGGACTGGACAGCAGACTGACCAGCACCGTGCCCCGGCCGGCCAGCTCCTCGCGCAGGGCACCCGCCAGGGTGTCGTTCTTCGCCAGGACCGCCTGGCGCACATCCACCACACGGCACATCACACGCTCGCCTCCTCCAGCTCAATGGCGGTGATCTCCAACTCCCGCCCACACAGCAGGCGTTCGGACGGCTGGTCACAGCGGGGGCACCACAGGAAGGGCGGCACGCCCACCGCGAAGTCGGCCGCGCAGGGCTCACAGCGGGCACGTGCCGGAACCTCCTCGACGACCAGCCGGGCGTCCGCCAGCGCGGTGCCCTGCCGGGCCACCTCGAAGGAGAACGACAGAGCGTCCGGCACCACCCCGGCCAGCTCGCCCACCCGCACCCGCACCGCTTCCACCCGGTCCGCGCCATGCCGCCGGGCCAGCTCCCCGGCCCGTTCCACGATCACGGTCGCGATCGACAGCTCATGCATCCGGCTTCCGCTCCGTCATCGCGCATATCACCCGACGATCCCTCCTGAGGGGTCCACGGTGCCCAGCGCCGCCGCCGCGCGGCGGCCGCGGCACGGCCGGTGCTGCCATGCGGCCCC
The DNA here is from genome assembly GCF_044593195.1 of Streptomyces sp. NPDC052396. NCBI lineage: Bacteria > Bacillati > Actinomycetota > Actinomycetes > Kitasatosporales > Streptomycetaceae > Streptomyces > Streptomyces sp. NPDC052396. Next base: position 508,631 of record NZ_JBIUAW010000007.1, read on the forward strand.
AGGTATTCGCCCGGCCAGCGCAATCCAGGGCGTCCGGGCCGGGGCGAAGGGACGGCCCCGGCCACCGGTCGGCGAGGATCGGCCGGGGGGTCCGTACTCGGTCACGCATCCGGAAAGGCCGGTTCCCATGCGGATTCTGCTTATCGCCAGCGCGTTCAACAGCCTCACCCAGCGGGTCTTCGCCGAGCTCGGCGACCAGGGCCACACCGTGCGGACGGCCGTGGCCGACGGCGCGGACGCGGTACGCGCCGCGGTCCTGCGGCACCGGCCCGAGCTGGTGCTGGCGCCCATGCTCAGGACGGTGATCCCCGAGGACGTGTGGTCCAGACACACCTGCCTGGTCGTCCACCCCGGACCGCCCGGCGACCGGGGCCCCTCCGCCCTGGACTGGGCCCTCCAGGAGGGCGCCGCACACTGGGGAGTGACGGTCCTCCAGGCGGAGGCGGACATGGACGCCGGGCCGGTGTGGGCCGAGGCCGGCTTCACCATGCCGGCCGGCGTCGGCAAGAGCGACCTGTACCGCGGCGAGGTGGCGGACGCCGCCCTGCACGCGGTGCATCTGGCGGTGGAACGCTTCGGCTCCGGCGGCTTCACCCCCCGGCCCCAGGACGGACTCGCGGTACGCACCCGCCCGCCGATGCGGCAGAGCGCACGCCGCATCGACTGGGACAGCCAGCCGACCGATGCCGTGCTGCGCGCCCTGCGGGCCGCCGACTCCTGGCCGGGCGTACGCGATGAACTGGCCGGAACCGAGTGGTATCTGCACGGTGGCCACCCCGAGGACCGGCTGCGCGGCCGGCCCGGCACGGTGCTGGCCACCCGGGCCGGGGCGATCTGCCGGGCCACCGCCGACGGCGCGGTGTGGATCCCCGAACTGCGCCGGTGCCGGACGGCGCACGGCGAGGCGGGCATCAGACTGCCCGCCACGGTGGCGCTGGGCGAACTGCCGCCGGACGTACCGGAGATGGCCGCACCACTGGAACTGTCCGGCCACCGGCGGACCTTCAGCGACATCCGCTACGAGGAGCGGGGCGAGGTCGGCTTGCTGCGCTTCCGCTTCCCCGGCGGCGCCATGAGCACCAGGCACTGCCGACGGCTGCTGAGCGCCTACCGGGCCGCCTGCCGGCGCCCCACCTCGGTACTGGTGCTCGGCGGGGAGCGGGACTTCTTCTCCAACGGCATCCACCTCAATGTCATCGAGGCGGCGCCCGATCCGGCCGCCGAGTCCTGGGACAACATCAATGCCATGGACGACCTGGTGGAAGCGATCCTCACCACCACCGACCGGCTGGTGGTGGCCGCCCTGGCCGGCAACGCGGCGGCGGGCGGGGTGATGCTGGCGCTGGCCGCCGACGAGGTGTGGTGCAGGGCCGGTTCGGTGCTCAACCCGCACTACCGGCTGATGGGGCTGTACGGCTCCGAATACTGGACCTACACCCTGCCCCGGCGTGTGGGCGGCGAACAAGCGGCACGGCTGACCGGGGAAGCCCTGCCCGTCAGCGCCCAACGGGCCCTGGAATGCGGCCTGGTGGACCGAGTGCTGCCCACCACCGTGGAGCGCTTCGCCCCCGCGGTGGCCGAACTGGCCCTGGATCTGACCCGGGACACGGACGTAGCGGTGCGCATCGCCGCCAAGAAGGCCGTCCGTGAACGCGATGAGGCGCTCAAGCCGCTCGCCGCCCACCGCGCCGGGGAACTGCGCGCCATGCGCGAGACCTTCGACGACCCGGCGGCCCCCTATCACGCCCTGCGCTCGGCGTTCGTCCGCAAACGCCCGGCGCCGGCCGGTATGGCGGGACGCGCATGACCGCCGGAGGATCCGCCGGCCGGGTGCTGGTCGCCGGAGTGGGCAATATCTTCCTGGCCGATGACGCCTTCGGCCCGGAACTGGTCACCGCGCTGCGCGACCGTCCGCTGCCCCCGGCCGTGGACCTCGCCGACTTCGGCATCCGCGGCATGGACCTGGCCTACCGGCTGCTGGCCGGCTATGAGACGGCGATTCTGCTGGACGCCGTCCCGCGCGGGGGGCGCCCCGGCACCTTGTATGTACTCGAAGTGGACGCGCCCGCCGCCGATGCGCCGCCTCCGGCGCCGGAGGCCCATGGCATGGACCCGGTCAAAGTGCTCGCCTGGGCCGGCGAGTTGGCCCGGGCCGAAGGCCTCACCCTGCCCCGGGTACTGGTCCTCGGCTGCGAACCGCTGGTGCGGCTGCGCGGCGACGAGCCGGAGATTCCCACCGGCCTCAGCGCGCCGGTGCGCGCGGCGGTGGGGGAGGCGGTGCGGTTGCTGGAGTCACTGCTGGCGGAGGCGCTGGGGCGCCCCGTAAGCGGCGCGAGGAACCGCGCGACCAGCCACCGATGGCCGGTTGGCTGACCTGCTCGGACACGAAGTCCTGCCCGCCTGACCGGAGTTGCACACCCCTGCACTTGCCTCGCTCGGGCGCAACGCCGACGGCTGGAGACGGATGCCCGGCCACCGGCGTCGCGCCCGGGGATCAGTCCGTCCGGCCCAGTGCCAGCGCGGCCCGCTTGACGGCCGAGGCCACGGCCTGGGTCGCCGCCGCGTTGAAGACGCTGGGGATGATGTAGTTCGCGTTGAGTTCGTCCTCGGCGACGACATCGGCGAGGGCGCCGGCGGCGGCCAGCATCATCTCGGTGTTCACGGT